>CAVSMY010000019.1:0-112440 GCA_963729175.1 uncultured Chloroflexia bacterium | reverse complement strand
GAGGCGTGGACCGGGTACTGGATCCCGGCCTCGCCCGACAGCCACGCGGAGGCCTGCCAGACGAAGTGGTTGTACGTGTTCCGACGCTCGGGATTGCTGACCGGGTAGACGATCAGCAGCACGAAGACGACCGCCAGCCCGACGGCCACGGGGGCCCGGGCGGCGACCTCGTCGAGCCGCGAGCCCGGCCGATCGGACGGCGGGGCACCCCGTGCTAGACTCCGCGACACCTCAGCGCTCGTGCAGGAGACCGAACCTCGTGTCGGACCCCGCGACGGGCCAGCCCGATCGGCTTCCGAGCGGGTCGTCCGCGTGGACTCGACAGACGGCGGGCGCGCTCGCGGGCCTCCTCCTGGCCGGGCTCGCCCTTCGCCTCATCATCGCATACCTCCTGCCAGGCTCCGGATTCTAGCGTCGACCTGAACGCGTTCGGGTTCTGGGCCGGCAACCTTGCCCAGGACGGCCCGTTCGGCTTCTACGATCGGGCGTTCTTCCACGACTACACCCCCGGCTACCTGTATGTCCTGTGGGCGATGGGCTATGTCGGCCAGGCTCTCGGCGGCCTGGGTGACCTGATCAAGCTGCCCGCCATCGTCGCCGACCTGGTCTGCGCCGCCCTCGTCTTCTCGATGATCCGCGAGCTGGGCGGCAACGACCGGCGGGCGCTCCTCGGCGCCGCGCTCGTGCTGTTCGTCCCGATCACCTGGTTCGACAGCGTCGTCTGGGGCCAGGTCGACTCGGTCGGGCTCGTCTTCGTCCTCCTGGCCCTGCGCTCGATCTGGCGCGACCAGCCCGAGTGGGCGGCGATCTGGGGCACGGTCGCCGCGGTCACGAAGCCGCAGCTGGGGATCATCGTCCCGATCGTCGGAGCGGTCGTCATCGTGCGGGCGATCTGGGGACATCGGACCGACGAAGCGGGCCTCGACCCGGAGCCGGTCGGCGAGACGACGGCGGGCCGGCTGGGCCACGGGCCGATCCGGATCGTCACGACGGTCTTCGCCGGTCTGGCGACCGCGACGCTGATGTCGGCGCCGTTCGGGCTGACCCTGCCAGGGCTCATCAAGCAGGTCGTCGAGACGGCCGGCGGCTATCCCTATCTCACCGTCAACGCCTACAACATCTGGGCCCTCGTCACCGACGCGGCCGGGAACGGCCTGGCCGCGACGGGCTCGCTGGCTGTGCGACGCCGGCGCCGCCGCCCGGTGTCCCGATCCGATCGGCATCGGGCCGGTCTGGGCGGTCTTCGTCGGGACCGCTCTGCTCCTCGCGGTCGTCGGGGCCGTCGTCCTCGTGGTCGCTCTCCACCCCGACCGTCGGACGATCCTCGTCGGCCTGGCGATCCTGGCGATCGCGTTCTTCATCGTCCCGACGCGCGTCCACGAGCGCTACCTCTACCCGTTCTTCATCGTCGGCGCGATCCTGGCGGCGATCTCGTGGCGTTGGCGGATCGCCTGGCTCGTCCTCGCCGCGGCGAACTTCCTGAACCTCTACGTCGTCCTCACGACGCTCTATCCGGGCAACCCGAGCATCATCGACTGGCTGGGGATCGGCCCGGCGATCCGCGATCCGAAGGGCGTCACGGTCATCGTGCTGCTCCATGTCGCGGTCTTCGTGTGGGCGGTCATCCAGCTGCGGCCGGGGGCCCGGCGCGCGCTCGCCGAGGAGGTCGAGGAGGCCGGACGGATCTCGGAGCCAGCGACGCCTGTCCCCGTCCATGTCCCCGCGCCGGCCCTCGTCCCGGCCGCCGCGATGGCCGCCGGCCCGACGGGCGGCCCATCGGCGGGCGGCACCGCGTTCACCGTCGGCGTCGAGGGTGGGACCGACCCGACGGGATCTCCCGGGAGCGACGGGCCCGACCCTGGTGCGGTCGCGGTCGCCTCGCGACTCGGGGTCGGCGTGGCGGCCCCGGGCTGGCTCGACGGGGTCCGGAGTCGGATCGACTCCCGGCCCACACGCCCGGATCGGTCCCGCGGCTTGCATGGCGAAGGCGGCGGACGGCTCGAGCGCCTCGACCTGTGGGTCGTGATCGTCCTCGTCATCGCCGCGTTGGCGTTCCGGACCTTCCGGCTCGCCGAGCCCCTGACGATGCACTTCGACGAGGTCTACCACGCCCGAACGGCCACCGAGTTCCTGCAGGGCTGGCGGTACGGCATCGACCACGACATCTACGAGTACACCCATCCGCACGTCGCGAAGTACGCGATGGCGGTCGGGATCGTCCTGTTCGGCCAGGACAAGGTCTCCGCCACGAGCGATCTCGACGTGCCGGTGAAGGACGCGGCCGTCGAGCCGCGCTGGGACGATCCGAGCCTGCCCGGCGGGCGAGCCGGCGACCGTCTGTACGTCGCGACCGGGGATGAGGTCCGGGCCTATGACCTCGCGACCCGCGGCCTCGTCGCGACGATCCCCGCCCCCGGGGCGTCGGCCGTCGCGATCGGGGCCCGCGACCACAAGCTGTACATCGGGACGGGCGTGCGGCGAGGTCCTCGTCGTCGACACGTCGATCGGCCTCGACGTCCTCCGTGGCGGCTCGCTGGAAGCCTTCGCGACCCCCGATCCGTTCGGGCAGGTCGGGGCCCCGGTCAGCCACCTGATCGCCTCCGACGACGGCGCGGTCGTCGTGGCGACGACCCAGACCGGCCAGGCCGTGACGCTCGACGCGACCGACGGCGCACGAGCTCGGTCGAGCCGCCGTCGACGGCATCACCCAGCTCGCCGGAGGCGGGGCCGGGTGACGCCCTGATCGCCCAGGCCGGCGAGATCGGCGACCCGGTCGCCGTGGCCGCGGAGCTCGCCCGATCACCGGGCCACCAGGAATCGGACTACCAGGGTCATCGCCGACTGCCGGGACCGGCACGTTCGTCGTGCCGAACGTCCTGACCGCCACGACGAAGGCCAACGTCCAGAAGGCGATCGACGCCGGGACGCTGCCGGGCATGTCGATCGAGCCCCGGTCGCGGATCGCCGATCTCCGGGACGAAGGGCGTGACGTTCCTCTCGGAAGCCGACGGGACGGTCACGTCGGTCGTCGCGACCGACCATCCGGCGACCGGGCTCGCGGAGGTGACGGGGATCGACGACCCGGAGCTGTACGTCGCGAACGGCGATCAGATGACGGTGGTCCGCGTCGGCGGGACGAGCGCCTCGGACCCGGCGGTCACGAAGTCGTTCCCGATGCCCGGCGACGTCCGCTGGGTCGTCTACAACGTCGCGACCCAGATGGTCCATGTCCTCGGCGATCGGCAGGATGGGACCGGTTCCACGGTCTATGTCATCGAGCCCCACGGCGATGCCGTGTATGCCGATGCGCCGCTCCCCGCGGAGCCGTCGGCGTGGGCCCTCGATGCGGCGAAGCCCTATCCCGGCGGCCGACCGCGAGCAGCTCCTGACGTTCACCCCGAGCGGCGGCGCGGCGACGATCGACGTCGCCTACAACCAGGTCGGCCTGGCGCCTGCCCGGCGTGCTGGCCGGCGTCCTGACGGCGGCGCTGCTCTACCTCCTGGCCAGGATCCTGTTCCGGCGACGATCGATCGCGATCATCCTGGCCGCGGTCGTCGCTGGTCGATCCGATGTCCTTCGTCCAGACCCGGATCGCGATGAACGACGCCTACGTCGGGTTGTTCATCATCGCCGCGGTCACCCTGTTCGCCGCGCTGTGGACGGGCAGACTGGCGGTGGCGGGGCGCCTTCTGGGTCGTCATGCCGATCGTCGGCGTCCTGCTCGGGCTGGCGCTCGCCTCCAAGTGGGTCGGCGCCTACGCGATCGGGGCCGTCGCGTCCTCGTCCTCATCCGCTCCGCCCTCGGGCGGATGCTGCTGATCCTCGGGCTCATCCTCGCCACGACCGTGCTCGGCTACATGGCGATCAGCACCCCCTCGGGCGACACCGCCGGGGCGAACCTGATGTTCCTCGTCCTGATGATCGGGCTCACCCTCGCGGCGGTCGTCGGCTGCGATCCTCCGGCCGATCGCCTGGACCGACGAGGAGGTCCGGTTCGCGGTCGGCGCCCCGGCGGTCCTCGGGATCGGCCTGTTCCTCGCTGGCGGTCGCCGTTCGGGCCGGGGGACGAGCTCGATCGCGTTCGGCCCGGCGGCCGTCCCGGCCATCTCGATCGCCTTCGTCGGGGTCCTGGTCGGGGGTCTCGCCTATGCCGCCTTCGTCATCGCCGGCAACGCCGGGTTCGGGCCGTTCGCGCCGATCCCCGAGCCCGACGACCCGGCGGTCCTCCTCGCTGCCGGCCGCGGCACCGCCGCCCTCCTGGCTGCGCATCGGGTCGATGGCCGGCATCCCGGCCGTCTGGCTGGTGGTGAGCCTGATCGCGATCCCGCTCGGCGTGTATGTCATCACGTACATCCCGTGGGCGCTCATCGACAACCACGTGCTGTTCACTGGCTGGCCACCGGGTCACACGGGCCAGACCCTGGCTCGACCTGACCGCCTCGATGTACGACTACCACAACAACCTTCGGGCGACCCACGCCGCGTCGTCACCGTGGTGGGCCTGGCCGCTCGACCTCAAGCCCGTCTGGTTCTACGCCGGCAGCTTCGCCGGCGACACGTCGGCGGCGGTCTACGACCACGGCAGTCTCGTCACCTGGTGGATGGCGGTCCCGGCGATCGGCTTCGTCGCCGTGGCAGGCGTTCAAGCTCTCGTCGCTGGCGCTGGCGTTCGTGGCGATCACTGTTCCTCAGCCTGTGGCTGCCGTGGACGCGGATCGACCGGGCGACGTTCCAGTACCACTACTACACGAGCATGCCGTTCATCCTGCTCGCCCTCGCGTACTCTCGTGGCCGAGCTGTGGCACGGGGCGTCGCGCAAGACGTGGCTGTTCGCCAAGGCCGCCGCCGCGGTCGCGGTCATGGGCCCGGTCCTGCTGTGGCTGTTCAAAGCCCCGCTGTGCGTCGATCGCCGGCGTCGACCAGGTCTACCCCGACTCGCCGGCCTGCGTCGGGAACCCTGGCGAGCTGGTCCTGACCACCCGCGTCGCGGGCGTCGCCGCGATCATCCTCGTGACCGCCGCGATCCTCATCTGGCAGCTCGTCCACCTCGACCGGCCCGATGCCGAAGGTCGCTACGACGTGACCCGCCGGCTGCGGAACATCGGGATCACCGCCGATCGTCGCCGGGCTCGCGCTCGCGGTCGTCAGCGGGGTCCTTGGCGAGGGCGTGCTCTTCGCCATCAACGGCTTCCAGTCGGAGGTCGTCGCGCTGCTCCTCGGGGTGCCCGCTCGCCGCGGTCGCCTGGGTCGTCCTGACCGCGAAGCGACGCGCGTCGGTTCGCGATCGGGCTCGTCCTCGCGGCGACCGCCTGGACGATCGTGCTCTATCCGAACATCGCCGCCCTGCCGCTCCCGACGGTCGTCTACAACGCCTACCAGGGCATCCTGCCGACGTACCTCTACCCGTTCCAGTTCGCCGTCAACACCGACCCGCCGGCAGACCGTCTCGCTGTCGAACCCGCTGGTCCTGGTGCTCCTGATCGCGCTCGCGGTCACCTGCGCGATCGTCGGCTACGCCGCCTGGGTCTGGCGGCTGACCAACGCCGAACGGGACGCCGCCGGGGTCGATCCCGGGCCAGACGCCCTGACTCGCGGCGATGCCGGCTGACCCTGACCCGGGGCGAGACCGGCTGAGCCCGGACCGGGCTCAGCGGGCCACGTCGATGCTCGTCGCCGGGACGACCTCGACGCGCGCCGCGCTGCCGCTGAACGGCTCGGCCGCGACGCCGATCCGCGGTGACGGCGGCACCGCCGCCCGGAAGTCCGGCGGCAGGGCATCGGCGGCCGCCAGCCGGCGGATGACGAAGCCGTAGTAGTCGTCGACCTTGGCGGTCACCCGCTCCCAGCTGAACTCGCGGACCCGGACCTGGCCGGAGCGGCCCATGGCCGCCCGCAGCTCGTCGTCGGCGAGGAGCCGGGTCATCGCCGAGGCGAGGGCCGCCGGGTCGCGCGGCGGCACGAGAAGGGCCTGCTCGCCGCGCCGGACGACGCCCTTGTAGCCGTGGATGTCGGAGCAGACGATCGACGTCCCGGCGGCCATCGCCTCGAGCAGGACGATGCCGAACGACTCGCGCCCGGTGGCCGGCGAGACGTAGACGTCCGCGGTCTGGAACAGCTGGGCCTTCTCGTCGTCGGTGACGCGACCGAGGAACTCCACGTCGCCGAGCCGACGGGTCGCCACGTAGCGCCGCGCCTCACGCTCCTGCGGCCCCGAGCCGACGATGAGCAGCCGGCAGTCGAGGCCCGAGCGGCGGACCGTCCGGAACGCCTTGAGGAGGTCGAGCAGGCCCTTGCGTGGCTCGAACCGGCCGACGAAGAGGAGGTTCGGCGTCCCGTCGCTGCCAGCGGGCGATCGGCACCGCGCGCTCGAACCGCAGCGACGTCGACCCCGTTGGGGATGACCTTGTAGTCGCCCGGGAAGTAGCGGTCGATGAAGTGGCGCGCAGCGGCGCTGACCGCGATCCGGCCGTGGAGCCGGGAGATGTGGCCGCTCGAGCATCCGTGACTCCCGAGCTCGTACGCCGGCGACCAGCCGGCGTAGGCGTGGAACGTCGCGATGTTCACGCTCCTGGACTCGCGCAGGATGATCGACGACAGGAACGGCACGAGCGGCTCGTGGAAGTGGAGGAGGTCGAACCGCTCCCGGTCGAGGACCTCCTGGACCTGGCTGATGTAGCGGAAGCTGACGGTGAGCGTCCCGACCGAGCCGTTTGCCGGGACCGAGAAGCCCTTGCCGATCCGGATGATATCGCCCTCCGAGCTGCGCTGGAGGCCGTGGCTGCTGGTGATGATCCGGACGTCGTGGCCGCGGACCCGGAGGTTCTCGTAGAGATACCGGACGTGCTGGGTCACTCCGCCGGGCAGCGGGTAGACGTACGGCGAGACGAGCCCGATCTTCACCGGTCGCGCTCGGTGGCTGCGGGACCCGGCTCGAAGCCTGACGGCCCCGGCTCGTAGCGCGGCGGTCGCTGCCGGCCCCCGGGATAGCCGTGGTCCCGCCCGGTCCCGTCGCGACGGACGCGGCCCCCGACGCCATCGCGAGCGTCGCGGCCGTACTTCCGGAGCTGCCGCCCGAACGTTCGGACCATCGAGCCATGCGCGTGGAAGCTAGCCGTGGGCGTGGGTCTCGCGGACGAGGATCGCCGCCCGGAGGTCGTCCGGCGTCCGGCCCGGGAACGTCGACCAGCACTGGCCGACGTGCTCCGCCGCGTGAGCGTCGCTGTCGCCGACCGCCGCGAGGCCGTGCTCCGCGGCGAACCGGACGACCCGACCGTGCCACGGCCGCCCGAGCGTCGTGGGATTGAACGTCTCGAGGCCGTCGGGGTGGAAACGCTGGTCCGGCTCGGCCAGCAGCCGTGCGGAGGACGAACCCCTGGGCGCACAGCGGGTACGGGACGAGCGGGTGGGCCGGGATCGCGATGCCGCCCATGTCATGGACCTCGGCGATCGTCGGCGCGGAGCGAACGGAGCGGTGCGACCCGCTGCTCGATGAACAGCGCCAGGAGGTGGCCGCCGCGGGTCGTCACCTCCTCGCCGACGACGATCTGCGATCCGCAGGCCGCGCTCGATGGCCATCTCCCGCGCGGCGAGCGCGGCATCGATCCGGTCGTGGTCGGTGATGGCGATGACGTCAAGGTCTGTCGCCGTCTCGGCAAAGGCCAGGATGTCGTCGACGCGAGACGTCCCATCGGACGCGAGCGTGTGGACATGGAGATCGGCCCGCCCGGGGCGCTCGGTCATGCGGCCGCCTCCTCCAGGTCCGGCCACACCGGGTAGAAGGCGCCCCACCACTGGGCGGGTGCATCGGCGATGTACGACTCGAACAGCCGGGCGGTCGCGACCAGCGTCCGTTCGACCCGCTCCCGGCGGCTGCCCTCGCTCGGGACCGGCACCTCCTCGACGCGGGCGGCGTACCGGCCGGTCCGGATCCGCCGGACGGCGATCGCGAAGATCGGCGCGCCGGTCTCGAGGGCGAGGAGCGCGGGACCTGCGGGCAGCGGCGCCGGGTGGCCGAAGAACGGCGTCGCGATGCCGCCACCGGTCAGGTCGCGGTCGGCGACGAGCGCGAGCGCGCTGCCCTGGCGCGCCGCCGCGAGCATCTCCCGGCGGGCCTCGCGCAGGCCGACCAGCCGGATGCCCATCGCGCCGCGCGTCTCGAGGAACCAGTGAGCCAGCTCCGGGTCGCTGACCGTCTCCATCGCCCCGACGGAGGTCCGTCCGGCGACCTGGGCAAGGTAATAGGCCGGCAGCTCGACGGCCCCGAAGTGGAGGCCGATGAAGATGACCGGGCCGTCGATCGCGACGGCGTCGTCCAGGACTCTGGCGCCCGACATGTCGACCCGCTCGCGGATGTAGTCGCCGGTCATCCGGGGTGCCCGGACGAGCTCGGCCCAGTAGCGGCCGTGCTGGCGGAAGGCCGACTCGACGAGTCCATCGAGCGCCGCGGGATCGTCCGCCGCGGCGCGCACCGCCGGGGTGCTCGCGCCCGTCTCGGCCGCCCATCGTGCGACCCGCGCGAGATTCCGTCGCGCCTGGACCCGCCGCCCGCCGGCGACCCGAAAGCCGACCCGTCCACCGAGGTCCGCGGTCCGGAGCACGACGTCCTCCGGCAGGCGCTCGATGAGCCCCGCGCCGGCGATCAGGGTCGTGGCACGGACCCGCTGGAACGTGGTCCCGCGCGGCCGCGCCGCGGCCGCGCCGGTCTCGGGCGTCGCCACCGCCGTCACGCGGCCTCGGCCGGCGTCTGGCCGAGGATCGCGGCGGCGCGCCGCTCGAGGGCGGCCTCCTCCTCGTCGGTCGCCGGCCACATCGGCTTGAACGAGTACCACTGCTCGGGCGCGACGGCGATCGAGCGCTCGAGGAAGTCGGCGATCGCCTGGGTCGCTCGCTGGATGTCGGCCGGCGACGACGAGGCCGGCTCGATGAGCGGCTCGTGGGTCATCCGGTACCGCCCATCGGGCAACCGCCGAGCGGCGACCGGCAGGATCGGGACGTGCGTCCTGGCGGCGATCGTCGCCGGTCCTGCGGGCAGCGTCGTCCAGCGACCGAACAGCCGGACCGGCATGCCGTCGTCGCGATAGCCCCAGTCGATGAGGAGGAGGAGGATCTCGCCGCGCCGAAGCACCCCGAAGATCTCGCGGATGTTCCGCCAGTAGATCGTCTTGATGCTCCACGCCTCGCGCTGGCGGGTCAGGAGTTCGAGAAGCTCGGGGAACGCCGAGTCGTCGGCCAGGCCGTTGATCGGCAGGCCGAGTCGGGCGATGCCTGCCGCCGCCGCTTCGTTGTTCCCGATGTGCGGGGCGACGACGATGAGCCCTCGCCCGGACGCCCGCCAGTCCTCGGCGACCTCGACGATGCCCTCCGCCTCGACCATCGCGACGACGTCCTCGATCGGCCGGCTCGGGAGCCGCATCAGCTCGGTCAGGTAGCGGGCATAGGTCCGGTAGGCCCGACGTGCGAGGCGTCGGACGGCTGGATCGTCGGGCGTCGTCCGGAGGACCCGGGAGAAGTTCAGGTCGGAGACATGCCGCCGCGCCGGCCAGAGCAGGTACGACGCCTCGGTCAGCGTTCCGAGGACACTCCGGGTGGCGGCCTCGGGTGCCCGCCCGATCGCCCACGCCGTCCCGCGGTAGGCGGTCACGGCGGCGCGCTCGGTCAGGCGCGAGAAGGCTCGCGGCGCCCGCCGATGGGGCGCCTCGAGCCCTCGGTCGGTCGGTCCTGACGACCTCGACGTCGAGTCACCGTTCGCCCACCGAAGGCGGAGGCGACGCTCCTGCGAGCCATCCGCCTGAGGTTTCACCGCGCCGCGGCGGCCTTCGCCCGGGTCGTCCGAGGCGCCGGCTTCTTCGTCGATGCGGGTGGCGCCTCGGTCCCGACGAGCGTCTCGGAGTCCTCGCCCCGGATGAACGCCTCGACCCGCTCCCGGGCGATGTCGTCGTGGATCTGGCGGGGCGGGCTCTTCATGAAGTACGCCGATGGCGCGACGAGCGTCCCCTTGAGTCCCCGGTCGAGCCCGAGCTTCAGGCAGCGGATCGCGTCGGTGATGACGCCTGCGCTGTTCGGGCTATCCCAGACCTCGAGCTTCATCTCGAGGTTGAGGGGCACATCGCCGTACGTCGTCCCCTCGATCCGGATGTGGCACCACTTGCGGTCCTTCAGCCAGGGGACGTAATCGGACGGCCCGACGTGGATGTCCTCGTCGGCTATCTCGTAGTCGAGCATCGACGTGACGGCGTTCGTCTTGCTGATCTTCTTGGACTCGAGCCGCTCGCGCTCGAGCATGTTGAGGAAGTCGGTGTTGCCGCCGAAGTTCAGCTGGTACGTCCGGTCGATCCGGACACCCCGGTCCATGAACAAGCGGGTCAGGACGCGATGGGTGATCGTCGCCCCGACCTGGCTCTTGATGTCGTCGCCGATGATCGGCAGCCCTTCCTCGGCGAACCGGCGCTGCCAGTACGGCTCACGGCCGATGAACACCGGGATCGCATTGATGAACCCCACGCCGGCCCGGAGGGCCTGCTCGACGTACCACTTCGTCGCCTCCTCGGAGCCGACCGGCAGGTACGAGACCATGACGTCGACCTGGCGCTCCTTCAGGATGCCGACGACGTCCGACGTCGCGCCAGGCGCCTTCTCGATGACCTGGGAGAGGTACTTCCCCAGGCCGTCATGGGTCATCCCGCGGTCGACGGTCACCCCGAGATGGGGGACCTGCTGGAAGACGTAGGTGTTGTTCTGGCCGGCGTAGATCGCCTCCGACAGGTCCTTCCCGACCTTCTCCTTGTCGACGTCGAACGCGGCGACGAACTCGATGTCGCTGATGTGGTAGCCGCCCAGGTCGACGTGCATGAGGCCGGGGATCTGCTCCCCGGGCTTCGCATCGGCGTAGTAGTAGCGGCCCTGGATCAGGCTCGAGGCGCAGTTCCCGACGCCGACGATCGCGACCCGGATCTTCCGGTCGCCCTTCGTCTGGCCGTTGCTGCCGTTCGCGCCGTTCGCGGCGTGGGGTGTCGAGGTGCTCACTGGTGCTCCTGTCGGGTGACGGCCGCCTGGCGGCGGACGACGACGATCCGCTGGATGACGGTGATGGTGGCGAGGATGGCGATGATGGCGAGGGAGCCGATGAGCCAGAGCTCCCCGCCGCCCTTGTTCGTGCAGTCGAAGGCGGTGCAGACGCCGCCGCCGATGCCGGTCGCGATGAGCCCGATGCTCAGGATCACCAGTCGGATCTCGCGCGGCATGAGGCCGACCTCGGCCATGCCTGACCCCTTGGTGAAGCCGAGTCCCTCCGACTTGGCCCTCGTGTAGCTGACCATGAAGGCTGCGCCCATCGCGGCGGCCCCGAGGATCGCGCCTTCCGAGAAGGACGCCCAGGCGGATCCGGCGACGATGCCGAGGTAGACGATCGCCTCACCCCAGCGGTCGAAGACCGAATCCATGAACGCGCCGAGCGTGCTGGTCTTCCCGGTCGCTCGCGCGAGGGTCCCATCGAACATGTCGAAGGCGCCGCCGAGGAAGACGACGATCCCGCCGAGAAGCCACCACTGGGCCGCGAGGAGCGCCGCGCCGACGACCGTGATGCCGAAGCCGATCAGGGTCAGGGCGTCGGGCGTCAGGCCAAGCCGACCCATGCCGAGGGCGATCGGCTCGAAGATCTTCTTGAACCGGGCCCGGGACTCGTTCGAGATCGTCATCGGCGTCAGCTCGCGATCCCGAGGATCGAGCGCTCACGGGCGGCGACCTCGCCGAATGCCTCCGACCGGAGGGCGCAGACGGTCTCCCGCCCGACCCGGTGGGTCTCCACGAGCCCCGCCGTGCGGAGACGCTTGATGTGATGGCTGACGAGGGGCTGGCTCAGACCGACGTGGTCGATCAGCTCGGTGACGGTCGCGTCACCACCGGCCAGACGCTGGACGATCCGCAGGCGATTCACGTCGGCGAGCGCCCGGTGGAATGCGCGCAGCGCGCGCAGCTCCTCGGGCTGGTCGACGATCGAGGCGAGCGTCGACCGGATCCGGGCGGGGGTCGGGGACACGGGAACGGGGACTCCGGCGGGGGATCGCGGCGCCGTCGTATCAACGGCGGTTCATATAAAGCGGCGTTGATGCTACGTGCGTGCGGTGCGCGCTGTCAAGCGTCGTCCGAGGCGTCAGACTCACCGGCACGATGGCCGCACACTCGAGCATCGCCGAGGGGACGATCCTGTGGGAGCCGTCCGCGACGACCCGCGAGTCGTCCCGGCTCGCCGGCTACCTGCGCTGGCTGGAGGCGTCGCGGGGGCAGGCGTTCGCCGACTACGCGGCCGCGTGGCGCTGGTCGGTCGAGGACCTCGACGGCTTCTGGGCATCGATCGTCGAGCACTTCGAGCTGCCGATCCGTGGGTCGTGGGAGCGTGTCCTGGCCGATCGGCGGATGCCCGGAGCGCGATGGTTCGAGGGGGCGACCCTGAACCACGCGGAGGCGATCCTCCGACGGGCGACACCGGATCGGCCGGCGCTGCTCGCTCGGTCGGAACGGCGGCCGCTCCGGCGGATCGGCTGGGACGAGCTGACGGCCGACGTCGCCGCCGCGGCCGCGGGTCTGCGGCGGCTCGGCGTCGGGCGCGGCGACCGGGTGGCGGCGGTCCTGCCGAACATCCCCGAGGCGGTCGTCGGGCTCCTGGCGACGGCGAGCATCGGCGCGATCTGGTCGAGCAGTGCCCCGGAGTTCGGGGCCCAGAGCATCATCGACCGGTTCGCCCAGATCGAGCCGCGAGTCCTCTTGGCCGTCGACGGCTACAGCTACGGCGGGGTCGCGTACGACCGACGGCCGGTGATCGCCGACCTGGCCGCGGCGCTCCCGAGCGTCGAAACGATCGGCCTCCTGCCCGACCTGGACCCGTCCGCCAGCCTGCCGATGGATCGCCGGCGCTGGCTCACCTGGGCCGAGCTCCTGGGTGGTCCGACGGACTCCCTGGCCATCGAGCCCGTGCCATTCGATCATCCACTGTGGATCCTCTACTCGTCCGGCACTACGGGCCTGCCCAAGCCGATCGTCCACGGCCACGGCGGGGTCGTCCTGGAGCACGCCAAGGAGCTCGCGCTCCAGATGGACGTCCGCGAGGGCGACCCGGTCTTCTGGTACACGACGACCGGCTGGATGATGTGGAACTTCATCGTCGGGGCGATGCTCGTCGGCGGCGTCCCGGTCCTGTACGACGGCAGCCCGCTCCACCCCGACCCGATGGCCCTGTGGGACCTGGCGGCGGAGACCCGAGCGAGCCTCATGGGTCTCTCGGCCGCGTACCTCTCCGGCTGCCGGAAGCTCGGGCTGTCGCCCGGGGCGGACCGCGACCTGTCGGCCCTGCGGTGCATCGGATCGACCGGCTCGCCGCTCAGCGTCGACGGCTTCGGCTGGGTCTACGAGGCCGTCCGATCGGACGTCTGGCTCGCCTCGATCAGCGGCGGCACCGACGTCGTGACCGCGTTCGTCGGGGGATCGCCGACGCTGCCGGTGCGGGCCGGGGAGCTCCAGTGCCGGGCTCTCGGGGCGCGGGTCGAGGCGTTCGACGGGGCCGGCCGCTCCGTCGTCGGCGAGACCGGCGAGCTCGTCGTGACCGCGCCGCTGCCGTCGATGCCGGTCGGCTTCTGGGGTGACACCGACGGCTCGCGCTATCGCGACAGCTACTTCGACGTCTATCCCGGGGTCTGGCGGCACGGCGACTGGATCCGGATCACCGAGAGCGGTGGCGCAGTCATCGAGGGCCGCTCCGATTCCACCCTGAACCGGGGCGGGATCCGGTTCGGTACGGCCGAGCTCTATCGGGTCATGGAGGGCCTTCCCGAGATCGCCGACAGCCTCGTCATCGGGCTGGAGCTGCCCGATGGGGGCTACTGGATGCCGCTGTTCGTCGCCCTGGCCCCTGGCGCCGAGCTCGACGACGAGCTCCGATCGCGGATCCGGGCGGCGATCCGACGGGACCTCTCGCCGCGCCACGTGCCCGACGAGATCCTCGTCGTGTCGGCCGTCCCCCGGACCCTCACGGGCAAGAAGATGGAGGTGCCGGTGAAGCGGCTCTTCCTCGGTCGACCGGTCGGCGAGGTCGCGGCGCCCGGGGCGATGGCCGATCCCACGGCGCTCGAGCCGTTCCTGGCGCTCGCCCGGGAGCGCGGCCTCCGGAGCGACTCGCCCGAGGAGTAAGGCCTCGGGGGCTCCGGGCGGCCGTCTGACGATCGGCTCGTACACTCACCGCCGTGAGCCGACGAGACGCCGTCATCCTCCTCGCGGTCTGCGCCACGGCCGCGGCCCTGGCCGGCCTCGAGCTGATGGTCACGGCCGTCGCCCTGCCGGCCATCGTCACGAGCCTGGCTGACTGGAGCGAGCTCCGGCGGGCGTCATGGATCATCAATGGCTACCTGCTCGTCTCGATCGCCGTGATGCCCCTCGCCGGCCGGCTGGCGGACGCCCGCGGGGTCCGGCCGCTGCTGCTCGGAGGGCTCGTCCTGTTCACGATCGGCTCCGCCCTCGCGGGTGCCGCGCCGACCCTCGATGCGCTGATCGCCGCGCGGCTCGTCCAGGCCGCCGGGGCCGGGACGCTCATCCCGGTCGCGACCGCCGCCGCGGCGCACCTGTTCGATGGGCCGGCACGGCCACGGGCACTCGGCGTCGTCGGCGCGGCGACGTTCCTGGGGATGGCCGCCGGACCGTTCGTCGGCGCGGCGATCCTCCGCTCCGTCCACCCCGACGCGGCCCTCGAGGGCTTCGGGATGACCGCCGGTCCATGGCCCGACGTGCTCGCGCCGGCGTGGCGCTGGGTCTTCTATCTCGACGTCCCGATCGGGATCGCTGCGCTCGCCGTCGCCTGGGCGGCCTCCGACGGCTGGCGCACCGCCCGGACCGACGCCCGGCTCGATGTCGCCGGCGCCGCGCTGTTCACCGCCGGCCTCGGGGCGATCCTCCTCGGCCTGACCTTGATCGGCGGCTCGACGCCCGAAGGCTCGTCGCTCGACCCGACGCGGGTCGCGATCGGGCTCGCGGCGGTCGGCGTCGTCGGCGTCGCCCTCGCGGCCGTCCTCGGGGCGCGTCGACGCGACCCGTTCCTCGACGTCCGGGCGTTCCGTCATCCGGGCTACGCCGGCGCCGCGGTCGTGTCGCTCCTGACCGGCTACGGCTTCGCGACGGCGATCATCGGCGCGGCCGTCGTCGTCGACCGGGTCCGCTATGGCGGCCCCGACGAGCAGCAGCTCGCCCTTGGGGCGCTGGCCGGAGCGACCGCGATCGGGGCGTTCGGCTCGGGCTTCCTGGTCCGGCGACTGTCGCTGTCCGCGGTCACGGTCGGCGGGCTCCTGGCGAGCGCGATCGCCCTGGTCCTGATGGCCCGCTGGGATCCGGGGACCTCGATCGCGGCCATGGCGGGCGTCCTGGCGGTGTTCGGGCTCGGCTTCGGCGCGACGGTGACGCCCCGCTCGACGGCGGCCGCGGAGGCGCTGGGACGGGACGCCTACGGCGCCGCGGCGGCCACCGTCACGGTCGCCCGGATGATCGGGATGGCGATCGGGCTGGCGATCCTGACCGCCTACGGCTCGACGACCATCGACCGGCTGACCGCCCAGGTCTACGCGACGCCGGACGCCTACCAGGCCCTCCTGCCGCCCGACCTCGTCGGGCGTCCGATCGACGACGGCCTCGTCGTCCAGGCCCTCGAGGCCTGGGCCGCCGGGGAGGCTGCCCGGATCCTCGGCGGCATCTTCCTCGTCGCTGCGGTCGTCACCCTGGCCGCGATCCCCGCGGCGCTGGCGATGAGCGGTCGGCCGCGTATCCTGAACGCGCGGGGACGCGCGGAGACGTCGACCCGGCCGCAAGAGGGTGTCGATGACGGACTCGGCGACGGTCGGGGCAGCGTCGATCACGGGCCACGGGTCGCCCTCTGAGGGCCATCCGGAGGTCCGGATCGTCCGCTGGACACCGCGGGGCACCACGGTCTCGGACGACGTCACGACGGTCGAAGACGACCTCGCCGATCCAGAGGCACGCATCTGGATCGATCTCACCGACGCTGACCGGGCGACGGTCGGTCAGGTCGGGCGGGTGCTCGGTCTTCATCCGCTCATCGCCGAGGACATCGTCGAGCGGAACCAGCGGGCCAAGGTCGAGGCGACCGACGGGATCCTGCACGTCGTCCTCTTCGGCCTCGCCTACGCCGGCGAGACGGTCCTGGCCGAGGTCGACATGGTCCTCGGCCGGCGCTTCCTGCTGACCGCTCACGAGGGCGGCTGGCACCCCGACACGGGGTCGATGCGGCGGGGCGCCGATACGGCGCTGGCCAAGGGTCCGGATTACCTCCTCTACGCGCTGTGCGACACCATCGTCGACGGCTACTTCCCGGTCCTCGATCGGATCGAGGACGAGATCGACTCGCTCCAGGACGACGTCCTGGAGCGGCCGGGCGCGTTCACCGTCCAGAAGCTGTTCCGCCTCAAGCGCGAGCTCATCGCCCTGCGTCGGGCGATCACGCCGTCGCGCGACGTCTTCAACCAGCTGACGAACCGCGACCTCGGGCTCATCGCCCCCGAGCTGATCGTCTACTTCCGGGACATCTACGACCATCTCATCCGGGTGACCGACGAGCTCGACACGGACCGCGAGCTCGTCGCAGGCACCCTCGATGTCTACCTGACATCGGTGAACAACAACCTCTCGCTCATCATGAAGCGGCTGACCGGCGTGACCGTCATCCTCGCCGGCATCGGCGCGGCCGCTGGCATCTTCGGGATGAGCGAGGCCGGCAACGCGCTCAGCGGCACGGAGGCCTCCGGCTTCTGGCTCGTCGCCGCGTTCACCGTCGCCGTCGCGGTCGCTGGCTGGCTGTTGCTGCGGCGGATCGGCTGGATCTGAGGCGGTCCCGCTCTCAGCCGCAGTCGATCGGCTTCGGGGTCGGGTGCGCCTCGGCCGGATCCGCCGGACCGGCCGAGAGCGGCATCGCCAGGACCTGGAGCTTGGGGTACGTGCTGTTCGGACCCTCGGAGGTCTGAAGCCAGAGCTGCGGCGTCTTGGCCTTCTGGGCGTCCACGAGCGTGGTCTGATGCCGCAGGACCTTGGTGATCTCGTAGAGGTAGAGCTGGTCGTCGCTCGTGTAGACCTGGACGAGCATCCCGACCATCTTCCGGCCGTTCTTCACCTTCGACTGCTCGAGGAGCGGCAGGAACATGCCGGTCCGAGCGTGGGCGTAGAGGTAGACCGCGCCGTCCTCGCCGGGCTGGTGGAGCTGGCGGATGTACATCGCGACGTTGCAGTACGGGTAGCCGTCCGGTCCGGCGACGATCGGCAGGTCGACGTCCAGTCCCTGGATGACGATCCGTGTCGCGACCGCGCCCGCGACCGGCGACGCGGACGCGCTCGACGACGCACCTGCGCTCGCTGACGGGGCCGGTGACGTGACCGAGGCGCTCGGGCTCGCGACGATCGCCGGCGACGGTGATGGGTCCAGCGCGGCAGCGGGGTTCGTATAGGTGAGCAGGCCGGCGGCCAGGAGCGTCGCGCCGGCCGCGGTCAGCAGCGCTGGCAGGAGCCGGGAGCCGAGGCGGTCGATGAGGCTGGACATGGACAGGCGAAGGGTATCCGAGGGTGCGAGATGGGGCCCTGCGCGGTTCGTACCGGCTCCAGGGGCCCGTTCGGCGGGTGGGCGGTCGGGTCCATGGACGCGTGGACGGGCGGCCCTGCTACGCTCCGCGTCGCCATGAGCCCCAGACTCGCGGCGTTCGCCGGGATCCTCGCAGGCCTCCTCGTCGCCGTCCTGGCGTTCGGGGCGCTCTACGCGTTCCTGCCCGAGACCGCCAGCGTCCCGCCCCAGCCGACCCTGCCGCCGCTGCCGTCGCCGACCCCCCTGCCCAGCCCCTCGCCGGTCCCGAGTCCCTCGGTGTCGGCCGCGCCGTCAGGGTCCGTCGCGCCGTCCGGTTCGCCGGCGCCGTCGGGATCGCCCGTCGCGAGCGGCAGCGCCGTGCCGACGGGCTCCGTCGCACCGACCGCCTCGGCATCGCCGTCGGGCGACACGAGCTTCGGCGTCGGCGAAGCGGCCCCGACCCTGGTCGTCCAGCAGCTCGGCAGCGACGCGACGATCGACCTGGCCTCCCTCAAGGGTAAGCCGGTGTGGGTGAACTTCATGGCGACCTGGTGCCCGCCGTGTCGCGACGAGCTGCCGCTCATGGCCGGCTTCGCCGAGCGCTATGCCGACACCGGTCTCGTCGTCCTGGCGGTCGACGTGAAGGAGGACGAGGCGCTCGTGGCGGCCTTCATGACCGAGGTCGGAGGCGGGCTCCCGGTCGGCCTCGATAGCGACGGCAAAGCCCAGGCCGAGTGGGGCGCATACGCGCTGCCGGTCCACTACTGGATCGACAAGGACGGCATCGTCCGGGCAGGCGCCCTGGGCGGGATCGGGCCCGACATCATGGCGACGAACCTCCAGACGATCCTGCCCGGCGTGAAGGTCACTCCGTGACCGGCGCCGCGGTGGCGCCGACGGCGGCGACCGCGGCGGCCATCGCCGGGGCCGTCTCCGCGTTCGTCGCGACCCAGGGGCTCCTGTTGGTCGTCCCCGACTTCGATGGCACGCTCGCCGAGTACCACCCGGATCCGATGGGCGTGTCGATGGCCCGGGGCGTCGAGCCGGTCCTCCGGCGACTCGCCCGGCGAGCGGCCGCCGACCCCGAGCGGCTGGCCGTCGTCGTCCTGTCCGGTCGGGCGGCCGACGACCTCGCCGGTCGGGTCCGCATCGGTGGGATCCGCTACCTCGGCAACCACGGCAACGAGGGCGGCGCGCTGGCCCGAGGGCGACCGGCGGAGTCGCTCGAGATCGCCCTCGTCCCGGGCCTGGAACGCTTCATCCCGTCGACCGAGCGTCTGACCGCCGCGGTCGTGGCGGGCCTCGCCGCGATCTCCGGCGACCCTCCCGCCTGGCTGTTCGTCGAGTCGAAGGGCCCGTCGGTGAGCTTCCACTACCGCGGGGCCGCCGATCGCGACCTGGCGCGGCGCCAGCTCGACGAGGCGATCGACCGGGCCGTCGCGGCCGGTCTCGCGGACGGCTACCGTCGGATCGACCAGCGCCTGATCATCGAGTTCCAGCCCGATCTCGCCGGCGCGAAGGGCGAGGCACTGGAGCGACTGCTCGGCGAGCTGCGGCCGGAAGGGATCCTCGTCCTCGGCGACGATGTCCCCGACGCGGAGGCGTTCGAGGTGGCGCACGGGGCGGTCGGCGAGGGGCGGGTGCAGGCGGCGATGACCGTCGCGATCTCGCACGGACGACCCCTCGACCCGGCCCTCGGAGGCTCAGCGGACCTCGTCGTCGCGGGGACGCGGGGCGCGGCCTCGGTCCTCCGGGTCCTTGCGGGCGCGCTCGAGCTGGAGCCGCTCCGCGGCGGGCCGGCCGGCTAGATCAGGGCCTGCGCCGCGGCGCGCGCTGCGTCGAGGACCGGGATCGGGTAGACGCCGAGCAGGACCGTCCCGATCATCGCGACGACGAGACCGCCTCGCAGCAGGACGCCGCGCGACGGAGTGATGACCGCGCCGGGCTCGCGCATGAACATGTACACGACGACCCGCAGGTAGTAGAACGCGGCGATCGCCGCGTTGACGACGGCGATGACGGCCAGGCCGGTGAGCGGGCCGCCGGCCTCGACCGCCGACAGGATGACGAGGGCCTTGCCGAAGAACCCCGCCGTCGGCGGGATGCCGGTCAGGCTCAGCAGGAACAGGGTCATCAGCACGGCCAGGAACGGCTCCCGTCTGCCGAGCCCGGCGAACGTGTCGAGCGACGACGTCACGCCCTGACGCCGCTGGAGCGCGGCGACGACGGCGAACGCCCCGAGGTTCATGAACGCGTACGCGGCGCCGTAGTAGAGCAGGCCGACGAGGCCGTCGATCTCGCCCGCGGCGTACGCGGCCAGGCCCATGAGCATGTAGCCGGTGTGGGCGATCGACGAGTAGGCGAGCATCCGCTTGACGTTCGTCTGGGTCAGGGCCACGAGGTTGCCGAGGGTCATCGTCAGGGCCGACAGGACGATGATCACGTTGAGCCACTCGCCGGAGACGGGGCCGAGGGCCTCGACGAAGAGCCGCAGGATCAGGGCGAAGGCGCCGATCTTCGGCCCGACCGAGAGATAGCCGGTGACCGGCGTCGGCGAGCCCTGGTACGCGTCCGGGGTCCACCAGTGGAACGGGACCGCGGCGATCTTGAACGCGACGCCCGTCGTCATGAAGGCCAGGCCCATCGCCAGCCCCGGCGAGATCGTGCCGCCCGCGACCATGGTCGAGAGCGCGGCGGCGACGCCCTGGACGCTCGTCGTGCCGGTCAGACCCCAGACGTAGGCGAGACCGAACAGGAAGATCGCCGAGCTGAACGAGCCGAGCAGGAAGTACTTGATCGCGCCCTCGGTCGAGAGCGCGTCGTGCTTCGCGAACCCCGCCAACAGGTAGCCCGGCAGGACCATCAGCTCGAGCCCCAGGAACAGCAGCAGCAGGTCGGTCGACGCCGCGATCAGCATCGCCCCGCTCATCGCGAAGACGAGGACCGCGGCGAACTCGGCCAGGGGCATGTCGCGCGGTCCCAGGTACTCCGGGCCGAACAGGATCGTCAGTGCGACGATCGCGACGAACAGCAGGTCGAGATACGTGGTCAGGGCGTCGACGGTGTAGCCGCCGTCGAAGGCCGACTTCTCGGTCTGGCCGGTATAGACGACCAGGGCTCCGACGATCAGCAGCCCGACCAGGCTCACGACCGTCGCGGGCCGCTCGCGCCCGGGGGCGATGAAGTCGACGACCAGGATCGCCGCCGCGACGAGGACGGCCGCGATGAGCGGCGCGATCGCGGCGATGTTGTCGGCGTTCACCGGGCGGGACCCGAGGCCGGGGTCGAGGACGCCTGCGGGGCGACGGCCGGCTGGGGCGCGACGGTCGGGTGGCCCTGACCCGTGGCGAAGGCGTAGGCGATCCGGGCGACCACGCCGGCGGCGACGAGAAGGAGCGCGCCGATCACGATCGTCGCCGGGACATCGGCGGCGCTGCCGGTCGAGACATCCGCGAGGGTCGTGTCGACGGTCCCGGAGACCAGGTCGAGGAGCAGCCCGGGGAACAGCCCGAAGATGACAACGAGCGCGCCGAGCGGTGCGAGGGTCAGGATCTCGATCGGCTGGATGTCGGTCAGGTGCGACCCGAGGCTCTTGAGGAAGTCGGACAGCTCGCCGAAGGCGACCCGCTGGAACATCCAGAGCAGGTAGCCCGCCGCGAAGATCATGCAGAACGTCGCGACGGCGGCGACCCACGGCGAGTAGGCGAACGCGCCGACGAGGACCAGGAACTCGCCGACGAAGCCCGACAGGCCGGGCAGGCCGGCGGACGCGAAGACGAAGAACCCAAGGATCGCGGCGTACACCGGCAGCGGGGCCGACAGGCCGCCCATCTTCGCGATCGTCCGGTCGTGGGTCCGCTCGTAGATGACCCCGACGAGCAGGAACAGAGCCCCGGTGATCAGGCCGTGGTTGATCATCTGGAGGATCGCGCCCTGCATGCCCTGCTGGTCGAAGACGAAGATCCCGAGGGTCACGAAGCCCATGTGGCTGACCGAGCTGTAGGCGACGAGCTTCTTCAGGTCGGGCTGGACGAGGGCGACGATCGCGCCGTAGATGATCGCGATGAGCGACAGGGCGATGATGACCGGCGCGAATGTGTGGGCCGCGTCGGGGAAGAGCGGCAGGGCGTAGCGGATGAACCCGAACGCGCCGAGCTTCAGGAGGACGCCGGCAAGGATCACCGAGCCGGCCGTCGGCGCCTCGACGTGGGCGTCGGGCAGCCAGGTATGGAACGGGAACATCGGGACCTTGATCGCGAAGGCGAGGAAGAACGCGACGAAGGCCAGCAGCTGGAGCTCGACCGGGAAGCCGCCGCTCAGCGACAGCGCCCGGAGGGCCTCGAAGTCGAAGGCGCCGGCCCACGTCCCCGTCGCGCTCTGGTAGGCGAACGCGGTCGCGAGGATCGCGACGAGCATCAGGAGCGACCCGACGAGGGTGTAGAGGACGAACTTGATCGTCGCGTAGATCCGGTTCGCACCGCCCCAGATCCCGATGATCAGGTACATCGGGACGAGGACGACCTCCCAGAAGATGTAGAACAGGAACAGGTCGAGGGCGACGAACACGCCGATCATCCCGACCTCGAGGATGAGGAAGGAGATCATGTACTCCTTGACCCGCTCCTTGATCGGCCCGAACGAGGCGAGGATGCTGATCCACATCAGGGTCGTCGTCAGGACGACGAGGGCGACGGCCATGCCGTCGGCCCCGACCTTGTAGGAGATCCCGAAGGACGGGATCCAGGGCACCGTTTCGATGTACTCGAAGCCCGGTCGACCCGGCAGGAAGCCGACCAGCATCACCAGCGAGACGATCCAGGTCAGCAGTGCCGTGCCCAGCGCGAAGGCCCGGATCAGGCCGTGTCGATGGCGCGGCAGGAAGGCGATGACGAGGGCGCCGAGCAGCGGCAGGAACGTGACGATCGACAGGATCGGGATGTCGGTCACGGTCATCTCGGCTACCGTCCCGCGATCACGAGGTACGAGCCGGCCATCACGAGCAGGCCGATGGCGATGCCGAGGGCGTAGTTCTGGACCCGGCCGGTCTGGACGCGCCGCAGCTCGCGGCCGGCCCCGGCGACCCCGCCGCCGATGGCATTGACGGTCCCGTCGATGACGACTCGGTCGAACCACCAGAGGCTGTTCGCGACCCGGCCACCGATCTCCATGAACAGCAGGTGGTTGATGTCGTCGAACCACCACTTGTTCAGTGACGCCCGGTAGAGGAACCGCGTCGCGCCATTCCGGGCGGTGATCGCGGTGACCCGCTCCGGCTGCGGATCGCGGTGGAAGACGAGCCAGCGAACGCCGAACAGGCGCCAGGCGGCGATGACCCCCAGGGTCGCGACGGTCACGCTGATCAGGATCAGGACCCCGTCGATGCCGAAGAAGTCGAACGGCTGGGGCTGCCGGCCAAGGATCACCTCGGACTCCTCGAAGACCGGGGTCAGCCAGCCGGTGATCCGGTTGTCGCCGAACGGCAGGCCGAGGAACAGCCCGATCGTCGCCGAGAAGAACGCCAGGAGGACGAGCGGGACGACCATCACCCAGGGCGACTCGTGGATCCGGTCCCAGATCTCCTTCGGGCCGCGCCAGGAGCCCCAGAACGTCAGGCCCATCAGCCGGAACATGTAGAACGCGGTCATCAGGGCGACGATCACCCCGACGATCCAGACCCACTGGAAGCCGCTCTTGTAGGCCTCGGACGAGGATCTCGTCCTTCGAGAAGAAGCCGGCCAGCGGCGGGATGCCGGCGATCGCCAGCGAGCCGATGAGCATCGTCGCGTAGGTCCACCGGATCTTCGTCGACAGGCCGCCCATCCGGCGCATGTCCTGCTCCTCGTGGACGGCGTGGATGACCGAGCCCGAGTCGAGGAACAGCAGGCCCTTGAAGAAGCCGTGGGCCATCAGGTGGAAGATCGCGGCGATGTAGGCCCCGACACCAAGGGCGGCGAACATGTAGCCGAGCTGGGACAGCGTCGAGTACGCCAGGACGCGCTTGATGTCGGTCTGGGTGAAGGCGATCGAGGCGGCCAGGATCGCGGTGAAGATCCCGATCGCGGCGACGAGCACCATCGCCTCCGACGAGCTCGAGAAGATCGGGTTCGCCCGGGCGATGAGGTAGACGCCGGCGTTGACCATCGTCGCGGCGTGGATGAGGGCGGAGACGGGGGTCGGGCCCTCCATCGCGTCGGGCAGCCAGACGTGGAGCGGGAACTGGGCGCTCTTGCCGATCGCGCCGCAGAACAGCAGCAGCGCGATCGCGGTCACGACGACCGGCTGGAGCTCGCCGCTGATGATGTGCTCGGTCGACTCACGGATGTCGAGCGTCCCGACGCTGACGAAGATCAGCATGATCCCGAGGGCGAACCCGACGTCGCCGACGCGGTTGACGATGAACGCCTTCTTGGCGGCCAGGGCGGCGCTCCGGCGGCGGTACCAGAAGCCGATGAGGAGGTAGCTCGACAGCCCGACCAGCTCCCAGGCGACGAACACGACGAGCCAGCTGTCGGCCAGGACGAGCAGGAGCATCGAGAACATGAACAGGTTCAGGTAGGCGAAGAACCGCCAGTAGCCCTCGTCGTGGGCCATGTAGCCGATGGCGTAGATGTGGACGAGCATCCCGATCGTGGTCACGACGATGAGGAGGCAGGCGGTCAGGTTGTCGACGAACAGGCCGACCTCGACCTCGAACGAGCCGGCCGGGATCCAGCGCCAGATCTCGATCCCGTAGCCGTGCGCGCCGAACGGCTGCTGACCCGTCAGGGCGGCGTAGACGACCACCATCGAGACGAGCCAGGTCGCGACGATCAACCCGACCGGGACCCAGTGAGCCTGTTTGCCGAGCCGCCTGCCGATGACGGCGGTGATGAGGAAGCCGACGATCGGCAGCAGCGGGATGAGCGGGATGAGCGTCTCGTAGCTCACTGGCGCATCGAGTCGTACTCGTCGACGAGCGGGGTGCGCCGGTTCCGGAAGATCGCGATGACGATCGCCAGACCCACCGTCGCCTCGCCGGCGGCGACGGCGATGACGACGAGGGCGATGACCGAGGCGTGGCCGACGAGGGCCGGGTTGAAGGCGCCGAAGGCGATGATCGTCAGGTTGACGGCGTTGAGCATCAGCTCGACCGACATGAGCATGCTGATCGCGTTCCGGCGGGCCAGGAACCCGAACGTCCCGATCGAGAACAGCAGGCCCGAGAGGACGAGGTAGGCGTCGAGCGAATCGCTCATATCGCCTCGTCCTCGCTCCGCTCGTCGCGCTTGGCGAGGAAGACCCCGCCGATCACGGCGGCCAACAGGAGCACGCTGATGACCTCGAGCGGCAGGACGTACTGGTCGAACAGCAGCCGCGCCACGGCGTCGGTCGCGGTGTGGAGCCGTTGCGGGACCGCGCCCCAGTCGGTCGCACCGACCGCCAGGCCGATGATGATCGCGAGCAGGATCGCGGCGATGCCGGCCGGCACGGCCTGGGTCTGGAAGACGAGCCGGACCGGCGCCGCCTTCGTCTGGGTCAGCATGATCGCGAACAGGATCAGGACGCTGATCGCGCCGATGTAGACGAGGACCTGGGCGCCCGCGACGAACGGGGCACCGAGGATGACGTAGAGCCCGGCGAGCGCCCCGAAGCAGACGATCATCGCCAGGCCGCAGCGGATGATGTCGCGCATCGTCACGACCAGCAGGCCCGCGCCGAGCATCGTCGCCGCGAAGGCGACGAACAGGACGTCGTCCCACTTCGCGTTGATGATCGGGATGCGTCGAGGGGATCTCCATCGCGCCGCGTCAGCCGTGCCCGTGGCCGCCGTGGCCGTTCGAGCTACCGTCGCCGGCGTGGCTGCCATGGCCGTTCCCGCCGCCGTTGCCCGAGATCGCCGCGGGCAGGACCGGCAGGAGGCGATCGGGTCGGATCGCCCGGCCCTCGGCCTGCGCCCGGGCCGCCCAGTCGCGCTCCCGGCGGATGTACGTGACCTCGGTCTCCATGTCGACCGCGGCAAGAGCCAGCAGATCGAGCTCGGGATCGGCCCGCGTCGTGTGCGAGAGCTCGAAGTCCGCGCCGTCGCGGAGGGCGTCGTAGGGGCAGGCGTCGACGCAGATGCCGCACAGGATGCAGCGGCTCTCGTCGACCTCGTACTTCGTCAGGATCCGTGGCTTCGGCATCAGCGCGCCGGTCGGGCAGGTCTCGGCACACCGGCCGCAGGACACGCACGGCGTGTCGTTGAGGCTCATGTCGAGCGGCGTCGTGACGAGCGTGTCGAAGCCGATCCGCATGAAGTCGTAGCAGGCCGCCCCGACGACCTCTGAGCAGACCTGGGCGCAGCGTCCGCAATCGATGCAGCGCGACGGCTCGCGGAGGATGAACGCGTGGCTGTCGTCGCGGATGTAGTCGTGGTTCAGGCCGGTGAAGCGGTTCTCGGTGACGCTCCGGTAGCCGGCCCCGGAGTGGAACTTCGGCTCGAGCGTCGGGAGCGTCGTCTGGTACTCGATCCCGAGGCGCCGAAGGTCGCAGAACCCGATCGCCTCGCAGGTGCACTGGAGGCAGCGCGTCGACTCGGCGACGGCCTCCTCCCGGCTGTACGGGATCTCGTACTCGATGTAGTTGCTCCGCCGATCCGGCGCGTGGAGCGCCTTCAGCCGGATCCGGGGCTCCTTCAGCTCGCTCGTGAACGGCACGATCGAGAGGAACTCGGGCTGCGGCTCGGCGAGCGTCTGGCGGGTCCGGATCGCCGCCAGGTCCTGGCCCTGGAGGTAGGCGTCGAGGGCGTAGGCCGCGCGGCGGCCCTCGGCGACGGCCTGGACGACCGTCGCGGCGCCGACCCGGACGTCGCCGGTCGCGAAGACGCCCGGTCGCCCGGTCTCGAACGTGACGGCGTCGGCTCCGAGCCGGCGCTGCTTCGTCGCCTTCGGGCCGGCGTTGCCCGGCGTGTCGAGCCAGTCGAGCTCGGGGCCCTGGCCGATCGCGAGCAGGACCCGGTCGCAGGGGATCGACGAACTCCGTGCCGGGCGCAGGCTCCGGGCGACGTCGGCCGGATGCGTCCGGCGCGCCGAGCTGCATCCGGATGAACTCGACGCCGGTGACGTTGCCCGCCTCGTCCGTCAGGACCCGCGACGGGCCGGCCTGGAAGATCGCCGTGACGCCTTCCTCGATCGCCTCGTGGACCTCGTTCGCCGCCGGCATGTCCTTCATGTCGCGGCGGTAGACGAGCGTCACCTCGGACGCGCCCTGGCGGATCGACGTCCGGCTGCAGTCCATCGAGGTGAAGCCGCCGCCGATCACGACGACCCGCTTGCCGCGATGACCGG
Organism: uncultured Chloroflexia bacterium; assembly: GCA_963729175.1. Lineage (GTDB taxonomy): Bacteria > Chloroflexota > Limnocylindria > Limnocylindrales > CSP1-4 > CAVSMY01. The sequence goes on along the minus strand of CAVSMY010000019.1, from coordinate 85,538 downwards.
GGTACGGCAGCCCGAGGGTCGCCGTCCGGAGGTATTCGAGGCCGTCGAGGACCTCGGCGGCATCCTCGCCCGGGATCCCCAGGGTGTTCGTGTCGTAGCAGCCGATGGCGACCAGGACGGCGTCGTAGCCCTGGAGGGTGAGATCGTCGAGGCTGAAATCCCGGCCCAGGCCCTGGTCGCAGACGATCGTCCCGCCGAGCCGTGTCACCGACTCGTACTCGGCCTCGAGGACCTCGACCTTCGGGAGGCGGTACTGGGGGATGCCGTAGCGGAGCATCCCGCCCGGCGCCGGGTCGCGTTCGAAGACCGTGACGTCGTGGCCGGCGATGAGGAGGTAGTAGGCCGCCGCCATGCCGGCCGGCCCCGACCCGATGACCGCGGCGCGGCGGCCCGTCTTCGGCTGGACCTCGAACGGCACGGGCGGATCCTTGCCTTCGTCGAGCATCGCCCGGAGGACCTGGTCGCCGGCGTAGCGATGGCTGTCCCGGATCGCGATCGCCTCGTCGACCTCGTCGCGCCGGCAGTGCTCCTCGCACGGGGCGGGGCAGACCCGGCCGAGCACGGACGGGAACGGGATCGTCCGCTTGAAGATCCGAGTGGATTCGCGGAAGTCGCCCTCGGCGTTGGCCTTCAGGAAGCCCGGGATGTCGATGTGGCTGGGGCATTTGTTCTGGCAGGGCGGCAGGCAGTAGGCGTTGTGGTCGCTGAAGATCAGCTCGAGGTTCGTCCGGCGGAGCCGGCGGACGTGCTCGGTCTGGGTCCGGACGACCATGCCCGGCTCGGCCGACCGGGAGCACGAGATCGGCGGATGCTCCTCGCCTTCGACCTCGACGACGCACATCCGGCAGGCTCCGAAGCCGGGCAGCTTCGGCTCATAGCAGAGGGTCGGGATCTCGACCCCGTTGTCGCGACAGACCTCGAGGATCGTCTGGCCCTCGAGGCCCTCGATGACCCGACCATCCACCTCGATCCGGATCCGGGGCGTCGAGTGAGGACGCTGGGGTGCCTGGGTCGTGATGAGCCGCTCTGCCAGCGAGCCGTCGAGGGGCTCGATCGTGTCGAGCGCGGCCGGCAGGTCGGGGCGGTTGTCGGGGCGGGTGATCAGATCTGCCATCGTCGTCTCAGGTGGCCGCACCATGGGCCTCGCGGCTGGGCGAGGCCGACGGGTCAGCCGTCGCGGTCCGCGCACCGGGCGGCAGCAGGTCGGAAGCGAAGTATCGCATCCCGCTGGTCAGCGGGAGGGTCGTCAGGCGCTCGTGGTCGCACAGACCGCTCGCCACGATGTCCGCTGCGAGCTCGGCCAGCAGAGGCTGGTCGGACGGCCCGGCGTGGTCGCTCGTCGAGTCGCTCGCCGATCTCGACGAGCCGCCTCGTCCCGATCCGGCAGGGGATCGTCTTGCCGCACGCCTCGGCAGCGCAGAACCGGGTCAGGACCATCGCCAGCTCGGGGATCGACGCTCGCTCGTCGGCCAGCATCACCGAGCCGGAGCCGACGTGCGCGCCGACGGCCCGGATCGCGTCGAACGTGTACGGGGTGTCGAGCAGGTCCGGCGGAAGGATCCCGCCCGAGGGCCCGCCGACGACCACGGCCCGCAGCCGGTGACCGTCCGACACCCCACCGCCGAGCTCGGCGATCCGGCCCAGGGTCGTGCCGGTCGGGACCTCGGCGACACCATCGCGGGCGGCGCCTCGGACGTGGACGAGGATCGTGCCGGGAGCCTCCGGGTCACCGATCGCCGCGAACGCCTCGGACCCGTGTCGGAGGATCCACGGCAGGGCCGCCAGGGTCGCGACGTTGTGGACGACCGTCGGTCGGCCGAACAGGCCCGTGACCGCGGGATGCGGAGGCCGCTGCTCGGGTTGGCCGCGGCGACCCTCGAGGGCCTTCAGGAGGACCGTCTCCTCGCCGAGCATGTAGGCGCCCGAGACCGCCCGGATCTCGATCCGCAGGTCGCGGCCCGAGCCAAGGACGTCGGTCCCGAGGAAGCCGGCGGCCTCGGCGGCCCCGACGGCGGCGTCGAGGCGGGCGCGCAGGCGGGTCTCCTCGCCCCGGATCGCCAGGATCGCGTCGCTCGCGCCGACCGACCAGGCGCAGATCGCCAGGCCCTCCAGGACCAGCCAGGGGTCGCGCTCGAGCAGTGTCCGGTCGGTCCGGGTCCCGGGGTCGGCCTCATAGCCGTTGGCGACGACGTAGCGTCGATCAGCGGGCTCGGCCGCGGCCGCGCGCCACTTGTCCGCCGCCAGGAACCCGCCGCCGCCGCGGCCCCGCAGGCGCGCCGCCCCGACGGTCGCGGTCGTCGCGGTCGGGCCGAGGTCGCGGATCGCCCGCTTCAGGCTCTCGAACGCGCCGTCGCGGACGGCCGACGGCAGGTCGACGGCCGCCGCGGGCTCGCGCCCGAGAAGGATCCGCCGGCCAGTCGGCCGGGGTCGGCAGGATGTCGGTCATCGGGATCAGCCGCGTCCGCCGCCGAGGGCGGCCGCGAGGCCGTCGAGATACGCCGCGTCGCCACCGCCGTGGCCGGCCGGGTCCTGGGCCGGGCTCGCCGTCGGAGCCCCGGTCCCGGCCGCGGTCGCCGATCCGGCCGTGGTCGCCGATCCGGGCGTGACGGCCGGTGGCTCGAACCGCAGGTGGCGGTAGTACGAGGCCGTCCCGTAGATCATCGCGTACCACGACCCGGTGGCATAGCTGATCCGCTTGAGCGCGGCGACCGGGAGATAGCCGTAGGCCTCCTGGGTCGCCTCGAGGATCGCGAGCATCCGGGCCGGGTCATGGTCGAAGCGGTCGAGGATCTCGTCGACCGGCTCAGGGTCGATCGGCTCGAACCGTTCGTATGCGGCATCCGGCACCGGTCGGCCCGACCGACGAAGGGCGGATTCCTCGCGCCGCTCGCCGTAGGTCTCGGGGGCGCCCCAGTGGACGTGGTAGCGGCCGCGGGTGTCCAGGCCGCCCATGTCGATGCATTCGATCGGGCAGGCCTGGGCGCACTGGAAGCAGGTCTCGCACTTGAGCCCGCCGTACTCGTCGTAGAGCAGCTGGAGGCGGCCGCGGAACTTCGACGGGATGTCCGCCTGGACCTCGGGGTACTTGATCGTGGCCTTGGGCTCGAAGAACCGCCGAAGGGTCAGCGCCATCCCGCGGATGAGGCCGGAGCCCGGCACGAACTGGCTCATGTCCGGCCCTTCAGGGCTTCGACGACGACGATCGCGCCGGCGGTCACGAACAGGTTCAGCAGCGAGATCGGCAGGAGCCATTTCCAGGCGAAGCCCATCAGCTGGTCGATCCGGACCCGGGGCAGCGTCCCGCGCATCCAGACGAACGTGAAGACGAAGGCGTACACCTTGATGAAGAACCAGACCAGCCCGACGACCCAGTCGAAGCTGATGAACAGGAAGCCGAGGATCGCCGCGACCGCGACCAGGTTGAAGACGATGAACCCGAGGATCAGCGCCTGCCAGCTCGGCATGTCGGACCGGGCGAGCCAGAAGGGCGCGGCGAAGGCGAGCGTGCCGATCAGCGGGACGAGGAGGATCGCGAACAGCAGCAGCACGCCCAGCTGGGCCGGGTCGGGGCTGACGGTGACCGGGAACGGCCAGTCGAACGGGGCGGTCCAGCCGCCGAAGAACAGAGTGACGATGAGGGCCGAGACGATGAACACGTTGACGTACTCGGCGAAGAAGAAGAACCCGAACCGCATGCCCGAGTACTCGGTCGCGAAGCCGGCGACGATCTCCGAGTCGGCCTCGGTCAGGTCGAACGGCGTCCGGTTCGCCTCGGCCGTCGCGGCGATGAAGAAGATCACCGCGGCGAGGGGCTGCTGGAAGACGTACCAATCGAGGAACGAGCCCGACTGCTTCTCGACGAACTGGGTCAGGCTCAAGGTCCCGGCGAGGAGGATGAGCCCGACGACCGAGAGGGTCAGCGGGATCTCGTAGCTGACCACCTGGGCGGCCGACCGGAGCCCGCCCAGCAGCGAGTACTTGTTGAAGCTCGACCAGCCGCCCATCAGCAGCCCTACGACGGTCAGGCCGCCCATCGCGAACACGTACAGCAGGCCGATGTTCAGGTCCTGGCCGTACAGGCCCGGCGCGAACGGGATGACGAGGAGCGTCATGACCGCGGCCATGTAGACGACGACCGGCGCCCAGGTGAAGACGACCGAGTCGGCGCCGGTCGGGGTGAAGTCCTCCTTCATCAGGACCTTGAGCCCGTGGACGACCGACAGCAGGCTGCCGAACGGACCGACCCGATCCGGCCCGATCCGAAGGTTCATCAGGGCGATGACCTTCATCTCCATGTAGATGATCAGGAACGCGGTCGGGATCGGTGATCAGCAGGACCGCGGTCGCCGCGACGACGAACCGGACCAGCGGCAGGTTGCGCCGAGAGCGCGTCGAGCAGCGTCGGCAGGACGACCACGAGGGCCACGGTCGCCGCGATCCCGAGGACCAGCAGCAGCGGGACCGTGATGAGGACGACCTTGCCGACGATCGAGACGCGATCCCAGGCGCGCGCCGCTGACGTCATCGGATGCTCCCGCGCGCGCCGTCAGGCGAGGCGTCGCCAAGACGCCGGCGAGCACCCGAACCAGCGCACGTCGGGGTGCGCGAGTGAGGGCGCACAGCCGGCAACGCCGGCGACGTCCGCATCACGGTGCGCCCCTCATTTGTCGACGCCGCCCATGATCGGATCCAGGCTCGCCATGACCGCCATCGTGTCGGCGATGAGGTTGCCCGGCATCATCAGCCCGACACTCTGGAGGTTCACGAACGAGGATCGTGGATCCGGAGTCCGGAACGGCTGGTCGGTGCCGTCCGAGATGGCGTAGACGGCGTACTCGCCGCGCGGACCCTCGACGGCCCCGAAGGCCCGGCCGGGTCGCGGCCGGAGCAGCCGTGGGAGCTTGGCGATGACCGGCCCGTCCGGCATCTGGTGGAGGCACTGATCGATGATCCGGAGGCTCTGCTTCACCTCGTCCATCCGGAGCAGGTAGCGGGCCAGGCAGTCGCCCTCGGCCCGGGTCGGGATGTCGAAGTCAAGCTCAGGGTAGACCGAGTACGGATGGGCCCGCCGGATGTCGAACGGCGCCCCGGTCGCCCGGAGGTTCGGACCGGTCAGGCACATCCGAAGGGCCGTCTCGGTGTCGATCGTCCCGAGGCCCCGCATCCGGCGGACGAAGATCTCGTTCTGGTTGAGGAGCGTCAGGTTCGCGTCGATCTGCGTCACCGCGCGGCTCATCCAGTCGCCCAGGCGGCTCATGAACTCGTGGTTCAGGTCGCCGTTCACGCCGCCGATCCGGTAGTAGTTGAAGAGCATCCGCTGACCGGTCAGCGACGACAGCATGTCGACGATCTCGTCGCGCTCGATGAAGCTCCACAGGATCGGCGTCAGGCCACCGAGGTCGAGGGCCATCCAGCCCATGAACAGCGAGTGGCTGGCGATCCGGAGCAGCTCACCGGACAGGACCCGGATGTACTCGGCCCGCCGCGGCACCTCGACGTCGAGCAGCTTCTCGAAGGCCAGCACCGCCGGCCACTCGCAGAACAACGAGCTGATGTACTCGAGCGGGTCGAGGTAGCAGATGGCCTGGTGGTAGTCGGCGTTCTCGCAGAGCTTCTCGACGCCCCGATGGAGATAGCCGAGGACCGGGTCGAGGTCGGTGACCTGCTCGCCGTTGATCTTCAGGACGACCCGGAGCACGCCGTGGGTCGAGGGGTGCTGGGGCCCCATGTTGATGAGCATCTCGCCGTCACGGAGGGTGTAGAACTCCGACTCGCGCTCGGTCCGGGGCGGGAACGGCGGGACCGATTCGAAGACCCCGATCTGCTCCTCGAGGGTGACCCGGGGATCGTCGTCGGACGCGTGGGCGGGGATGTCGTAGGGCGAGGGATCGGTCGTCGTGGCCATCGGTCAGGAAGCCTTCGTGCGGCGGAGCGCGGCCGCCGCTCCGGCGGCGTCCATCGGCGTGTGGGTCCGCTCCATGTGCCGGACGCCGGCGCCCGGGGAGCGCGAGGCGTCATCGGGCAGGAAGAAGTCCTTCCGGAGCGGGAAGCTCTGGTAGTCGGGCGGCATGTAGATCCGCCGCAGGTCGCGGTTGCCCTCGAAGATGATCCCGAACATGTCGTAGGCCTCGCGCTCCTGCCACTCGGCGCCCTTCCACAGGAAGGTGACCGACGGGACGCGGGGGTCGTCACGCGGCAGCCCGACCGCGACGACCCGGAGCCAATCCGGGGTGGTGTCGCTCCACAGGTGATAGACGACCTGCATCTCGGTGCCGGTGTCGACGCCGCACAGGTCGGCGAGGTCGCGGAACCGCCAGTCCGGGCCGTCGTGGAGGGTCCGCAGGACGTCGGCGACATCGGCCGGCGTGACCCGGATCTCGGTCTCGTCGTGGCGCTGGCGGACGGGACCGATCAGCCGGTCACCGAAGCCCGCCTCGAGGCGGCGCTGGAGGGCGCGATCCATGGGCGGTGTCAGACCTCGTCCGGGACCGATGGGCCGACGCGCCGGCTGTCCCAGTGGCCTCGCCGCTGCTTCACCAGCTGCTGGAGCTTCATCATCCCGTAGATCAGGCCTTCCGGCCGCGGCGGGCAGCCGGGCACGTAGACGTCGACCGGCATGACCCGATCGATGCCCTGGATCGTCGAGTAGCTCCGCTTGTAGCGGCCGCCGGAGCAGGTGCAGTCGCCCATCGCCACGCACCACTTCGGCTCGGGCATCTGCTCCCACAACCGGATGAGCGGGCCGGCCATCTTGGTCGTCAGCGTCCCGGCGACGATGAGCACGTCCGCCTGGCGGGGGCTGGCCCGGAACGGGAAGTGGCCCCAGCGGTCCAGGTCGTTCTTCGATGTCGCCGTCGACATCATCTCGATCGCGCAGCAGGCGAGACCGGACAGCAGCGGCCAGAGGCTGTTCATCCGGATCAGGTCGAGGACGTAGTCGGCCTTGGTCGGGATCACGTCCAGCGCGCCCCAGCGGGCGTCGTTGCGGTAGGCCGCTCCGGACGCCTCGATCTCGGCCAGGTGGGTGATCTCGAGGCCGGCGTCGCCGCCTCGGTAGGCCGTCGGGTCGTCGGCTCGCCAGAGCGAGTTCGACACGATGATCGGCTCGCTGACGGCGGTCTCGCCGGCGGGGACCGGCAGGTCGGACTCGGGGTCGCGGGTCAGCGCCACGTCAGGACTCCCTTCCGCCAGGCATACCCGAGGCCCAGCAGGAGGATGACGACGAAGATCAGCATCGAGATGAAGCCCGCCACGAGCAGGTCGCGGAAGACGAGCGCCCACAGGTAGATGAAGACGACCTCGATGTCGAACGCCACGAACAGCAGGGCGTAGATGTAGAACGACAGCCCGAACCGTCCATGGGTGTCGCCGTACGTGTCGATGCCGGACTCGTAGGGCAGGCCCTTGTGGATGTCCCCCCGATTGCGATGCGAGATCAGCCAGGCCGCTCCGATCGTCAGGAAGACGAACGAGATCCCGGCGAAGGCGAACCCGACGACGTACCAGATGCCGGTCAACCGATCCTCACCTTCCGGGCGGCGCCGCATCGGCGACGGCCGCGCCGTCCTGCGCGTCCCGGGAGCCCGCGAGCGAGTCGGCGCGGCGGGCACGCAGCCACCGCGAGGACGGGACCGCGTGCTCAAATCCTAGCACGGGGAGGGGGGAGGACGAGGCTCCGGAGAGGAGTACCCGGCCCGTCGGGAGGGGGGCTCAGACGGGCCGGGAGAAGGGTCGGGGAGCGGACGCACCGAGCGCGCGTGCAGGTCCGCGCCCGCTCCCCGGCGGTGTGCGCGAGTGGCCGTGCCCAGCCACCCGACGACCGTCGAAGCGTGACCGCCCGCCATCGTGGGTCGCAATAGGGAGGATGCCCTAGGTCCGGGCCGCGGCGAGCGGCGTGAGACCCCGAAGGGGCGGTTCGTCCGGCACGCCGCGACCGAGGATCTGGACGCGGAATCCGCCGAGCGCGCGCGGGTCGAGCAGCCGGCCGACGGACGATCGAAGCGCCACGTACCGCGCCAGCGCCGTCCCATCGGGGTCCATCGCGTGAGCTCCCGCCTCGACGAGCAGGTCGCCGATGCCGAGGGCGGCGACGAATGCCGCCTGGCTCGTCTCGCCGAGCACGTCGAGGCCGGCGGCGCGCGCCGCGGACGCGACGGCCGTCGTGTCGACGTGGGCCGTCAGGTCCTGGCGGCCGATGTGTCGGAACGGGTCGGCGTGGACGCGGTGGCCGAGATACGCCCGCAGGGTGCCTTCCGGGCGGGTCGGGCCATAGACCTCGGACGCCGGCGCGCCGTAGTCGACGATCAGGACGATGCCGCGATCGAGGGCGGCGGTCGCGTCACGGACCCAGCCATCGGTCGCCAGCCGGATCTCGGCCGTCTGCCCGTCGGCGAGCGTCACGCCCACCGCCGCGAGTCGCGCGGCCAGGGCGGCTGTGGACGGTGGACCCGCCTGCCAGCCGAAGCTCGCCCCGTCTCGGACGACGAACAGCTCCTCGATGCCGCCCGCGATGCCGCGGACGCGGTGGACCGGTAGCGCGTCGAGCAGCTCGTTGGCGACGATCGCTCCGATCACGGGCCCGTCCGCCGGGGCCAGCCGGTCGGCGAGGCCCGCCGCTGCGAAGCGCTGCTCGAGATCGCGCAGCCGGTGGGGGTTCACCTCGACCGGCTGGTAGACGAGTCGCTCGGCGAGAGCCGGCTGGTCGATCGTCAGACCCTCGAGGATCGACAGCCCGAGCGTCCCGGCTCCCGCTCCATGCTCCCGGACGACGAACCGGTCGGGCCGGCCGAGCCGCTCCCAGACCTCGGCGAGCTGGCGTCCGACGAGCCGCCCGACGACCGGATCGAGCTCCGGCGCGGTAAGGAAGTCGCCCTCGCGGGTCGGCCGCGCCGCCTCGGCCGTGTAGTAGCCGTGGATCGGCTCGTAGAGCGCAAGCTCCATGAACCGGGCGAACGTCATCGGACCGTCGCGGTCGATCTCCGCGGCGATGAGCGCGACGAGCTCCGGGTCGCTCTGGACCGTCGAGGGGTCGACGCCCGGCGCCAGCCGTCGCTCAAACGAGGGCTCCATCTACGCGCCCGTGGACCCGACGCCCGCGGGACCGGCGCCCGCGAGCAGGCGGAGTCCCGGCCCGACGCCCGCGGGACCGGCGCCCGCGAGCAGGCGGAGTCCCGGCCCGACGAGGGTGTGGCCGCCGAGGAGGATCGGGATCGCGGCGTCGTGAGCCGCGGCGGTGAGTGCCTGGAGCCACGGGTCCACGACCGTCGACGGGTCGAGCAGGTCCGACGCGAACCGGTCCTCCGGGGACGGCCACGCCCGCTCGTCCGCCCCCAGTCGATGAGCGAGGAGCACGCGGCTGTCGATGACCGCGGCATCGCCGAGTCGCCCCAGGATCTCGCCGAGGGCCGCCGGTCCTTCGTGCTCGAGCAGGCGGCCAAGGACGGACGCCGGCGGACGGACGCGGGCGCGCGGATCCGCCTGGGCCAGGGCGCTTGCGGCGCGGAGCCCGCGCTCCTCCACGAGCGCCCGGACGCGACACGCGGTCGCCCGCTCGAGCCAGGCCAGGCTCCGGACGGAGGTGCGGCCGGCGACGACGATCTCCGCCCGCCGGTCGGCCAGGACGCCGGAGATCGCCGCGCGACGGTTCGCCACCGCCTCGTCCGGCAGCCCGACGAGGTGCGGTCGGAGCCAGGCTCCGCGGCGGTCGGTGGCCGCCAGGACGGCATCGGCGGGCGTGTCGAGGTCGACCCCGAGATGCCAGCGATCCCGAAGGTCCATCACCGCGACGCCCGCGACCTCCGTGAGCCAGCGCGGCAGCGCGTTGTCGGCATCGAGGTCCGGCAGGGCATCCAGGACCCGCGGATCCCCCACGGCGACGATGTCCGCGGAGTAGCGATCGTTCGCCAGCGCGACCCGGCCGCCGGACGCCGCGGCGTCGACGAACCAACGCCGATCCGCCAGGGTCGCCAGCGGGACCGCGCCCGACCCGAGCACGATGAGCCCACCCTCGACCGACCGGCTGAGCGACCGCAGTCGGGCCCCGAACGGCGTATCGTCGGGTGGGCCGGCGACCAGCCGCACCTCGGCCGCACCCGCGGCGGCGAAGGCGTCGACATGACGCTCGGCGAGGGCTCGCCGGATCGACCCGAGCGAACGGACGAGCGGCCCCGCGTCGGTGGGCGGGTCGGGATGGAGGACGAGGACACTGACCGGCGGCACGCCCGCGAGTCTACGAGAGCGATGACCCGACCCCGCCGCAGCGTCCGGGCGTATCTCGGGCTGGGTGCGAATGTCGGCGAGCCCGAGGAGACGCTCCGCGCTGCGGTCGCGGCGATCCGGGCGCTCCCCGGCGTCCGACTCCGGGGCGTGTCGAGCCTATACGCCACGGAACCGGTCGGGCTGACCGACCAGCCGGAGTTCCGCAACGCCGTGGTGGCGGTCGATGTCCCGGCCGGCCCTGACCCGGCGACCGGTGCGGTGGCCTTGCTCGTCGCGCTCAAGGGTCTCGAGCGAGCGTTCGGCCGGCGCAGCGGCCGTCGCTGGGGTCCCCGGGAGCTCGACCTCGACCTGCTCGTCTTCGGTCGGCACCACCTCGTCGTCGAACGACCGCCCGCCGGCCTGTCGATCGACCCTCAGGCGGCGGCCCGGCCCGACGGCCGGCTCCTCGTCGTGCCCCACCCGGACGCGGCAGAGCGGCTGTTCGTCCTCGCCCCGCTGGCGGACCTTGCACCGCGGCTCGTCCCTCCCGGCTGGCACGAGACCGTCGCATCCGCGCGGGACCGTCGAGGACGGATCGAGGGACCGGATGCCGTCCGGGTCGTCGGGACGTGGATCGGGACCGAGGCTCGCTGGCGCTGACGCGCCAGCGCCGCGTCAGGTCGCGGCGCCGACCGTCGCGGGCATCCAGGCCGATGCGCCGCCGTCACCGACGAGCCGGACGTCGAACCCGGCCGCGTCGAGGATGCTCGCGCCGATCGCCGCACGGCTGCCGGCCTTGCAGAAGACCGTGATCTCGCGGTCCCGGGGCAGCTCGGCCAGCCGGCCTGGGAGATCGGCGACGAAGATCCGTCGCGCGCCGTCCACCGAGCCCTCGTCGCGCCACTCGATCGGCTGGCGGACGTCGAGCAGCTCACCGGCCTCCCCGCGCGCGTCTGCCGCGACGACGCTCTCGGCGTCGACGACCGGGTAGGACCGGACGGCTCGACCGCTCGAGGCCCAGGCGTCGACCCCGCCCGCGAGGACGCCACGGAGATCGTCGTAGCCGATCCGCGCCAGCTGGACGGTCGCCTCTTGCTCGGCACCGCCGTCCCGCTCGGGGAGGATCAGCACGAGCGGCGCATCGAACGGCACGATCCAGCCGACATACGAGGCGAAGGACGGGTCGAGCTCGACGTTGAGCGAGCCCGGGACGTGACCCGCGGCGAAGTCGTTCCTGGGCCGCCCGTCGACAAGCGTCGCGCCGGCAGACAGCACGGCTTCGACCTCGGCCGGACCGAGCTGCGGGATCGGCCGGCCCAGGTCGAGCGGATCGGGCCCGGCACGGTTGATCGGCGCCATGTGGGCGTAATAAGCCGGCCAGGCACCGAGGCCGCCCCGGAGGGTCCGGGCGAACGTCGCCTCGTCGTCGATCATGAGGAGCGGATTCCGGTGCCGCTCGAGGCCGACGGTCGAGACGCGGTCGCGGACGGCGGGCCCGGCCATGCAGAAGCTCCCGGCGCCGTGCGTCGGCAGGATCCGGACGTCGTCCGGCAGGGCCGCGAGACGGCGGATCGAGCGGAACTGGGCGGCGGTCAGCTCGTCGGCCCGGGCGGGTCCCAGCAGGTCGGTCCGGCCGACGCTCCCAACGAGCAGGCTGCCACCGGTCAGGACCGCCTCGGGCTCGGCGCCCTCACCGATCACGTCCCACGAGAGGTGCTCGGGGGTATGGCCGGGTGAGGCGCGGGCGACGAAGCGAAGGCCGCCGGCGACGACCTCGTCGCCCTCGTCGACGGGGCGATGGTCGAACGTATAGCCACCGCGGGCCGGGGCGGCGATGGGGGCGCCGGTCCGCGACCGGATCTCGAGGGCGCCCGAGAGGTAGTCGTTGTGGACGTGGGTCTCGAGGATCGCCACGATCCGCCAGCCCCGCTCATCGGCCGCGTCGAGGAACCGCGCGACGTCCCGCTGCGGGTCGACGATCACCGCCTCGCCGTCCGAGCCGATGAGATACGTCGAATCCCCGAGGCCGCGGGTGACGAACGATCGGAGATCCATCATCCGGGAGGGTGCCACGATTCCGGACGCCGCGCCGGGCTCACCGCGCGGCCGTGCTCAGCCCGCGGCCAGCCGCAGCTCCGGCAGGACCTCCCGTCCGAACACGTCGATGAACTCGGCCTGGTTGCGGCCGACGTTGTGGAGATGGACCTCGTCGAAGCCCATGTCGACGTAGTGCTGGATGTGGTCGATGTGACGTCGCAGGTCCGAGGTCATGAGGACCCGGTTCGTGAAGTCCTCCGGACCGGACGAGCTTCGCCATCGCGGCGAAGTCCTCCGGGTTCTTGATGTCCTGCTTGGGGAACGGCATGCCCCCGTTGGGCCACTCGCGGACCGTCTGCTCGACGGCCTCCTCGTCGGTCCTCGCCCAGCTGACGTGGAGCTGGAGGAGCTTCGGCGTCCCGAGCGGCTTGCCGGACTCGGCGCAGCCCTCGTCGCACTTCTCCCACAGGATCTTGATCTTCTGATCGGCGGCCCCGACGGTGATCATCCCGTCGGCGTACTTGCCGGTCTTCTTCGCGTTGACCGGCCCGGCGGTCGCGACGTAGACGGGGACCTTCATCCCGTCGGGCGGGCGGGTGTAGAGCTTCGCGCTCTCGAGCGTGAAGTGCTGGCCCTTGTGCCGGACGACCTGGCCGCTGAAGAGCTTGTTGATGACCTCGATGGCCTCGAACATCATCGAGCTCCGGATCCCGACCTCGGGCCAGACGCCGCCGATCACGTGCTCGTTGAGGGCTTCGCCGGCGCCGAGGCCGAGCCAGAACCGGCCCGGATACATCGCCCCGAGGGTCGCCGCGGCGTGGGCGATCACGGCCGGGTGATAGCGGAAGCCGGGGCACGTGACGGCGGTCCCGAACCGCAGACTCGTCCGCAGCCCCAAGGCGCCCAGGAATGCCCAGGCGAAGGCGCTCTGGCCCTGCTCGGGGGTCCACGGGTGGAAGTGCTCGCTGACCATGAAGCCGGCCGAGAAGCCGGCCTTCTCGGCCGACTCGCACCACGCCAGCAGGTCGGTCGGGTGGAACTGCTCGAGCATCGCGGCGTAGCCGATCGTCGTCACGGGATCTCCTGGCAGCGCCGGGGGTCTAGAGGCGGACGGCCGGCGGCTTCGCCCGGTCGAACATGTGGACGGTGTCGACGAACCGGACCTGGCTCGTCTGATAGGCCATCACGAGCGAGTGGGTGCGGGCCCCGCCGCCGAAGAACCGGACGCCGTCGAGCAGGTCCCCGCTCGTGACGCCGGTCGCGGCGAAGACCAGGTTGTCGCCCGACGCGAGCTCCTCGGTCGTGAAGACGTGATCCTCGTCCGCGGGCGCCCCCATCCGTCGGGCACGCTCACGCTCCTCGTCGTTGCGGAATCGGAAGCGGGCCTGCATCTCGCCGCCCAGGCAGCGGAGCGCGGTCGCCGAGAGCACGCCCTCCGGGGCGCCGCCGATGCCCATCACGGCATGGACGCCGGTGCCCTGGACCGCGCAGCTGATCGCTGCCGAAAGGTCGCCATCGCTGATCAGCTTGATGCGGGCGCCGGTCGAGCGGACCTCATCGATCAGGGTCGCGTGGCGCGGCCGCTCGAGGATCACGACGGTGATGTCCTGGACCCGGCGCCGGAGGGCCTCCGCGATCCGGTGGACGTTCTCGACGGCGTTGAGCCGGATGTCGACCGAGCCGGCGACGACCGGCCCGACCATCAGCTTCTCCATGTACGTGTCGGGGGCATGGAGCAGCCCGCCGCGCTCGGATGCCGCAAGGACGGTCACCGCGTTCGCCTGGCCGGTCGCCACGAGGTTCGTGCCCTCGAGGGGATCGACCGCGATGTCGACCTCGGGCTGGTCGGGGCCGCCCCGCCCGACCCGCTCGCCGATGTACAGCATCGGCGCCTTGTCGCGCTCGCCTTCGCCGATCACGATCGTCCCGGCGAACTCGATCTCGTCCATCGTCGAGCGCATCGCCTCGGTCGCGGCGCGGTCCGCGCCGTCGTTGTCGCCGCGACCCATGAACCGGGCCGAGGCGATCGCGGCGGCCTCCGTCACCCGGATCATCTCGAGCGCGAGCAGCTGCTCCATCAGCGGCGCCCGCGTGACGCTCAGCGGGTGTGGACGCAAGGCGGCCGCGAGCACGCGAACGAGCGCACCTTCGCGTGCGTGAGTGAGCGCGCGGAGCGGCCAACGCCGCGGATGCACCTGATCAGCGTCACGCATCAGTGGCGGAAGTGGCGGCGGCCGGTGAAGACCATCGCCAGGTGGTGGCGATCCGCGACCTCGATCGCCATCTCGTCGCGGATCGAGCCGCCGGGCTGGATCACCGCGGTGACCCCGCCGAGGGCGGCCATCGAGATGACATCGGGGAACGGGAAGTAGGCGTCCGCGGCCATGACGGCCAGCTTGCTCCGGTCGCCGGCCTTGCGGAGCGCGATCTCGACCGACGTCTGGCGGCTCGCCTGGGCCGCCCCGATGCCGACCGTCGCGCCCTTGCGGGCGAGGATGATCGCGTTGCTCCGGACGTGCCGGACCGTGCGCCAGGCGAAGAGCAGGTCGGTCAGCTCCTCGAGCGTCGGCCGGCGCTTCGTCACGACCTGGAGCTGGCCCTTGTCCAGGGCCAGGTCGTCGAGCTGCTCGACCAGCAGGCCGCCGGCCACACGTTTGAAGTCGAGGTTCGCGATGCCGTAGTCGCGCATCCCGGTCGTCGGGTCCGGTGGGACGGCCAGGAGCTCGAGGTTCGGGCGTTCGCTGCGCAGCAGCTCCGCCGCATCGTCGTCGAAGCCGGGCGCGACGATCGCTTCATAGCTGTTCGCCAGGATCTCGTGCGCCAGCCGCTCGTCGACCCGGCGGTTCAGCCCGACGATGCCGCCGAATGCCGCGACCGGCTCTGTGTCGAGGGCTTTCTGGTAGGCCTCCACGATGTCGTCGGCCGAGCCGAGCCCGACCGGGTCGGTGTGCTTGACGATCGCGACCGATGGCGCGGTGAAGTCCTGGGCCATCCGGTACGCGGCGTCGAGGTCGAGGAGGTCGTTGAACGACGGCGCCGACCCGCCCAGCTGGGCGGCGTCCGCGAGGGTCGCGCTGCGATGGGTCGTCTCGCGGTAGAAGGCCGCGCGCTGGTGGGGGTTCTCGCCCGAGCGGAGGTCCGAGACCCGCTCGAGGACCATCGCCAGGCGGCGCGGGAAGATGTTGCCCGAGATCTGGTTCAGGTAGGCGGCGATCTCGGCGTGGTACGCGGCGACGATCCCGAAGGCCTCGGCCGCCAGACGCGCCCGCGTCTCGACCGTCACGTGGCCCTGCTCCTGGAGCTCGGCCAGGACCTCGTCGTAGTGCGCTGGATCAGCGATCGCGGTGACCCCTGCGGCGTTCCGCGCTGCCGCTCCGAGGAGCGCCGCTCCGCCGACGTCGATCATCTCGATCGCCTCGTCGATCCCGACGAGCCGGGCGCCGACCTCCGGCGCGAACGGCGTGACGTTGACGACGACCATGTCGATCGTCCCGATGCCATGCTCGGCCAGCTGGGTCAGCTGCTCCGGCCGGTCCCGGCGGGCGAGGATCCCGGCGTAGACGGCCGGGTGGAACGTCTTGACCTGCCCGCCGACGAGGCTCGGGACGTTCGTCAGGTCACTGACCGCGCCGACCTCGATGCCCTGTGAGGCGAGGAACTCGCGGGTGCCGTCGGTCGCGTAGACGTCGACCCCGAACTCGACCAGACCCCGAGCGAAGCCACCGATGCCGTCCCGGTCTGCTACCGACAGCAGGGCTCGCACCGGGCCTCCTCCCCTTGTGGCAGGTCATGGGGTCGCGCGGGCCGCCGAACGCCGTCGTGGCCCGCGCGCAGGAAGGCGAGTATACCGCCCGACCATGGCATACTCCGGCGACCCCGGGCCGTTTCCGGGTCCCCGCGTGAGGTCCGTCGCGTCGTGACACTGCCGCCCTGGGAGTACCTGTTCCTCTCGTTCAACTCCCACAACTTCCACGACCTGTTCCACCCGACCTGGATCTCGTCGATCCTGCTCCTGGCGGCGCTCGTGATCATGTACGCCATCCGGACTCGCCAGCTGCGGCACCACCCGCCATACCTCGAGCTGTACGAGTGGCTGCTGTGGACCGGGATCATCCTGTTCTCGTGGCTGATCATCTGCTCGCTGTTCGTGTTCGACTTCCTGTTCGTCATCGGCGGCGAGATCGTCGGCGTCTCGGTCTTCGTCTGGATCCGGTTCCTGCGGTTCCCACCGGCCCTCGAGGCCTACGAACGCCAGCTCGCGAAGCAGCGCTACTTCGACCGGCGCCGGTTCAGCAAGCCCGAGGCGACGATCAAGGCCAAGCCGGCCCGGCCGGCTCGCCAGACGCGCCAGAAGCGCCGCCGCCGGCGCTGATCCCGAGACCCGCCTGATGCCCCTCGAGGTCGTCCGGTTCGGGGTCGGCCATCGCCGGCCGCAGGGCCCGCCCGGGACCACGGGTCTGTCAGGGACGGCGATCCACGCCGACGCGCGGGGGGTGATCGCCGAGCTGGCGTTCGCCCGCGGCGCGCGGATCGAGCCCCACTCGAACCCGAACGCGACGTGGTTCATCGTCATCGAGGGCGGCGGCTATGTCTCGGTCGGCGAGGACCAGGCCCGGATCGCCGCCGGCGAGGCCGTCCTGTGGCCACCCGATGTCGACCACTCCGCCTGGACCGACTACGCCGAGATGCGAGCGATCGTCGTCGAGTTCGCCGCGCCGATCCCGCTCCTCGTCGGCCACGCCGTCAGCGTCTCGGACGAGGCCGTCCACGATCCCGCACTCAGGGCCGATGGGGAGCTTCACGAGGACCCGTCCCGCCCGGCGCCCGGCTACGACGTCTCCGAGGGCGAGCCGCTCTAGCCCGTCGCCGCGCGACCCGAAGGGTCAGTCCGTCGCGAGCATTGCCCCCAGCTGACCCAGGATGCGGGCCGTCGCGCCCCAGACGAGCAGGTCGTCGACCGGGTACGCGCCGTAGCGGAGCGGCCACTCGCGGATGAGCTCCTCGACGATGACGATCGGGGCGCCAGGCAGGAAGGCGCCGACCGGTGCCTCGACCAGCCGGGCGACCTCGGTCGTCTGGAGCCGCCACGGCTGGCCGCGCTCGGCCACGGCGACGACGGGAGTCACGAGGAACGCGCTGACCGGGATCGTGAAGGACTCGAGTCGGCCGACGACCGTCAGCCCGATCGCCACCGGATCGAGCCCGACCTCCTCGACCGCCTCGCGGATCGCGGTCGCCTCGGCGTCCGGATCCTGCGACTCGGCCGAGCCACCCGGGAACGAGACCTCGCCGGAATGGTGGCCGCCGCGATCGACCCGCTCGGTCAGCACGACCCGAGCCTCGCCATCCGCATCGGGCAGGACGAGGACGAGGACCGCCGCCGGTCGCGGTGGCGTGCCGTCCGACTCGGGGAACTCCCGCCGCGTCCCCGTCGGGACGATGACGGGGATCAGGGCCTCGGGCGGCGCGGGGAACGCCTCCGGCCAGGGACGCCGGAGGCGCGCGACCGCGTCCGCGTGGCGCATCAGCGATGCCGATCGATCAGCGACCGGACCCGGATCAGTTCAGCAGGCCGCCGCCCGGATCGTCCCCGCCGTCGTCGATCGGTGGCAGGTCGAGCGGGGTGCCTCGCCGGCGGCGGGTCGCGCCGGTCGCGACGGGCTCCGCTCGCTCCTCGGCAGCGTCGACGTCCCGGGCCCGGGCATCGCGCCGGGCGCCAGCCTCGGCGACGACCGTCGCCCCGTCGGACGAGAAGACGAGCGTCCCGCTGACCGGGTCGGCGTCGGCCGCGACGCGCGCGCCGGGCAGGAACTGCCCGGACACGAGGGCCCGCGCGAAGGGGTTCTCGACGAGTCGCTGGATCGTCCGCTTCAGCGGCCGGGCGCCATACGCGGTGTCGGTCCCCTCGCGCAGGATCAGGGCCTTGGCGGCCGGCGTCAGCTCGAGGATCAGGTCGTGGTCGGCGAGGCGCGTCGAGAGGTCCGCCAGCAGCAGGTCGACGATCGCCGCGAGGTCCGCCTCGGTCAGCGGTCGGAAGACGATGACCTCGTCGATCCGGTTGAGGAACTCCGGCCGGAACTGCAGCCGGAGCGCGTCGGTGACCTGGCGCTTCATCGCCTCGTAGGCCTCGTCGCCGCCCTCGCCGCGACCGGCGACCGCGGCGATCGCCTGCGAGCCGACGTTGCTGGTCATGATGATCACGGTGTTCCGGAAGTCGACCGTCCGGCCCTGGCTGTCGGTCAGGCGACCATCGTCCAGGACCTGGAGCAGGATGTTGAAGACGTCCTGGTGGGCTTTCTCGATCTCGTCGAGCAGGATCACCTGGTACGGCCGCCGCCGGACCGCCTCGGTCAGCTGGCCGCCTTCCTCGTAGCCGACGTAGCCGGGCGGCGCACCGACGAGCCGGGACACGGAGAACCTCTCCATGTACTCGCTCATGTCGATCCGGGTCAGGGCGTGCTCGTCGTCGAACAGGAACTCCGCGAGCGCCCGGGCGGTCTCGGTCTTGCCGACGCCGGTCGGACCGAGGAACAGGAACGAGCCGATCGGTCGACGCGGGTCCTTCAGCCCGGCGCGGGCGCGTCGGACGGCGTCGGACACGGCCTCGATCGCCTCGTGCTGGCCGATCACCCGCTCGTGGAGGCGATCCTCCATGTGGACGAGCTTGGCCGTCTCGCCCTCCAGCAGCTTCGTCACCGGCACGCCGGTCCAGGCCGCGACGATCTCGGCGATGTCGTCGGCGTCGACCTCCTCCTTCAGAAGCCGGCCGGGACCCTGGAGCGCGGCGAGGGCCGCCTCCTCCTCCCGGAGCCGGCCCTGCAGCTCCGGCAGCTGGCCGTACTTCAGCTGGGCCGCCGTCTCGTAATCCGCCTCGCGCTCGGCCTGCTCGATCCGGACCTGGAGCGATTCGAGGTCCGACTTCGTCTGCCGGATCGCCGCGATCGCGTCCTTCTCGGCGGTCCAGCGCTGGCGCATCCCGCCGGCCTCCTCCTCGAGGTCGGCAAGCTCCTTCTCGAGGGCCTCGAGGCGCGCCTTGGAGGCGTCGTCCTTCTCCTTGCGGAGGGCCTCGCGCTCGATCTCGAGCTGGACCCGGCGTCGCTCGAGCTCGTCGAGCTCGATCGGCATCGAGTCGATCTCCATCCGGAGGCGGCTGGCGGCCTCATCGACCAGGTCGATCGCCTTGTCGGGCAGGAAGCGCTCGGTGATGTAGCGGTTCGATAGGGTCGCGGCGGCGACGAGCGCCGAGTCGGTGATCCGGACGCCGTGGTGGACCTCGTAGCGCTCCCGGAGCCCGCGCAGGATCGAGATCGTGTCCTCGACCGACGGCTGGTCGACGAGGACGGGCTGGAAGCGCCGCTCCAGCGCAGCGTCCTTCTCGATGTGCTTGCGGTACTCGTCGAGCGTCGTCGCGCCGATCGTGTGGAGCTCGCCCCGGGCGAGCATCGGCTTGAGCAGGTTCGAGGCGTCCATGGCGCCTTCGGCGGCACCGGCGCCGACGACGGTGTGGAGCTCGTCGATGAACAGCACGATCGCGCCGTCGCTGTCCTTGATCTCCTTCAGGACGGCCTTGAGGCGCTCCTCGAACTCACCCCGGAACTTCGCCCCGGCGATGAGCGCGCCGAGGTCGAGCGACACGACGCGCTTGTCCTTCAGCCCCTCCGGCACGTCGCCCCGGACGATCCGCTGGGCGAGACCCTCGACGATCGCGGTCTTGCCGACGCCCGGCTCGCCGATCAGGACGGGGTTGTTCTTCGTCCGGCGCGACAGCACCTGGATCACCCGCCGGATCTCCTCGTCACGGCCGATGACCGGGTCGAGGCTGCCGGCGCGGGCGTCCGCGGTCAGGTCGCGGCCGTACTTCTCGAGCGACTGGTACGTGCCTTCGGGGTTCGGCGAGGTGACCCGCTGGCCGCCCCGGACGGAGGCGAGTGCCGCCAGGACCGCCTCGCGGCCGGCACCGTGGCGCTCGAGCAGGGCCGTCGCCTCGCCGCCGACGTCGATCGTCCCGAGGAGCAGGTGCTCGGTGCTGACGTATTCGTCGTTGAGGCGGCGGGCTTCCTCGCCGGCGCGGTCGACGACCCTCTTGGCGCGCGGATCGAGCGACAGCGAGCCGCCGCTGATCCGGGGCCGCCGGGCCAGGGCGGCCGCCAGCTCGCCGCGGATCGTCGGCAGGTCGACGCCGATCCGGCGGAGCGTCTCGGCGGGCACGCCATCGTCGGGCTCGAGGAGCGCGGCGAGGAGATGCTCGGCGTCGAGGACGGGGCTTTCCAGCCGCTCGGCGAGCTGCTGGGCTGCGAGGACGGCCTCCTGGGCCTTTTGGGTGAATCGATCGAGGTTCATCGGGCAGATCTCGTGCGGGTTTGGGACGCGGTGGCGTCCGGCTGGCGTGGATCGGGCTGGTGGACAAGGTCGAGGAAGGTGCGCGCCGCGGCCTCCGCCTCGTCCGACAGGTCGGTCGGCAGGACGACCCGGGCGCGGGCGTAGAGATCGCCGCGGCCGTCGCCGCGGAGGGCCGGCATCCCCTGGCCGGCCAGCCGGATGCGCTTGCCGCTCTGGGTCCCGGGCGCGATCGTCAGCAGGACCTGGCCCTTCAGTGTCCCGACGTGGACCTTCGCGCCGAGGAGGGCCTCCTCGAGGGTCAGCGGAAGCTCCCGCTCGAGGTCGCGGCCGTGGCGAGTGAAGACCGGATGCGGCGCCACCCGGACGACGACGACGAGGTCCGCCCCCCCGGGCCCCTTGCCGGTCAGCTTGACCCGGCTGCCGGTCGAGACGCCCTTCGGGATCGTCACCTCGAGGCGACGACCGTCGACCTCGACCCGTCGGGCCGTCCCGTGGAAGGCCTCCTCGAGCGTCACCTCGGCCTCGGCCTCGTAGGTCGGGAGCGCGGCTTCGGGCCGCCCGCGGGTCGTCCGGCCGTCGCCCTCGATGCCCATCCCGGCGAGGATCTCGTCGAACGTCGGACCGCCGCCGGAGGCCTGGGTCCGGCTGCTGCGGCGACCGCCGGACGCGTCACCGCCGCCGAAGAAGGCGTTGAAGAAGTCGCTGAAGCCACCCGCGTCAGCACTCGTGTGGAACTCATAGCGGACGCGCCCCGATCCAGCCGCCCCGCCGCCGAACCCGGCGAACGGCCCGCCAGGGCCGAACGGATCGGTGCCGGCCGTGCCGCCGGCCCCGGGCTTGGCGCCGGCTCTGGCGTAGGCCTCCCAGTCCTTGCCGAGGGTGTCGTAGAGCTCGCGCTTCTTCGGGTCGGACAGGACCTCGTTGGCCTCGTTGGCGGCCTTGAACCGCCGCTCCGCGGCCGCGTCGCCGGGGTGCGTGTCGGGGTGGTTCTCCCGGGCGTGCTTGCGGAAGGCCTTCTTGATCTCGGCGGGGCTCGCCGTCCGGGGGACGCCGAGGGTCGCGTAGTAGTCCTGGAATTCCACGGGTCAGGTCCTCCGGGCGCGGACCGACGCCCCGGCCGTCGCCGGCCGCGGGCGCCTGGTCCGGTGGCCCGTCACCTAAGCTCGGCCGATCAGCGGCGCCGCCCGTGCGGCACCGGGATGGCGATCGCGTCAGCCGGGAGCGAACCCTGCGGCATGACGACGACCGGGGGCTGCTCGGTCGGCGGGAAGCCCGACCGACGGACCCGCGGGGTCGGCTCGGACTTGGTCTCGTCCTGACCCTCGACGACCTTCGTCGGCGCCGCGGCGAGCGCCTTCGGCTTGCGCCGAAGGGCCGCCTCGAGCACCTGGTCCATCGAGTCGACCAGGACGAGCTTCATCTCCTTGCGGATCTCGTCCGGGACGTCCCGAAGGTCCTTCTCGTTCTTGCGGGGCAGGATCACGACCCGTGCGCCCGAGAGGTGCGCGGCGAGGATCTTGCTCTTCAAGCCGCCGATGGGCAGGACCCGCCCGCGGAGGGTGATCTCGCCGGTCATCGCGACGTCCTTGCGGACGGGGATGCCGGTCATCGCCGACACCATCGCCGTCGCCATCGTGACGCCGGCCGATGGGCCGTCCTTCGGGATCGCGCCCGCCGGCACGTGGATGTGGAGGGTGTTCTTCTCGAACGTCTCGCGTGGGATGCCGAGC
The DNA here is from genome assembly GCA_963729175.1 of uncultured Chloroflexia bacterium. Taxonomy (GTDB): domain Bacteria; phylum Chloroflexota; class Limnocylindria; order Limnocylindrales; family CSP1-4; genus CAVSMY01. Next base: position 63,234 of record CAVSMY010000019.1, on the reverse strand, counting down.
TCCGAGGCATGCGCCCGGATCCACGACAGCCCCGCCCGAGCCGACTCGCGCATGACCTCGCCCAGCTGGCCGGTGAGGATGAAGTCCTCCTTGCCCTCCATCCGGGTCACCTCGACGGCGACGATGTCACCGCCGACCTCGGTCACGACGAGGCCGGTCGCGGCGCCGGTCTGGTCCTCGGATTCGAGCTCGCCGTACTCCCAGCGGGGCGGCCCGAGGAACTCGACGAGCTTCTTGCGATCGACGATCGTCTTGCGCTTCCGCCCCTCGGCGACCGAGCGGGCGACCTTGCGCATGATGTTCGCGAGCTCACGCTCGAGGTTCCGGACCCCGGCCTCCTTCGTGTAGGCCTGGACAAGCTCGGTCATCGCCTCGTCGGTGATCTCGATGTTCTTCGGCTTGAGGCCGTGGTTCTCCATCTGCTTGGGGACGAGGAACCGCTTGCCGATCTCGATCTTCTCCTGCTGGGTGTAGCCCGGCAGCTGGACGATCTCCATCCGATCGCGGAGCGCGGCCGGGATCGGGTCCATGAGGTTGCCGGTCGCGATGAACAGCACCTTGGACAGGTCGAACGGCACCTCGAGGTAGTTGTCCTGGAAGGTGTTGTTCTGCTCGGGATCGAGGACCTCCAGCAGGGCCGACGAGGGGTCGCCCCGGAAGTCCATCCCGATCTTGTCGATCTCGTCGAGCATGAAGACCGGGTTGTTCGAGCCGGCCGTCTTGACGCTCTGGATGATCCGACCGGGCAGTGCGCCGATGTAGGTCCGGCGGTGGCCGCGGATCTCCGCCTCGTCGTGGATCCCGCCAAGGCTCATCCGGACGAACTTGCGGCCCATCGCCCGGGCGACGCTCTTGCCGAGCGACGTCTTGCCGACGCCGGGCGGTCCGATCAGGGCGAGGATCGGGCTGCGGATCGTGTCCGCCAGGGTGCGGACGGCGAGGTACTCGAGGATCCGCTCCTTGATCTTCTCCAGGCCGTAGTGGTCCTCATCGAGGATCTCGGCGGCCCGCTTGATGTCGAGCTGGTCATCTGTCGAGACGTTCCAGGGCAGCCCGACGAGCCAGTCCACGTAGGTCCGGATCACGCCGACCTCGGGCGAGGCGGACGGGATCCGACTCATCCGGTCGACCTCCTTGAGTGCCCGGGCCTTGACCTCCTCCGGCATGCCGGCGGCCTCGACCTTCTCGCGGAGCTCGTTGATATCGGCCTGCTGGGGATCGTCCTCCCCGAGCTCGCGCTGGATCGCCTTGAGCTGCTCGCGGAGGATGTACTCCCGCTGGGTCTTGTCCATCTCGGACTTGACCTCGCTCTGGATCTTCCCCTTGAGCTCGAGGATCTCGACCTGCCGGGCGAGGAAGTCCCGGACCAGCCGCAGCCGGTCGGTGACATCGATCGTCTCGAGCAGCTCCTGGCGCTGCTCGGTCGTCATGTCGGGGCTGTATGCGACCATGTCGGCCAGCAGTCCCGGCTCGGTGATGTTGCGGGCCGCGACGGCCGCCTCGGGCGGGACCGGCGCGCCGTTCGCGACGTACTGCTCGATCTGGCCCTGGACGGTCCGCATCAGCGCCTGGACCTCGACGCCGACCTCACCCGTCTCGACGACTTCCTCGACCACCGCGCGCAGATACGGCGTGGTCTGGGCGAAGCCGCGGACATGGAGACGACGCTGGCCCTGGACGATCGCGCGGACGGTCCCGTCCTGGAGCTGCACGACCTGGGCGATCTTGGCCAGGGTGCCGACGGGGTAGAGCTCGGACGGATCGGAGATGTCTTCCTGCTCCGCCTGGCGCTGGGTGACGAGGGCGATCGGCCCGCCCTCGGCGACGGCCGCGTTGAGCGCGTTGACGCTCTTCTCTCGGCCGACCTGGAGCGGCACGATCATCTCCGGGAAGATCACGGTCTCCCGGAGCGCCACGAGCGGCAGCTCGCGGGTCGTGTCGGTCCGCTGGGTCTCGCCCTTCTTGGACGATCGTCGGGCCATTCGGGTTCTCCTGCGGGTGGATGGCCGGTGCTGCCGGCCGGATGGGTCGGTCGGGCGTCCGCCCGTCCGACGTGATTCGGGGTCGAAGTCGATGGTCAGGCCGTGGCTGCGGCCGGGCTGGGATCATCCTCCGGCTCGGGCTCGTCGAGCGACTCGCCCATGCCCTCGGCGTACAGGGCTTCCAGGACCCGGGTCCCCAGGCGCTCCTCCAGCTCGAACAGGAGCCGGATGCCCGCCAGGTTGACGCCGCGTTCCTGGGTCAGGTGGCGGATCCAGAGGACCCGCCGGATGTCGTTCTCGGAGTAGAGGCGGATGTTCGTCGGCGTCCGCGCCGGGCAGACCAGCCCCTCGTCCTCGTAGATCCGGAGTGTCCGGGGATGGACGCGGACGATGCCGGCGGCGACGCTGATGACGTAGACCGGTCGGCTGGGGTCTCGGGTGGGTCGGCGGAACGCCATAGGTTCAGGCCTGTGTGAGCATCCGGCGCCCTTCGCCGGACATATCGGTAGCCTAGAACCCTGACAATGGCGTTGTCAAGACTCCATCCTGTTGCGTTTTCTTGATCCGTACCAGCGCCGCTCCGCCGACAGCGCGACGGTCAGGGTCCGATCGTCTCGCCGAGCGCGTCCACCCGCTCGATCAGCCAGACATGGACGGCCGGCAGCCCCGCCAGCGGCGGCGGTGACCCGATCAGCCGGAGGTCGATCCGGCCGATGTCCGCGACCGGGACGAGCTGCGTCGCGGTCGCGGGCAGGAACCCGAGCGCGGTGTCCTGGACGACCACGCGCTTCACGAGGGTCATCGTCACGGTCCGATGCTCCGGGTCGGAGCCGGCCGGGACCTCGGTGAAGCGGATGCTGTCCCACGGGCGGGATGGATCGATCCCGCCGGCCGGGCCGGCCTGCGCGGAGGCGGTGGCGAGGAGCGTCTGAAGTGCGGCGTCCTGGCGGGCCCACGCGGCAGCCAGCTCGGCGGGCGGGATCGGCTCGACGAAGTCATCCGATCCGGCCGTCTCGCGGGACTCCCACCACGCGGCGGCGTAGGCAGCGGAGCGGCTGGCCGGGCTCGCCCCATCACCGGCGACGACCCAGAACCCGGTCGCGATGATGACGACGAAGGGCGCGACGACGAGGATCGCCCAGGCCCCCCGATCGTCGGCCGGCAGACCGGCGCGCTCGCGGCGACGGGCCGCGCGCCGCCACGCGGCGAGGGCCTGGACGGCCCAGAAGACGGACAGCACGGCACCGCCGAGGAAGACGACCGAGACGGCCGTCCCGCCGGCGTACGTCGGCCCCAGCGCCAGGAGCCCGACAAGCCCGAGGACCGCCACCGGCGTGACGAGGATGCCGCGTCGGTCGCCGGCGGCGACAAGCCCCCAGCCCGGGACGAGCAGCGAGCGGACGAGCGCCCCGCGCGGCGTGACCGGTCGAGGTGGCGGCAGGTCGCCGCGTGGCCGCGCCGGGTCGACGAACAGCTCGGCCGGCGGCCCGTCCTCGATCGCCGGAGCGCCTCCGGCGGGGACGGGCGGATCAGCCTGCGTCGAGGGCTCCGACGGCATCGGGCTCGCCGATCAGCTGCTCGTGGAGCAGCGCCTCGCACTCGGTCCGGCCGATCGCGATGACCTTGTCGCCCTCGCGCAGGACCGTCTCCGGGCGGAGCGGCGTCGGGATGCCGTCACGGACGACGGCGAACAGCGAGCAGCCTTCCGGGATCGCGAGGTCGCGCGGAGCGCGGCCGATCGCGGGCGAGCCGTCCTGGAGGTGGGCCTCGATGATCTCGAGCTCGCCGCCCCCGAGGTTCGCCAGATGGAGCAGCTCGGGGACCGGGATGTCCTGCTCGATCGACCCGAGGATCATCCGGGTCGGGCTGATGATCTCGTCGACGCCGAGGTGCCGGAAGAGGACCTCGTTCTTCGGGTTGTTGACCCGGGCGATGGTCCGCGGCACGTCGAAGTGATGCTTCGCCATCTGGCAGATGACGAGGTTGTCCTCGTCATCGCCGGTGACCGCGGCGACGATGTCCGCTCGAGTGGCCCCGGCCTCCTTGAGATACGAGCCCTCGCAGCCGTCATGAGCGATGACGATGGAGCCGATCTCGTCGGCGATCTGGTCGGCCCGATGGCGGTCCTTCTCCATCAGGACGACCTCGTGACCGGCCTCGACGAGCTCCTTGGCGAGGTAGTAGCCGACCTTGCCGCCACCCACGACGAGCACGAACATCGCTCAGCCCTCCCGGCCGGCGGCGGTGGCCGCCGGCATCGTCGCGGTCGTGGACGCGCCGGTCGCGAGGGGTTCGTGCGCGCTCTCATCATCGTCGTGATGGCTGCCGGTCGGCTCGATGACGCCCGGCACCTGCGCGCGTGCCATCCCGGTGTAGGCGCGGACCGCGTCGACCATGAGGTTCGTCCGGCACAGGGTCGCGATCCCGAGGGCCGCGTACGCCTCGGCCCGGACCGGGTCGTTGATCTTCGCGACGACCTGTCGGGCACCCAGCGCCTCGGTCGCCAGCTGACCGGCCATGACATTGCGGTTGTCGCCCTCGGTCAGGGCGAGGAAGACGTCGGCGTCGGTCGCGCCGGCTCGGATGAGGACATCCTCATCGGTGCCGTCGCCCCGGATCGCGCTGCCCCGGAACGTCTCCGGCAGGCGGTCGAAGGCGCTCGTCAGGGTGTCGATGATGATGACCTCGTGGCCGGCGGCGTCGTAGCCGGCGGCCAGGACCGCACCGACCCGGCCGCAGCCGACGATGACGACCTTCATGCGTTCTCCTCGGGGATGGGTTCCCGTACGACCCAGACGGCGCACGGGGCGTTTTTCAAGACGTAGGGGATCGTCCGGCCGATCGCGAAGTCGCCGCCGAACCTGCGTTTGTAGGCGAGGCCGAGCACCAGGACATCAGCGTCCCGCTCGGCGGCCTCGTCGACGAGCGCCGCTCCGACGTCGCGGGCCTGGAGCAGGACCGGGTCGATGCGGACGCCGGCCGTCTCGGCCGCGGTCTCGGCCACATCGAGGACCCGCTGGGCGTCCTCGGAGCCGCCGGCGATATCGGCGTCGAGTGGCAGCGTCCAATCGATCTCGACGACATGGACCCCCACGAGCTCCGCCTTGTGGGTCCGTGCGGCTTCGGCGGCCAGGCGCACGATCCGGGTATCACTCGGCCCGCCGGACAGGGCCAGGACGGCACGCCGGAAGGCCGGTTCTTTGTGGTCGGGCACGGACGGACGGGACTCCGTTCCTCGTCAAGCGGGCGGTACGCCGCGCGGTCGGTCGGGTCAGGCAGGGGCTGCGCGGCGGTCACGATACCACCGCCGCGCTCGATGGTCGGCCCGGCCCGGATGCTCCACGGGTCAGGCCTCGTCGCCCTCGGGCTCCGGGGGAGCGGCAGGCTCGACGGCCGGATGGCCGCCCGCCCCGGCCGCGGCGCTCCCGAGCGCCGGGTCGAAGGCGGTCGGCTCCTCGCGCCGGTACGGGACGTTGACGATGACGGTGTACGGCCGCCCGAGCAGGAGCGTCCGCAGGCGCTTCGCAGACTGGTTATACAGGAGCCGCTCCCACCAGTGGCGGGCGACGTACTCCGGGATCACGACGAAGGTCACCGGCTCGGGCTTGTCCGGCGGCCAGGATGCGGCGAGCACGTCGAGATAGGCGAGGAACGGGCCGGCCAGGGCCCGGTAGGGCGACTCGACGACGACGAGCGGGACGCCCGGCATCTGGCGTTCCCAGCGGGCCCGGACCGCAGCCGCCTCGTCCGGGTCGTCGGAGATGAAGACCGCCCGGACGTCGGGGGCGATCGATCGTCCGACGTTGACCGCCTGGACGACCGCCCGGTTGATGCCCGGGACCGGCACGACGACCCGCTCCTCGCGGTGGGGCGGCGGGGCCACGAAGTCGTCGCGGACGGCGAGCTGGCCGGCCGAGGCGTGGTACTGGCGTTGGATGAACAGCATGATCCCGACGAGGACCGGGATAAGGATCACCACGAGCCAGGCCCCGTCGACGAACTTCACGCTCACGACGACGAGCAGGACGATGAAGGTCAGGACGCCGCCCACGGCGTTGAGCCCGGCCCGCCAGGCCCAGCCCGGCGATCGCTCGCTGAACCAGTGCTTGACCATGCCGGTCTGGGACAGAGTGAAGCAGACGAACACGCCGACCGAGTAGAGCGGGATCAGGGCATGCGTGTCGCCGTGGAAGACGATGAGCAGGCCGGCGGCGATCCCGGCCAGCAGGACGATCCCCCAGGAGTAGGCCAGCCGATCGCCGCGGAACCCGAACTGGCGGGGGAAGTAGTCGTCCTGGGCGAGGATCGCGGCGAGCCTCGGGAACGCGTTGAACGAGGTGTTCGCGGCGAGGAACAGGATCAGGGCGGTGGAGATCTGGAAGACGTAGTAGAGCGGTGAATCGTGCCCCAGGATCGTCGAAGCGACGAGGGCGATGACCGTCGGGCCGCCGGAGCCGTCGACCGAGGGCACGATCTCGTACGCGTCGGCGACGGCGGTGATGCCGATGAAGATCACGGCCAGCAGGACGGCCATGATCACCAGGGTCGCGGCCGCGTTCTTCGGCTCCGGGCGCTTGAAGGCCGGGACCCCGTTGGCGATCGCCTCGATCCCGGTCAGGGCGACCGAGCCACCGGCGAACGCCCGAAGGAGCAGGAAGAGCGTGATCGCCTCGCCAGGCGACGGCAGCGGGATCGCCTCCGGCTGAGGCGACAGCGGCGCGGCGGTCCCATTCAGGATGGTGATCATCCCGAGGAAGACGATCAGGAGGGCGCCGCCGGCGAAGACGTACGTCGGGATGGCGAAGATGTTGCCGGACTCGCGGAGCCCCCGGAGGTTGGCGATCGTGATGAGGGTGATGACGGTCACCCCGACCTCGACGCCGACGGGATAGAGACCCGGGACGATCGAGACGAGCTGGGCGATCGCGCTCGCGGTGGAGACCGCGACGGTCATCACGTAGTCGATCAGCAGCGCCGCGGCCGCGATGAGCCCGAAGATCGGGGCAAGGTTCTGTTTGGCCACGACGTACGCGCCGCCGCCGGACGGATAGGCGAAGCAGACCTGGCGATACGAGAACGCGACCACCGCAAGCATCAGGGCGATCGCCATCGAGACCTCGACCGAGACCAGGAACGCCGCCGCCCCGGCGACGACGAGCACTCGCAGGATCTCCTCGGTCGCGTAGGCCGACGAGCTGATCGCGTCGGAGCTGAAGATCGCCAGCGCCTTCTTCTTCGGCAGACGCTCGAAGATCTCGTCCTCGGACGCGAGGGGCCGGCCGATCGCGAGGCTCTTCAGCCGGGCGATGCCGCGCCCGACGGGCGTGGTCGGGCGGCTGGCGGCCGCCTTCGCCACGAGCTGGTTCGGGCCCGTGTACCGGAAATACGGGGAGTGCGGACGCTCGACCCGGACCCGACGGTCCGCGAGCTTGCGGCCCTTGACGGGCCGCCGACCTCCGATCATCTCCCTCCAAGGTCCGGACGCCGCCGCGCGGGGCGAGCGACGTCCAGATCGATCAGTGCTCTCGCCGATCCGGGATGTCGGCGTCGACCGTGGGCTCGCGATCGACGAGCGCGGTCCTCCGCCGACGGGCGGGCTGGTCGCCGTGGAGTCGGTCCCACCGACGGCCGGCGACGGACTCGGATCTCAGGGCGGCGATCGTGATCGTCGCCTCCCTCCCGGGAGGCTCCGCCCGGTCCAGCATGTCGAGATACGCTACCACCGGCCCGCCCTCGCTACTGGCCGAACGACAGCCGGAGCACCAGGCGCTCCGGCAGGTGGGCCGCCCGCATCGCGTCCTGGACCGCGGCGATGTCGTACCCGACCCGGTGCCAGGTGGCCGTCGCCGCGTCGCTGTCGAAGACCAGGCAGGACGCCTCCGGGCGACCGTCGCGGGGCTGGCCGACGCTGCCGGGGTTGAGGAGCGCGGCCCGCTCATCGAGACCGAACCTCGAGCCGTCGGACGGTCGGATGGACTCGATCCGACCGTCGTCATCGCGGAACACGGACGGCAGATGGGTGTGCCCGAACAGGCCATGGCGGATGCCACGCTCGGCCAGGACCGCCAGGCTGGCGCGGGCGACCGGACCGTGGGTGATGTACTCCCATGTCGGATCGCGGAAGCTGCCGTGGACGAGGGCGATGCCGGCTTCGGTCCGCTCGACCGGCTGGCTCGACAGCCAGGCGATCGTCGTCGGGGAGATCGTCCGGCCGGTCCACGAGATCGCGGCCCGCGCGTCGGGGTTGAACCAGTCGAGGTCGAGGGCGCCGATGGCTGCCGCATCGTGGTTGCCGCGGACGCCGATCGCGCCGACCGAGGCGAGGCGCTCGACCACGGCGTCGGGGGCCGGGCCGTAGCCGACGACGTCACCGAGATGCCACACGGCGTCGATCGAGCCGAGGGTCTCGAGGACCGCGTCGAGGGCCACGATGTTGGCGTGGATGTCTGACAGGACGGCGACGCGCATCGGTCGGGGGAGCGTAGCAGGGCTCGGCCCGGTCCCGGACGTCCGCAGCGGCACTCAGTCGCGGCGGTCGGCCGCCGGCCGCTCGACCCGAACGAGGACGTGATCCGCGAGGCGCTCGAGCCGGACCGGCCGGACCTCGATGTGTCCGCCACCCAGACGAGTCAGCACGGCCCGCCCGGTGGCGGTCTCGGCGGCGATGTCGCCGCGCTTCCAGGCGAGCAGGCTGCCGCCCGGTCGGAGCAGCGGCCAGGCGAGCTCGATCAGGCGACCGAGGTCGGCGACCGCCCGCGCAGTCACCAGCGACCAGCGGCCCCGGTGCGCGGGGTCCCCTGCCAGCTCCTCGGCCCGTGCACGGACGACCCCGACCCGCCCAGTGAGATCGACGGCCGCGACGGCGGTCTCGAGGAACCGGGCCTTCTTCGCGATCGAATCGACGAGCACCGCGTCCGCCGGCACGGTCGCCGCGAGCGGCAGGCCCGGGTAGCCACCGCCCGACCCGAGGTCGAGCAGCGCCGGGCTGCCGAGCTCGCGGATCAGCCCGACCGCCGCGAGCGAGTCGAGGACGTGGGCGGTCGCCGCCGTCTCCGGGTCGCGGATCGCGGTGAGGTTGATCGCGCCCGTCCAGGCCAGCAGCAGCCGGAGGTGGTCGTCGATCGCCCGGCGCGCCTCGGACGGCAGGTCGAGCCCGAGCTCCGCGAGACCGGCGTCGAGGCGCCGCTGGTAGCCGTCCGGGAGGGCTGGCAGGTCCCGGACACGCGTCGGGAGCGGTTCACGGTCGCGGATCGGTCGCCCTCCTCGGGCCGTCGAGCCGCCACGGTGCCGCTCCCGGCGTCGTCGCTGTCGCATCGTCGGCGGTAGGTCGGTCTGGCGCGGTTCGTCCGGTTCGCGACCGGGTCTCCCCTGGTCCCTCGCGAGCGGCGCTCCCCGATCCGCGATCGGTGCGGACCGCGGACGCTACCGGCCGCCGGGTCCGCCGGTCAAGGCGGTTATCCACGAATGTCGAAGTGGTCCGAGAGGTCGTGGACAACGGGCCGTCCCGACCGGCCGCCTGTGGAGAGACGGCTCGGGTCAGGCGCCGCGGGTGCGGACCGGCCGGCCCATCGACCGACGGACGACGTCCATCACCTCGGCGACGTAGGCATCGGCCTCGCCGCGCTCCGCCGCCGTGCGGACGCAGCCCTGGACATGGTCCTCAAGGACGAGGAGCGAGAGGGCATCGACCGCGGCCCGCAGGGCCGCCGTCTGCTGGAGGATGTCGACGCAGTACTCCTCGCGCTCGATCATCCGGGCGATCCCCCGGACCTGGCCCTCGATGCGGCTCAGGCGCCGGGTCAGCTGGGCGCGGTCCTTCGAGTAGCTGTGCCGGAAGGTCCCATGCTCGTGGCCGACACCGACCGACGGGGCGCGGCCGGGGGTGGACGGGCGGGAGGCGGACGGATCGGTCGTGGTGGTCGTACGGGCCATGCGCCGGATGATACTCCCCATGAGTATCGCTCGCCCGTGCCGGAGGCGTCGCCGACGGTCGCCGGGCGCGTCCAGGATCCGAGTCGCGTGACGGGTCGCCACCGGTCGCGGGCCCGCCCCGGTAGACTGGGCGCCGATGGATCGCCACGACCGGCCATGCATGCTCGTGCACGGGGCACGCAGCGGCCGCCGCGGCAGCCGCCGGGACGACGCCGCAGCATGCTTCGCGCTTCGCCCGAGCGGCACCGGCCGATGACGAGCACCGAGCCGTCGCCCCAGATCGCCCCCACGACCACGTCGCCGGCGTTCGCCCACGCGAGCGAGGCGGAGATGGCCCGGATCCTCGATTTCTACGAGGTCCGCTGGGAGTACGAGCCGGACGTCTTCCCGCTCCTCTGGTCGCTCGACGGCGACGTCCTCGAGAGCTTCGCGCCCGACTTCTACCTGCCCGACCTCGACCTCTACCTGGAGCTGACGACCCTCCGTCAGAAGCTGGTCCGGAAGAAGAACCGCAAGCTCCGCCGGCTCCGGGAGCTCTATCCGGACGTCCGCATCAAGCTCTTCTACGCACGCGACTTCCGGGCCCTGATGCTCAAGTACGGCAAGCACGCGATCGCCGAGGAGATGACCGGATCGGTCGGCCAGGTGACTCCGGCGCGGCCGCTCGAGCCCACGCTCGCCACGCCGGTCGCAGCAGCGACGCGGGTCGCCGGCGACGCCCGGGAGGTCGGGATCCGATGACCCGCCAGCCGGACCTCCAGGCCGATGTCGATGAGGTCCTCCTGTCCGAGGCGGAGGTCCAGGCGAAGGTCGCCGAGCTCGGGAAGCGGATCTCCGCCGACTATGCGGGTCGCCAGCTGACCCTCGTCAGTGTCCTCAAGGGCTCGCTGCCGTTCATGGCCGACCTGATGCGGGCGATCGACGTGCCGGTCCGGATCGACCTGATGGAGGTCTCCTCGTACGGTGGGACGGCGACCGAGTCGTCGGGTCTCGTCCGGATCCTCAAGGATCTGTCGGCCAGCATCGACGGTCAGCACGTCCTGATCGTCGAGGACATCATCGACACCGGGCTGACGCTGAATTACCTGCTCCGCTACCTGCGCGGCAAGAACCCGGCCTCGCTCAAGGTCTGCACCCTCCTCGACAAGCCGGCCCGCCGACTCGTGGAGATCGCCGTCGAGTACACCGGCTTCACGATCCCGGATCGGTTCGTCGTCGGCTACGGCCTCGACTACGGCGAGCTCTACCGGAACCTCCGGTTCGTCGGCGTCCTGCGGCCCGAGGTCTACGCGGCCGCCAGCGGGGAGTAGCGGTGCATCGACGGCCGCTCGGTCGCGGCAGGAGGCTGGCGGTCATCGCCGCGGCGATCATGCTCGCCGCCTGCGCCCTGCCGTGGTTCGGGGCCGGCGGCGGGTCGGACCTCCCGGCGACCGACCTGCGGTTCTTCGACGGCTTCGGGATCCTCGTCTTCGTGTCCGCCCTGCTCGTGCTGGCCTTGGTGACGCTGCCTTACGCGGTCGGTGACCGGCCTGTCGGGGTCGACGCCTGGCCGGCCTATCTCCTGCTGTTCATCGTCGGCCTGCTGGGCGTGGCGCTCTGGCCGGTCGACCTCGTCGGCGTCTATCCGGCCGGGCTCCTGCCCGATCGCGCGCCCGGGTTCTGGCTCGCGATCCTCGGGGTCCTGGTCCTCGGACGGGCTGTCTACGACATCGCCCGAGAGGCGCCCCAGCGCGCCTGACCGTCAAGGGGGGACCGGCGCGATCAGCTCGACCGTCAGGGCGAGCCAGCGGTCGACGCCGCGATCGAGGTCCCGGTAGCGCAGCACGTACCGTCCGGCCTTCCAGCCTGCCGGCGCCAGCGACCCGCCCGGGGTCGCCCCAGAGCCGCCCAGGGTCGCCCCAGAGCCGCCCGGGGTCGCCTCCGACGCTCTCGGGGTCGCCGTCGGCCCGGCCTCGGCTGTCGCCGGAGGCGCATACAGGGCACCGAACGGCGAGGCGGGTCCGCGGGGCAGGATCCGTGGCGGCTCGATCACGACCGGCTCGCCGCCGCCGGCCCCGGTCGGGACGGACCACCAGGTGATCTCCGCCGGACCCCGTGGCGTCTCCGGACCGACGACCGGGGCGCACCAGCCGATGGCGGGGATCTCCGAGGAGGCGAGGAAGACCTCGGGCATCGTCGGGTCGTCCGGGCCGCTCGCGGGACCCGGGACGGCGGCCCGCCAGACCCGGATCCGTCGGTCGTGCCACGTCTCGTATGACACCGTCCGCCAGCCGCCCGGCGCCAGACACAGGTCGTCCACGGCGGCGCCGGGCTCGGCGATGCCGCCGATCTGGGTCGCCGCGGGTGGCCGGCTCGCCGGGTCAGTCGGCGCCGCAGAGGCGCTGGAGCTCACCGTCGGGACGGACGGGGCGTGATCCCAGGGCTTGAGGATCGCGACGGCGAGGGCGATCGCGACGACCGCGACGAGCGGCCCGAGCCGCGGCCCGCCGGGGCTCCGGACGGGGACGGGCTCGAACGCCTGGCCGCCCTGCATCGTGCGGTCGTGACCGACCGCCCGGCGGCGGCCGGTCAGTCCTCCCCGAGGTACGCCTTGCGGACCATCTCGTCCTCGATGAGCATCGAGGCCTTGCCCGAGAGGACGACCTGCCCGGTCTGGAGGACGTAGCCCCGATCGGCGATCGACAGCGCCTGGAGGGCGTTCTGCTCGACGAGCAGGACGGTCGTGCCCTGGGCGCTGATCTCGCGGATGATCGAAAAGATCTGCTGGACGAGGATCGGCGAGAGCCCGAGCGACGGCTCGTCCAGCAACAGGAGTCGCGGTTCGGACATCAGCGCCCGGCCGATCGCGAGCATCTGCTGCTCGCCGCCGGACAGGGTCCCGCCCAGCTGATAGGTCCGCTCACGGAGCCGCGGGAACAGCTCCATGACCCGCTCGATGTCCGGCCCGATCGTCTTCTGGTCGCGTGTGAATGCCCCCATCTGGAGGTTCTCGACGACGGTCAGACGAGGGAAGATCCGGCGACCCTCGGGCGCGTGGCCGATGCCGCGCCGGACGAGGTTGTGGGCCGCCTCCTTGGTGATGTCCGTGCCCTCGAACGTGATCCTGCCCTGGCGCGGGTGGAGCAGGCCGCTGATCGTCTTGAGCGTCGTCGTCTTGCCGGCCCCGTTGGCCCCGATGAGCGTGACCACCTCACCCTGGGCGACGGTGATCGAAATGCCCTGGAGGGCGTGGATATGGCCGTAGTACGTGTGGATCTTGTCGAGGACGAGCATCGGCTGGCCCGGCTGATCCGCCGCGCCGGGCCCGGGCTGGGTCACCGTCGTGCCAGTCATACCGGCGGCGCCCCGAGGTAGGCCTCGATGACCTTCGGATCGCGGCGGACCTCGTCCGGCGTGCCCTCGGCGATCTTCTCGCCGTGGTCCAGGACGGTCACCCGGTCGCTGATGCCCATGACGACCCGCATGTCGTGCTCGATCAGCAGGACCGTCAGACCCAGATCGCGACGCAGCTTCCCGATGAGCTTGGTGAGCTCCTGGGTCTCGCGCGGGTTCATCCCGGCGGTCGGCTCGTCGAGGAGCAGGAGGACCGGCTCCGAGGCGAGCGCCCGGGCGACCTCGAGGCGACGCTGGTCACCGTACGGCAGGCTCTTGGCGAGCTCATGCTCGCGACCCTTGAGGCCCACGTACTCGAGGTACTTGTCCGCCCTGGCGGCGGCCTCGACCTCCTCGCGACGGTCGAGCGGGGTCGAGAACATCGCGTCGAGCCAGCTCGTCTTCAGCCGCGAGTGCATCCCGACGAGGATGTTCTCCTGGGCGGTCATGTTGGCGAACAGGCGGATGTTCTGGAACGTCCGGCCCAGCCCAGCGACGACCATGTCGTTCGGTCTGGCGCTCCGGAAGATCCCCAGCCGCCGCAGGACCCGCTGGTACCTCGGGGTCCGGGCGATGCCGGTCAGCATGACGACGAGCAGGAGCCCGACCGAGATGAAGACACCGATGATGATCGGCAGGTCGCCGGCCCCGCTCGCGGCGATGGCGATCGTGACAAGGGCACCGACGAGCGCAGGAGCCACCCAGATGAGAGGTTCCATCCAGGCCCGCCTGGAGCGGGCGATCATCCGCTCGCCGCGGAACTCGATGTCACCTTCGGTCGGGTCGTAGATGCCGGCGATGATGTTGAAGAACGTCGTCTTGCCGGCGCCGTTGGGTCCGATGAGGCTGACGATCGACCTGGCCGGGATCGTGAACTCGACGCTCGAGACGGCGATGAGGCCGCCGAACCGCTTGGTGACCTTGCGGGCGTGCAGGACCTTCTCGCCGACCTCCGGCTGGATGACCGATTGGACGAGCGCCTCAGCCACGGTCGGCCTCCGGGCCCTGGTCGATGGGCGTCTCGGCGAACTCGCCTTCCTCGTCCTCGTCGGCAACGACATCCTCCGCCACCCGCAGCTCGCGGCGGCGTCTGGCGCTCGGGAAGAGTCCCTCGGGCCGGAACAGCATCATGAGGACCACGGCGACGCCGTACAGCAGGCCCTGGAAGTTCAGGAAGTTGATGTCGGAGATGATCGGGATCTGGATCGTGTCGAACAGCGTGTTGAGCTGCTTGATCGCAACCGACTGGATCATGTAGACGATGAACGCGCCGGCTGCGACACCCCAGACGTTGCCGATGCCGCCGAGGATGACCATCGCCAGCACCGTGAACGACACCGTGAACGAGAACTGGTCCGGCGAGACGATCGTCAGCTTCGAGGCGCTGTAGACACCGGCCAGGCCAGCGGTCGTGGCGCCGAGGGCGAAGGCCAGGAGCTTGGTCGTGACGGTGTTGATGCCGTTCGCGGCGGCGGCCAGCTCGTCTTCCCGGATGGCCACCCAGGCGCGGCCGATCCGGGAATCCTGTAACCGATAGACGAGGATCATGACGATGGTCACGATCCCGACCATCAGCGAGAAGTACAGGAACGGGGTCGTCGCGCCGAACTGCGGCATGAGCGGCCCAGACGGCCGGTAGATGCCGCCGATGCCGTTCGTGCCCTCGGTCCACTTGTCCAGGTTGAGGAAGACGATCGGCACGATCTCGCCGAAGCCGAGGGTCATGATCGCGAGGTAGTCGCCGCGGAGCCGCAGCGTCGGGGCCCCGAGGGCGATCCCGAACAGGGCCGCGACGAACGCTCCGATGAGGAGCATCGGCAGGAACGGCACCGACAGGCCGGTGAACGGCGAGTTCGAGTAGGCGTAGGTGTAGGCGCCGATGGCGAAGAACGCCGCATAGCCCAGGTCGAGCAGACCAGCCAGGCCGACCACGATGTTCAGGCCGACCGCCAGGAGGACGAACACTCCCGCGTTGGCGAAGGAGTCGTACCACGGCGCCGGCTGCTGGAGGGCCGAGAAGCCCGGCAGATACGGGACGACGAGCAGCACGAGCGTGGCGATCACCATCCCGATGATCACGCTCGACGAGCGATGGTGCGTGCCGAAGGACGAGATCCGGGCGCGCAGGCTGGGGTTCGGCGTGGGCACTCGTGTCACCGACGCGGCGGTCATGCGCGGTCTCCCGTGGCCTGACCGAGGATGCCGGTGGGCTTGAAGATGAGGACGAACGTCAGGACCATGAAGACGAGGAACTCCGACCAGCGCGAGAAGCCGAGTGAGGCGGCGAAGTTCTCGATGAAGCCGATGATGAACCCGCCGATCGCGGCGCCTGTGATGCTGCCGATGCCACCGAGCACGGCGGCCGTGAACGCCTTGAGACCGGCGTTCATGCCGAGGTCGAAGCGCACGTAGCCGAACCGCAGGCCCCAGACGACGCCGGCTGCGCCCGCCAGGGCCCCACCGAGGAGGAACGTCAGGGCGATCGTCCGGTTCAGGTCGACGCCCATGAGCGCCGAGGCTTCGCGATCCTGGGCCACCGACCGCATCGATCGGCCCATCCGGGTCCGGCCGACGAACTGCTGGAGGCTGATCATGAGCACGATCGCGAGGATGAAGATGAAGATCGACAGGACCGAGATGGAGGCCCCGCCGACCTGGATCTGCCAATCGAGCGGGAAGATCTGGGGTGACGACCGGTCGCCGGCGCCGATGACCACGTAGGCGACGTTCTGGATGATGAACGACACGCCGATGGCGGTGATGAGCGGCGCCAGGCGCGGCGCGTTCCGCAGGGGCCGGTAGACGGCCTGGTCGATCGTCGCGTTGAGCAGCCCGGTGAGCGGCATCACGAACAGCAGCGCGCCGCCGATGAGCAGCGCCAGCAGCACCGGGTTATAGACCGCGCCCGTCTGGCCCATGATCCCGGCAAGGAACAGGACCGACAGGAACGCCCCGATCATGAAGACATCGCCGTGGGCAAAGTTGATCAGCTCGATGATGCCGTAGACCATCGTGTAGCCCAGGGCGATGAGGGCGTAGATCGCGCCGATCGAGAGCGCGTTGACGGTCTGCTGGAGCGCGAACGGGGCCGCCGATTTCAGGCGGCAGGTGCTGCACCAGCTGGAGCGCGAAGAACAGGATGAGGGCGTAGATCGCGACGCCGCCGACGGCGATCCCGATGGCCCGCAGACCACGGGTCAACGGCCGCGAGGACTGGACCGGGCTGGCGATCGCGGTCACGGGGCAGACCCTCGACTGACGTGACGGACCTTTGCTACGGACCGGGTGTGTCGAGGCCGGGGATCGAGCTGATCCCCGGCCTCGGGCTATCGCGGGTTACTGGGCCGCGTAGTCGACCTGGGTCTCGAACTTCCAGTCGCCCTTGCCGTCAGCGGCAGTGGGATCGACCGAGTAGATCGAGACGATCTTCTGGCTCGTGTCACCGTCAGCATTGAAGGTGATCTTGCCAAGAGTCGTGTCGTACGAATGGGTCGTGTCGGTGGCGGCCGCGCGGACGGCCTCCTTCAGACCGGCCATGTCAGCCGGGTTCGTGGCGCCGGCGCGGCCGAGCGCGTCGAGAACGACCTGGGCGCAGGCGTAGCCCATGCCCGCATAGCCCGTGGCGTCGATGCCGTACTCCGCCTTGTAGGCGTCGTCGAAGGCAGCCTTGCCCGGGAAGTCGCCGATGCCGGCGAGGGTGCTGTACGAGTTCTTGGCAGCCGCAGCGCCGAGGTTCAGGAACGAGTCCTTCGTGGCGCCGGAGCCGTCGTTGATGCCGTCAGGCCCGACGAACGGGACATCGCCGAGGCCGACCTGCTGGGCTGCGAGAAGGATCCGGGCTCCGCCCGTCGCCGTCACGCCACCGAAGTAGATCGACTGCGGGTTGGCCGCCTTGGCCGCGGTCATGATCGAGACGTAGTCGTTCGTGGTCTTGGGGGCGGCGTCGTGCTTCACGACGGTGCCGCCGTCCTTGATGAACTCCGCCTCGAACGCATCGGCGACGCCCTTCCCGAAGGTCTCGGTGTCATCGATGATGTAGACCGACGTCTTCTTGAGCGTGCTGTAGATGTACTTCGCGGCGGCCGGACCCTGGACATCATCGGTCGTGACGACACGGATGTAGTTGTTCGGCTTGCCGGACGTCCGAAGCTGCGCCGCAGGCGCACCCTTGGTGAGATCCGGGTTCGTGTTCGCCGGCGAGCACTGGAGCAGGCCGGACGCGTTCGAGATCGGGATCTGGGCCTTGGCGACGCTCGAGTTCAGCGGGCCGATGACCGCGATGACGGAGTCGTCACCGACGATCTTGGTCATGTTGTTGGCGCCCGTCTGCGGGTCATGCGCGCCGTTGAGGGCGTCGTCGTAGACCGCGGAGTCGGGGATCTCGACCGTGTAGCCACCCGCGGCGCCGCCGGCGGCCTTCACGGCCAGGCGGATGCCGTTGATGATCGGCTGCGATGCTGCGAGCTCAGAGCCCTGCAGCGGCAGCTCGATGGCGATCTTGACCGTGCCCTTGGTGGCACCGCCACTGGCCGCCGAACTCGGGCTCGCGCCCGCACTCGCGCCGCTGCTGGCCCCAGCACTCGGGCTGGCGGCACCGCTCGGCGCTGGGGTGGCCCCGCCCGAGCAAGCCGCGAACGCAAGCGCCGCGCTGCCCACGAGGATCCCCATCCGATGGAGCTTCATGCACTTTCCTCCTCATCGTGGTCGGATCCCAGCGCTTCGCCCGTACTCGGCCCCGCTCGTCCTCCGGCGCCCTCCGGCCGGTGGCGACGCCGGATCCCGGGCTCGGGTGCCGACGACGCGACGCGGTCGCGGTGCGGAGCGGAGGACGACGCAGGCGTCCGATCGCGGGCGGCGCGCAGGAAGCCGCCGAAACGATGCCGTATGATAGCCATCGGCTGACCGAGTGCAACTACGGTCGTCAGCGACCCGGGCGCGGGCTCGAGCGGACTGCTCGCCCCCCGTGCGGCGCGCCGATACCGTCGTCCGCCACCGGCCCATCCGGGACCGGCGGTGAGCCAAGCATCTCGAGGTGGATCCCTGCCTGTGGAATACCAGGTCCGGCCCGCACGCATCACTGACGTCGACCGACTCGTCGCCCTGGCGGGCGCCGAGCTCGACTCCGCCGATCGCGATGCGCCGCTCATGGCCGCCGACCTGCTTCGCCAGCTCGTCTACCTCCCGCAGGCGAGCGTCGTCGTCGCCGAGGCCCGTCGGGGCCTTGTCGGCGGGGCCGTCCTCGCCCTTCGGCCGTCGGTCCGCTCAGGCGGATACGTCGGCACCGTGGACCTCCTCGTGGTCGACCCGGACCACGATCCTGATGACGTCACCGACGTCCTCCTCGAGGAGTGCCTCCGCTCGGCCGGGAACAAGGGCTGCCGCCTCGTCGAGGCTCGCCGCCCGGACGACCCGATAGCGCTCGACCGATGGGCGCGTCGCGGGTTCGTCGTCGCCGGCCCCCAGATCGAACGGACCGTCTCCGCGCCGCACGGCGCGGGCAGCGGTCGATCGAGCAAGACCCTAGAGGGGACCGATCAGTGGGCAAGAACGTCGCCGTCTTCGTGGACGTCGCGAACATCTTCTATGCGGCCAAGGCCGCGGGCGTGGACATCGACTACGTCACGCTCCTCAAGTCGGCGACCGCGGGTCGCGACTTCGTGCGTGCGTACGCCTATACCGGCCTCGACCCCGAGAACGAGAACCAGCGGAACTTCCACTCGTTCCTCGCCCGCCACGACTACAAGGTCGTGAGCAAGGACATCCGCAAGTACGGCGACGGCAAGGTCAAGGCCAACCTCGACATCGAGCTCGTGGTCGACATGATGAAGACCGCCCGGAACCTCGATGTCGCGGTCGTCATCAGCGGCGACGGCGATTTCGCCCCGGCGATCCGGGCGGTCCAGGAGATGGGCGTCCGGGTCGAGGTCATCAGCTTCCGCGGCAACACCAGCTCGGATCTGATCGAGGTCGCCGACCTCTTCACCGACATCACCCAGATCGCCAAGGTCGAGAAGGGCTCCTCCCGTTCAGGCCGGCGGGTCGCCGGCGACGAGGAGGACCTGTCGATGACGGAGGTCCCGGACAAGCAGACCGAGGGACCCAGCCGCGGCCGAGGCCGTGGTCGCGGCCGTGGCCGTCGATCAGGAACCCGTCGCCGCGAGCTCGCGGCGCCGTTCCGCCCCGCGGACCGAGGAGGCGATCGAGATCGTCGTCGCGGCATCGCCCCGGGCGGGCCTCGTGGCGTTGCCCGGCGAGAAGCTCTCGAAGGCGCCCGCGGCGGCCGCTGGCGACGACGAGGACGAGATCGAGGAGCTGGACGTCGCGCTCGCCGATGGTGGCGAGCACGACGATGGTGCGCCGCGCCGCCGGCGCCGCCGGCGCGGGGGTCGCGGCCGTGGTCGCGGTCGTGGCGCCGAGGCGGGCGCGGTCGAGGCGGTCCCGGTCGTCGGGTCGACCGAGCCGGTCGACGAGCAGGTGGACGGCGAGGAGCCGGAGGACGAGCTCGAGGACATCGCCGCGCCGATCGAGGCGCCGGTCACCAGGAGCGCCGGCCGAACGAAGCAGGCCGCGACCTTCGGGTCGGTCTGGGACACCCAGATCGGGATGCCGAGCGCCCCGAGCGCGGGTCTCGGCGCGCCGGTCGACGAGGACTTCGAGGAGCCCGAGATCCCTGAGTACCTGATCGCCGAGCAGCGCCGTGGAGCGGCGCGCAGCGGCGGCGGGAGCGGCGCCGGCCGGGGTGGCGGTCAGCGCGGTGGACGCGGTGGCCGGTCGGCCTACGTCGCCGCGGTCGATCGCGAGCGGTTCGGTGGCGGTGGCGGTCGCGGGAGCGGCGGCCTGAACCGATACCCGGACGTGTCCGCAAGGACCGCCAGCCCCGATCGTGGCCCGCGGCCCGATCGTGGCCCGCGGCCCGATCGTGGCCCGCGACCCGAGCGGAGCGGTCCGCGGCCGCAGTCGAACGAGCCGTGGAGCGAGGTCCCACCCGAGATCGAGGAGATGCTCCTGGCCCAGCTGGCGACGAAGGGCGCCAAGCCGGTCGAGACCGTGGCGGCGTCCGATGCGCCGGCCGTGGCGGCGTCCGATGCGCCGGCCGTGGCGGAAGCCGAGGCGAAGCCGAGGCGGCGGACCTCGACCCGCGCGGCGAAGACCGCCGAGGCTGAGGCAGCCACTGTGCCGGAGGCCGAGGCGAAGCCGAAGCGGCGGACCTCGACCCGCGCGGCCAAGACCGCCGAGGCTGAGGCCCCCGCGATGCCGGAGGCCGAGGCGAAGCCGAGGCGTCGGACGACCGCGAAGAGCGCGGCCGGCGCGGCGGATGTCGAAGC
The DNA here is from genome assembly GCA_963729175.1 of uncultured Chloroflexia bacterium. Lineage (GTDB taxonomy): Bacteria > Chloroflexota > Limnocylindria > Limnocylindrales > CSP1-4 > CAVSMY01. Next base: position 42,623 of record CAVSMY010000019.1, on the reverse strand, counting down.
CGCTCCGAAGCGTCGAACGTCGAGCCGCCGGTCGACGACGGCGACGAGCACCCCGAGCGCCGATGCCGAGGCCGGCAGCGACGCCTGATCGGGCTCCCATGACGGCGCTGCGGACGCGCGGCCAGGCGACCGCGTCCGCCGTCGTCCGGTCGTTCGCGCTGGGGGCCACACCGCATGCGATCCTGCTCGTCGGCCCGGCCGGGGTCGGCAAGTCGACCCTCGCCGAGGACCTGGCCGCGACGCTCCTGTGCGGCGCTGCGCCCGAAGCGCGGCCGTGCGGCGTCTGCCGGAGCTGCCGGATCTTCGCCTCCGGCAATCACCCCGACGTCCACCGGCGGGCGCCGGACGGACCCGGCGGCCAGCTTGGGATCGCCGCGATCCGGAGCCTCGGCCCGGATCTGGCCCTGCTGCCGGTCGAGGGTGGCGCGCGGGTCGCGATCCTCGAGGCCGCCCATCGGATGACCGAGGACGCCCAGAACGCGCTGCTCAAGACCCTCGAAGAGCCGCCGCTCGGCGTCACGCTCGTCCTGTGCGCCGACGACGAGGAGCGGCTGCTGCCGACGATCCGATCGCGCTGCGCCCGCGTCCGTCTCGGGCCGGTCGGGACGCGCGACATCGAGGGCCTGCTCGAGGACCTCGGGCTGGCCGATGCGCCGACGGCGGCGCGGTTCGCCCGACTGTCGGATGGCCGGCCGGGGCTGGCGGTCGCGTATGCCTCCGCCCCGGAGGCCGCCCGGGCCCGGACCGAGGTCGCCCGGACGCTCATCGACCTGCTCGATGCGGCGCCCGCCGCGCGGCTGCGCCAGGCGAAGGACCTGGCCGCGACCGCCGATGCCGCCGCCACGGCCCTCGCCGGTCCGGTGGAGCGACGACCGGCCCGCGAGGCTCCCGCGGCCGATCCGGAGGGTGCGACGACCCGGGCCACGGCCTCGGACCGACGACGGGCGGCGGCCTGGCTCATCGAGACGTGGACCGACGTGGCGCGGGATCTCGCGGTCCTCGACGCCGTCGAGCCTGGCCGGATCCGACGATCCGGAGCTGCTCGAGGAGGCCCGCGCCGCGGCGTCGCGCATCGACCCGCGGGTCATGGCGGGCTTCGTGGAGCGCCTCGTGCGGGCCGGCCAGGCCCTCGATGTCAACGCCAGCCCCGAGCTCCTGCTCGACGTCCTCGTCCTCGCCTGGCCGCGGGCGCAGGCGGCCGCCTGACGACCGGCGGATGATCGACCAGGGGCCGGCGCGCCTCGAGGCGCGGGTCCGCGGCCGGGTCCAGGGCGTCGGCTTCCGGTACTTCGTCCTGCGCGAGGCAGGCCGCCTCGGTCTCGCCGGCTGGGTCGCGAACGAGGTGGACGGGAGCGTCCGATGCGTCGCGGAGGGCCCCCGACCGGACCTCGAGGCCCTCCTGGCGAGCCTCGTCGAGGGACCGCCCGGAGGCGTGGTCGAGCGGGTCGAGACGGTCTGGACCGCCCCGACGGGCGGGTTCGACCAGTTCGAGGTCCGCGCCGGCAGCCATCGCGGCGACTGAACCGCCGGGGCCGCCCTGGCCGGGTGGGGTCGAACCTTCCATCGCCTCGAGCCGTATCGGACGGGTGACCCGTTCGGCCCGCACGGACCGGACATGTTCGCTATCGCTCCCGTGCCCGGGAGCGGCCATCCTGAGGTCGCGATGGATCCTCGCCCCAGCCGCGCCGAGTCCCTGCCGTCCCTGTATCGCGCGATCCTCGACGCGGTCGGCGAGCTCGAGGCGCGCGGCGACCGGACCGAGGCGGTCCGGGCTCGCCGGGCCGCGACCGCGGCGTATGCGATCTGGGACGACGCCGCCGAGCGCCACCTGAACCGGATCCTGGCCGATCTCCGGCGGGCGGCCGCGCCGCCGTCGGGTCGGACCCTGTTCCGCCGCCGGTCCCGACCCGGGCCCGATGTCGCGACCGCCGCCAGCCGTCGCGCGGACGGCGCCGTCGAGAGCGCCTCGTCGTCCTGACGCCGCGGCCCGTGCGGATCCGCCTCCGGGCGGTACGCTCGGGGGATGGTGCCACCGATCGCCACGCCCGCCGATCCCGACCCGGGCGCTCGCGCGCGGTTCGCGGCCCCCTATCGCGTCCGGTTCGACGAGTCGACCAGCGATGGCACGATCCGGACATCGAGCCTGCTCCGCTACACCCAGGACTGCGCCTGGCTCCACTCCGAGTCGCTCGGCTTCGGGCGAGACTGGTATGCCGAGCGGGATCTCGCGTGGGTCGTCCGGGTCGCCGACATCGAGGTCCGCGGGACGATCCGGACCGGCGACCGGCTGATCGTGTCGACCGAGGTCCGCGGCTTCCGACGGGTCTGGGCCCGGCGCTGGACCGGCATCGCCGACGAGGACGGTCGGACGGTCGTCGAGGTCGAGACGGATTGGGTCATGACCGACACCCTGCGCGGAGCCCCGACCCGGATCCCCGATGACTTCCCCGGGCTGTTCGGGGTCGGGGCGCTGACGTTCGAGCCGCGCCGCGTGCGCGACGTCGCGACACCGCCGGATGCGACCCGGACCTCGCTCGTCGTGCGGCGCAGCGATCTCGACCCGATGGACCATGCGAACAACGCTGCCTACCTCGACTGGCTCGAGGAGGTCGTCGCGCGGATGCCGTCCGGCGAGCGGCACCTGACCGCCGAACGCCGCGGCTACACCCTGGAGTACCTCGTCCCCGCACTGGCGGGTGACCGCCTCGACGCAGCGGGCTGGGCCGACCCCGATCGACCCGGGTCCTTCCTCGTCCGGCTCGCGACGAGCGTCGGCGACGTCCTGCGGGCCCGCTTCCAGTCGGCCCCGAGCGGCGCCCCGAGCGGCGCCCCGGGCGGCGGCCCAAGCGGCGCCCCGAGCGGCGGCCCAAGCGGCGCCCCGAGCTGACCCGCCCGGTGCATCCGTGCGACCCGCTCGCCGGACCGGCCGGATCGCGCGGTGCGGCGACGCGCCGTCGACGGTGACGCGTTGCACCGACGGCCGCATAGACCGGGACCTGTGGGGGATGCCGACCCCGGACGGTCGGCCGGACCCGGGGACCAGCAGGCAGGGGTACCACCGTCCGACCGCCACTCGGCGGTACCCCCGCGCTATGGCGATAGCGACCGCGGTGCCCGACCCTTCCGATAGCGGCGCGTCGTGCGGCGAGCTGCTGTCATGAGCTCGGGGGTCCAGCCACCGCGTGATCGATCTTTCGATGGGCGGGGCGACCGTCGTCGCCTTCGTCGTCGCCGTCGCAGCCGCGATGTTCTTCGGCGCAGCCGGATACGCGGTCCTCTTCCGGCACCGGGAGACCGCCAGGATCGTCCGGCTGACGGAGCGGCTCGTGGATGACCCGACCCTCCTGCAGACGCCCGGCGAGCTCAAGATCCGGGATCGTCAGGTCCGGGCCGCCTTCGCCCTGCTCGGCGAGCGGCTGGCGGAGACGTGGACCCTCGCGACGGTCGACAAGCTGACCCAGGTCCAGAGTCGCCAGGCACTGCTCAGCCGGCTCGAGGACGAGCTGACCCGCTCGGCCCGCTACGGGCGGCAGCTCTCGATCGTCCTCGTCGACCTCGATCACTTCAAGCGGCTGAACGACACCTTCGGCCACACCGCCGGCGATCGGGTCCTGCACGCCGTCGCGCTCGCGCTGCGCGACCACGTCCGGAACGTCGACATCGTCGGTCGCTACGGCGGCGAGGAGTTCATGATCGTCCTGCCCGAGACCGACGTGGACGCGGCCGCGTCGATCGCCGAGAAGCTCCGCCGGATCGTCGCGACCCAGCTCATCCAGCTCGACAGCGGCGACCAGGTGGGCGTGACCCTGTCGGCCGGCGTGGCCGGCGGCCTCGGCAGCCACCTCCGGCTCGACGCCCTGATCCGCGACGCGGACGCCGCCCTGTACTCGGCCAAGGCGCTCGGCCGGGATCAGGTATACGTCTTCCACGAGGTCGCCGACGATGGTCCGATCCGTCGGGCGGCGATCGCCCCGGGCGCCCGCCAGGCCGCCCTCGAGGTCGGCCGACTCGCCTTCGGCGCCGCCGCCGACTCGCTGATCGCGGCGCTCGCCGAGCGACCCGCCTGGGCCGGCCGGCCGTCGAACCTCATCGCCGAGGCGTCGATGTCGATGGCCCGCGCCTCGGGGCTGCCCGATCGGGAGATCGAGCGGATCCGGGTCGCGAGCCTCCTCCACGACCTCGGCAAGCTGGCCATCCCCGACGAGATCCTCTCGAAGCCGGGCGAGCTCGTCGAGCCGGAGTGGCGGGTCGTCGCCGAGCACCCGAAGATCGGCCAGGTCGTCCTCGAGCAGGCCGGCGCGCTCCGCGACGCGGCGACGATCGTCCTGCATCACCATGAGTGGTACGACGGGCGCGGCTATCCGCACGGGCTGCGCGGCGAGGAGATCCCGGTCGGCGCACGGATCGTCGCGATCGTCGACGCCTACGAGGCGATGGTCGCCGGCCGGCCCTATCGGGAGGCGATCAGCCACGACGAGGCGATCACCGAGCTCCGGCGCCACGCTGGGATCCAGTTCGACCCGCAGCTCGTCGCCCAGTTCGTGGAGCTGTTCGGGCCGGAGATGCCGTACGAGCTCGACGGGATGCCGCACGACCACGGCGACGACGCGACCTGGCACGTCCACCCGATGCCCGGCGAAGCGACGACCGGCGAGCCCGCGGCCGGGGCCGATGGCGACGCCGCCACGACGCGGGCGAACGGGAACGCCGCCGCCCACGACCGGCTCCATGCTCGTCGGCGTCGGGTCGTGCGGACCCGCGGGGCCCGACAGCGCGGCGAGATCGTCCCGCCGTCGCTCGACATGCCGGACGATCCGGCCGAGACGCGCTCGAACGGCACCGAGGGCTGACCCGCGTTCGTCTCAGCTCGGGCCGGCAGGCCCCGGTGCCCCGGTCCGTCGGACCCGCCAGATCGACTCGGACGGCCAGCGGCGCGACCAGGCGAGCTCGTCCGCCCCCCGATAGGTGCTTGTCGCGTCGGCCGGCGGGCGGGGCTCGACGAGGTCGAGGATCTCGAAGCCCGAATCGCGGAACAGCCTGATCCAGCCGCCATACGGCAGGTTGAACGAGATGTCGTCACCGTCGTCGAACGAGTGCATCGTGTGGTAGTCGTTCACGAGGCGGTCGCCGGCCGTCTCGGCGTCCTCGGGCCAGCACAGGTCGAGGATCGCGGATCCGTGGCTGAACGCGAACAGGCCGCCGGGCCGAAGGATCCGGGCGACCTCCGGCACCGTCGAGAAGGGGTCCGCGAAGCTCATCGCGCCGTGGTCGCAGAACACGACGTCGAACGACGCCTCGGGCACCGGCACGGCCTCCGCGCTGGCGTGGACGAGGGTGACCTGCACGCCAGCCTGGGCGACGTTCCTTCGGGCGTGCTCGAGCTGCCGATCGGAGAGATCGAGTGCCGTCACACGGGCGCCTCGCCGGGCCAGCGCGATCGACCACAGGGCCGCGCCGCAGCCGAGCTCGAGGACATCGAGACCGTCGACGTCCCCGAGGATCCGGAGCTCCGCCTCCGGGATGTGCCAGACGCCCCAGCTCATCCCGTCGTCGAGGGCGAGCTGGTCGTGGTGGAGGGCCTGGTAGTCGTCGCTGTCGGCGTTCCATGAGGCCCGATTACGGGCCGCATGCTCGGTCAGCGGGGTCGGGGCGTCAGACGGGGCGTCGATCGGCGCCGTGTCCGGCGCGGAGGAGTCGTCCATCCCGGGATGCTACGGGACAGACGACCGGCGCAAGGGGTCGGTCGGCCCATCCCTTCATGCCGTTCTTCCCTCCGCGCGCGGCACTCGGAGGACCACGATGGTCCGAACACCAGCCGGCCCGCGCGGACCGACGTGACGCCTCGTGAAGGAGGTGTGCGATGACCCGGGTCCTCGTGGTCCACCACGATCTCGATCTTGCCGGGATGGAAGCCGATGCCCTGCGACGACTCGGCTACGAGGTCCTCGAGTGCGGCGGCCCGTCGCGGAACCGCTGCCCGATCCTCGAAGGCCAGCCGTGCGACCTCGCCGCGCATGCCGACGTCCTCGTCTACGACGTCTGGGCCGACATGGACGCCGACGGGGCCCGACGGCTCATCGACGGGATCCGGGAGATCCATCCCGAGACGCCCGTCGTGCTGACGTCGCCCGGACTCGCTCTCCTCTGGGAGGAGGAGCGTGGGCCTCATGCCGTCACGATCCTCACGGGTCCGATCACGGGGGCACGCCTGGACGTCGCGATCCAGGAGGCGATGGGCGCCCTGGAGGCATACCCGGCCTGAGTCAGGAGTGGACGACGTCCGAGCCGCCGCTCGCGTCGACGGAGACCGTCGCGTCTCCGAATACCGTGACCCGCGATCCGCCGTCGGCGGTGCCGGCCACCGTCACCCGATGCCTTGACGATGACGACGGAGCCGCCGGAGGCGTCCAGCGTGACGGTCGTCGCCGCCAGTTCGTCGAGACTCGCCCGCGACCCTCCGCTGGAGGTGAGCGCGAGCGCCGCCTCGGAGCCGGAGGCGGTGAGGACCGAGCCACCTGACAGGTCGATCGCGAAGGCCTGGCCCGCCAGTCCGACGATCCGGGTGTGTGATCCGCCGCTCAGGGTGACCCCATCGAGCGTCGGCGTGGTCACCGTCACCTCGACCCCCGCGGGCGAGATGAAGCTGCCGCTGCTCCGGACCGTCAGGACGCCGTTCTCGATCGTCGTCGAGATCAGCGGCAGGACGTTCGACTCGGCGGACACCGTCAGGGGTCCGGCCGGTCCGATCGTCACGGTCGCCCCGATCCCGGCGCTGACATCGATGCGGCTGAACATGCCGACGTCGCGCGTCTCGGTCGTCGCCGCTCCCGTGCCGGTCGTGATGCCCGCCACGCACGCGACGGCGCCGAGCAGCGCAAATGGGAGCAGCAGGAGCCCCCACCGGCCGAGGTGGCCGGGCGATGCGGTTCTGTTCATCGATCCGCGCTCCTGACGGACTCGGCGGCGGCCCACCGCGGGCCGCCGCCATCCATCCCAGTGTAGGTCCCGGTCCTCGGATCCGGGTCATCTCCGGGGAGTCCGTCTGGGCTACGATCGGTGGACCCATGGAAGGGTTGCCTGAGTCGACCACTGATGAGGCCACCGGGGATCTCGAGCTGCTGCTGGAGCTCGACCTCCGGCGCGGCCGTCTGCGCCACGGACTCCAGCAGGCGCTCCGGTCGGCGATCCAGGACGGTCGTCTCACGGCCGGGACGCGGCTGCCGTCGTCGCGGCGATTGGCCGACGGCCTCGGCGTCTCGCGCGGCGTCGTCGCCGACACCTACGACCAGCTCGCCGCGGAGTCGTATCTCCTCATCGCCCCGCGCCGGGCGCCGGTCGTCGCAGCCGTCGCCTCGACGCGACCGACCGATCCCGAGCCCGCCCGCCCGACCTATCTGTACGACTTCGTCGCGACGACTCCGGACGTCGAGCTGTTCCCGCGGTCTGCCTGGCTCCGGGCGACCGAGCGCGTCCTCCGTGTGGCGACGAACGAGGCCCTCGACTACGGCGACCATCGAGGTCGGATCGAGTTGCGGACGGCCCTGGCGGCGTATCTCGGCCGGGTCCGTGGCGTCCGGATCGATCCCCATCGGATCGTCATCACCCAGGGCTTCACGCAGGCCCTGGACCTGCTCTGTCGGGTCCTTCGGGAGCGCGGCGCGACCTCCCTCTGGTTCGAGACGCCGTCGCTGGCCGACGAGTGGGAGACGGTGGCCGCATCGGGCCTGCGGGTCCGACCGGTGCCGGTCGATCGCGACGGCATCCGGGCCGATGCCCTGCCGGACACCAGCGGGGCGGCGATCCTGGTGACGCCGGCCCACCAGTTCCCGACCGGGGCGGTCCTGGCGCCGGCCCGGCGCCACGCTCTCGTCGCCTGGGCGCGGCGGACCGGAGGCCTGATCGTCGAGGACGACTACGACGCCGAGTTCCGCTACGACCGGGCAGCGATCGGCGCGGTCCAGGGCCTCGACCCGGAGCGCGTGGTCCACATCGGCACGGCGTCCAAGACGCTCGCACCGGCGATCCGGCTCGGCTGGATGAGCCTGCCGTCGTCGCTCGTGGACGCGGTCCGGACCGCCAAGGCCGCCGCGGACTCCGGCTCACCCGCGATCGACCAGCTCGTCCTCGCCGACCTGCTGGAGCGCGGCGAGTACGACCGCCAGGTGACCCGGGCGCGGCACCTGTACCGCGGCCGGCGCGACGACCTCGTCCAGAGTCTGGCCCGAGCGCTGCCGGACCTGCCGGTCGAGGGTGCGGCGGCCGGGCTCCACGTCCTGCTCCGGCTGCCCGGTCTCGACGACCGGGCGATCGCCGCCGAGGCGGCCGAGCTGGGTGTCCGCGTCAGGCCGCTGTCCGCGATGTCGCTCGTCCCGCCGGGCGAGCCGGGGCTCGCGCTCGGCTACGGACGACTGGCGCAGGGCCGGATCGACGAGGCGGTCGGGGTGCTCGCGGCGCTCATCCAGGGTCGTTCGCCGGCGTCGCCGCTCCGAGTCGGAGGAGGCCCGGCCGGAGGTTGACCACGGCGATCCCGGCGATGACGAGCCCGGTGCCTGCGACCAGCCGGGCATCGATCGGCTCGCCGAGGACGGCCGCGCCGAGGAGCAGGCCGAAGACCGGGATGAGATACGCCACCATCGACGCGCGCGTGGCGCCCCACCGACCGAGAAGACGGAAGAAGAGCAGGAAGGCGAGGCCGGAGCCGAGCAGTCCGAGCCACGTCACAGCGAGCCAGCCGGCCGCGCTCCTCGGGAGCCCGATGCCACCGTCGACCACGGTCGCAGCCAGCCCGACGATCACCAGGGCGAAGCCGATCTCGCCGAGCGCCAGGACCGACGGCCGGAGGTCCGACAGGAACCGGCGAGCGTAGACGCCGCCCGAGGCATACGAGACCGTCGAGCCGACGAGGGCCACGACCGGGACGATGCTCGTGCCGGCGAGGACGCCCGGATCAAAGCCGACGAGGATCGCCACGCCGATGAATCCGACAGCGAGGCCGGCGACGCGCGGGAGCGTGATCGGCTCGTCGGGCAGGACGGCTGCAGCGATGACGATGACGAACAGCGGGATCGCCCCGTTGATCACGGCTGCGAGGGTCGAGTCGACGCTCTGCTCGGCCCAGGTGATGAGCGAGAAGGGCAGCGCGACGCTGAGCACGGCGACCACGACGAGGTGACCGTAGGTGGGTCCGCGTCGCGGCAGGGACTCGCGGCGCGCGACGGCGACAGCCGCCAGCAGCAGGAACCCGATCGCGAGTCGAAGGCTCACCAGGCTCAACGGCGCGAGGCCGGCGTCGACGCCGATCTTGATGAACAGGTAGCTGCTGCCCCAGCAGAAGCCGAGCAGCCCGAACAGGGCCCAGTCGAGACGCGACGACACGGTCAGGCTCCGACGCCCGAGACGCTCCGCGCGCGCCAGGACGTGTAGCGCGGCGGCCAGGCATCCGCGTCCGGCCGCTCCCCCAGAACGGCGTGCTCGATCTCCAGCTCGACGAGCAGGTCCTCGTCAGCCGGACTGAACGACCACCTCTCCACGATCGGTGTCCGGACCGCCGGATCGGTCACGACGCGACCTCGCCCGCGGACGAGGAACTCGGTCGGGACCGAGGGGTCAAGGTGCGCGTGGAGGGCGTAGCGGCCGTCGGTCGAAAGGTCGCGCGCCTTGGCCGAATGACCTAGGACGACGACATACAGCCGGTCGTCGACGATCCCGACATCCACCGGATGCGTCCGCGGCAGGTCGTCCCCGGCCACGGTGGTGAGCATCCCGCCGCTGAACCCTGGTCGGGTCAGCAGCGCCTCGCCGCGGGCCGCCATCGTCGGGTCCATGCGCGCCATCTCGCCCCAGCTCGCCATCGCTGCGCCGCCTCGATCCGTTCGTGTCATGTGGCGATGTTCGCTCGTCCGTGGTCTCATCGAAAGGGCCACGGAGCGCCAGTCCGATGGGTCCAGGTGGATTCCCGGACCTCCCAAGTGCACCGGTCAGGGGTCCGCAGGGACGCCGCGGGCCCGATGCACACGTCACGTGCGTCGTGGCGGGCGAGCGGTGGGCAGCGGCGCGTTGGCCGCCCGGACGAGGCCCTCCTCCGCCGATCTGCCCACCACACGGACAGATCGACGGGCGGCAGCGGTCCAGGTCCGCGTCGGGGCGCGTTCCTCCGTCGTTACGCACGCCCGGTGTGCATCGAGGGTCGCCGCGGGGCCCGCGGCCCGCCAGCAGCCGCCGTCGGGGCGCGGTCCGCCGTCAGTCGAGGTCGCGGCGGGCGACGCCCCAGGCGCCGATCGCCAGGCCGGCGACGGCGAGGATGACGCAGGCGATCATCCCGGGCCAGTCCCAGACTCCGATCATCGGCTGGCCCAGGTGAGCGGTCAGGGCGAGCTGATGGACCCAGTCCGGTAGGCCGAGGGCCGGGACGAGCAGGTCGATGAGGTACGTCAGGACGACGATGCCAGCGACGATCTCGCCCGCGATCGAGGCCCGGACGACCCCGCCGATCGCGAAGCCGATGCCGGTCAGCGCGGCGGCATACAAGCCCATCGTCACGGTCCCGGCCACCGGTGTGAGGGCGTCACTGCCGGCTGAGGCGGCGCCGAGCCCGATCCCGAGCGCGATGACGGCGGTCATGACGGCGATCGCGCCGAACACGCCCACGCCACTCCGGAGAGCCCAGGCCCGAGGATGGAGCGGCGAGGCAAGGACCAGCTCGAGCCGGCCGGACGTCTCGTCCGAGGCCCAGCCGGCGACGAGCGTCGCAGCGCCGAAGCCGACGACGATGAACCCGAGCTCGACGAACACCACCTGGAGGAAGCCGCCCGCTGTCGTGAGGTCGACGGTCGGGAAGATCGACTGGATGACCTTCAGGAGGTCGGGCGACTGGAGGATCGAGTCCGTGAGCGACCGGCTCACGCTCGCCATCAGCAGCCCGAAGAGCCCGATCCCGATCCCCCAGCCGAGCGCCACCGGCAGGCGCTCCCCGAACGAGCGGCCGATCGGACCGTCCTGGCCGAGGAGGACGCCCGGCATGGCGGGCAGGCCGAAGCTGCTTCGCGCGCCGAGGTCGCGTCGAACGAACCCTTCGACGCCGATCGCGAGGAGGACGACCGCGGCGATCGCGACGGGGATGAGCGAGGCCCAGTCGAACTGGCCGGCGAGAGGAAGGTGGTCGGCCGTCCACGCCCACGGGGTAGATCTTCGAGATCGTCTGGAGTGCCGGGACCGACGCGGCGTAGTTGCTCATGATGTACCCGGCGATCAGGAGCCCACCGGCGATGCCCCCCGCCAGCGCCCGCCCGAGGAACGGCGCAAGGGCGAACGCGAGTCCGCCGAAGGCGAGGGCCATGAGCCAGATCCAGAGAGCGAAGCCGATGGCCTGCTGGCGCCGAGATCGCGTCGCCCGGCTGGGTCCCGAAGACCGCCCCGACGAGCGGTCGTCGCGAGCGCAAGGATCACCACCGCGGCCGTGAGCACGGTCACGTGGCCGGCGAGCTTCTCCATGCGCGATCCGGCGCTTGCCGAACGGCGCCGCGGCGACGAACTCGAGGCTGCCGCGGCGGGCCTCCGTCGCGAGCGTCGACGACAGGGCGAGGACGGACCATAGGCCGGCGATGATCATGAACACCGGCCCATACTTCCACTGGATGTAGCCGCCGAGTGTCCCGACGTTGACAGGATTGCCGGCGAGGCCGGATGCGGCGCCGCTGAGCTCGTTCGCGAGACGGACGATCTCGTCGCGGGCGGCCTGCGAGGAGAACACCTGCGGGATCGCGGCGCCGGCGAGCAGCATGACCCCGCCGAGGAGGCCGGCGACGATGATGAACGCGAGACGGGAGTCGCGAAGGGTCTTCGCGTAGACGCTCCCGAAGCCGTAGATCCGGCTCCACGTCGATTCCGACGTCAGGGCGCCGGGAGCCGGTGACCGGCCGAGCTCAGTGGTCATGGTCGGCCACCTCGACGGCCTCACGGCCGTATTCAGCGAGGAACGTCTCCTCGAGGGTCGGCTCTCGACTGACGAAGTCGACGAGCTGGTAGCGAGCGGCAGCCTGGACGACCGGCGCGATCGAGCCCGAGACGCGCATCCGGAGCCGATGGTCCTCGGCGGAGACGTCGCTGACGCCGGTGAGCCCTTCGAATTCGGCGGTCGGCACGGGCCCGCTGAACTGGAGCTCGACATGGTGATGGGCGAGATCCCGAAGCGCCTCGACCCGGTCGACCCTCACGAGCAGACCATCGCGGATGATCCCGACCCGGTCACAAGTCCGTTCGACCTCGGACAGGATGTGGCTCGAGAGGAAGACGGTCCGTCCCTCTTCCCGCGCCTCGCGCACGAGCTCATAGAAGGACTGCTGGACGAGCGGATCGAGACCTGACGTGGGCTCGTCGAGGATCAGCAGATCGGGCCGGTGCTGGAGGGCGATGACGAGCCCGATCTTCTGCTTGTTGCCCTTCGAGTACTCCTTGAACCGTCGTGACGGATCGATCTCGAAGCGCTCGATCAGCGATGCCTGATAGGCCTTGTCGACGCCGCCCCGGAGGCTCGCGAAATACCGCAGTGTCTGGCCGCCGGTCAAGCGGTCGTACAGAGTGAACTCGCCGGGGATGTAGCCGAGCCGGCGGTGGATCGCGACCGGATCGACGGTCGTCTCGATCCCGAAGATCCGGGCCCGGCCGCTCGTGGGGCGGATGTGGTCGAGGAGCGTCCGGATCGTCGTCGTCTTGCCCGCGCCGTTCGGCCCGAGGAAGCCGAAGATCTCGTTCTCCGCGACGGTCAGATCGAGATCGATGATCCCGCGCTGCGGTCCGTATGACTTCGTCAGCTGTTCGGTCTCGATGACGGCGGTCATGCTAGGTGGTCCTTCCTGTAGTCCTTCTGCCAGCGTTGCCAGTCGCGGATGATCCCCGGGTCGGGGACGCGGATGCTCCCGGCCGGTGCGCCGAGGATCCGCTCCATCGCCTGGCGATAGGCAGCCAGCCGGACCTCGACCTGCTCGAACGGGATCGTCCCCTCATCGAGGCCGACGAACAGCCCGGTCGCATCCTCGTTCATACCCTGGAGCATCGACACGAGGACCCGGGCCGTCGCCTCGGGGCTCGTCACGTGGAAGCTGCCTTCCAGGGCGCCCTGACGCACGATGGCGGTCATGATCGGATCGAGCCGAGCGACGAGGCTGCGCCGGAAGTGCTCGCGGACGACAGAGTTGTCGTCCGACAGCCAGACCTGGATGAAGCCGAGGATGAGGTCGCGCTGCTCGGCCTTGTAGTCGGCGATGCCGGCGAAGAACGCCTCGAGCTTCTCGAGCGCGCTGGCCATCGGGTCGCCGATCGCCGGGCCGAGGCGTCCGATCCCCTCGTCGACCATCCGCTCGATCACCGCCTCCAGGAGCGCCGCCTTCGAGTCGAAGTAGTGATAGAAGGCGCCACGCGATGCGTCGACGTCGTCGAGGACATCCTGGATGCTCATCCGGTCGTAGCCGACGGCGCTGATCCGGCGTTGCGCGGCATCGACGAACGCCTCCCGCCGGATCGCGTGGACGGTCAGGTCGCGCGTTCGAGCCATCGCCGCCTCCATTCATAAACCGACTGTCGGTCTGACTATAGCCCGTGCGCGCTGGTTCGTCGACAGGACCTCCGGCCCGCGACCGGGTGTCGCACGGCACTCATCAGCGCATGCGCATATCTCGATGCTCTGGGCATGGACGAGATCACGATCCTCCAGGCCGAGACGCTGAGGGCGCTCGCGAGTCCGCGGCGGCTGCAGATCCTCCACGCCCTGGCCGCCGGCCCGCTCGAGGTCGGACGCCTGGCCACCCTGATCGGGACGAGCCAGCCGAACGCGTCACAGCATCTTGCCGCGCTCCGGACCGTCGGCATCGTCGAGGCCGAGCGCGACGGCCGCGAGGTCCGCTACCGGCTCGTCGATCCGGAGGTCATGGTCGCCTGCCAGATCATGCGCGGCGTCCTCGAACGCCGGCTCCAGCGGATGGCCCTCATCGCGAGCGACGCCGCCGTTTCGGCTCCGACCTTGGCGACGACATCGCCGACCGCTCGTCGGCTTCCCCTGCTGACCCCAGCGACACCGAGGTGACCGCGATGGACGAACCCCTGAACCTGGTCCTTTTCTCGGGGACCGACGACAAGCTCCAGGCTGCCGCGGTCCTGACGGCCGGCGCCGCCGCCCTCGGCAAGCCGGTCAACGTCTTTCTCCAGTACTGGGCCCTCGACGCCTTCCGGACCGACCGGATCACCCGTGACCACGGCCTCGCCCCCGAGGCGGGTCCGGCAGGCCGGACCGCCGTCGACGCCCTGCGCCGCGCCGGTCAGGCGAGCTGGTCCGACACGCTCCGCCAGGCGAAGGAGCTCGGTGGCGTGGACATCCAGGCCTGCTCGCTCTCCATGGACCTGCTCGGGATCGAGCAGGCGCAGCTCGATCCGCTCGTCGACGGGGTCGAGGGCGTCACCGCCTTCTACCTCAACGCCGGCGAGGGCCAGGTCGTCTTCATCTGATCGATCCGAACGACAAGGAGCAGCCCGATGACCCTCGAGATGACCACCCGACTCGACGCCCGCGGCCTGTCGTGCCCGATGCCGATCGTGAAGACGGCCCAGGCGATCAAGCCGCTCGCACCCGGTGAGCTCCTCGAGGTCCTCGCGACCGACCCAGGGTCGGTCAAGGACTTCGCCGCCTGGTCGCGCTCGACCGGCAACGAGCTCGTCGAGCAGTCCGTGGACAGCGGCATCTACCGCTTCGTCCTCCGCCGGAAGTGAGGCTCACGCCATGACGCTCACCCTGCCTACCCGACCGGTAGAGACCCCGGTCCACATCGATCCGATCGCTGAGGCGATCGCCGATGTCGAGGGCATCGCCGACTCCCTGCCGGACTCCGGGCTCGAGCTCGCCGACTCCGGCGCGACGAAGGTCAAGGAGCTCGTCATCGTCGACTGGTCGGGCGACCTCGACAAGATCTGGCCGGTCCTCATCCTCTCCTCGACCGCCGCGGCGAGCGGCGTCCGGTGCAAGGTCTTCGTGACCTTCTGGGGCCTCCTGCCGTTCGTGAAGGACGAGAAGCGGATCGTCGGCAAGGACTGGATGCAGAAGATGCTGACGCTGATGCAGCGTCCGGGCATCGACCACCTGAAGCTCAGCAAGATGAACTTCCTGGGCATGGGGCCCTGGATGATGGGCACGCTCCGCAAGAAGTACAACGTCGCCAGCCCGCGCGAGCTGCTCGAGGCGGCCACCGCCCTGGGCGTCGAGTTCATCCCCTGCCAGATGACGATGGACATGTTCGGCCTGACGCGCGAGGACCTCATCGACGAGATGGGCGAGCCCGCCGGCGCCGCGACGGCGATCGAGATCATGACCGAGGCCGACGCCTCGCTGTTCATCTAGGAAGGACGGTCCCACGATGACCGAGCTCGCCAGCCCTCCACTGACCCGGACCATCGACGCCCGCGGCAGCTTCTGCCCCGGTCCGCTCATGGAGCTCATCCGCGGCATCCGGGAGTCGCCGGTCGGGACGGTCCTGTCCGTCTACTCGACCGACTCCGGCAGCCGGACTGACATCCCCAGGTGGGTCGAGAAGGCCGGCCACAACCTTGTCGGTGTCACCACCCGCGACGGCTACGACGAGATCATCGTCGAGAAGACCCACTGAGGCGGACGATGGACCGGATCCTCATCCTGGGTGGCGGCGTCGGGGGGACGCTGACCGCCAACCTGCTGGCGAAGAAGCTCCGGCGACGGCTGCGGAGCGGCGAGGCGACCATCACCGTGGTCGACCAGACCGGCCAGCACACCTATCAGCCGGGGTTCATGTATATCGCGATGGGTGGCGAGCAAGCGAGCCATCTCGTGCGCCCGGAACGAGGCCTGCTCGACAGTCGCGTGGGTCTCGTCGTCGGCGAGATCGAGCGGGTCGACGAGGCGGACCGGACCGTCCACCTCGCTGATGGCGAGCGTCTGGCATATGACCACCTGATCATCGCCACAGGCGCCCGGATCGTCCCCGAGGCGATCGAGCACTTCGCGGCGGAGGCTCACCACTTCTACAGCGCCGAAGCGGCGAAGGATCTGCGCGAAGCTCTCGATGCCTTCACCGGTGGGCGGATCGTCATCGGCATCGCGGGGATGCCGTACAAGTGCCCGCCGGCTCCGCTCGAGGTGACGTTCCTCCTCGAGGCGGAGCTGCGCGAGCGAGGCCTGCGCGAGGCGAGCGAGCTGCACTTCTGCTCGCCGATCGGGCGGGCATTCACGATCGAGAGCGTTTCGGAGATGGCGACACCGATCCTCGAGCAGAAGGGCATCGAGCTCCACACGTTCTTCAACGTCGAGACGATCGACGCCGAGCGTCACGTCGTCCAGAGCCTTGAGGGCGAGGAGCTGCCGTACGACCTGTTGATCCTCGTGCCGCCGCACACGGGTCAGCCGTTCCTCATCGACTCGGGTCTGGCTCCGGCCCCCGGCGGATGGCTGCCGACCGACCGGGCGACGCTCCAGGTCGGCGGACGGCCGGACGTCTATGCCCTCGGCGATGCGACCGACCTGCCGCTCTCGAAGGCCGGTTCGACCGCCCACTTCGAGGCGCCCGTCGTCACGGAGCGCATCGTCGCGACGATCGAGGGCCGCGACGTCGACCACGCCAAGGGCGACTACCTCGGCCGGGTCATGTGCTTCTTCGAGATCGGGGATGGCAAGGGGACACTGCTGCGCTTCGACTACACACACCCGCCGCGGCCGCCGAAGCCGAACCAGCTCTGGCATCTGGGCAAGATCGTCTTCAACAAGACCTACTGGCATACGGTCCCGAAGGGTCGGGTGTGATCGAGATGACGACGAGGAGCGTCGTCGCACGGCTGGGCGAGGGACTGCGGCTCACCGCGGTCACCGGCAGCGGGCACTCCCTCGTCATGGACTCGGCCGAGGGCGACGCGGGTCCGCGACCCGCGGAGCTCCTGCTTGTCGCCCAGGCCGGTTGCACCGCGATGGACGTCGCCTCGATCCTCCGCAAGAAACGCCAGACGATCGATCGCTACGAGGTCCGTGTGATCGGCGAGCAACGCGACGACCCGCCGCCGCACGTCTACGAGCGGATCAGGATCGTCCACCGGGTGGAAGGAGACGTGGACGTGTCGGCCGTTCGCCGCGCGATCGAGCTCTCGGCGACGCGGTACTGCACCGTCACCGGGAACCTCGCCAGCGGCGTCGCCGAGATCCACCACGCGTATGTCATCCGGACCGCCGACGGCGACGAGCACTATGGCGAAGTCGTCATCACCGGGCCGGGGATGCCTCTCGAGGGCGTCGAGCCCGCCGAGGGCCGAGCCGAGCGCGACGGCAGCGCCGCGATCACCGGGTCGTCGATCTCAGGCTGACCGCGGGACTCACTCCGGCAGTTCGAGGCTCGCGAGCACCTTGCGGAGCAGGTCGGCGAGGAGCCGGGCGTCCTCGGGTGGGATGTGACCGATCAGCTGACCGTCGCTCAGCGCGATGGCAGCGACGGCCGCGTCGGCGATCGCCAGGCCCTCGTCGGTCAGTTCGACGATCACGCCGCGCCGATCATCGGGGTCGGGGAGGCGACGGAGGTAGCCCCGACGCTCGAGACGGTCGACGCGGCTCGTCACGCCCGCGGACGACAGCATCAGCCCGCGTCCCAGGCGGGTCGGCGAGAGGCGGTACGGCGACCCGGAGATCCGGAGAGCGCTCAGCATCCCGACCTCGCCACGGCTCAGCCCCAGCCGGCCGAACACGTCTTCCTGTCGGCGCGCGAGAAGCGCTCCGATCCGGCTGAGACGCCCGGTCACCTCGAGCGCCGTGACGTCGACATCGGGTCGAGCTGTACGCCAGCCATCGAGCTGCCGTGCGGTGAGATCGTCGGCCATCCGACTCCATCCTAGCGCGCCGTCTCTCTTGACGTGAGTATCTTACTCGCGAGATAGTTATATCAGAACAACAGTCAAGACGACGGGCGCGGAGCACCTCGATGGCGACGGGATCGATCCTGGCGAGACGGTCTGAGCGGCGACGGGACGAGCGGCAGCGGCGCGATGCCGCGGACCTGGAAGACGCCGCCCTGGTCGCCCGGGTCCGCCATGGCTCCGCGGACGCGCTCTCCACCCTCTACGACCGGCATGCCGGCGGGGTCTTCGCCGCCGTCGTCCGGGCGACGAACGATCGGGCGGTCGCCGATGACGTCGTCCAGGACACGTTCCTGGCCCTGTGGGACCGTGCCGAGCTCTTCGACCCGAACCGGGGCTCGCTCCACGCCTGGCTGCTGACGATCGCCCGGAACCGCTCGATCGATCACCTTCGCGCGGCCCGACGTCGGCCGACGTCGGCATTCTCCGCGTTCGACGATGCGGTCCCCGACGACGCGTCCGCGGCTGAGTGGCTGACGGCGGTCGGTCGACCGGTCGCGATGGCGGCGCCAGAACCGGATCCGCAGCTCGTCGCCGCCCGCCGGGATACGAACGCCTGGGTCCTCGATGGCCTCGCGGCGCTCGGGCCGCGCGAGCGGTGCGTCCTGCTCCTCGCGTACGCGGAGGGCCTGACCCAGTCGGAGATCGCGGAGCGGCTCGGGCTGCCACTCGGAACCGTCAAGACCCGGACCCGGCGTGCACTTGCGCGGCTCCGGGATCGTCTCGAGGACCCCCAGACACGATCGAACGACCGCGCCTCGCGTGCCGGACGACGGCTGACCGCGGCCTCGATCGCTGCCGCCTGCGCCTCCACCGTCTGAATCCGGCGCGACCGTCCCGGCAGGCGCGTCGGGGGTGAAACCGCTCTCCCGGTCGGTCCGTATGGATGGCCTCGGCCCACCACTGCCCGGGCCGATGTCGAGAGAGGAGAGCATCCGATGGCGACGTTCCTGGATGTCCACGACATCCCCGGTGTCAAGGCCGCCGACGTCGTCGGCGCCCACGAGGCCGACGTCCGCGTCCAGGCCCAGTACGGCGTCGACTACCGGCACTACTGGGTCGACGAGTCGGCCGGCAAGGTCTTCTGCCTCGTCGATGCGCCCGACCGCGAGACGGCGGTGCGAGTCCACCGAGAAGCCCACGGTCTCGAGGCGGCGACGCTGTACGAGGTCGAGCAGGGGGCGTGATCGCCGCCTGCCGGCCTGAGGCACTCCCCCATGCTCCCATCCGAACGACCCCAGCGGCCGACGATGGACGGCCGGACCGAGGTGCGCTGGATCCGGGTCGATGACCGGATGCGCGAACGCGAAGCGGCCGCCGCCGCGTCGCGTCTCGCGCGACTCGCGCGGTCCGGTGCCACGCGCGAGCGACCGCGTCGCCGGCCCCGCCTCGTCGGCGCGACGGCGATCGCCCTGACCCTCGCCAGGGTCCTCGGCCGCTGATCGATGCCGACCCGCACCGCTTCGGTGTGACGGGTCAGTCGGTCAGGCGGCCGGCGGGGTGTAGGCCTTGGCGGCCTTCTTCGCCTTCTTCACGATCGCCGTCCGCTCGGTCGCGTCGAAGATCTCATGGCTCTCGAGGGCCACGACCGCGCCGGTCGCCCCGACGGCCGCCGACAGGGCCGCGGCGGTCACGCCGTCAGGCAGCTCGGCGATGAGGAAGCCGTCGTGCTTGCCCTGCATCCAGTAGAACGCTTCCTGCTTCCCGCCGAGCGACTCGACCAGAGCCTTCGCGGCCGCCGCCCGATCGGTCGGGTGGTCGATCATGGCCTTGACCGCCCCGCCGGTGTACGAGAAGTACGTGATATATCGCGGCATCGTTCCAGCCTCCTTCGATCATTCGAGGCTGGAGTATGCGCCGCGGCCATCGGCATCGTCGGTCACGTGCCGGCGGCGGCGAGGCGCTCGGCGGAGGGCACCACGTAGTAGGCCCCGGTCAGAGGTCGGGTGAACGCGGTCAGCCGGTCGGCCGGGCCGCCGTCGCGGCCGATCATCGAGTCGAGCATCGCGGCCAGGGTCGCCTGGCTCGCACTGAACCCGACGAAGATCGTGCCGTGCTGTGCGACCGACCCGTAGGCGATATTGCGCCGGAAGATCTTCCCGAAGTCGTCCTGGTCGGTACGGGCGACATGTGACGTCGCCGGCCGCGGGTCGAGCTCCGTGCTGTCGGCCTTGCGGCGTCCGATCACGTCCTCCTGGGCCGCGACCGGCAGGGCCTCCCAGGCCGGGACGTCGTGCTCCCACTGCTGGAGCAGCAGGATCGAGCCGCCCTCGCCAGGTGATCCGTCCGGGATCAGGGCCACCGATGGCGCCTCGACGATCGTCGGGTTCTCCGTGCCGTCGATGAAGCCGGTCAGGTCGAGGTCGTGGTGATACGGCCAGCCGATCATCTCGTGGGCCAGGTGGATCCCCGGCCCGAGGGCCGTCACGACGACCCGGGAGAGATCGAACACGACGTCGTAGCCCGCGCCCGTCAGCCAGATCACGACGTCATGTTGGGTCGCGGGGAGGGTGTAGCCAGCGGCGCCCACCACGGGTGCATCGAAGCCCGTCACGCCGGCCGGTGCGGCATCCGGCGCGACGGCGGCCCACAGCTCGGGCCGGAACCCGGCGACGAGGTTCACCCCACCGATCGTCGTCCGGGGCTCGCGCAGGCCGGCGACCCGGGCGACCGCCGTCGGCCCGTCGATCGACGGCTCGAGGTCGAACTCGAGATAGGCATGGGACCCGGTCCCGAGGGCGAAGATCCCCGGCTGTGGGTTCGGCATCGAACGCCCCTCCCTTCGCCGGGCATCGTAGACGCTCCGCCTGGTCGGCTCGACCCGAGGGTCTACCATCGCCGCAGACCCAGGGAGCCATCCGTCCGCCATGATCGCTTCGCTCGAGATCGGCCGGGACGCGGTCAGGCGCCATGCGTGGGACGAGGGCGTGGACGCCCTGAGGGCCGCCGACCGCGAGGATCCCCTCGCGCCCGACGATCTCGAGTTGCTCGGCACGGCATCGCTGTGGGCCGGCCGACCCGACGAGGCATCGGACGCGCTCGAACGCGCCTTCGAGGCGTACCGGGTGGACGGTCGCGATGAGGCTGCCGCGGGCGTCGCGCTATGGCTGGCCTACCACGCCTTCCGACGACTCGCCGGGGCGATCGGCGGCGGTTGGCTCGCCCAGGCGAAGCGACTCCTCGATGCCCTGCCAGAGTCGTCCCTGCACGCCTTCGTCGGCTTGATCGAGGGTCAGGGCGAGCTGATGGCAGGGCACATCGAGTCCGGGATCGCTCGGCTCGATGAATCGATGCGCGTCGCGCGGGAGCGAGGGAGCTCGGATGCGCTGTATGTCGCGATGGGCATGAAGGGCCTGGCCCTCGTGATGTCCGGGCGATGGCAGGACGGACTCGCGGCGCTGGACGAGGCGGCCGCCGCGGCCGGCGCCGGCGGGCTCGACCTTCGCTGTGCGAGCGACATCTATTGCATGACGATCGCGGCGTGTCGGGACGTCGGCGACCTGGAGCGGGCCGCGCAGTGGACCGACGAGAGCGAGCGCTGGATGCACGGGCAGGGCGTCGGTGGATATCCGGGCATCTGCCGGGTCCATCGTGCCGAGTTGAAGATGCTCCACGGCCAGTGGCCGGAGGCCGAGCACGAGGCGCGCCAGGCGTGCGACGAGCTGCAGCGCTTCGGGCTCCTGGAAGGCGTCGGCTTCGCCTACAACGCCATCGGTGAGATCCGACTCCGGATGGGCGATCTCGACGGTGCATCCGAGGCCTTCGACCGCGCCTATGAGTACGGCCACGATGCTCAGCCGGGCATCGCGCTGCTGCTCCTCGCCCGTGGACAGATCGAGGAAGCCCGTCGGTCGATCGATCGAGCCCTCGAGGCAGTCTCCGGGTCCGGTGGACTGGCCGATCGTCCGGCTCGTGGCCGGCTGTTGCCCGCCCTCGTCGAGATCGCGCTCGCCTCCGGCGACCTCCCGGCGGTCGGAGCGGCCGTCGACGAGCTCGAGGAGATCGCCGCCGACTACGAGCGTCCGCTGTTCCGGGCCGGTGCTCTGACGGCGCGGGGCGAGTTGCTCCTCGGTGAGGACAAGCCGTCCGAGGCTTCGCCGATCCTCGGCCGTTCCTGGCGACTCTGGCAGACGACCGATCTTCCGTATGAGGCCGCCAAGGCCCGTCTTCACTACGCCGAGGCGTTGGCCGCCCAGGGCGACGCGGCATCGGCCAGGCGCGACCTGTCCGCCGTCCGCGCGGTGTTCGAGCGTCTCGGGGCCGCGCTCGACCTCCAGCATGTCGACCGGCTGCTGGGCGGCGTGTCGGGGGCCGCGGCTGCTCCTCGCCCGGCCGACCGGCTCATGCGGACATTCATGTTCACCGACATCGTGACCTCGACGGATCTCGTCGGCGTCATCGGCGACGAGGCCTGGTCGGAGTTGCTCGGCTGGCACGACCGCGAGCTCCGGGCGGCGATCGCACAGCATCACGGCGATGTCGTCAGCCACACCGGTGACGGATTCTTCGTCGCCTTCGAACGCTCTTCCGACGCGATCGACGGCGCCATCGACATCCAGCGCCGTCTCGCCCGTCACCGCCGCGACCATGGCTTCGCACCGTTCGTCCGGATCGGGCTGCACATGGCTGAGGCGACACGCCGCGGCACTGACTACACCGGCCGGGGAGTCCATATCGCCGCCCGGGTCGGCGCGGCCGCGGCACGGGATGAGATCCTGGCGACGAGTCCCGTCGTCGCAGACCTGGGCCCGGGACGCGTTTCGCTCTCTGATCCGCGGCAGCTCACGTTGAAGGGCGTCGCCGAGCCCATCGAAGCGCGGACCGTGGAGTGGCGATCCTGAGCGTGCTGTGGCCGGATCGCTGTCGCGGTCGTCGTCTCCGGCCAGCCCTTCGTCACCCCTTCCGGACGTCAGGCCACCTCGCTATCGCCCGGGACTCGGATGCGAATGGGGAACCTTCGCTGGTCGCCTGACCCCGGAGAGGTCAGCTAGCACGAGCCACCGGCTGGAGGGGGATGACATGCAGCGGTCGCATCGATGCGCCCGGGCAGCGACGACGGATCGCCGGGCGGTTCGGAAGGCCGACGGAGGATGGCGGACTGGTCAGGCGACGGCGGGCACCGACACGCTGCCAGCCTTCACGGCCGCGACGTATGCAGCGTGGTCCCGTTCGTTGACGCCGGCGTATGTCTCGGCGAAGTCCGCGATCGCTCCGTCGAACCTGTCGCTCGTGCCGAGGTATGCAGAGATGGCCACGGCGTCGCCCGTCACGGCGTGGGCCCGCGCGAGTGACCAGCCGCAGACCCCGCCGTAGAAGCCCAGGCCGACCGGCTCGATCGTGGTGATATCCACCGACCCCTTCATATCCCAGAGCTGTCGCAGGTAGAAGTCGCGGCCGCCCGGTCCCCGCGTCCAGCCAAGGAGGATGTCGGGGGTCGCCTGCATGCGCTGCTGCCCGACCACGACCCGCTCGGCATGGTTGGCGTGTGGGCTCTGGTCGACAAACGGCGCGAGGACCGACGCGGAGGCCTCCTTCGCCTGAAGGATGAGCGGGTCGTTCTCGTCACGCCCCTGCAGGACGAGCACGTAACACCGCGTTCCGACGCTGCCGACGCCGACGACCTTGAGGGCGAAGTCCACGAACCGATACCGCTCCAGAAAGTCGCGCCGGTTCTCCGGCATCGTCGCGCGGTAGTCACGGAAGACCGTCTCCAGGGCTTGTGGGCCGCCCATCCCCTCCAGGTCGACGTGGGTGATGACCGGCGGGTCGTCGAGGATCGTCCGGCGTCCGTCTACGACGGCCGTCAGCTTCTCGAAGGCGTGCATGCCGTCGCGCTGGCGGGCCTTGCTAAAGATCGCCTCGAGGTTCCTGCGGCGAGCGACGCCTTCTCGGCCCTGGAGCCTTCCGGTCGCCTCGACGGCCTCCCGGATGTCGGCCTCGGTGATCGAGGCGTACCAGACGGTCATGAGGCTCATGCCCGCGTAGCGGGCCATCCATTGGCGATAACTGCGGACGGTGGTCATCGCCGCATCGCGGTTCTGGGTCGCACCGAAGCCTCGCGCCTGACCGGCGATGACGACGCTCGCAGCGAGCCGCTTGACGTCCCACTCCCAGGGACCCGAAAGCGTCTCGTCGAAGTCGTTGGCGTCGAAGACGAGCGTGCGCTCGGGCGAGGCGAACAGCCCGAAGTTGCTGAGGTGGGCGTCGCCGCTCGCCTGGACGAGGATGTCCGTGCGGGGGGTGGTCCCGAGGTCGAACGCCATCACGGCGGCGGTCCCGCGGTAGTAGGAGAACGCCGACTCAGCCATCCGCTCGTGGCGGACGGGAACCAGGTCCTGGAGCCGGTCCCCTTCCTGAGCGGCCAGGATCGCGATCGGGTCGCGGCCGGGAGCAGGTTCGAACGCGGCGTGTGCCGCCCGCGGGACGCGCTTGCGGGCAGCCCTGCCCACCGCACCGCGCTCGGTCGGAGCGACCCATGGTCGAGCGGTCCAGGTGGGGCCCTGAGCCGGGAGACTCGGCCTGCCACGCAGCGTCGAACGCTCCTGCGGTCTCGTGTCCGGGGTCGTCCTGGGCGACCGTCGCACGGTCTTGGATTCGCTCACTGCGGAATTCCTCGGGTCAACCCGCGGGAAGAACTGGCTCTATTTCAGGGATTCGGGTCGGCGGGAACATCCTCCCATTCGGAGGACACGCCCCATCTCGGCGACCGTCAGGCGAGTGCGGGCGCCCGTTCGATGGGCAATGCCCCGCGGCCTGCGCCCTCCCGTCTGTCGGCCGCGGCGTCGCTGAGCACGATTTGTGAATCCGCAAGGAGCGCTCGCGTGACGCGGCCGTACTCCGACGGGGAGGATGCGGCCGGCAGTCGACATGACTTATCCAATAGACAGCGCTGGGTTTCCCAGATCAGGCCGACCTGACGTCGGCCACACGCACGAAGGAGCTGGTGCCAGATGAACAGCCTGGGCGATTTCCTGCTTTGGTCGATCGAGGTGTTCTTCCTGATCCTCGCGATCTGGGTCTTCATCGCGATCTTCTCGGACATCTTCCGCCGGACGGACATCCACGGCGGGGCGAAGGCCGGCTGGATCTTCCTGATCTTCATCCTGCCGTTCCTCGGCTGCCTGATCTACATCATCGCGCGACCGAAGGTCACGCCCGGCGACGTGCAGATGATGGCCCGAGCCGACGCGGCGAACAAGGCCGTCGCCGGCGTCTCCACCGCGGACGAGCTGGCCAAGCTGCAGCAGCTCAAGGATGCCGGCACGATCAGCCAGGCAGAGTACGACTCCCTGAAGGCAAAGACGATCGCGAGCTGACCGAGCCGCACGCCGACCAGACCACCGGCCTCTCTCGGGCCGGTGGTCTGGCGGTGAGCAAGCTCCAGTCTCAAGCCCGATTGCGCCCTACTGCGTTGGGCAAGTCGTTCCGAGCGCGGACTCGACGTCGGCAGCTGCCGTCGTGATCTGGTCGATCGCCGTCTTGACCGCAACGAGCTTGGCGCCGAGGCTCGGCTGATCGCCGAGCCCGGTCAGCGTGGTCTGGAGCGCCTGGACGGAGGCCAGCAGATTGCTGACCTGTGGACCAACGAGCTCGCGCCCTGACACGCCGAGGGCCTGAGTGGCCGCCTGCACGTCAGCGAGCGCCGCCGTCACGCCGCTCACGCCGACGCTGGCGAGCTTGAGATTGGTGAGGGCCGTCATCGAGGCGCGCAGATGCGCCGCGTCGGCGCAGATCGCGGCCGCACCTGAAGCCGCAGGCACGGCCGACGTCCCCGGCGCGGCCGGCGTCGTTGGTGTGCCCGGTGTTGGCGACGAGGCACCTGCGCAAGCGGCGACGGCGAATGTCAAGACAAGCACGGGGGCGAGGAGGCGAATGCGACTGAACATTGGTACCTTCCTTGGTTGGCGTGGAGACCAAGAGACGCTAGGCCGGGTCGCGGCCGGCCGCATCCTCCCCGTCGGAGGAACAATGCTCGAGGGAGCGCTCCCCCCGAGTGCCCGCCGGCGCCCGCGGCCATTGGGCCGCGGTCTGGTCCTCGCCGGCTTCGCCGCGTATCTCAGCGGCGTCCTGCGATGACCGTCCTGCTCGGCGTGATCTGTGCCTCAGGCGGCCCCGTCGACGCCCGCCCTAACGCCGGTGCCGGCGAAGGTGGATCAACGGGAGCGCCAGCGCGAGGAACGTCATGACCAGGTACAGGCCGACGGCAGCCAGCGGCAGGAAGACGGCGAGGGCGATGGCCCCGACGTTCAGCGCGATCACGATCCAGCGCTGGCGGACCTTCGCATCGAGCGTGACGTCGGCGACGCCATCGACGACGAGCGAGCGCTCGCTGGCGATGTAGAACATGAGCAGGCTCAGCAGGAGTGACGCCAGGAGCACGTTGACCCCGTAGATCACCACCGCGGCCTCCACGTCCGGACCCGACAGGTGGGTCACCAGCAGGTTGGTCGAGAACGGGAGCACGCCGACGAACAGCAGCATCAGCAGGTCGATGCCGTAGGCCAGCGTGTCGGCCTGCCGCATGAGCTTGGTCATCCCGGCGTGGCTGACCCACATCCCGCCGATGAACACGAAGCTGATCAGGTAGCCGAGGAACTCGTGCCACTGATCCGCGAGCGCCGGAAGCAGGCGACCGTTGGCGGCCGGGACGGTCAGCTCGAGGACGAGCAGGGTGATCGCGATCGCGAAGACGCCGTCGGTGAAGGCGTTGAAGCGGTCGAGCGGCAGGACGTTCGAGGCTCTGCGCCCCGCGACCCTGGCCCGCCGGGTGTCGGGCGTCCGGGTCGGTCGGGACCTCGTCGCGAGCTTCATCCGGCTCCATGGCAGCATGGTAGAGGCTCACCCCAGGATGCCGTGCCTCATCCCACCACGAAGATCAATCGCATGCGTCCTCAATCGCCACACCCCACGTCCGCCGTCGAGTGGTCCTCGTCGGTCCGGGCCTTACTCTGTCCGCGATGATCCACTCGATCGGCGGCTCGCACGCGACAGCGCCGGACGGTCAAGGACGGACCTGGTCCACCTGGTACGACCTTTCGGTGCGATCGATCGCCTCTGGCCCTGCCTCCAGCGAGGTCCGTTGTTCAACGAAGAACGTGGCGCCTTCGGGGTCGGGCCGGCGGCGGTGGGCGCCCGAGCAATGATCCACGACGCGGGCGGGGCGAACGGGCAGATGATCTCCCTGCGGCCTGGACGGCTTGGTCGAATCACCTGCCGGGTCGGCCCTTGGCCGTATCGGTCAGAGCGATGACGACGGGACACGAGGACGGCCCGAACCCATCAGCGACAGCGGTCGCCGGGGCGGAGATCGGCGAGTCCCGCTGGCCGATGGCGATCGCCGTGCTGGTCCTCATGGCGGCCGCCCTCATCGCACCGGCGCGGCTGTCGATCGTGCCCGGCTGGATCCTCGCCGCGCTCGAAGGCTTGCTGCTCCTGGCGCTCATCCTCGGCGATCCGGGACGGATCGACCGAACCGGGCCCTGGCAGCGCCGGACGTCGATCGCGCTCGTCGTCGTGATCCTCGCAGGGCACATTCGGAGCGACTGCCCTTCTCCTGTACGACCTCCTGACGGGATCTCCCATCACCAGCCAGGCTGACCAGCTGCTGCTCGCGGGGGCCAAGGTCTGGCTGGGTAACAACGTCGCGTTCGCGTTCCTGTACTGGGAGTTCGACGGCGGTGGACCGGCGGTCCGGGCGCACGGGCTGCCGCGGTATCCCGACCTGGCCTTTCCGCAGCAGTTGAATCCGGAGCTTGCGCGACCGGGCTGGCGGCCGGAGTTCCTCGACTACCTGTATCTCGGGTTCACGACCGCCAACGCCTTCAGCCCGACGGATACGCTGCCGCTGGTCCACTGGGCCAAGGTGGCGATGGGGTCGCAGGCTCTGATCTCGTTCGTGATCGTCGGCCTGGTGATCGCACGGGCGGTCAACGCCTTCACCTGAGCGTTCCAGGCCGGACCAACGCCGGGCGGCAGGGTCCGTGAGGAGTCCCGGGCGCGAGGCGGTGGCGAGCCGGGACCGGCGAGCCCGCCCGACCCGCGGCTATGCTGCTGCCGCGGCGCGACCGCGTCCGGGTCGGCCGCATCGACGCCGGGTGCTTCTGTGCTCGATTGGCACCTTGCCCGGCAGGCCCCCGGTGAACGCGAGCGAGACGAGGGCCAGGATCGCCGCCACCAGCAAGCCGGCCTTCAGCGACCGGAGTTGGGCCTGTTCGTAGTCGTCCACGATCGCGGCGGTCGTGGCGGCGTCGCGCCCCGCCTTTTGAGCGGCAGCCCCGATGGCCGCCGATGAGACGAAGTCGATCCCCGAGCCGACGGCGGTCCCGACCTGTCCAGCAACCTCCTGGCTGATACGCGGATCGGCCTGGATGGTGGATACGAACGTCGTCGTCAGGCCTGTGAGGACGATCGCGCCGATAAGAGCGACCCCGAGGGACGAGCCCAGCTGCTGCCCGGTGAACTGCAGGCCGCCGGCCTCGCCGCGGCCGGAGGCGTCGACCGACGACTGGACCACGAGGCCCAGCTGCGACGCCATCAGCCCCATCCCGGCACCGAGCACGCCCATCGAGGCAGCGAACGCCAGGTCGGCCAGGTCGGGCTTGATCGTCGCGAGCAACATCACGCACGCAATGCCGGAGAGGATGAGCCCCACTCTCGTGATCGAACGCACGGAGTAGCGGGTCGACAGGCGCGACCCCACGGCGGACGCCGCGAACATCGCGATCGAGACCGGCAGCATCTTGAGGCCTGTCTGGAGGGCGTCGAGTCCGAGGACCAGCTGGAGGTAGAGGGGGATGGTGAAGAACACGCCCATCAGGAGGAGGTTCTGCGTGAAGAGGCCAGCGAGGCCGGACCGGAGCGGCAGGATCTTGAGCAGGTCGAGGTGGACCAGAGGGTCGCTCCCGATCGCCTCGCGGTGCCGCTGCCAACCCACGAACGCCCACAGCACGACGCCGCCTGCGGCGATCACGAAGAGCGTGGGCGCAAGGCCGAACGGCTCGATCGGCGCGTCCTTCGGTTGGATCAGGCCCCAGACACTGGATTGGAGGGTTCCCAGGACGATCAGCCCGAGACCCGCGGCAGCCAGGACCGCGCCGACGACGTCGAGCCGGGGTTTGGGCCCGCTCCGGAGGGCGTCGGCGACGAACCGGGTCATGGCGAAGATCCCGATCACCAGGACGACCTCGCCGGCGAAGACGACCCGCCAGCTGAGCACCGTGGTGGCCCAGCCGCCGACGATCGGGCCGACGGCGATGCCGGCGCCAGCGACGCCTCCGATGACCGCGTAGGCGACCTTTCGATCCCTGCCCTCGAAGTTGCCGGCGATCAGCGCGACCATCGCGGGCAGCACCAGGGAGGCGCCGATGCCCTCGAGGATCGACCAGCCGAGCGTGAGGATCGCCACCGTCGGGGCGAGCGCGGTCATGGCGGATCCGCAGCCGTAGATGACCAGGCCGATCTTGAAGGCGCGGCGGCGCCCGATGATGTCGCCGATCTTGCCGCCCGCGAGCATCAGCATGGCCATCACGAGGCAGTACAGGGTGATGATCGCCTGGATCGTCGTGACGGTCGTGTTGAAGTCGGCGACCAGCTGACTGATCGAGACCCCCATGACCGTCTGGTCGAGGACCATGACGAACTGCGCGCCCGCCAGGGCGATCAGGGCCGACCGTCCCTTCATTGACTACTCCTCGCGCCGACCCGGGGGCCATCGTCCGACCGCCAACGGCCGACCACGGAGGGCCGTCGCCCAGGACCAGGAGTCCTGTCCTCCACGTCGTCGCGACCACTCCGATGAACGGCACGACGAGGAACATCCCGGCGATTCCCGCCAGTGCCGCGCCGGCGGGGATTGCAAGCAGGACGATCGCCGGATGGATGTTGACGGCGCGGCCATAGACCACCGGCGCCACGAAGTTGCCCTGGACGACGTTAAAGACGACCGTGTAGACACCCATGATCGCGGCGTCCTGCGGAGTCCCGAGGGCCAGGGTGACGAAGAACGCCAAGGTCGTGGTCAGGATGCTCCCGATGTACGGGATGAACCCGCCGAAGAATGACAGCACCGCGAGGGGTAGCGCGAGCGGGATCCCGAGGATCGCCATGATCACGAACTGGGTGGCCGCCCCGAAGAGCGAGATCGCGCCGGTCCCGATCATGTAGCCGCCCAGGACTCCTACCGCCCGACCTCCCGCGGAATCCACCTCGGTCCGACGCCACGCGGCGAGGCGGGAGGTTGCGAACGACCAGAACCTGGAACCGTCGCGCATGAAGTCGAAGGTCAGCAGGGCGCCGATGACGACGACCACGGCCAGCCCGACGGAACCGGCGAGGACCGCCTGGGCAGCCTGCGCGAGGAAGTCGGAGGCGCTCGAGACCAGCGGCTGCAGCCAGGCCAGGACCTGGGGATTCGAGGCGGCCGCCTGCCTGGCACCGTCGCTCGCGGCCTTGACGACCGGCCCCATCTGGGTCGCCAGGCTCACCACCGTGAGGACGACAACGACGGTGGTGATGACGACCGACGCCACGGTCACCGTCCCGGCCGCGCCCGTCGGGCTCCAGCCCCGGGCCCGGAGCAGGCGGTAGATCGGGGAGAGCGTCGCCGCGAGGATCATCGCGAGGGTCACGGGGATGAGGACGAGCGGCACCTGGACCGCGAGGAGGACCACCACGCCCAGGAACGCGAGCCCGATGAGGGCTCGCCAGCTCCATTGCGCGAGACGGTCCAGCCACAGGGGCACGATCGAGGTCGACTCGGCGGGAGCACCCGTCACGTCCATGTCGATGACGTCGATAAGGGAACTCGACACGGCGTATCCGAAGGCGACGACCGGGACGGCAAGGAACAGGCCAACGAACCCAGCGATCGTCGCCCCGATCGGGAGGGCGATCAGCACAGCAGCCCTGGGCATCCGGACCGCCCCCCGGAAGACCCTCGGAGCGACGACGGAGGTCTGGAGGACGTGGACCAGAATGACCGCGACGAAGATGGCGCCGGCGGCCGCCAGGCCACCTGAGGCATAGGCAACGGCGAGCAGGACGGTCATCAGCAGGAGGCCGCCGAGATACGGGATGAAGCCGGCGAAGAAGGCGAAGATCGACAGGGCCAGAGCGGCGGGGACGCCGAGCAGTGATAGGAAGGCGAACGTGGTCGCCGCGTCGATCGCCGCCTGCGTCGCGGTCCCACGGAGCCAGACCCCGACTCCCCTCAGCGCGGCGTCACCGCTGGAGGTGATCTCCTCACCTCGGCGATCGCCGGTCGCCTGGAGCGCCCAGGCCCAGGCTTTGTCGCCGTCCTGGAGCAGGAAGAAGGTCAGGATGCTCCCGAGGATCGTCACGGTGACGGCGGTCGCCAACCATGACGCGACGCTCGCCAGATGACTGCCGATCCACGCCTCCGCATTCGATCGCGCCTGGCCGATAGTGACGCCGAGCTGGCCGCCCTGGCCGCTTGCATTCGCGTCCGCCTGGAGTCTGGCCAGGCCCGACTGGATGGCCTCGACGATTCCGGGAACGAGCGGCACGACCGCGATCGCGAGCAGGATCACGATGAGGCCGATCACGAGGATCGCCAGGAGGGTCACGCCGCCAGCCGTCTTCGTCCGGGACCAGCCTCGATCGCGCAGCCGGGTCGCGACCGGCGCGAACAGGACGGCGACGATCAGGGCGAACAGGATCGAGGCGACGACGGTCCCAAGGATCACGGCAAGATCGGCTAGGACGACGATGAAGTGCGAAAGCAACCAGCACGCGCCAGCCGATCGCGGCCGCGTTGCTCAGCCAGATCGGGATGAGCGGTGGTTGAGCCGCGGGCTGCGAGCCGATCACTCGCTGGCCGTCCGAAGGTTGTCCCAGGTCAGGTAGATCCCGGCCACCAGGAGCAGCCCCAGCAGGAGGAGCTGCCAGAACGTCCACAGCAAGATCGCCGCGCTGGCGACGGCGAGCACCACGGCCAGCGTGTTCACGAACTGCTCGGCGACGCCCCGGAACAGCGCGTCGATGAAAAGCATCAGACCGATCAGCAAGGCCGCGGTCGGCACGAACTCGGAGGGCGCAAACGCGACGACGGCGACCAACGCGATGAGGACCAGCCCGATGCTGATACCGGCCCAGACCTCGGCAGCTCGGCCGTAGCGAGCCTGGCGGGAGGTTGAGGGTTCGTTGGCATGCCGGATGTGAGTCTTCGGGTCGTCGGTAGCGCCATCGGCGAGGCGCTGGATCCGCAGGTCGATCGCCTCGAGGCTCGCCGTGTTCTCCGCGTATGCGCGGTGGACCTTCCGGAGGTCCGCCACGAGTTGCTTGACCTGTGCCGATACGTCGTCGTACTCGCGCTCGACGTACGGGTTGCCTTCGAGCGCGGCCAGCTCCTCGTTCTCAAGCCGAAGCTCATCCGTCTTCGCCTCGATCTCGACCGCAAGCGCGTCGTTGGCATTGATCAGATCACTCCGCCGGCGTTCGAGCAGCGATCGGACCTCGCCCGGCGGGGCGACCTTGTCGAGGCCCGCGAACCCGAACGGGTCGTACCAGGCCTGACGCACGGTGCCGTCGCGGTTGTACATCGGGCCGGCGGGCGCATCCTCCCCCCCAGCTGGTCCCCTGTGTACAGGCCCCACAGCCCTCGGTACTTCGTGACCCACTCGGGGACGGGGTCGAGATTGACCGGCGTCCATTCCTTCGCCTGGCCAGGGCCGATGGAAAGGCCGTCGCCGCGGGCATAGTCGACGAAGGGCACTGTGAATACGCTGAGACTTCCGCGCCCGGCCGAACCCTGGCGCAGGGTCCCGCTCCAGAAGCGGCTCAGGGCCGCGCCCACCCGCCGCAGGGACTTCGTGATGGGCAGCTCGATCTGCAGGATGTACTCGCCAGGCTTGAAGTACGAGGCATGGGACCCGCCCCCGGCGAAGATCACCGGGTGGTCGCCCACCCGGATCAGGCCCTCGGCGTCATCCCAGCGCCGCCGCAGATCGTCGCCACTGAAGTCGTGACACGCGTAGGCGACCCACTCGGGCTCGAGCTCCCCGTCCGGACGCGTCGATAGATAGACGAGCGCCATTTCCCAGTCGGCCTCGTGATCGTCGACGCCGTCGAACGTCGAGCGGTAGTCGTTGAAGTAGAAGAAGAAGCGGTACTGCAGGGCGACCCATCCGCCCCCCCGCACGACCCGGCCGTAGTAGACGTATCGTTCATCCTCGGCGAGGGCCGCGCGGTACGCGCGCGCCGAGGCCGCCACGACGGCCCCCGGCGTATGACCCCGGACGAGCAGGCTGAGCGTGAAGATGGCGTCGATCAGGCGGGAGACGTAGCCGACTCGTGCGAGGCGGCCAGCTCCGGGGTGGAACCGCTCTGATTTGGGCAGGTCCTGCGCGGATCCGGCGAGCAAGGCACGAGCCTGCGTCGCCAGGTCGACGTCCTCGACCCGCCGGAGGAACTCGACCGCGCCGAACTCAGTCGTGCGAGGCTTGGCCAGGTTGTCGACCGAGAGGCTCCCGGCGCGCACGAGGAGCTCGTTGCGGCCGGTGCTCGGGCGGTGTGCCCAGAGCGAACTCCGTGCGACGTACTCGTCGACCTCGGTTGGGAAGAACAGCTCGCCCTTCGTGTAGTGGACGATTGGCTCGTAGTGACGCAGGAGCGCCAGGTCTGCTGCCCGGTCGGCGGCGGACTCCGTGCTCATCGCCGCAGGACTGGAGTGGGTTGCGGCGGGGTCAGGGGTCATCACGACCTCGCTCACGTCTGCGCTTCCTCGCCGAAGGCGTCACGCACCTCGGCCTGATTCATGAGGAGGACGACGGCGACCGCGAAGGTCATGAGGATGTAGTTGGGCGTCGCGTCGTACCAGGACACGAGCTGCACACCCAGGACGATGACCGCGGCGATCATGCCCAGCAGCCACCCGCGCGGGTGATCCGGAGAAGCGCGATGCCGGCGACGAACGCGGTGACGCCGACGGCCGCCTGCCGGATGGCCACGATGCCCCCGACGAGCGTGACGCTGCTCCGGAGTGACTCCATGTCGAGGACACCACCGCTCGGTGGGAGAAGGATGTGGGCGGAGACCAGCGCCTTGATCGCGAGCGCCGCCCAGGCGACGGACAGGACGAGGTAGGTGACCGCCACGACCGTGACGGCCGACGGCCGACGGCGATGTCCCGGGGCCGGCCTGCCTGGGGAGTGGCTTGATCACGTGCGGGCGTGGCAGGCCTCGCCTCCGGCCCTGGGTCCGCTACGCCGCTCGGAGACGCGGACTCCGTCATCGACATGGTCATATCGGAGCTCACCGTCATGGGTGGACTGAACGCCCGTGGCCTCACGACCGCTTGCAATGGGTCGAGCGCCCTTCAATTTCGGGTCATTCCCGACAACGGGAACATCCTCCCCGTCGGAGGAGACGCTCGATCTCGCCCGCCGTCAGTCCCAGGAAGGGGTTCTCCCCGGAAGCACGGCCGGTGCCTCGACCGGCCAGAAGTGCTCGAGGAGCCCGACGCTGACGGCGAGGTCGACAGCGTCGCTGCGGGTCGCCGCGCCAAGCTTGTGGTAGATCGCGAGGGCCTGTGACTTGACCGTCGTTTCCTTGACCCCCAGTCGCTGCCCGATCTCCTTGAAGGAGAGGTAGTAGGGCAGGA
This sequence comes from uncultured Chloroflexia bacterium, assembly GCA_963729175.1. GTDB lineage: Bacteria > Chloroflexota > Limnocylindria > Limnocylindrales > CSP1-4 > CAVSMY01. The sequence continues at coordinate 8,098 of CAVSMY010000019.1, read as the reverse complement.
GGCCAAGGACACGGAGCTCCGCGACCGTGAGGCCCGTGGCACCTCTGGCGGCGCTCTGAGGCGCCCGTGTTGCCAAGGTCGCCTGGAGCGCGTCCACCTCGGCAGGCAGGACACCGAGGTCAGGGCGATCGCGGAGCACATCGCGTCGCCTGCGTGACGATGAGCACCTCGCACCGACTGGGTCGTCGACCGCCAGGTGAGCGTGGGCCAACGCGACAAGGCAACTGGACGGCTCCGCCGGGGCCCGCCGCAGACAGGAGTGGTCGCAGGCCCGTCGCGCGAACGAGCTCGCGACGCGCCCCCGCAATGTCACCGCCGTGAATCATCAATCCCGATTCGCACGGCGCGAGACGGGACGCTCGAGAAGTACCCCTCGACTCGGGGTGCCGGATCGATCGCGTCGCTCTCCGCGACGAGGGCAGTGGCGGCGTCCCAGGCGCCCCGCTCGGCGGCCACGAGGGCGCGGTGCCCGAGCACCGCGTAGCAGATCGCGCTCGTGGCCCCTCAGCCCGGGCAGCGACGATCGCCTCGGCAAAGGCCGTGTCTGCGCCATCCCGATCGCCCATCGTGAGGCGCGCGATGGCCAATTGCCAGAGCGCGAAGTCCCGCCAGGAGCCGGCGTCCCCCTCGAGTTCGACCGCCCAGGTTGCATTCGCGAGCGCATCCTCGGCGCCCTGGCGGGCCATGGCGGCCCTGAGCATCGCGCGGCCGGCCTCGAAGGAGGCTGTGCCGTCCGGCGGCCTGCCCTCGAACGTTCCACGCTCGGCGATGTCCGCGTAGCGCACCGTCGCCTCCCGACATCGCCCGCGGCCATCTCCTCCCAGGCCGCGAGCACGGCGAGCCACGGGCGTGCCCCGAGTGCGGCGGCGCCAAAACGCATCGCCCATGCCCGGATCGTCGCTCGACGGCCAGACCAGTGATACAGGCCGAAGCCATTGCCGACGAGCGCCGCGGCGAGCTCGAGATCGCCCGCCGCAAAGGCGTGGTCGATGGCGGGCTCGAGGGCCTGGTTCGCCTGGTACCAGGTGGCCGCTCGCCGGTGCAGCGTTGCCACACGCTGTGGCTCGCGTACCGCGAGCTCACCCCGGAGGAACTCCCGCAGGAGCGTGTGGTAGCGATACGTTCCGCCGTAATCGTCGATCAGCAGGGTCGACTGCGCAAGCCGCTGCAGGGCATCGGTGACCCCGTTCACCTACCACGGCCTCGCAGAGCGGCCCCGACAGTCGCTCGAGGATCGAGCTGCGGGTCAGGACAGCGATCTCGACCTCGGAGCGGCGCTCGAGCACCTCGGACCGCAGGTATTCGGAGACGAGGTCATCCGAGCTGGCGTCGAACGAATCCGGGCTCCGCATGGACTTCCGGGCATCGAGCGCGGCCAGAGCCAACAGGGCCGGCCACCCTTCGGTCTCGTCGCCGCAAGGTGTTCGTCGTATCGGTCGACAGCCGCAGGCCCAGCTCGCGACCCAACCCGGCTGCCTCGCGCTCGTCCATCGCGAGCTCATCGAGACCGATCTCGACCAGGGAACCATCGGCCCTCCAGCGGGCGAACGGGAGCCGCGTTCGTGTACGTGCCGGCGATCGCCACCTGCGACCCCTCGGTCAGATTCGTGATCAGCTCTGCGAGGACGTCGAGGCACGCTCGGGAGGTGATCCGGTGCGCGTCGTCGATGGGAATCCGATGGGCTCAGAGGGTCGTGACATTGCAGCCAGCAATCGGCCGACCACGGTCCGGTTCGAGAGCGAGGCCGACGCGATCCCCGCTGAAGAGCTCGGGACCGACCGGCTCGAGGCGGTCGATCGCCGTCGCGAGGTCGGTGAGGAACACGACCGGGTCGCTGTCGCTGTCATCGGCCGTCAGCCACGCGACGGGTCCGGGGTTCTCCGTCGCCCACTGGACGAGGAGGCTCGTCTTACCGTAGCCCGGTGGCGCCACGATGGAGAGAACGCGTCGATCCCGGGCGGACCGAAGCTGGCGGAGCAGCCTCGTCCGGCGCAACATCCCGACATGTCTGCGCGGCATGACAAGCCTGGCCGCGTGGAGAGGATCCGTCAGACCCGGAGCTCCATCGCCGCGTGCGCGGTTTCCACGCTCGATCACTTCATCGTTGATGGCGGAGATGGAAGGGGGCATGCGGTCTACCGGCTGGCGGGGCGGTCCAGCGACCGGCCTGTTCGTCAAGGTGGGATCCTATTCGAAGGACCTGCCCGCGGTCCAGCGGCGTCGCGCTCCGCGGGTCCCCTGTCGCACTGCGCGGTTGTCAGGCCCCTGGCGTGTCTGGGGGCTTCCTCCGACGAGGAGGATGCGGCCGGTCTACGACGCCTCGTAGCGTGCTGGCGACCAGGTGGACGACCGCGAGGTCGACCTGCCAGCGCGTCGTTCGGAGCGTCGCGGCGGCGTTCGCTCCTTAGCTGGCAAGCAGGACAAGGCGACGCGACAAGCCACCGCCACTGGACGGCCAAGAGTAGGCAATGGCCAGGACCTTGCGACGGCTCGAGAGAGGCTATCCATGAACCTCACGCAGCTGTACTCGACGCAGGTCCGGGTGCTGTGGGGGTGGCGCGGTGGGAGGCGTGCGCTCTTCAAGCGTCTGCTGATCACGCTATTGGTCTCGGCCGTCGCGTTCTGGGTGACGGCCTGGCTGGCGCCCAACATCGCCGTCGACCGGTTCCTCGACGGCGTCCTCGTCGTCATGCTGATGGCCCTGTTCAACGCCCTGATCCGACCGGTCGTCCTGGCGGTCGTGGCTCCGCGTTCGCTGGTCCTGACCGGGATCGTCGTCCTCGTGCTCCAGGTGCTGGTGTTCCTCGTCGCAGCGAATCTGGTTCCCGGAGTCCACGTCGGCGGATTGGTCCCGGCACTGTTCGGTTCGTTCATTTATGCGATGTTCAACACCGTTCTCACGGCCATCCTCGGAATCGATAGCGGAGACTCCTTCTACGGCCTGCTCATCCAGTCCCTGATGCTCGAGCGAGCGGCAACACCATCGGACCGACCCGGTCTTGTAATCATCCAGATCGACGGTTTGGCCCACCCGATCCTCGCCGGACGGATGCGCGCCGGGTCGGTCAACACCATGGCGAGCTGGGTCCGCGACGGCAGCCACAAGCTCTCGCGCTGGGAGGCGATCCTGCCGTCGATGACTTCGGCGGGCCAAGCCGGCATCCTTCACGGCAACAACGACGGGATCCCAGCCTTCCGCTGGTACGAGCGCGATCGCCAGCACCTGATGGTGTCGAGCAACCCGGTCGACGCGGGCGAGATCGTCCGACGGGTCTCGAACGGGGAGGGGCTCCTCTCCAACAATGGCGCGAGCATCTGCAACCTCGTCACCGGCGACGCCACCCGCTCGTATCTGACGACCGCAGCCATCAAGGTCGAATCGCAGGGGCTCGGGGAGAGCCAGGCCTTCCTCGGCTTCTTCCTGAGTCCGAACGGCTACTTGCGCTCGTTCACGTTGTTCGTGGGTGAGTTCGTCAAGGAGCTCATCCAGGCGCGACGGACGCGCCGCTCGGGGATCCGGCCCCAGATGCACCGCGGTCTCAAGTACGCGGGCATGCGAGCGGCAAGCAACGTCCTCCTCCGCGACGTCGACGTCTCCCTGATCATCGAGGAGATGTACCGCGGCGCCAACGTCATCTACGCGGACTTCACCGACTATGACGAGCTGGCCCACCATTGCGGACCCGAGCGGGTCGAGTCCTTCGAGGCGCTCGACGGAGTCGACCGGGCGATCGGCACGCTCCAGAAGGCAGCCAAGGACGCGCCCCGGCCATATCGCTTCGTCGTGCTCTCGGACCACGGGCAGAGCCTCGGCGCGACCTTCAAACAGCGCTGTGGTGCCAGCCTCGGCGAGGTGGTCCGCGACCTCATGGGCGGCCGGGCCACGCTCGTCCAAACGAAGACCACCGCCGAGGGATCGACCTTCGTGAACTCGTTCCTGTCGGAGATCACCCGGAGCAAAGGCGTCGGGCCCGCTGTCGCCCGGGCCGCGCTCGCGGGCAGTACGACTGACGGCGTCGTCGACCTCGACAAGGAGGAGATCCCGCCCCCTGCCGCGGAATCTGCGATCGTGGTCGTCGGCTCGGGCAATCTCGGTCTCGTCTGGTTCACCGGCCACGACCATCGGCTGACTGTCGAGGAGATGGAGCAGCTCAACCCCGGGCTCCTCACAGCGCTCGTCGAGCATCCCGGTGTCGGGCTGATCATGGTCCGCTCAGCCGAGCACGGCGCGATGGCCGTCGATCGCAACGGCATCCGCTTCCTCGACGAGGACCGTGTCGAGCACGAGGACCCGACCGTCCTGTTCGGTGAGCACACGATCATGAGCCTCAAGCGCGAGGACGCGATGACGCACGCGCCTGACATCCTCCTCCTCAGCCAGTACGACCCCGAGCTCGGCGAGGTCGCTGCGTTCGAGGAACTGATCGGCTCACACGGCGGTCTGGGCGGTCCTCAGACCGAGCCGTTCATCCTCCATCCGGTCGAGTGGTCCCTCGACGAGGACGTGCCCCTCGGTGCCCCGGCCATCTACCGGAATATCCGGCAGTGGCTCAATTCGATCGGGATCCCGCTGGGCACGACGTGAGCGTCGCATCCACCGTGTCGCGCACAAGGGCGACAGCGCGCCGCCCGAGTAGGGCGCGATCTCAATCTGTGGTCGACAAGGCAGCTTGGTCTGTGACGGACTCCGCTGGACCGACACAGAGTGGCATGGTCAGTGCGGATCGCCTCGACGATTCCGGGAACGTGGCGCGGCCTCACCGATTGCCTTGCGTAGCCCTTCGCGGCCATCGCCCGCTGGCGAGGGTCCTTCCTCCGACGGGGAGGATGCGGCGGGTCGCGGCGCCGTCTAGCGTGTTGACGATCAGGCAGACGTGCGGTCTGCGCGACGGAGTGCTCGCTTCGACCGCAGGACGTGAGGTACGCGGATGACCGAGCAACAGACGATCCCCGAGACGACAACGACCGAGGACGCCGACGACACGGTCGTCGTGGGGGCGCAGGTGGCGGACGAGGACGGGGTGGTTGCCGAGGGCGCGGTCGCAGCCCAGGGGCTTCATGCCCTCATCATCGCCCGCTTCGCGGACCGGACGCTGGCGATGAGTACGTACGACGACCTCATCGACGCTGAGGTCGCGGGACTGCTCGAAGTCGACGGCGTACTCGTGGTCAAGGCCGACGAGGGCGGCAAGCTCCACGTCCAGAAGATGACCGATCACAGCACCCGGACGGGCCTCAAGTGGGGCATCGTCGGCGGCATCGTCGCGGGGATCTTCCTGCCCGCCACGATCGTCGGTGGCGCCGTCGCGCTCGGTATCGCCGGCGCTGCGGCTGGCAAGGCGCGCAACCTCCACCACCGGGTCGAGGTCGAGAAGGAACTCGCCGACGTCATCACCCCAGGCACCTCGGGGATTCTCGCCCTCGTCTCGTCGATGGATGCGGACGCCGTCGCCCAGAAGATGCCGAAGGCCGAGCAGGTCAAGACGGTCCCGGTCGACGAGGAAACCGCCGGGGCGATCAAGGCTGCCGCGACCGCGGCGGCGTCGCAGGACGCGCCCGCCAGCCCAGCCTGAGCGAACGACGCGAGGTCCCCTCCGGCGAGGCGACCGACGCTGGACCCTAGGGAACGAAGTCGAAGGAGAGCAGACTGGCAGACAAGCACGTGACCGGCCCGATCCAGGTGTTCGTGATCGGGTTCGACAAGTTCGAGGCGACCGGCCGGATCATGGCCGAGCTGCGCCGGGCGCGGAAGCGCGGCGTCATTCGCCTCGTCGACGTCATCTTCGTCCAGAAGAACCGGCACGGTGACATCGAGAACTCGATGCACCTGACCGACCTGTCCGAGAACGAGCGGATGCGTCTCGGCGCGATCGCCGGCGGGCTGATCGGGCTCCACGCGGGTGGTGGCGCCGAGGGCATGGTCGAGGGCGCGGAGCTCGGCGCACTCGCCGTCGCCGAGCGCGACGCCGGCCTCTCGGTGGATCGAATGCAGGAGCTCGCCGACTCGATCCCCGCCGGCAGCGCCGCGGCGATCCTCGTCATCGAGCACCACTGGGCGGCGAGCCTCCGCGACGCGATCGTGGATGCCGGCGGCCGGACGCTCATGCAGGCCATGATCGCGCCCGACGCCTTCGCCATCGTGGGCGACGAGCTGCGCGTCAAGATGGAAGCCGAGGACGCCATCGAGGCGGCCGAGGAGATCAAGCTGGCCGCCGCCATGGAGATCGCCCAGACGCTCGTCGAGGCCAAGCTCATCGAGGAGGCCGCCATCGCAGAAGCCGCCGATGTCGTCGCCACGGCGCTCGCCGTCGAGGATGCCGCCGCCGAGGACGTCGTCGACACGCTGTTCGAGGCCGAGCTCATCGAGGAGGCCGCCGAGGACGAGGCCGAGAACGTCGTCCGCATGTCCCTCGACGTCGAGGAGGGGGCGACGGAGGAGGCCGAGGAGGCTGTGGCCGCGGCCGATGAGATTGAGGCCGCTGCGGCGCTGCGCGCAGTCCGCGCGCTCATCGCGGCCGACCTCATCGAGCGGGAGGCGGCCCAGGAGGCCGTCGACGCGCTCGTCACGGCGCGAGATGATCGAGCGGGGAGCGGCCGACGAGGCGCTCGCCTCTGTCCTCGCCGCAGAGCCAGTTGGGGCCGGCGTGAGCTGAGCCCCGTCCGAGCGAGATCGATCGCCCCACGCGGGGCCAGCAGGGATAGAGAACAAAGGAGATCGTGAGATGACACCGAGACGAAGGACACGGCCGCCCATCAGGACGAGCCGGTCGAGGCGGCCGCGGCCGTGGTCGGCGACGACGGCAGCGTCCAGGCGCTGGGGGGCCGTTGCCGTGCAGGGCAACCAGGCGATCGTCGTCGCCCAGTTCGCCGACATGGACTCCGCCAAGGCGGCCTACTACGCGCTGCTTGACGCCGAGGTCAAGCGGGCCGTCGACATCGACGGCGTCCTGGTCGCGAATGCCGACGGCCAGGGCAAGATCCACATCCAGAAGATGACCGACTACAAGACCCGCAACGGGTTCCTGTGGGGCGCCGTCGGCGGTGCGGTCATCGGCCTCATCTTCCCGCCGACCATCCTCGCCGGCGCCGTAGCCGTCGGCATCGCGGGGGTGGCCGTCGGCAAGGCCGGCAACGTGCTCAGAAGAGCGACGTGGCCGACGAGCTCGCCTCAGTCATCGCCCCGGGCACCTCGGGCATCGTGGCGCTCGTGTCGCCACGGCGGTCGACGCCGTCGAGGCGACGATCCCGGACGCCAAGGTGGTCAAGTCCGCTCCGGTCAGCGACGAGGCCGCCGCTGCGGTCAAGCAGGCCGCGAAGGCCGGAGGCGCGACAACCAGCTGAGCCGTCCGGCCCCGGGCAAGCTCACCAGCCGGAGACGGGCGTCCGAGAGGACGGCTCCATCGGAGCCGTCCTCTCTGTTCCGGTCACGGACCCATCGGAAGACAAGGAGGCGCTGGGCCCCTCGAAAGGTCCATTTGAGCGTGACACCGAGCTGGACGGGCTCGGCTCAGACCGTCACAGAGCGGAAGGCGCTGAGTCGGCTCGGAATGGCGGAGGAGGAATGACGATGCACCGACAGTTGGTCCTGGCCATCTTCGACGACGAGGTGTCCGCGGACGCTGCCGCTGAGGGATTGAATTGGTGGGCGGACGGCGAGGCCGCGGAGAAGATGATCGACCTCCATCGGGTCCAGGCGATGGGGGTCCGCGAGAGAGCGGGGACGGCGACCTCAAGACCGAGAAGCTCGGCCCAAGAAGCATCGGGGCGGGGGCCGGGATCGGACTCATCCTCGCGTACGTCTACCCCGGTCGGCATGGCTGCCGGTATCATCGGCGGCGGGATCCTCGGCGCACTCCATCACAAGGCTCTGAGCATCTCCAACGACGATCGAGAGCGCCTCGGTCGCGAGCTGCAAGGGGGCAAGGCCGCGCTCGGCGTGATGACCGACAAGACGAGCGCTGCGGTGATCTCCTCCGAACTCGCTTCGCTGGGCGGCACGATCGAGATCCATGAACTCGATGACGCCACGATCGCCGCAGCGGACGCTGCGGCGTCGACGTCGCCAAGCGACGGGCAGGCCACGCCGGCCACGTGATC
>CAVSMY010000018.1:0-113225 GCA_963729175.1 uncultured Chloroflexia bacterium | reverse complement strand
TGCTCGGGGCGATCCTCGTCGCCGTCGTCATCGTCACGATGCTCGGCTCGCTGCTGCCCGACACGGGTGACGCGAGTCCCACCCCCAGCACGCGTGCGACGGCATCGGCGAGTCCATCCGCCTCGAGCTCCGGGGCCACGGGTTCGGCCACTCCGAGCGCCAGCGCGGGCTCGAGCGCCAGCACCTCGACGGAGCCCTCGGCGGCGCCGAGCCCGTCATCCGAGCCATCCGAGTCGTCGGAGCCGAGCCCGTCGACGTCGCCGTCGGCATCGCCGACGACGGCATCGGGCTGCTCGGGCAGCGACGACAACCAGCGGTTCTACGCCGGCGCGGCGGCCGGCCTGCCGTTCGAGGTCTACTGCGCGGTCCTGCCGTCTGGCTGGCGGATCTCGGGCGGTTCGTGGAACGGCACGTCCGGCGGGCAGATCATCGTCTCGTACAAGGGCCCGAAGGGCGCGACGCTCCTCCTGGCCCAGGGGAACGTCTGCGGCGACATCACCTGCCCGGCGACGTCACCGGATCTCGGAGCGGCGTCGTTCGGCGGGCTGGATGGGCTCCTCGTCGCGGACGGCGATGGCCTGGCGGTGGTCGCCGGCGAGGGGTCGTCGGTCGTCTACGTCGCGTCGACGACGAAGCTCAGCGCCGACGCGACGAAGGAGATCGCAGCCGCCCTCATCGTCGTCCCGGCCGACTAAGTCCCACCCCACGGCCGAACCGTGGTGAGGACAGGGCGAGCTGACCCGATCGAGGTAACGGTCGTCCCCCGCGGGCGTCACAGAGGGCGATCGGCCGTTCGCCTTGGAGGGTGTCGTGATCTGGACAGCTCGGTCTCGGAGGATGATGCGCGACTGGCTCTCGACGATCGTCGGGGTCGGTCGGGGCATCTGGCTCTTCCCGCTCGATACGGCCTTCCGGATCCTCGGCCTGCGGTACGGCTGGCTGAAGATGCTCTTCGAGCAGACGCCCGGACCGATCCTCGATGGCCTCGGCCAGCTCCGCGCCGAGCGCGCCGCGTGGCGCGCGATCCGCCGGGTTCCCGCCTACGGGCGGATGCTCGACGAGGCCGGGATCGATGCCGGGGTCCTGCTGCCGCTCGGGATCCTCCGCCGCCTCCCCGAGACCGACAAGCGGAACTATGTCGACCGCTTCGGACTGGCCGAGCGGTGCGTCGACGGGCGGTTCCCGTTCCGCGGCACGACCCTTGACGAGTCCAGCGGGTCGACCGGCACACCGTACAACTGGATCCGCGGCGCTCGCGAACGGGAGATCGCCCATCGCAACATCGGGTTCTTCGCGCGATACGTCTTTGGGACCGGACCGCTCGTGACGATCAACGCGTTCTCGATGGGTGCCTGGGCGGCCGGGTTCAACATGAGTCTCGGCATGGTCCGACACGGGATCGTCAAGTCGACCGGTCCTGACATCGACAAGATCCTCTCGACGCTCGGGTTCCTCGGCCCGACCTACACGTTCCTCATCTGCGGCTATCCGCCGTTCCTCAAGCACCTCCTCGACGAGGGCGATCGCCGCGGCTTCGCCTGGGACCGCTACCGGCTCCACGCCCTGGTCGGCGGAGAAGGGATGACGGAGGAGCTGCGCGACCTCCTGCTCACCCGCTTCGCATCGGTCTACTCCGGCTACGGGGCGACCGACCTCGAGATCGGGATGGCGAGCGAATCCCCGATGAGCATCGGCCTGCGTCGTGTGGCTCGCGCCGACCCGAACGTCCGCCGTGCCCTCTTCGGCGACGACCCGAGGCTGCCGATGGTCTTCCAGTACGACCCCTTGATCCACTACCTGGAGATCAACGGCGAACACGAGATCGTGGCCACCGTCTCGAGGCTCGACCTTCTCGCGCCTCGCATCCGCTACAACGTCCACGACGAGGGTGGGATCGCGACATTCGGGCAGATGGCCGCCACGATGCGATCGCTGGGCTACGACATCGGCACCCTGCACGAGGCCGCCGCAGCGGCCGGGCCCCGTGGGCCGCTCCCGTGGTCGAAGCCGATCCCGCTGCCGTTCGTCTGGGTCTACGGGCGCCGCGATGCCACGATCAGCGTCATGGGCGCGAACATCTATCCCGAGGACCTCGAGACGCTGGTCTATCGCGACCCGGAGCTGTCCCGCGTCGTCCACTCGTTCATCCTCTCGGTCGTCAGCGACGAGGAGGGCACGCCACGCCCGTCCGTCGCCCTGGAGCTCGACGGATCGAGCGAGGTCGACGGCTCATGGCGCGAGGCGGTGACGGATCGGCTCCAGGAAGGTCTCCGCGGCCTCAACATCGACTATCGGACCTCGATCGAGGAGTTCCCGACGGCGATGCGACCGATCGTCGAGACGTATCCCCTCGGGGGAGGTCCGTTCGCCGAGGACGCGACTCGGATCAAACGCCGACGGATCGCCCCGGCTCACTGAGAGCGGGCGCCTCCGTCTCGACGTCCGGCGTCGGACCCGGGATCTCGGGTGGGCGCCGGTCCGGTCAGTCTCGCGGCCCCGCGACGATCGTCGCCTCGATCGGTCGTCGCCTCGACCAGGCCGCCCGTCGAGGCGTGAGGCCGACGCGGTAGATCGCCACGGGATCTCGACCCCGGATCATCGCCCCGAGCTCGCCGACGGTCGCCTGGTCGATGACGACGCTCATCGGATGCCACGAGAAGCCGGCGGCGTTGATCAGCGTCCAGCTTCGGATGAGGCGGCGGCCGCATTCGAACAGCGTGCCCGGGTCTCGACCGTCGGTCAGCAGGACCGCCATCGCCCCGCTCGCCCGCGTCAGGCGGACGTCGCGCTGGGCGTAGCACCACGCGAGCCAGCCAGGCAGCCGTCCGAGGGCGAGCGCCACCCGGAGTGCGAAGACGTCGAAGGCGTTGAGGCGCAGGCAGTCGAAGGTCATCCCGTCCGGGGAGGTGTCATCGAAGCGGGTCCAGCCCGCGAGGTCGGACACGAACCGACGGTCCCGCCACGAGAGGACGCTCGCTCGTGATACGAGGGGGCCGACGGCAGACGGCTCGAGCAGAAGGTTCCCGAGCATGACGAGGCCATCCGCCAGGCCCTTCGGCAGCGGTGCCTGCACGTAGCGGTGCCGGTTGCACTGGCGACGCTCGATCGACGAAGCGAGCGGGTCCGGCGGACCGCCGAGCGGCTGGAGCTCGATGACGCCGAGCCCGATCCCATCCTCGTGGTGGGACACGCTCGGTGTGAACGTCGCCGCGAGGCTTCGATGTTCCGCGGCGAGACGGAGCGTCTCGTAGAACCCGCCGACGGCCATGATCCCGTCCCGGTCGTCAGGGTCCGCGAGGAGCTTGTCGGCATAGGCGTACCAGATCAGGTAGCGCCCCTCACCGCGCGGGGTGAGTCTCCATGGCTGGGCATTGTGGGCAGAGGGCGCTCGCGCCGCCGCCTGAAGGACCGCCGTGACGGTCGACGGATCGATGGACGATGTCACGTCGTCGTGACGTGCTTGGCCCTCGCGTGTTGCAGCTGGCCCGGGATCAGCCGCGCCGACCCTGGCTTCGTGCGTCGAGGAGGGTGAACCTTCCGCGCTGCATCAGCTCGAGGTTCGAGCAGCTCAGGCGATGCTCGGAGCCGTCGGTGCCGAACGCCGCTCCCCGGCCGAACTCGTTGCGGCCCCACAGGACGCGTGTCCCGCAGCCACGGCAGCGGCTCACGTTGATCGCCGACCAGCCACCAGGCAGGGCGAAGCCACTCACCTGGGCCATCGATGCTCCTCCTCGCCGGCTGGGCCGGGCGCATGCCAGCACCGCCGGCGGGGCGACTGAGCGCCCGTCGACACCGGGGTCCTGGGTCCACCTCTCAGACGCTCGAGGGCCGGGTCCGCGTTCCGTGGATCCGGTGAAGCCGGGCCGGCGATGTCGGTGAAGGACGCGCAACCTCGCCAGCGATCGCTCAGCCGGGCGGCGCCTCGTCGCTGTCGGGACCCCGGAGTCGGACCGCGAGCCAGACCGCCCAGACCGGGACGAGGATGCCCGTTCCGAGCGCCTGGAGCCACAGGCCGGCGTCGCCCCCGAGGCCGGTGACGCTTAGCACGACGGTCGCCAGGAAGACCAGACCGACCGCCCACGAGAGCCACGTCCACGAGGCCGGCATCCGGCGACCGCCCAGGACGAGGCCCATCGCCACGAAGCCGACCGCGGCGAGGATCCCGACCCCGTTCGAGCAGCCAGCCCTGGATGCCCTGGATCAACTGGAACGCCCAGAACTGGCTCACGACCTCGGTCTCCTTGAAGCCGCAGTCGCAGTACGGGATGTCGATCGTGATCGCCTTCGCGCCGACGTACGCGAGCTGGGCGACGACACCGAGCAGACCCCCGGCCAGGAGTGCGGTGGCGGCCAGGGTCGCTCGCCGGTCGCCCTCGACGAGCCGAGCCAGAAGTGGGCCGATCAGGATGATGCCGCCAAGGCCGATCGCGAACAGGATGTTCGAGGCGAAGTCGTATGGCCAGGTCGCCGCCTGGTAGGCCTCGGACCCGAGCAGGCGCTCGACGAGGTTCGCGGTGTCGGGGATGTCCGGCGGCGTGACGAACAGGTCCGTCGCGAGGCCGACCATCAGCAGCGTCGCGACGAGGAATGCCCCGGCGAGGAGCCACGCGAGCGGGCGGATGAGCGCGAACGACGAGGACCCCACGACACCCCTCCAGTCGGACGATCGCCTTCGAACCAGACCGAGCGGCTCGATGATAGGGCTGGTGAGCGCCAGATGAGTGCCAGGTGAGCCGCGGGCGATCGGGCGTCGCTACAGTCGCCAGACCCGCGGCCCGTGCCCGCCGACCACCGGAGGCACAGGATGGATCGGTCGCACTCGGTCGTCCTCGGCGTAGCACTCGGCCTCGCGTCACTGACGGTCGCCGCCGCGCCGGCGGCTGTCGTCGGTGGCGCCACCACAAGCGACGTGACCGCGACGCCGACGGGGCGGCGGGCGACCGCGGCCGCTCTCGAGCGGTTCGTTGCGGCCGGGGCCCCGATCGCCGGTGAGGCGGGACGGGCGTGGCGGCTTGCGGACGGTTCGCTGTTCGTCGTGGCCGGTGGCGGCGACCCGGTGTTCGATCGGGCGGGCGCGATCGTCGGGCTGCGGGTCGGACGCCGCCATGACACCGGCGGGACTCCAGACCGGGCCGCGACCATGGCGGCCAGCCGGGCCGCGCCCAGGACGGCCACGTCGGCCGCTCCGACCTGGGTCGACTGGGTCCCCGCGGGCTGCTTCGCCCGCCAGAACGGGCCGTGGGGCGCCTGGCTGGACAGCTGCTTCCAGCTGAAGAAGCTCCGGAACGATGGCTCGACCACGCGCGACTGGTTCGTGCTCGACCACTCCGGCACGTTTCATTACGCCGAGCGGGGCTGGCTCGCGGCGTCCGTCGGGCCCGGCAGCTCCCCGCAGACCTGGCAGGACTGGGCGCCACGCGCCGACTCGACCCGGGCGGCCTGTGCCGACGTGGCCGTCTCGGTCACGGCCCAGGGCGTCCCATTCGCGACGACCCACACCCAGTGCGAGACGTGGGACATCACGAAGGCCTCGCCGGCGGTGGCGTTCAGGTCCGAGTGGCGCTGTGGCTGCGGCACGTTCCGCGGCGATCGAGACGTCGACTACAAGGTCGCCGTCTCGACCGCCCAGGGCGGGGGCCCGGTCTGGACCCTGTCCTTCGGGATCGACTGATCGGACCCGCCGACCCGCCGACCCGGCGACCCGACGAGCCCCGCGTCTAGGCGGCCTCAGGTCGACGGCGCCTCAGGTGCTCGCCGGATGACGACGTCGTCGTACTCATGGTGCCGCTCGAGGAAGGCCCGGACATAGGGACACGAGGGGATGACCCGGAGACCGCGGCGACGGGCGTCCTCGAGGCCGAAGCGGGCCAGGGCGCTGCCGATCCCGCGGCCCTCGAACCGGGGATCCACCTCGGTGTGGACGAGGGCCAGACGCTCGTGTTTCACGACGTACTCGAGAACGCCTGCGAGCTCGCCGTCCAGGGTCGCTTCGTAGCGGCTGGCCTCGGGCGCGTCGGTGATCTCCAGGCCACGCAGCTCGGTCATCGGCCGGAGGCGCTCAGCACGTCACGTCGAACAGGTGCCAGAGGCCGGGCACACCCTTGAGCTCTACCGACCCGCGGTCGGTGAAGTCGAACCGTGAGCCCGCGACGAGATCGCGGACGGTCGTCGAGACGAGGACCTCGCCCGGACCGGCGTGACCTGCGACGCGCGAGGCGATATGGACAGCGAGACCTCCGATCTGGCCGTCGATGACCTGGCCCTCACCGGTGTGCAGGCCGGCCCGGATCTCGAGCCCGATCGAACGGACATCGTCGCGGATGGCACAGGCACACCGGATCGCCCGACCGGGTCCGTCGAAGCTCGCAAAGAAGCCGTCGCCGGCCGTCCCGACCTCGACGCCACGGTGCTCGCCGATCCGTCGTCGGACCACCGCATGGTGGCGCCTCAGGAGCGCCGCCCAGGCGACGTCGCCGAGCTCGACCGCGCGCTCGGTCGAGCCGACGATGTCGGTGAAGAGGAATGTCCCGAGGACCGTGTCCGGCTCGGCCTCCGGGCCGAGGGACGCGAGGAACCGGTGCGTCTCCTCGATGAGCTATCCGGTTCGGGCCCGGGTCCGCCCAGGAGTACCCGTCCACCAGCCCGGGGATCTCTCGCCGGACCGCGCCGGGGATCCGCGACGCCACGAACTCGGCCGGACCACGGGTCATCGGCCGATGGGTGACGAGAGTGGGCACCCGGACGTTCGGCAGGATCGCCGTCACGTCGCCGTCCATCACCATCCGCTGGTAGTCCGCCGCGGCACCCGGGCTCGCACTCGAGCGCATGTGGCGGACGTACCAGGCGACGAAGTCGGCATCCGACGCCACCGACGGGCTGTACTCGGCCAGCATCTCCTCGAAGAAGGTTGCCGACCCCCAGCTCGAGGAGACCTCGTCGAGCCAGGCGTGCCAGTCTTCGTCGCTGCGACCCCACGGATAGTCGGATGAACGTCGACCTCTGACGGCAGGCTCGTGGAGCACGAGCGCCCGCGTCCGGTCCGGGTACGTCGCAGCGAACAGGATCGCCAGACGAACGGCCTCATGGGCGGCGAAGAAGGCCGCTCGCTCGACGCCGGCGTGATCCATGACCGCCCGGGCGTCGTCCATCCGGGCCTCGAGTGTCGGAACGTCGCGGAGGCGGTCGGAGAGCCCCATGCCCCGCTTGTCGAACATCAGGACCCGCGAGAACGCCGAGAGTCCGACGACGTGGTCGACGAACAGCGGCTGGTCCCAGACCGTCGCGAGGTCCGACAGGCTGCCCCGGATCACGACCAGGTCGACCGGCCCGGAGCCGAAATCCTGGTACGCGATCGAGACGTCGCCGCTCCGGGCGTACCGGACCTCAGGGACCTCCACGCAGGCATTCTGGGCGGCCCCGGGGACCGGCACAACCACGCCGATGGCGAGCGGGTCTGGCGAAGGCCGTCGAGCGGTCCGGACCGCAGGGATCAGGGGCGCTGCTCGGCACGCCCCCCGCGCAGGGCTCGCCCGAGGGCGTGCCACAGCCGCTCGGGAGGCGAGACGCTCGGGACCGGGCGGCCCGTCTCGGTGCTCGCCGGATCGCGGGCCATCGCGAGCACCGCGGCCACCTCGTCGTCGAGCTTGCGTTGGTACATGCTCCGGATGGTGCGCCGGGTGATCCCGGCGAGCTGGCCGGACACGATGAGGGCGTGTCGGACCCTGGCGCCGGCGTCGACAGGGGTGACCTCGTAGATGTTGATGATCGTCAGGCCGGCGGGCCGTACGACGAGCTCGAGGGCGCGCCCGGGCTCCAGGCGTCGGATGCGGCAGCGGTAGACGGTGCCGTAGCCGGCCCGGACCTCGACCGTTCCGCCCTGGACGAGCGGTCCGGTCGATCGGGCCCAAGTGGCGTTGTGACCCCAGCGGGCCCACGTCCCGGGGTCGGCATAGAGGCGATAGACAGCGTCGGGTTCCACGTCCGCCTCGCGGACGCTCTCGATCATCCAGGTCATCTCGATGACCTCCAGAGGTATTCGTTCAAGGTCATGCTGCCGCCCCAGCGTCCAAGGAGCGTTACGGTCGCCGACCCGGCAGCGCCTCGAGCCCGGTGCCAGGTGGCACCACGAGTGGGTCGGGTGGGGTTGTGGGTGCTCGGGTGCAGTCGGCATGCTGGGGTCTTCGCGGGGTGGCGGGAGTACCGGAGGGCTCCACGGCACGACGTCCCTTCGGATCGGTCGCCCCGGCTCGTGCCGATGCCAGTGGCGAGACCGACCCCGTCGGAAGGGAGGTGCGCGTGCATCGTCCGACTCACGCTCTCGCCCGCGTCGCGATCGCGGCCTCGGTGGCGGTCGTCGCCCTGAGCCTCGCGGCCAGCGCGGTGTTCGCCGGGGAGATCACGGGCAACGGCAAGAGCCTCCACGTCGCCGACAGCAAGTGGGGCACCGGCCTCCACGCGCGGTCGTTCTGCGCCTTCTCCGGCCAGGAGGACCTGCAGTACCCGCCGTTCAGCGACCCCACCGCCGGCCACTCGCAGTCGTGGGGCCAGATCCCCAAGGCGGTCCGCGACACGATCCCGAAGGCCGGCTCCCCGGGCCGCGCCTGCAACCCGAACTACGGTCCGCCACCGGAGCCGTAGGCCGAGCCGACGTGATGGACCGACCCTCCGGAAAAGCTTCCGGGGGGTCGTTCCATGTCCCGGGCCGCGGGATGGGATCGCGACCCACGAAACCTTCTGCCCCGAAGCTGACTCAGTGGATTGGAGCGCCCGTCGTCACACGCTCTCGGCGAGCGCCCCTCCACCTCCGCGACCGCGTCCCTGGAGCCGACCCGTTGATCTCCACGTTGCCGAAGTCCCGCCTCCTTGCCGGTCCGCTCCTGTCCGACGGAGCCGAGTCCTGGGCGGCCCATCGCGCGCGGCTCGGTGGAACGCCGAGCGGTGAGGCGGTCCGCGGGATCATCGCCCGCCTTGAGGCCAGCGGACTGCTCGGCCGCGGTGGCGCCGGTTTCCCGGTCGGGACGAAATGGCGCGCCGTCGCGGAAAGACGGGGCGGGCCGGCGGTCGTCGTGGCCAACGGTGCCGAGGGTGAGCCGGCGAGCGCGAAGGACCGGGTGCTCATGGCGACGCGGCCGCATCTCGTCCTCGACGGCGCGCTCATCGCTGCCGAGGCAGTCCGTGCCGACGAGGTCATCGTCTACGTCGGGCGGGAGCACGCGGCCGCCGTCGACGCCATGTCCCTGGCGATCCGCGAGCGCACGTCCACGTCCTCCGTCCGGGTCCGGCTCCATGCCGCTCCCATCGGTTACCTCGCTGGTGAAGCGAGCGCCGCTGTCAACCACATCAACACCGGTGATGCCCTTCCGACCTCGACGCCGCCGCGGGTCTCCGAGTCAGGCGTGGCCGGGCGTCCGACCCTGGTCCAGAACGTGGAGAGTCTCGCTGCCGCGGCGCTCATCGCACGGTTCGGCGACGCCTGGTACCGATCGGCCGGTCGTCGCGGCGGACGCGGGACGGCTCTCGTGACGCTGACCGGCGCGATCCGCGACCCTGGCGTGCGGGAGATCGAACTGGGCTCGACGCTGCGCGAGGTGGTGGCCGACGGGGGTGGCACGACCGGCGCTGTCGACGCCGTGATCCTCGGCGGCTACTTCGGGACGTGGACGCGCGCGCGGGACGCGTGGGACATCCCGCTCGATCCTGCGGGGATGCGTGCTCGAGGTCTGACGTTCGGTTGCGGGATCATCGGCCTGCTCGGCGCCGGGTCCTGCGGCGTCCGGGCGACGAGCGAGATCGTCACCTTCATGGCACGGTCGAGCGCACGGCAATGCGGGCCGTGCGTGTCTGGCTTGGGGGCCATCGCGGACGCGACGGCGAGGATCGCGGACGGACGTGCGAGCGCTCGGGATCTCGCCGACCTCGAGCGATGGGCGGGCCTCGTCGTCGGCCGTGGCGCCTGTCGCCACCCGGACGGCACGGTCCAGCTCCTGGCCAGCGCTGTCGACGTGTTCCGCGAAGACATCGGATCGCACGTGCGGACGGGTCGGTGCGGCATCGATGGGCTGATGAGCGTCAAGGTGGCGTGATGGAGCACCGGCTGCGGGTCGACTGGATCCGCTGCGACGGCTTCGGGTTGTGCGGCGACCTGGCCCCGGACCTCATCGACCTCGACGAGTGGCGTTACCCGGTCGTCGGGTCCGATCCTGTCCCATCCGACATGCTCGATGAGGTCCAGCGAGCGGTCGATTGCTGCCCGATGAAGGCGCTCCATCTCGAGGCGCCCGCCGCGTCCAGGGGCGGGCGTCGTCGCGGCCACGCCTTCATGTCAGTCCTCCGTCGCGGGAGCGGAAGCTGACAAAGGCCCTCGGCGACCCGTCCTGTCCCAGGTCAGCGGCCCAGGTAGATCCTGATCCCCGCGACGAGGCCGTCCGCGTACCGGTTCTGGCCGGTCAGCCTTGTCATCAGCCCTGCGTCGGCGCTGTTCTTCATGTTTCCGAGCTCGACCATCACCGTCGGGATGTCCGAGAAGTTGAACGTCGCGAAATCGGTCCGGTTCTTGATGCCGTTCGTGGCGTAGTAGTTCGCGACGCTCAGGTGGGACTTCAGGAGGCCGGCGCGCACGGCTGTCGCGAGCTTCCCCGAGCTGGAGTAGATGTCGTCGGTGTAGCCCTTCACCAGGCCCGGCTTCATCACGTAGAAGCCGTGGTCCGCGGAGGGGGCGCCATCAGCGTGGATCGCGACGGTCAGGCGGGCGTGCATCTTCGTCCCGAACCGGCCCCGGACGTCGACACACGGCCCGACGCCGGTGTCGCTCGTGCGGGTCATCACGACCGTCGCGCCGAGCTTCTCGAGCTTCGCCTTGACGTTGAGCGCCACGAGGAAGTTGAAGCGATGCTCGGTGTAGCCGCTCCTGGTCGTCGTCCCGACCGTCGCGCAGGGCCGCCAGCCCGTGCCATCCCAGATGAGCCGGGCGATCTCCTTGGCGTGTGCCGCGTTCCCGCCGTTGTGTCCAGGGTCGAGGGCGATGACGATGCCCGCGAGGGGCAGGGCTGCCGCGTCGGCGCTGGCGGCGGGGACGCTCCAGATCGCCATCGTCCCGACAAGGACCGACGCGATGACGACCCCCAGCCGGCGACGAACGTCCATGTCGTCGACTCTACTGCCGCGGACCGGACCGCGCACCCCGAACCATCCGGGCACCTGCGGTCGCGGCTGTCCCCTGGACGCCGTAGCCTGTCCCAGGGAGGCCGTAGACTCGTCGCTCCGTCGCCCCTTCGGAGGTCGGATGCGTCCCCTCGAGATCGGTCTCGCGCTCGGCTCGTCCCGCTCGACCCGTGATCCGTCCGTCCTGGCCTGGTCGGAGCTCCGTGACCTGGCCGTCCATGCGGAGGCGATCGGCTTCGACACGGTCTGGCAACCCGACGGCCTGATCCACCGGACCGAGCGCGACGGCCCGATCCACGGCTCCTGGGACACGATCGCGATCGCCGCGGCGCTCGCAGCGGTCACGACCCGGGTGAAGCTCGGGACATGGGTCCTCTCGGGCCTGTATCACCGGCCCGGACAGGTGGCCAAGGCGGCGGCGACGCTCGACGAGATCAGCGGCGGTCGGTTCGTCCTCGGGTTCGGGGCGGGCTTCGCGGGCGTCGCGACCAGGGCCTTCGGGATCCCCGACGACCACGTCTACGAACGCTTCGAGGAGGCCCTCGAGATCGTCGTGCCGCTGATCCGTGGAGCGCGGGCGGAGCTCGACGGCGCGTACCACACCGCCCGCGATCTGCCCCAGATCCCGGCCGGGCCCCGCCCTGTCGGCATCCCGCTCCTCCTCGCCGCGCACGGCCCGAAGGGCTATCGCCACGCTGCTCGACTCGCCGACATCTGGAGCTGCTACGCCATGGAGACGAGCGATGTCGCCGAGCTCGGGCCCCGCGTCGTGGCGCTCGAGCGGGCCTGTGCGGAGGTCGGGCGGGACCCCGCGACGATCGGACGCTCGGGCGGAGTGGTCGTCGCGCCGCTCGCGACCGACCCGGTCATGAGCTTCTACGGGTCGGCGATCACCGGCCCGCCGGAGCGCATCGCCGACGCATTCCGGGATCTCCACGCAGCGGGCTTCAGCCAGCTCGAGGTGATGCTCGAGCCGCTCGGCACGGCAGAGGTCGAGGCGCTGGCGCCGGTCCTCGAGCTCCTCGACGCCTGACGGTCGCTCAGCGGCCGGACACCGTGTCGCCGCGCTGTCTCATGACCGTCAGGCCCACGACCCGCGAGATGACGAGGGCGACATACATGAGCCCGGCGACCTGCTCGAGCATGACGACCGACTTCGCATGGCCGAGCGCCGGCACGATGTCGGACAGCCCGACGCTGGTGAGGTTCGTGAACGACAGGAACAGCAGGTCGAACCAGCTGAGCACGGCGCCCGGGCCGGCGGGTCCGGAGAACGACCCCGGCCAGATCGACTGGGTGGCCTGGAACGTGTATGCGAACGCCCAGGCGACGACCGTGAAGGTCGCGCCCGTCGCGTACAGCGTCTCGGTCGTGACCGCGCCCTGGAACATGTACCGGATGAGCGCGTAGCTCGTGTAGAAATAGAAGATCGCGAACAGGATCGAGGTCCACACAAGCGTCCCCTGGTCCGCCGGGTCGAACGCCTCGAGCAGCGTCAGGACGAGGATCGGGACTCCCAGGACGATCGAGATCCACGTCAGCGCCGGGGAGGCCTGGACCGTCCGGACGGCGAAGAACAGGACGAGCACGCCGAACAAGGCGAGCACCGTCCGGCCCAGGCTGCCGTCGAGGAACGGGAACAGGACGACCCCGACGAGCTGGGCGATGAGAAGGACGAGCGTCGGGTGCCACAGCGGCAGGAGCTGGCGGCGCATCGAGCGAGTGTAGGACCCCCGACTGCTGGCACCGCCTGTCCTCGGGGGGACCGCGGCGTGTCAAGGAGGTAGAGTCGGACGGTCGTCTTCCGCCCCTGGTGCGCCCACGATGGCCGCGACCGCCCAGTCGAGCTGCTTCCTCATCGCCGACATCTCCGGCTACACCGGGTACCTCGCGACCGTCGAGCTCGACCACGCCCAGGACATCCTGGCCGACCTGCTCGGCGCCGTCGTCAGCGCCCTGAAGCCGACCTTTCGTCTGGCGAAGCTCGAGGGCGACGCGGCGTTCATGTCATTCCCCGGTGAGACCCTCGACGGGACGCTCCTGCTCGACACGATCGAACGCTGCTACTTCGGCTTTCGGCGCCGTCGGCGGGATGTACGCCAGGCGACCTCGTGCGAGTGCACGGCCTGCGCGAGGATCCCCGACCTCGACCTGAAGTTCGTCGTCCACCACGGCATCGCCATCGCCCAGAAGGTGGCCGGACGCCAGGAGTTGATCGGGTCGGATGTGAACCTCGTCCACCGGCTGCTGAAGAACGACGTCGTGGCAGGCCTGGGGATCGAGGCCTACGCGCTCTTCACCGAGGCCTGCCTCGTCGCCGCCGGCATCGACCCCGCGGCGCTCGGGATGCGCCAGATCAGCGAGCGCTACGACCACATCGGCGAGGTCCGCTGCTGGGCCGACGACCTCGAGGCTCGCTGGCAGGAGGAGGACGCGCGGGTCCGCGTCTTCGTCCGGCCGGAGGACGCGATCCTCGACCTGGAGGTCTCCGCCCGCGTCCCGCCGGCGGTGGCATGGGCCTACCTGACGGAACCCGGACGGCGGATGGCCTGGCAACCGTGGGTCACTGATGTCGCCGTCGAAGGGGCACGCGGCGGTCGTCGCGGGCCCGGCTCGAGCAACCACTGCGCCCATGGCAAGGACGGGATCGTCGAGGAGATCCTGGACTGGCGACCCTACGACTACGTCACCGACCGGACGGTCGTCGCCACGCCCGACGGGCCGGTCCGGTTCCCGCACACCATCGAGCTCGAGCCGACCGCCGAGGGCACCCAGGTCCACATGCGCTTCGCGTGGCCGACCTCGAGCCGCGAGCGGGCGGCGGCGCGGGCCATCGCGGACCCCTACGGCGAGGCGCTCAGGTCGGCCCTGCCGACCCTTGTCGGCCAGCTGGAGGCGGCCGCCGCGGAAGGCCGGGTCGAACCGGACGCGGAGCCGGTCCTCCCTGCGCCCCGAGCCGACGGGCCGCTCGCCGGCCTCGCCCCGATCTCGTACCTCGACTGACGCCCGTCGGGACGGCGTGACCGCGCGGCTCGACGTCGACCGCTTCCAGGTCCTGGCGTTCCGCCGACGGGTCAGCGCCCTCGACGAGCGGCTTCCGCCCGGCGCGGCCTCGCTGAGAGTGGCCGCCTGGGCCGGGTTCACCGACAGCGTCCCGCGGGCCGCGCTCCTCTCGATCCACGCACGGGTCGAGGCGACGGCGCCGTCCGCCTGGCAGGATCCGCCGCTCGTGCAGCTGTGGGGGCCGCGGTTCAGCGCCTACGTCGTGGCCGAGCAGGATGTCGCGGTCTTCACCCTCGGGCGGATGCCCGACGAGCCTGCGCCGCTGCGTCGAGCCCACGAGATGGCCGATCGCCTCGACGCGTTCCTCGCCGGGCGGCGGATGCGATATGGCGAGGCGGGGCGCGGGGTCGGCGTCGGCCCGAACATGCTTCGGTACGGGACGACGACCGGGCGGATCCTCATCTCCTGGGACGGCGCCCGTCAGCCGATCGTCTGGACCGTCTCGCCTCCGGAGATGGACGTGCAGGAGGCGCGGCTCGAGCTCGCCCGCCGGCACGTCCATATCCTCGGTCCCTCGACCGCCGACGCCTTCGCGAAATGGGCCGGGATCCGGGACCCCCGCGGGCGTCGGATCTTCGACGCCCTCACTCCCGAGCTCGTCCCGGTCCGGACACCGACGGGCGACCGCTTCATCCTCGCGACGGATGAGGCGGGCTTCCGGGCTGCGCCGGGTGCGGCCGCGCCGGCCCGGCTCCTGCCCAGCGGCGACACGTTCTTCCTCTACTGGGGCGCGGATCGCGAGCTCGTGGTCCCGGACGGCACGCAGCGGGCCGACCTCTGGACGACGCGCGTGTGGCCGGGTGCCGTCCTCGTCGATGGCCAGATCGCAGGGACGTGGCGGCGCGCCGACGCGCAGGTGACGATCCGGCCCTGGCGCCAGCTCTCTCCGGCCGAGCGCGAGGCGGTCACCCTGGAGGCTGAGTCGCTCCCGCTCCCCGGCCTCGAGGGCAGGATCGTCGTCGACTGGGCGAGTGAGCGTCACCCTTCGGTCCGAACCCGCGTACGCTTGCCGGACCGCCCCGAGACCGGGGCGACGCGGATCGAGGGACGATGACGAAGCATTCGAAGGCCGAGCGCGAGCAGCGAGCGGCGGAGACCGAGCGGATCGCCGAGATCGAACGAGCCTGGCGAGGCAGCATCCCACCGGCGGTCGCAGCCGAATTCGCCCTGGCCGTCCAGGCCGCCGCGGCCCGCCCGCCCAGGGAGCGCCCGCCGGACATGGCGCCCGGCACGGCGCCTCGGCCGCCTCGTCCGGGACGGGAGCCGAAGCCCATCAAGACCGAAGGGACCTCGCCTCGGCGCTATTGAGGCGTTGAGCCGCTCGATCGCGGAGGCTGGATGCGGACGCTCGAGCTCGGTGTCGTGCTCCCGCTCGGGGAGTCGCCGTATGACGGATCGACTGCGCGCTGGGCGGACATCCGCCAGTTCGCCCTTCGCGCTGAGGAGATCGGGTTCGACACGGTCTGGACCGCGGACGAGCTGCTCTGGCAGCCCAAGGCCGGCCCGAAGCAGGGCTTCTGGGAGTGCCTCGCCCTGACCGGTGCCGTGGCGGCGGCGACCTCGAGCATCAAGGTCGGCACGTGGGTGGTGTCGTCCCTTCACCGGGGCAACCCCGGGATCACGGCCAAAGCCGCGGAGACCCTCGACGAGATCACCGGCGGTCGCTTCGTCTTCGGCCTCGGGTCCGGGCATGCCGGTCGGCAGGCGAAGACGTTCGGGTTGCCCGAAGACCACGTCATCGGGCGGTTCGAGGAGGCCGTGGAGATCATCGTCCCGCTGCTCAGGCAGGGTCGAGCGGACTTCGAGGGGACCTTCTACTCAGCTCGCGACCTCGAGCAGCGACCGGTCGGACCGCGGCCTGGTCGGATCCCGATCATGATCGGCGCGGGTGGCCCGAAGATGCTCCGACTCGCCGCGCTCCACGCCGACATCTGGAGCTGGTACGTCATGGAGCGCAGCGACCTTGCGGAGTTCGCTCCGCGGCTCGAGGCACTCGAGGCCGCATGTCTCGAGGTCGGGCGCGATCCCGCCACCATCGGGCGATCCGCCGGCATCGGCGTCGAGCCGACGGCAGTGACCGGGGCCGACGACTACCTCGGCGTGCCCGTGCGTGGCAGCCCCGAGGAGATCGCCGAGAGCATCCGTGCCTTCGGGGCCGGGGGATTCACGAGCGTCGAACTGATCCTCTGGCCGCCGACGCTGGCCTCGCTCGAAGCGATGGCCCGGGTGTTCGAGCTCCTAAGCCGCGACTGACCGACCGGGGATGATCAGCGTGGCGTCTTGAACGCGTAGAGCTCGAGCGCGATCCCGTCCGGGTCGTAGAGGACGAGGCCTTCCGCGCCGAGCTCAGGCTCGTCGTGGACGCCGTCGTTGGCCACCCCCGCCTCGTCCAGGTCGTGCTGGATCCGCCGCAACTTCTCGAAACCGAGTCGACCGCGAACGACACGTGGTCCAGCCCGACGCGATGCGGATCGAAGCGGTCTCCGGCCTTCGTCTCGGCGGCGTCGCCGAGGATGCCCATGAAGGCGTCGCCCACCTTGGCCAGCGCCCAGCCCTCACCTTCGAGGGCGACGGAGAACCCGAGGACGTCGAAGTAGAAGTGGCGAGCGCGCGAGAGGTCCGAGACCCGGATCGCCACGTGACTGAACCCGTCGATGTCGTTCAGCATCTCGGTCCCTCCTTCACTGCGTGACTCCGCCGCTCGTGCCGAGCGCAGGGTCTGCAACCAGCTCCCGGAAACGATCGTCGAGGCCGATCGCCCGGAGCGAGTCCTCGATCGCGCCTGCGATCGATCGAGCTTCCGTGTTCGCCGCGGCAGCCGCTGTCGAGTCGCCCATCGTCCCTTCGACCGATCCCAGCGAGGCGAGGATGCGCCACAAGATCCGTCGTTCACCGAGGGCGGTCGCAGTCGCACGCGCGCGGCGCAGGGTCGCTGCCGCCAGATCGAGTTCACCTCGGCGACGGTGGGCCTCGCCCTCGAGGTACTCGAAGTCGGCCACGTACGGCGGCATCAGCATCCGCTGCTCGTCGCCTCGAGCGTGTGCCTCGCCCGCCGCCGCATCGTTGTCGCGCAGGGCGAGCTTGAACTCGACCGATGCGAGCCCGACGTGCGCGTGCTGGAACGGAAAGAACTCCCCTTCTCTGGCTGCGAGGGCTTCCTCGGCGCGCTCGAGGTACTGCGCCCGCCTCGTCCATGGCACCCCTCGCTGTCGCAGCCCGGGACAAGTGACCGAGCAGCCATGCGCCGACCGTCGGATAGTGCGACTCGACGACGGCGCGGGCCGCCTCGAGGTGGCCATCGCTCTCCTCGTCGGCCCCGGCGCATCGGTAATACCAGGCCAGGTCGCCCTCGTATAGGAGTGGCGGGACGATGAAGCCGACCTCGGCTGCCAGGCGCAGGCTCATCTTCCACCGCAGCGATCGCCCCGCCGAAGTCACCGCGCTCGAACAGCACCCAGGCGGTGCCGCCGAGGCTGTTGGCCTGACCCCAGGCATTGTCGATGCCCTTCGCGATCCGCGTCGCCTCCTCGAACAGGGTCAGTGCAGTGTCGCTGTCGCCGGTGATGAACTCGACCATCGCCCGGCCGGCGAACGCGTTGGACGTCAAGCGCTGTGTCACCGAGCTCCTCGGCCAGCTCCACCGCTCGGATGGCCGAGGCGCGCCCGTCCTCGAACATCCCGGCCTCTCGGTAGGCGCAGACGATGTCGTTGGACGTGTACATGAGTTGCTTCCGCGACCCGCTCGCCGTAGCGGCGGCCAGGGATTCCTCGCCGACCTCGATCGCAGCAGCCACCCGACCGCGAAGGAGCTCGAGGTGGATCCGATCGCGCTGCAGCTCCGCGATCAGATCCAGGTCGCCGAGCTCCGCGCGCGACCGCAAGCGCGGCGTCGACGAGCTGATCGGCGCGACCAGCGTCGAAGAGCATCGTCGGCGTCCGATAGATCGTCGCCTGCCGCGCGATCGCGTCGGCCCGCAGTCGATCATCACCTCGCTCGGAAGCGAGTCGCTCGAGTGCCTCATACGTCTCGATCGCCGCGTCGTAGGCGCCGTGCAGCTCGAGCGCGCGACCCCGGCCCGTGTAGAAGTGCGCCAGGAGAACGGAGTCGCTTCCTTCGCGCAGCCCGATCTCGATCGCCAGCCCGTAGAAGTCGGCGGCGTGCGCGGTCGCGTACACGGCGAGGGCGCGATCTCCCGCGAGGCCGCTCCAGCGAAGTGCCCGCTCCGATCTCAGGGTCATCGTGTCGCCCAGGACGCCGAGGTCACTGCTCAGCCGATACGCCTGCCCAGCGTGATAGGCGAGGACTTCGCAGAACTCGTCCTGCCGATCGGACACTGCCGCTTCGAGCCGGACGCCGACAAGATCATGCAGGCTCGCCCGATCCGTCTTCGGCAGCGATCCGTAGGCGACGTCCCTGATCAGCAGGTGCTTGAAGCGGAGCGACCGGGCTGCCGGGTCCTCGCGATCGGCCACGAAGAAACCCTTGCGAGTCAGAGCTTCCGGGGCTGCACCGAGCTCGCCTTCGAGCGCGAGGAGGTCGTCGAGGGCGAATCGCTCACCGATGACGCTGGCGCGCTGCAACGCCGTCTTCTCGGTCGCCGGCAACCCATCGATGCGCGACGCGACGATCGCCGCGATCGTCTCCGGGACATGAAGATCGCCGAGCCCGGATCCCTCAGCGTCGACGAGCATCCGCACCAACTCCTCGCAGAACAGCGGGTTGCCGGCAGCGCGCTCCACGACCGACGCAGCGACGCCGGCGGGGATCTCCTCGAGCTCAAGAAGTCGCGAAACGAGCGCCTCGGCGTCGGCCGGATCGAGCGGTTCGAGTGCGAGCACGACGTGATCGGCTCGAGCGCCCGACCACGACGCCTCTCGCTCCAGCAGCTCCGGCCGGGCGAGGCAGACGAGCAGGTAGGGGACCGCACTCGAGCGATCCGCCATCGACGCGATGACATCGAGGGCTGCCGGGTCCGCCCACTGGAGGTCGTCGATGACGACGACGAGCGGACCCTGCGCTGCGACAGCCTCGAGATATCGACGGGTGCCCCAGCTCAACTCGACCCCGATCCGCTCGGCAGGGACCGTCGCGAGTGCCGCCTCCGGCGACTCGAGGCCGAGCAAGACCGTGATCCGCGCCCGGACCGCCGCTCGCCACTCGTTCTCAAGCAGGACGGTGAGTCGTCCGTCGAGCTTGGCAAGTGCCGAGGCTCGGTCGTCTGATGCCTCGATGCGAGCGTCATCGCGGACGATGTCCATGAGCGGCCAGTACGTGATGCCGGCCCCGTACGGAAGACAGCGGCCGCGCAGAACGCGAACAGCTCGATCGCGCCGCCAGCCGGGTCAAGGCTTCAGCGACAAGCCGCGACTTCCCGACCCCGGCGTTGCCGACGATCAGGACCAGGCGACCGGTCCGATCCGCCTCCGCCCGCTCGAAGGCGGCGATCATCTGGCCCAGCTCGGCCTCCCGGCCGATGAAGTCGGCAGGTGACGGAGGCGCCCCGGCGTGGGCCGTGGGCAGCGCGCGGCGGACGCGGATCGCCTCGAAGGCCTGGAGCGGTCCGGGTACGCCTTTCGCGACGATCGGCTCGTGTGGCTCGTATTCGATCGCATGGCGGGTGACGCGTGCTGTGAGCGCGCCGACGACGACCTCGCCTGCCTCCGCGCCTTGCTGCAATCGCGCGGCCACGTTGACCGCGTCGCCGGTGACGAGGAACTGTCGATCGTCGCCGACTCCTGCGACCACTTCGCCCGTGTTTACGCCGATGCGGAGCGCGAGCCTCACGCTCGCGTCCCGACCCTGGTCGTCGACCGTCTCGCGCATCAATAAGGCGGCCCGGACGGCGCGTTCCGCGTCGTCCTCGTGAAGCCGCGGAACACCGAACACGACCATGACGGCGTCGCCGATGAACTTCTCGACCGTGCCACCGTGCGTCTCGGCGATCGCCTTCATCCGCTCGAAGTGTCGGGCCATCAGACCGCGAACCAGCTCCGGGTCGTGGCTCATGCCGATCGCAGTGGAACCGACGACGTCAGCGAACAGGACGCTGACGACCCTGCGCTCTTCGGTCACGGAGCCGCCCCGCAGTGGCCGTTCGATGCGGAAACCTGCGGTGTCAGCGGCGTCGGGCTGACGGACCGGCGCCTGACGGGGCGAACGAGGACCGGGACCATCGTGGCTCCATCGGTCACAGACGGTGGCGGGCACTGACTATGAACCTGTCCACGTTCATGCGTCAACGTCGCGTCGCCCTCGCTGGCGAGACGAGAAATCGGTCCCCGGGTCCGTGCCTCGGGTCTTGTCGGGCGCCGGCAGGCGCCCGACCATAGCGAGCGTGGACCGCCCGGAGACCCGCTACGCCTGGAACGGCGACCTCGCCCTGGCCTACCAGGTCGTCGGCGAGGGCCCGATCGACCTGGTCTACGTCCAGGGCTACGCCTCGCAGGTCGACGTCAACTGGGAGAGCCCGTACCTCGCTCGGTTCCTCCGCGGCCTGTCCCGTCACGCCCGACTCATCATCACCGACCGCCGAGGTTGGGGGGCGTCCGACCGCTTCTCACCCAGCGACATCCCGGATATCGACGAGCTGACCGACGATCTCCTCGCCGTCATGGACGCGGCGGGGTCTGCGAGGGCGGGGCTGCTTGCCACCTTCGAGTGCACGCTCGTCGCGACGCTGTTCGCTGCCTCATACCCGGAGCGGGTCGCCGCCCTCATCCTGGTCGACCCGTTCGTCACCTACGCGGCGACCACCGAGACGCCTTGGATGCCCGCCCTGGGCGATTGGGAGGAGGAGATCCAACAGCTGAGGGTCCGCGGCGGGATCCCCAGCACGGTGGACCAGATGCCCGACGGGCGAGAGCGCGAATGGTTCACTCGGCTCATCCACGCCTCGATGGCGCCGGGTGGATTCGTCGCCGAGATCCGCCGCCACATCGACACGGACGTCCGGGCGGTCCTGCCGACGATCCAGGTGCCGACGCTCTTGTCCGCCGATGCCGGCGGCGCGTCAGGGGTAGGCGACCTCGTGTTCGACTCCCTTGCCGAGACCGCTCGGTTCGCCGCACAGCGGATCCCCGGCGCCCGCGTGGTCGAGCACTCGAGCGCGGGCGGGCTGCATCGTGTCCACTGGTACGCGCGCGGCGACGCGATCGTCGACGAGGTGGGACGGTTCCTGGCTCGGGTGAGGGAAGAAGAGGCGTCCTTCGATCGGGTGCTCGCTACCGTCCTCTTCACCGACGTCGTCGGCTCGACCTCGAAGTCCGCGGCGGTCGGGGATCATGCATGGCAGCAGGTCATGCAGTCCCACGATGCGACGGTCCGGGCCCTCCTGGCCCGGTACCGGGGCACGGAGATCGATACCGCCGGCGACGGATTCTTCGCCTCGTTCGATGGGCCTGCCAGGGCCGTGCGCTGCGCGCTGGCGATCGTCGATGCCGTCAGGCCGCTCGGCATCGAGGTCCGGGCCGGGCTCCATACCGGTGAGGTCGAGACGACCGGCGAGAAGATCGGTGGGCTGGCGGTCAGCATCGGGGCGAGGGTCGGTGGCACGGCAGAGCCGTCCGAGGTCCTGGTCTCGCAGACCGTCAGGGACCTCGTCGCAGGCTCTGGCCTCGCCTTCGAGGACCGGGGTTCACACGAGCTCAAGGGCGTCCCGGATTCGTGGCACCTCTACAGGGTCATCGCCTGAGTCGGTCTACCTCCGCCAGCCGTTCATCGAGATGGCCCCGCCGGTCGAACCCTCGCACGGCGGTACCGCCATGTCGCTCGCCACACCCTGGCCGGGCTTGGCGACGAACCGGCCGCCATCAGCGGGGAGCGTGAAGGCGATGTCGATCGGGAGCGTCGGTGCAGGCCCGCAGTAGTCCGACACCTCGACCTCGGTCCGCAGACGGGCGCCCTGCACGAGGTCAAACGTTGGGTCCGACGGCGCCAGGTGCGGCTCGCCGCTTGGACCGGCCGTGGTGGAGTCGATAAGGCCCCGGCCTCCTGCGTCGACCAGCTGAAGGCCCGGGGTCCCCCTGACCCGACAGGACCCGCCGGTGTTCGTGATCTCGACATCGGCGATGCGGCTGCCGGCGGCACCCTGCCAGCCGAGGATCCGGCCGTCCAGCTCCGCTGCCAGGCACATCGCGGCGGGCGATGCCGATGACGCGACGGACGGCGAGGCCGACGGGTCGCCGCCGACACCGGGCTGCGCGGACGGCCCCGATCTCCACAGCCCGACAGCGAGCACGACGAGGGCCCCTGCCAGCACGGCGAACGACAGGCGGAGCGGTGACCGCCACGCCGGTCCGGACAGGCGTCGTCTCTGTGGCTCGATGGCCGAGACCGCAGCCACGCGCCGCCGGAGATCGTCGGGCACGTCTCGAGGGGCGTCCTCGACCAGGACGGATCGCAGATCCTGGTCGAACTCCTCGTCGCTCATCGATGGTCTCCTGATCCTCGGTCGGCAGCGTCGTACGCGGCCCGCAGCTCGCGGATCGCGTAGTGCAGGCGTGACTTCACGGTGCCCTCCCGATCGCCCGTGCGATCCGCGATCTCGCGCGTGGAGTAGCCCTCGAGGTAGCGCAGGACGACGACGACGCGGTGATCCGGCGTGAGCCGGTCGAGGGCTGCCCGGAGGGCCTGGCGGTCCGCCCGTCTCGAGGAATCGTCGGGGATGGCGACCTCCGGCGCGGCGTCGAGTCCGACCGACCGGACGACGCGCTGCCGCAGCCGCTGGCGACAGACGTTCACGACGATCCGATCGAACCAGGCGTCGAACTTGTCGTGGTCGTGGAGCTCGTCGAACCGCGTCCAGGCGAGCACGGCAGCGTCATGGACGGCGTCCTCGCCAGCGCTCGCATCACGGAGAACGAGTGTCGCAAGGCGATAGGCGCGGAGCAGGCGCTGGTCGGTGAGCCGCTCGAACGCCTCTCGACGGGCGAGCGATCCTGTCTCGTCACGGGGCGCCATGGGGCCTATGGTCGTGCGGACCGCCGACTGCCGCTCACCACGGGCACTGATCATCTGGACCACACCCCGGCGGGACTCGTCGCCTGCTCGCTGACTGGTCAGTAGATGAGCGTGACCACGTCGACGCGGCCGGACCATGCTTGGCCCATCTGGCTCTCGGTCACCTTGATCCGGTAGTCGCCGGACGCTGGCAGCACGCCGTCGAAGACGCGCCCGCCGGGCTGGCCGACCGACTTGCCGCTCGGGAAGTAGACAACGCCCCGCGTCGGCCCACGGCCCTCGACGACCACGACCATCGTCTGGCCTGCCCGGGCGTGGACGACGAACCAGCGCTGCGAGGTGATCCCGGTCAGCTGAGCGTGAGCCTGACCGCTGTAGGCGCCGGCTGCGAAGGTGATCCGGATCGGGCAGGCGCTTGATCCCGGTGAGCACGTGGCCGCCGCCTGGCTGCTCTGCGAGGGAAGCGAGGATGCCTGGTCGGTCGACGCTCCGCTCGATGCGAGCACCGAGCCCGACGTCGCCAGGGCGAGCGCTGCCGCGGCGACCAGCACGCCACGAAGTGCACGAGTCTTGTTCATCAGCCTGTCTCCCGATGTGCGGGGCCGGGCGGCTCCGATCGGCCCGGAAGGACCTGGTCGTCGCGGTCCCACCCACTAGATGCAGTGGCCCCCCGAACGGTTCGATCAACGGCCGATGCCTGAGTCACATCGAGTCGATGGCAGCGATCGGAACCTGCCCCCGACCGGGCGGCGCGGTGGTCAGCCGGCGGGGAGCGCGACGAACGACCCCACTGCGGCCGAGACCGCGACGAACAGCGGCGAGGACGGATCGATCTCGACCTCGCAGGTCGCGATCCGCTCGATGCCGCCGGGAGCGGCGAACTCGAAGACGAGCTCCTGGCCGTCGTACGCGGTCGGGCACTCGCCCGTGAAGCGGTGACTCCTGAGCGCGGTGAAGTCGGTGTTCCGGATCGCCGCGTCAAGAGCGGCGAGCGCGAGTGGCGGCACGACCCCGAGGTCGTTCGGTGGTTTGGCGGCCTGATGGATGCGACCATCTCGCTCGACCACCACGGTCGTGGCACACGGCCCGGACACGCACATGCCGCCGCGCGCCTCGACCGTCAGGAGCGGACCGGTCGCCGTCAGGTCCGGAGCCGAGATCCCCGCGCAGCCGGTCAGCCCGAGCGCGATGACCATGACGGCCGCAAGGAAGCTGATCCGAGCTCGTCGTCTTTCCACGGCCGGGGGACGGCGCGGATCGTCGCCCGGTTCCGACGCAGCGACCAGCGGATCGCGGTTCCTCACTCGTCGGCCAACGTGGCGAGCCAGGCGGCGCCGAGCCCGGGCTCGCGGTGATCGGCCGCCTCGACCAGGGCGTGGACGGCCTGTGCGCGATCCGGCGACTCGGCCAGCCATCGGCTGAGCGCCCGTCGGTGGGCGGCTGCAGCGGCATCGGGACGGAAGAGTGAACGCACCCGAGGGGCATCCAGGCGTGGGCTCGCGGAGCTGTCGGTCGGCTTGATCGAGACGCTGACCACCACCTGGTCGGCGCCGTCCGGGGCGATCCGGTACACCACGCGCCAGCCGTCCGGCGTCGTGGCGACCACCTGACCGAGCGTTGGCACCGCCCAGCCGTCGTCGCTCGCGTCGCCCAGGTCGATCCCGCTGCGTCCCATGCGCGATCGGCGATCGCGCTACGAGGTCTGTGCCGCGACGAGCCGGAAGACCTGCCGCACGCCCGCGAGCCCCTTCAGCTCGTGGATGCCGGCGTCCTCGAGGGCGACGCCCGATCCCTCGACCAGGGCGGCCGTGGTGGACGAGATGAAGACCTCACCCGGGCCCGCCAGTGCCAGCAGCCGGGCGGCAGTGTGGACCGCGATCCCGCGGACGTCGTCGCCGACCAGCTCCACTTCACCGCTGTGGACGCCAGCGCGGATCTCCAGCCCGAGCGCTCTCACGGAATGGACCATCGCGATGGCGCACTGGACCGCACGAGTCGGACTATCGAAGACGGCGAGGAGGCCGTCGCCGGTCGTCTTCACCTCCCGCCCGCGATGGACATTCAACTGCTCGCGGAGGCGCGCGTTGTGCGCGGCAAGCAGGTCGCGCCAGGCGGCGTCACCGACCGCCTGGAGCCTCGCGGTGGAGTCGACGATGTCGGTGAACAGGATCGTCTCGAGCGACCGTGTGCCGGTCTCGTTGAGGGCGGCCGTGAGCGCCCGACCGCTGGCGCCCCACTCGATCGCGACCCACGGCTCATCGCCGACCACCCACTGGTCGTGACCGGGCGGGACGTCGAACACGCTGTGCGGCCCGATGTCGAGCACTTCGCCGTCGTCCATGACGACCCGCGAAGCCCCGGAGATCGAGTAGCCGAGATGGCGGATCGGGCACGAGGTCGCGCCCATCAAGGGCCCGATGTCGGTCGAGAATCGCCAGCCCGGCTCGAACGTGCAGTAGCCGACCGTGGCGTCGTCGAGACCGACCGTCTCGAACTTGACCCGCGGCGCCGTCCGCACGTCGTCAGGCGTCGTGAAGCTCCTGGCCTGCAGTCGCGGCACTCCGGGCCACCTCTTGGGGGATGTCGGGCTCGGCACATCATGCCGTGTCGGCGCCGGATCGCCGCGGAACGCGGATCGGGTCCGTCTACGCTGGCGCCATGCGCATGACGCGGGTGGCCCGGCGATGGCTCAGCATCACCCTTGGCGCGGCCATCGTCGCGTCCTGCGCGAGCCCGTCCCCGAGTCCGGTCGTATCGCCTGCCAGCCGACCGACCGCGCCGGTCGCGGGCCCGTCGACCGTCCCGGCCTCACCTGCGGATCCCCAGGGGACGGACAACGCCGGTCTGCCGGCCGAGCAGCGTCATGGTCCGGTGGTCACACCGACCCCGAGCCCGTCCCCGACCCGGATGCCGATCGCGATGGTCCCGATCGTCGGGTTCTGGTCGACGGCATCGGGCATCTCGAGCAGCGAGCTCCGCGCCGCCCTCGACGGACGCAGCGTCACCTATCGGCGGGTCGTGGCCGCCGTCTCGATGGCCGGGGCGGAGCTGACCAGTCCTGCCCTCATCCGGGCCGCGGTCAACGCCGACGCACGGACGCTTGGTCTGCTCCCGGCGGACGAAGTGACTGTCGACGTGCATGCCCTCGCGATCGACGGCGCGGACCTGTTCGGGAACGACCGCCTGCGAGACATCTCGAGTTGGCCGCTGCTCGTCAACCCATCAGCGGGCGTCCGTCAGCCGCCGTTCGATCCAGCCATGACGTGGACCCTTGTCGCCGGTGGCGACGTGATGCTCGATCGATCGATCTATGACGTCACCGTCCGAGAAGGCAAGGGCGCGACCTACCCGTGGGATGGTGGCTTCGCGACGATCACGGGACGGACCTGCTGTACGGCGGCGGGCTTTCGGTTGCCGGTCGTGAGGCCGGCGGGTCAGGCCGGGGCGGTGCGGGCCCTCTTCCACGACGCGGATCTCGCGCTCGTCAACCTCGAAGGTCCGGCCCCGGACGACTTCAGCTGGCACCCGCACGGCCTGACGTTCACCTTCGACTCGGCGCTGCTCGCAGGTCTGACCTCGGCGGGGATCGACGCCGTGACGATCGGCAACAACCACATCGGGAACGCCGGCCCGGCCGGGGTGGTCCAGACGATCCGCCATCTCGACGCGCTCGGGATCGGGCACGTCGGCGCCGGCCAGGATGCCGCCTCGGCGCATGCACCGGCCTGGTTCGACATCGCCGGAGAGCGCGTCGCGGTCCTCGGCTACGACGCGATCCGACCGGCGTACAACGCCACCGCGTCACGGGCGGGAAGTGCCGGCCTTGTGACCGCGAGTTACCGGTCCGACATCGCGGCCGCACGCTCCGCCGGGGCGGGTGTCGTCGTGGTCCTGCCGCATTGGGGAACGGAGTACACGGCCGAGGCCTCCATCGGGGCAGCGGGCCCATGCCCGCGACCTGACCGCGGCAGGCGCGACGCTGGTCCTCGGAAGCCACAGCCACTGGACCGGCGCGATGGAGCAGATCGACGGGCGCCCCGTGCTCTTCTCGATGGGCGACCTGGTGTTCGATCTCCTGCGTTCCGAGGAGACCATCGAGGGCGTGATCGTCGAGGTGACGTTCGTGGGCTCCCGGCCGGTCCAGGTCCGGCTGCATCCGACCGTCATCGTCGGCGGGGTCCAGCCGAACCTGCTCGACCCGGCGACCGATGGGGCGATCGTGATCGAGCGGATGCGCGACGCCTCGGAGGGGCTTCCCGGTTAGCCACGCCGTTCCGACCGAGGGTGGTCGGACGCGATCAGGTCGTTCCCTCCGGTGACGTCGTGGGCGCGCCGGCCGGCGTGTGGGTCGGCGTCGCCGGCGATGGCCCGGCGAAGTACGCCGGGCCATAGATCAGGAACGTCAGCGCGAAGAGCAGCACGACGGCACCGATGATCCACGCGATGGCGGGGACCCGACGTGATGGCCGCGATGTCGGATGCGCCAAGGAGTCCTCCTCATGTCCAAGGTGGGAGCGACGACGAGCCTCGGTTCTTTGGCCAAAAGTGTCGATCGTCGCCCTTCGACGCCTGCACCACTACCGCCGCACCTGCCCGGGCGGGCGCTACCCGTGCGGCGGTCTCGTTCTCGGAACGCGGCCGTGCGGTGCGACCGTGGGCGCCTGGGGGTGCAGGCCGAATCGGAGCGCCTGGCCTGGCCACTCCGGGTCGTCGGGCAGCCAGGAATGGATCGTGGAGCCGCCGGGATCGAGGTGGTCGATCGTGCCATCGACACCGAGGATGAGCCTGCCGCCGTCGGGGAGCCCGAGCTCATGTCGCTTGTGTCGACGGCCTCCGCGGACAGGCGCCCGCGGGGACCCTTGTCGGACGGGTTCGTCATTCATCGTGGCCACCTGTCCCGCGCATCTCACCGGAACGGCCGGTCCACCCGGAGGAAGCCCCCGGCGGGGCGATCTGGCCGATCCCCGAGAGGGATCGCCGTCGACGCCCGGTGCGGGGGCCATGCATATCCTAGTCCTCCGGGCCAGGGAGGAGTGCCACGCAGGCAAGGTCATCGTCGAGCTGAAGGCCAAGCCTGGACGGCGCGACGAGTCGCGATCGCTCTGCGAGCAGCTCGCGGCACGCGATCGACCGAGCGGCTACCAGGGAAGCCTGTACTCGGGCTGGGCGAGGCTCCGCGGAGCGCGCAACGACCGCGAGGTCACGGTCGTGGCGACGGACCTTTGAGGTCCGAGCCGTCCGGCGCGAAGGTATGAGTACCGACGTCGGAGTAGAGCGCGATCCGATCGCCGGCCGCCGACCACCTGAGGCCGTACACATGTCCAGCGCCGAGCGGATCCGACACGATCTTATGTGCGTCACTGCCGTCCGCGTTCATCACCCACACGTTGTGGCTGGAGTCGCAGTAGTCGTCGACGAACGCGATCTGCGTCCCATCGGGAGAGAACGTCGGATACCTGACGATGCCGTTCTGCGGGAGATGAGACTTCCACAGCACCTCGGCGGGGCCACCCTCAGCGTCGACGGCGAAGAGGGCGCCAAAGTGGCACGAGTGCCCTTCCCATCCCTCGGTGAGCCCCGCGAAGACGACGCGCGACCCGTCCGGAGAGATCGTGGCGCCTAGTGGCCGAGCTGATCCAGGGATGTTTCGCAACGCGGACAGCTGCTCGGTCACCTGCGTCTCCGACCCGTCGGCGTGCCGTACGAACAGGTTCCCGTCGTCCTTCTGGATCAGAAGGCGGGTGCCGTCGCTCGACCACCCGAGGGCCAGACCGACATACGGTTGACGCAAGATGGCCGGCGCCGTGCTCGTCGGCGCCACAGTGGCGCTCGGCGACGGTTCCGTGCTCGGCGACGGTTCAGTGCTCGGCGACGCCGCATGAGTCGGCGTCGATGGCCGGCCACCGACGCCCGGTAGGTTGACATAGAGCGCCAGGCCAGAGATGGCAACGACGACCACCGTGACAGCTGCAACCGGGGCCACCGTTGGCTTCAGCTGGATCCTCCCCACCAGCGCCGGCCAACGCCGGTGCTGCCTGCTCCTGCGTGTGCGCTCGAACGTCGCTCGCAACACGCGGTCGGGCATCCGCGTGGAGGCTTCCGCCTCGAGCCAGTCGCTGATCTGCTGGTCGATGTGCTCCTGGGGGGTCATGACGCAGTCCCGTTCTGGGCGACCGCCGCCTGCCGCGCATCGGCCTGAAGGGCCGCGCGCATCGCCTCGGTCGCGTAATGAAGGCGTGATCTCGCGGTCCCCTCGGGGATCCCCAGGATCCGCGCGATCTCGGCCGCCGAAAAGCCGCTGTGGTGGTGGAGGACGACCACCGCCCGTTGCTCGGGCCTGAGCCGTGTGAAGGCCCGCTCGAGCAGATCCCGGTCCGCGACCGATCCCGTGTCATCGCCGACGGTTCCGTCGAGCTGCAGTGGTCGCACTTGCTGGGGCCAGCGGCGCAGCTGTCGGCCCTGGTCCGCGCAGGCGTTCACGACGAGGCGGTAGAGCCAGGCGTCGAACCGGTCGGGATCACGCAACGAGGGGAGCTGCTGCCACGCGCGAACCAGCGCCTCCTGCACGGCGTCCTCCGCCAGGTCCGATGACCGCAGGATCAGGCGAGCGACCGCGTACAGCCGGTCGCCGGCGGCGGCCGCGAGGACTTCGAATGCCTCGTGGTCTCCGCGACCAGCCGCCTCTACGAGATCCCGCCTCATGCCCGCTCCAACTCCGGCACGCGCCTTTTGGCCCGTCATGCCAGTTATGACGGATGCGCCTGAGCGATCTACTCAATCGTGGCGGTGGCGCGCCGTCATGCAGGCCCGGACTCTGGCCGCATGAAGCCAGACAAGGCTACCGGCGCAACCAACGACGAGACCCCGGCCGATGGCCGGGGTCCCAGCAGACCGGCTGATCACAGGTGTCGCCGATGTCGCGACTCATGTGTCGCCGATGTCGCGACTCAAGACACTGGCGCGCCCGGAGGGATTCGAACCCCCGACCATCTGATCCGAAGTCAGACGCTCTGTCCACTGAGCTACGGGCGCGCGGCCTCGGATGATACCCGCCACCGGCGGACCGGCCGCCGTCGGGAGTGCACGGACTGCGGGCCCGGCTGTCGGTTCCAGCCCGAGCGCGACGATCACGCTCGGTGATGATCCGGAGACCAAGCGAGCGTCGTCGATGCGGTCTCCGGCACCCATGCGGGTTCGCCATGCTTGGTGACCGCCCAGATCATCACCCACCGTGATACGTGATCCCGCGGCACCGTGATGCGTGATCCCGCGGCACCGCGATCCGTGATCCGCAGGCCAGCGATCCGTGATCCGCGGCACCGCGATACATGATCCACGGCCCCGTGATCCGGTGACCGGCGAGGATCCCGGACCGGACCCGGAGCACGGCTGTGCAAGGTCCGAGGCCGTTCCGGCGTAGATTCCCCGGGACACGGCGGCTGCCACGCCGAACCTCGGCGCCCGCCCGCGTGTATCACCGGGAGAAGCGCCCCCGACGGCCCATGATGCGGAGGACCTGATCCGGCGTGCGATCCTGGTTCGGGCTGTGGCGCGCCGTCCTCCATCGAAGCCGGGCCGACCTGCCCGTCGTCGGCGCGGCCTGGCTTCTCCTCCTGTGCGCGATCACCCTGCTCGTCGCCGGCGTCATCTATGGCGAGACCGTCGCGAACGGCGGCCTCCGGCGCGAGATCGAGACGAGCTCACTCGAGGACCGGACGGTCGTCGTCACGATGTCGTCGGCTCTCGATGCGGTCGCCGGCTATGACGCCGGGATCCGTGCACCCCTGGCCGACATCTTCGGCCCCGACGGTGCGACGGTCGACCGGGTGACCAAGGCGGGCACCTACGCCGACGCAGCGACGTCGACGAGCGACGTGACCGACCTCCTCCAGCTCGCCGTGTATGACGGCCTTGATCGCCACGCGACCCTGACGGCCGGGACCTGGCCGACGGCCGGGCGTCGACCGACCGAAGTGACCCTGCCCACCTCCGCGGCCAGCGATCTGGGCGTCGCCGTCGGGAGCACGCTCCATCTCGTGAACCGTGTCGGCGCGCCGCAGCCGGTCGACCTGACCGTCGTCGGGACCTGGCAGCCCGTCCCGGATGACCCGTTCTGGCTCGGCGGGTCGCTCGAGACGACCGGAGTCGACGTCGGTCCCCAGTTCACGACCCGCGGCCCGATCGTCGCGACGCCCGAGGATCTGCTGGCCCTGCCCGGCCTTCGCTCGGTCGAGCTGTCCTGGCGGGTGATCCCGGATGTCACCAGGATCGGCATCGACGACGTCGACCGGCTCGCGGCGGACGTCGCGACGCTGCCCGACCGGATCAAAGCGGTCGTCCCGAAGGACGTCACGGCGACCATCACGACCGGCCTCCCGACGCGCCTCGCGGCGCTGTCGCGGGCCGCCCTCGTCAGTCGCAGTGAGGTCCTGCTGCTGACCCTCCAGTTCGCGATCCTCGCGGGCTACGCGATCGTCCTCGTCGCGGGGCTGCTCGTCGATCGTCGCCGCTCCGAGCTGGCGCTCCTGCGGTCCCGCGGCGCAGGCCGCGCCCAGGTGACGGGCATGGCCCTGAGCGAGGCGATCCTGCTGGCGATCCCGGCCGTCGCTGTAGCACCGTTCGCGGCCGTCGGCGTGGTCCGGCTCATCGGCATCCTCGGGCCGCTCGAGACGTCCGGCATCATCAGCGCCGCGACCCTCGACGAACGAGCCTTCCTCGTCGCGCTCGCCGGTGGCGCGCTCGGGGTCCTGGCCCTGACGATCCCAGCCCTCATCGCCGGCGCCTCGCCCGCGGAGGCGCGCGCGGCCGCCGCTCGCCAGTCGGGTCGGACCCTCGCCGGGCGGACCGGCCTCGACCTGGCCCTTCTCGTCGTCGCGGGCATCGCTCTGTGGCAGCTTCGCCTCTACGGCGCGCCCCTTACGAGGGATGCGCGCGGCGTCCTGGGCATCGACCCGCTGCTCATCGCGGCGCCGGCGATCGGTCTCATCGCCGGGGCGATCCTGGCGGTCCGGATCATCCCGCGGTCCGCGGAGCTGGCCGAGCGCGTGCTCGAGCGGCGGCGCGGCCTCGTCTCCTCGCTCGGGGCCCGCCAGCTCGCCCGTCGGCCGCTCCGCTACACCCGATCGGCGCTCCTGCTCATGCTCGCGGCGGCGCTCGGGACCTTCGCGGTCGCCCACGCGGCGACGTGGGACCGGTCCCAGGCGGACCAGGCGGCATACCAGGCAGCCTCCGACATCCGTCTGATCGCGTCGAGCTACGCGGATCTCCCCGCCTGGGCCATGGGTCCGGCGCTGCGCCGGGTCGAGGGCGTGGCGGCGGCGATGCCGGTCGAGCGCCAGTCGCTCGACGCTGGCCGGGCGGTGAACGACGGCGAACTGGTCGCGCTCGACCCCACGGCCGCCGCCGCGATGCTTCGTCTTCCGCCGACGGCGTCCGGCGCTGACGTCTCACCGACACTCGCCGGCCTGGCGACGGCCAGGCCGGGCATCCATGCGACCGACCTGCCCGGCGACCCGACGCGGATCGCCGTGACCGTCGATACGGCGTTCAAGAACCCGGATGGGACACCGCCGCCGGAGAACGGTGGCCCGCTGGGCTCGGCGAGCCTCGGGGTCGTCTTGAGCGACGGCGACGGCCGCCTCCACCGGATCGATCTCGACGAGGCGACTCTCGACGGCGGCCGCCAGCGCCTGACCGGCGACCTGGTCGTCCACGTCGGCGGGGAGTCGGTCGCGATCAGCGGCCCGGTGCAGCTCGAGTCGATCGAGATCGGCCTGCAACCGGCCCAGGGGACGCTGCTCGAGGGGACGCTCGACCTCGTCGGGGTCGAGGTCGGCGAGGGCGATGGCGACGCCTGGACACCGGTGGCCTTCGACGCCGGCGGCGACGGCTGGGGCTGGCGACGGGCTCGATCCGGACGGCTCGAGCGCCCCGCCCTCGGTGCCCTATCGGGCACCCGACGGACATCCGGGTCTGATCGACCTGTCGGACCAGCGGGCGATCTTCGGCTCCGGCGCGACGATCTTCACCCTGACCGCGAGCGGGGCGTCACCCGACGCGATCCCTGCCGTCGTGTCGCGGACCTTCTCGGAGCTGAGCGGCGCGGAGGTCGGCGACCGCGTCGCGGTCCGGGCCGCCGGCCTGCCGCTGGAGCTGGCGGTCAGCGGCGTCGTCGACACGTTCCCGCCGCTCGATCCCGCGAAGGCCTTCGCGGTCGTCGACCTGCAGACCCTCGAGGCCGTCCGCTTCCAGACGACCGCCACGACCGCTCCGGTCCAGGAGTGGTGGGTGGGCCTGGCACCGGGGACCGATGCGGCGGCGGCCGAGCGGGTCGTCGCCACCCTGTCCGGGCATCCGTACGCTGCCGACAGGGTCCTCTGGCGCGACGCGATCGACCGGGCCCTCACCGAGCGACCCGATCCCGCTCGCACTGATCGGTGCGCTGGCCCTCGGCGCCCTCGCGGCGCTGGCGTTCGCGGCGATCGGGTTCGTCGTGAGTGCGACGGTCTCGACGAACGAGCGGATGGGCGAGTTCGCGCTCCTCCAGGCGCTCGGGCTGAGCCACGGCCAGCTCGCCGGCTGGTTGACCCTCGAGCACGCGGCGCTCCTCGGCTTCGGGGTGACCGTCGGCGTCCTGCTCGGGCTGCTCCTCGCCTGGCTCGTCCTGCCGTTCGCGACGCTGACCGCCAGCGGTGCGGCGGCGGTCCCCGCGCCGGTCGTCGTCGATCCCCTGGGCGGCGCTCGTGCCGCTCGTCGTCCTGGCCGTCATCCTCCTGGTCGTGACGGTCGCGATCGTGACCCGCCAGCTTTCCGCGGTCCGGATCGGCACCGTCCTCCGAGCCCGGGACGGCTGACGATGGTCTGGCTGCGGACGACCCTGCGGCGCTTCCGGACAGATCGCGCGCCGGCGATCGGCCTGGCCCTGCTCGTCTTCGCGACGGCATTCGTGTTCGCCCTCGCCCCGCTCGTGCTCGATGCCGTCGGCGACCGGGCCCTCCGCGACGAGGTCGCCGTGGCCCCGCCAGCGGAGCGCAACCTCCAGCTCCGCCAGGAGCGTCGGATCGAGGCCCGACCCACGGGGACCGATGGCCGGGGTCCAGCTGGTCGGCGACGACCTCGAGACCCAGCTGTCCGATGGCATCCGGCGGCTCATCGTCGACCGCTCGATCCTGGCGGAGACGACCCGCTGGGGCATCGACGACCCGACGCCGACGCCGAGCTTCGCCTACCTCCGCTTCCAGCCGGGCATCGAGTCGCGGGTCAAGGTGGCCGACGGGCGCCTGCCAGCCGGCACCACGACGACCCTGCCGGTCACGAACCCGGACGGCTCGACCGGGACGATGACCCAGCTCGAGGTCGCGCTGTCGACCGAGACCGCGAAGGACCTCGCGGTCAGCGTCGGGCAGACGCTCCACCTGAGCCTCGACCCGAGCGACCGCCTGAACGAGCGCCACCGCGGCGCGATCGCGGTCACGGTCGTCGGGATCTTCGACGTGATCGACCGGGCCGACCCGTGGTTCGACGGCGACGAGCCGCTCACGACGCCGGCCCAGCGGGAGATCTCCCCGAGCGTCGCCTACTACGACGTCCGGATGCTCGCCTCGCCCGACGCGTACGACGCGTACATGACGGCGACCGACGACGACGCCACGGCGCTGACCTACTCGTGGCGCTTCTACACCGATCCGCTGCTGCTCCAGTCCGAGGATGCCGACCAGCTCCTCGTGGACCTGCGGCGGGCCGAGAGCGTCTTCCCGTCGAGCACCGCGGCCCAGGTGAACGGCGGCACCGCGCTCCGCAGCGGCCTGCTCCGGATCATCACCGCGCAGCAGGCGAGCTGGCACGCGGCGGAGGCGATCCTCACGGTCGCGGCCGTCGGGCCGGCGTTCGTCGCGCTCGCGGCACTCGGGCTCGTCGCCGATCCTGGCCACCGAGCGTCGGCGTCCGACGTTGCTCGTGTGGCGCGGCCGGGGGGCCTCGGTGCTCCAGGTCGGGGCAGCGGCCCTCATGGAGGGCATCCTGCTCGCCGTGCCCGCGACGATCCTCGGCGTCGGGCTCGCCGCTGCCCTGATCCCGACCGGCCCGGCCCGGACCGCCGCGCTCGCGGCCGCGGTCGTGGCCGTGACGACGACGCTCCTCGTCCTCTGGACGGCCCGTCCGTCGACGACGACCCGAGCGACCGGGGTCGCCCGTCCGCCGAGCACCCGACGGTTGGTCCTCGAGATCCTCGTCGTGCTCCTCTCCATCGGCGGGGCGATCCTGCTGCGGGACCGGGGGATCCGCGGGTCGAGCGCCACTGGCTCGCTCGGCACGGCCGACCCGTTCATCGCGATCGCGCCGGCCCTGCTCGGGCTCGCCGCCGCCCTCATCGCGCTGCGGCTCCAGCCGCTCGCCCTGCGGGGGGCGGCCCGCCTGGCCGCGACACGGGCCGACCTTGTCCCGGTCCTCGGGTTGCGACGCGCGACCCGCTCGGTCGGCGTCGGCGGGATGCTCCTGGTGCTCCTGGTGACGGCGGCGATCGGCGCGTTCTCCGTCGCGATCGTCAGCCACCTCGATCGGGCCGCCGACATCGCGGCCTGGCAGGAGGTCGGCGCGGCCTACCACCTCGACAAGCCGGACGGCCGGCTCTCGAGCACGTTCGACCCGCTGGCCCTGCCCGGCGTGACCGCCGGTGCGACGGCCTACGAGGCCACCTCGAGCGTCACCGACACCGGTCGTGAGGCGACCCTCATCGCCGTCGATCCGGTCGCCTATGCGGCGGTCGTCGCCGGGACGCCGGTCGATCTGACGCTGCCGCCGGAGCTCTCGACGCCGCTCGCGGCAACGGATCCGCTGCCCGTGGTCATCTCGGACGACCAGGTCGACGCGCGCGCGGGCTTCGGGGTCGGGTCGACGACCCGGCTCGCGATCCAGGGCCGCTACACCGATGTCCGTGTCGTCGGGACGCTGCCGACCTTCCCCTCGATGCCCGTCGGCGCGCCGTTCCTCATCGTCTCGCGCCCCCAGGCCGAGCGGGCCCGCCCGCTGCCGACCACCGATGCGTTCCTGCGGGCCCCGTCGGACGCGGCCGGTGCCCTCCGGCAGGCGCTGTCGGCGCCGGGTCTCGTCCTCGCCGACGTCGACAGCAGCGCAATCGCGATCCATGACAGCCCGGCGCTCGACGCTGTCCGCGCCGGGGTCACGATCGCCGCGCTCATCGCGGCGGCCTATGCCGCGATCGCCCTCGCCGCGGGCCTGGCCCTGACGGCCTCGGCCCGGGCCCGCAGAATGCGGCCCTTCTTCGGACGATCGGGGTGAGCGAGGACCAGGGTCTCCGCCTGCAGCTCGTCGAGCACGGCCCGACGATCGTGATCTCGTTCCTGCTCGGGATCGCCCTCGGGCTCGGCGTCTTCATCGTCCTCCGGCCGGGCCTCGGCCTCGAAGGCATCATCGGGTCGCGCGTCGACGTGCCGCCCTCGG
This sequence comes from uncultured Chloroflexia bacterium, assembly GCA_963729175.1. Lineage (GTDB taxonomy): Bacteria > Chloroflexota > Limnocylindria > Limnocylindrales > CSP1-4 > CAVSMY01. Next base: position 76,585 of record CAVSMY010000018.1, on the reverse strand, counting down.
TCGACCTGACGGGCCTCGCGATCGTCGCGATCGTCGTCCTCGTCGTGTCCGGCCTGGCGTTCGCGATCGCCGCGGTCCTGTCGCGCGCGGTCACGCCCGCCTCCGTCGCCCGTCGAGGGGTCGAATGACCGGACCGACGCGCGACGAGCCACCCGGCCGGACCGCCGAGCCGACGTTGACCGGCCCGGTCATCGAGGAGCTGCCGACACGATCCCGTGGCACGCCGCCACCTCGCGCGGCCGCCGAGCGGCGCCCCGCGCCGGGCCGACCGGAGGGCGGACGCCGGCGCCGGCCGGGGCCGCCCGGTTCGGCGACGGAGCGCTGATCATCTGCGACAACCTCGTCCGGATCTACAAGGTCGCGGACCTCGAGGTCGTGGCCCTCCAGGGTCTCGATCTCCTGGTCCGGCCGGGCGAGATGATCGCGATCGTCGGAGCCTCGGGCAGCGGCAAGTCGACGCTGATGGGGATCCTCGCCGGGCTGGACCAGCCATCCGCCGGGCGGGTCGTCGTCGCCGGCCACGACCTGACCCGGATGGGTCGTCGCGAGCGGACCCATTACCGCCGCGAGACGGTCGGCTTCGTGTGGCAGCAGACGGCGCGCAACCTCCTGCCGTATCTCACCGCGGTCGAGAACGTCGAGCTGCCGATGATCCTCGACGGTCGTGACGCCCGTCGCGCGCGGGCGCTCGAGCTGCTCGACCGGGTCGGGCTTGCGGACCGGGCCGATCACCGACCCGACCGCCTGTCCGGCGGCGAGCAGCAGCGGGTCGCGATCGCCGTCGCCCTGGCCAACGAGCCGGCGCTCGTCCTGGCCGACGAGCCGACCGGCGAGCTCGACAGCCAGACCTCGGCCGAGGTGTTCGGGCTGCTCCGACGGGTGAACACCGACCTCGGGACGACGATCGTCATCGTGACCCATGACGCGCTCGTGTCGGAGCAGGTCCAGCGGACCGTCGCGATCCGCGACGGTCGGACGAGCAGCGAGGTCGTCCGTCGGACCGAGCTGACCGACGAGGGCGATCACCGGGTCGTCGCCGAAGAGTTCGCTGTCCTCGACCGGACCGGCCGCCTGCAGCTGCCGAAGTCCCACATCGAGGCGCTCGGGCTATCCGGGCGGGTGCGAGTGCGGCTCGAGGACGACCACGTGACGATCTGGCCGGACACGTCGCCGGACACCTCGGCCGACGCAGCCCGGGACGAGCGATGATCGACCGCAGGACGGCGGCGGCGCGCCGCCGCGTCGCTCCCGGCCGCCGGCCCGATGGTCGAGGCGACGGCGCTGATCCGCGACTACCCGTCGGGAGATGGGACCGTCCATGCCATCCGCGGGATCGACCTGACGGTCGGCCGGGGACGGCTCGTCGCGGTCAAGGGCCGCTCCGGGAGCGGCAAGTCGACGCTCCTCAACCTCCTGGGCGGGCTGGACCGGCCGACCAGCGGGCGGGTCCTCGTGGACGGCCACGACATGACGGCGATGGCCGACAGGGAGCTGGTCGAGATGCGACGACGGACGATCGCCTTCATCTTCCAGGCGTTCGGCCTCGTGCCGATCCTCTCCGCGGCAGAGAACGTCGAGGTCCCGATGCGGCTGGTCAAGCTCGACCCGCGCCAGCGCGATCAGCGGGTCCGCGACCTGCTCGAGATGGTCGGTCTGGCGGGCCGGCTGGGCCACCGGCCGCACGAGCTCTCGGGTGGCGAGCAGCAGCGGGTGGCGATCGCCCGGGCCCTCGCGAACCACCCCAAGCTGCTGCTGGCCGATGAGCCGACGGGTCAGCTCGACTCGGAGACGGGACACGGGATCATGACCCTCATCCGGTCGATCGTCCGAAGCGAGGGCGTGACCGCGGTCGTCGCGACCCACGACCAGGCGATGCTCGACGTCGCCGACCAGATCCTCGAGCTGCGCGACGGCCGCCTCGTCACCTGAGCCGCCGGCTACGATGGCTGGCAGGTCGGCCCGGACGCACCTGAGCCTCGTCCGTCGCGGCCGCCCAGCGAGCGGAGCATGATCCCGTGAGCGTCCCCCCGGCCGGCGCATCCGAGGCGCGGGATCGGGACGCCACCGATCCTCTCGTCGGCTGGCGCGATCAGTTCCGTCTGCCGGTCCTCGCCGACGGGTCGACCGCGGTCTATGTCCTCGGCAACTCGCTGGGGGCCCAGCCGGTCACCGCCGCAGCCGCGGTCGAGGCGGAGCTGGAGCGCTGGGCACGGGCGGGCGTCGAGGGCCACTTCGAGCCCGAGGTCGGCTGGATGCTGATGGACGAGCGGCTCCGGGGGCCGACCGCCCGGCTTGTGGGCGCGCTGCCGGCCGAGGTCACGACGCTCAACACCCTGACCGTGAACCTCCACGTCCTGCTGTCGTCGTTCTACCGCCCGACCGGCGACCGGACGGCGATCCTCATCGACGCGCCGACGTTCCCGTCCGATCGCTACGCCGTCGAGTCGCAGATCCGCCTCCACGGCCGCGATCCGCAGGACGACCTCATCGTCGTCCGGCCACGCGATGGCGAGTCGACGATCGTCACGGAGGATCTGGTCGCCGCGATCGGAGCAGCCGGCGGGCGCCTCGCCGTCGCCCTGCTCGCGGGCGTGAACTACGCGTCGGGCCAGGTGATGGACGTCGAGCCGCTCACGACGGCGGTCCATGCGGTCGGTGGGATCGCCCTGTGGGACATGGCCCACGCCGCGGGCAACGTCCCGCTCCGGCTGCACGACTGGGGCGTCGATGCCGCCGCGTGGTGCACGTACAAGTACCTGAATGGCGGCCCGGGCTCGATCGGGCAGCTGTTCATCCACGAACGGCACCTCGCGGCCGACACGCCTCGGCTCGAGGGCTGGTGGGGCAACGATCCGCGGACCCGGTTCGAGATGACCGAGGCGTTCCGACCCGCGGCAGGCGCCGATGGCTGGCGGATGTCGACCCCGCCGAGCCTGTCGATGGCGCCGCTGCTCGCCTCGTATGCGGTCTTCGACGAGGTCGGGCTGCCCGCGCTCCGCGGGAAGTCGGAGGCGCTGACCGGGTACCTCGCCGGTCTCATCGCCGAGATAGCCCCGGATGTCCGGATCCTCACGCCGGCCGAGCCGCGCTGGCGCGGCTGCCAGCTCTCCCTCCGGGTCAGCCGACCACGCCAGCGCCTTGCCGCCTTGGAGGCGGAAGGGGTCATGGCCGACTTCCGCGAGCCCGACATCATCCGGGTCGCGCCCGTCCCGCTGTACAACACGTATCTCGACGCCTGGCGAGTCGCGCGGGCACTGGCGGTCACGGCCGACTGACCGGCCGGGCGTCCGACGGCGCGCCCGTCCGGTCAGCGTTCGCCGGTCCCGCTCCGTCGGTACCGCCGGCCGATCAGCGCGAACGCCGGGAGTCGGGCCGCGAGGCTGTCGCTCACCGTCGGGGCCGGGCCGCCGCCGCGGCCCTCGAGGGCCAGGCGCGAATCGGTCGCGGTCGCGTCCGCCGGCCGGGCGTCGACGATCGCGAGGTCGACCGCGACCCGGCCCGGCTCCTCCGGCCCGAGTGCGGCGATCGTCTCGCTGAGGTCCTCGCCGGCCTCGTAGCTCCGCCGGATCTCGGCCTCGGCTCGCCATGACGGCCGCCGCAGCAGGATCGCCCGCCAGGCCTCGCCGACGGCCGGCGTGACGGCGCCGTCTCCGGCGACCGGGTGGGACGCGAGTGATTCCCCGCGGGCCCAGCGCGCCGCCTGGTGAAGCAGCGCGTACTCGTCGAGATCGGCGTAGTCGCCGAGCCGCTCGGTCGGCGATCCCTCGCCGAAGATCGCCCGGATGCTCGGGGCGAAGACCTCGCCCAGGTCGAGGTCGATCGCCCGGACCGTCCGGTGGAAGTACACCTGCTGATACATGAACAGCCGGGCGGTCAGGAACATCTCGAGGGCCCCGAGGCCGGGCTCGTAGAGCGTCAGGCCGCGGTCGGAGATGAACGTGTAGCGGCGGAGGCGCTCGGCATCGACCGGGACCGTCGCGACGCCGGTGAGGTACGCATCGCGTCGCACGTAGTCGAGGTTGTCGACGGTGAAGACGCCGGACAGGAGCGGCTGGAGCCAGCGGACCCAGCGTGGCATGGTGGCGTCGACGAGCGGCGGCTTCGAGACGAGGAACGAGACCCAGCGCGGGTCGATCGTCTCGTCGGCGGCGAGCGCGTCGCGCTCGGGGGCGCTGCCCGGAGCCCGCCGGAGGCCGCGGATGAGCCCACCCAGCTCGTCCTCGATGATCTCGCTGGCTCAGGTCCTCGTGGGTCAGCCGCTTGCGCGAGGGCCGGCGAGGGTCGCTCGGGGCATCGAACGCGCCGAGGAACTCCTCGTCGAAGAAGTGGGCGAATGGTCCGTGACCGACATCGTGGAGGAGGCCGGCGACCCGGAGCGTCTCGACGACGAGGCCCTCGGACGGCAGCGGCTCGTCGGGCGCCGCGACCGCGACCTCGGCGCGGAGCGTCGGGTAGAGCGATCTGCCCCACAGCCCGGCCTCGTGCATGACGCCCAGGCCGTGGGTGAACCGCGAGTGCTCGGCGGTCGGGAACACCCAGCGGGCGCTCTGGAGCTGGCTGATCCGCCGGAGCCGCTGGACCCACGCGCTGTCAAGGAGATCGTCCTCCGCGACGTCCTCGTCGGGCAGCCCGGCCTCGGTGGCGTCCTCGTCCGAGAGGTGCTTGGTCAGCTCGAGATAGCCGTGGATCGGGTCACTGATCAGGTTGACCGCACCGAACGGGTGGCGACGGGTCATCGCGCGCCAGCGTAGCGTGCGGCGGCCTCGGCCAGGATCGCGCGCGACCGACTCCCGGAGCTCGGGCGGCTCGAGGACCTCGACGTCGGCACCCCACGACAGGACCCACAGCCGGATCTCGATCGTCCCGGCGACGGTCGCCTGCCAGCGCAGCGAGCCGTCGGGCTCCGCGGTGACCCGCTGGGACGGGTGCCAGGTGGCCTCCCGGACGCGTGCCGCGATCGCCGGCGAGAACCGCAGCACGACGGTCGCGGGTTCCTGGTCGGCGATGATGTCCCAGGCCCGCGCCAGATCGCCGGCGACGTCCTCCTCCGGCGGATCGAACGACTCCGTCGAGACCGACAGGTCGGTGATCCGGTCGATCTTGAACGTCCGCATCGCGGCGCGCGTCTCATCGAACCCGACCAGGTACAGGGCGTGGGTCTGGAGGGACGGCTCGATCCGATACGGCCGGACGCGAGCGCGCCGTGGCGGCGCGTCGCCGCGTTCGGCATAGCGGGCCGGGGCGTAGGTGAACTCGACGATCCGCCGCTCCGCCCAGGCTCGGGTGAGCAGGTGGACGTGGCGCCGATGGACCTCGTCGATCGGTCGCTCGGCCATCTCGGCGAGGGTCCGCTCGATGTGGTCGACGAGGACCTGCGGCAGGCCGGCCTCGAGCTTCTGGAACGCCGCCGCCAGGTCCGGGTCGTACTCGTCGGCATAGCGGGCCATGAGGCGAGCCGAGAGCACGACGGCCATCGCCTCCTGGAGCGTCAGCTTCAGTGGGGGCAGGAACCCGGCCCCTTCGACGCCCCAGCGACCCTGGCCGTCGCTCCAGACCGGGACGCCCAGCTCGGACTGGAGGGCGATGAGGTCGCGGTACACGGTCCGCGGCGACATCCCGACCCGCTTCGCGATCTCGCGCACGTGGACGCCCGCCTCGCCCTGCGCCTCGAGCACGCGGAGGACGCGATAGAAGCGCGCCAGCCGGTCGCGTTTGCCCTCGTAGCGCTCGTCCGGGTCGATCAGCATCGTCGGTCCTCGTGCCTCGCTGCCCATCGTGCACGACGCGGGCAGGTCGTGTCCGCCGACGTCGGGCCGACCTCAGGCCGACCTCAGGTCGACGTCAGGCCGGCGGCGCGACCGGGTGGTCGAGGGCGCGATCGGTCGCCGTGAGCGTCACGCTCACCGTGCCGAGCACGCCCTTCGGGGTCAGGTCGGCCCCCTCACCGTTCGCCGTCGCGACGACCTGGCCGAGCTGGCCGTCGGCGAAGACCCAGTATTCGACCTCACCGCGCCAGCGCGAGATGTCCGCGTCGCCGACGAGCCACTCCACCTGGGGGAAGGCGGCCCGGAACGTCGGGCCGTCGATCGCCACGCGACACTGTCGTGCACGGGCGCCCTCGACCGTCGCGATCCCGATGGACTCGGCGGTGGCCCGGTCGCCCTGGGTGAGCGCGGTCGCGAGGACCTGCAGGTCGAGGCTGTCGTCGGCCACGGCCTTCGACGGGACCCCGACCCAGGCGCCGTCCGGCCCGATGACCCAGCCGTCGCCGCCGACCGCCGCCGCGCCGCGACGCCCGATCGTCAGTGTCGTCGCGATCTCGGCGGTCCAGCGGAAGTCGGCGCCGTCCCGGACGCCGCTGATGCGGGCGTCGCCGATCGAACGTTGCATCGACGTCGCCGCTGAACGTCTCCGCGAGATCGGCCGCCGGTCCCGGCGCGAGCGGTCCGTCGCACGGTGGCGGCTCCAATGTCGGGTCGGTCGGCCCGAACCGCGAGCTCGGCGGTGGCGTCTCGCGCAGGGCCAGGTCGTTCGCGATGGCGACGCCGGCGAAGAGCGTCGCGGTCCCGACCGTCATGAGTGCCCCGATCGCGATCCCGACGCCGATCCGCTGGCGCCGGACGGCGGCTTCGCCGAGCAGCCGGCGGGCGATGCCATAGCCAGCGAACGTCGCGGTCGCGCCGAGGGCGAGGAGCCACGGGTAGGCGGCCTCGAGCGACGGCAGGAGCGTCTGGGGCCCGCCCAGTCGAAGCTGCTCCAGGAGGCCGCCGAGCGAGGGGATGAGGAGGAGCGCCGCGCCGAGTCCGAGCCAGATCGACCAGGGTGAACGCGCGACCTCCCCGGGTCAGCGGCGGCCAGACGATCCCGGCCAGGGCGATCGCGACCGCCGGCAGCGTCGCGAGCCCCACGACGATGTCGATCGGACCGCCCGGGTGGTAGCCGCCGAGCACGAGCACGGCAGCCAGGATCCAGCCGGCGGTCAGGGCCGCCGAGAGCAGGCGCAGCTCGAACCGTCGGACGCGCATCGCCCGAGAGTCTAGCCAGCGGCCCGGGCGGTGCATCCGGGCATGTCGGTCCGGAGCGGCCGGGTGGGCAGAGGAGCCCTGCGGTGGCATCCATCGGTACCGGCCGCGCACCGGACCGCCGGGCCATCGACGGTCCCATCCGGCGGTGGGACCGTCAGCCCTCCAGTCGACGATCCTGGACCACGGAGAAGCAGAGGCACGATGAGCCATGGCAGGCCGAACGCGGCGCGTTTCGCGGGCATCCGGGCGACCGGATGGCTCGGCGTGGCCGGCGCCCGCGACGGCCGGCGGGGTCGCGTCTGGCGTCGCCCGTCCGAGGCCGTCGACCCCCCGAGCGTCGTCGAGCCGGCAGACGATCATGACGGGACCGACATATCGGCGACTCGTCCAGGGGGGCCTGGAGCCACCTGAGGCGGCGAACCTCACCGCCTTCCTGTGCGGCCTCCCGATCGGCGCCGCCCCGTGGCGGCTCCGCGAGGTGAACCAGCTGCTGTTCCTCCGCGAGCTCCACCGGAACGGCCGGTTCTCGACCGACGCCGACCTCTCGAGCCGCCCCCATCGAGCCGCGCCGCGGCCAGGGACCGCCATCGGTGCCCGGCCGCACTAGCACGAATCCACCCTCGGCCGTCGGGACGATCCTCCTCCCGTCCCGTCGGTCCGGCCCTTCTCTCCGAAGCGGCGTCCGCTCCTCCGGCGCCGCTTCGGGGTTTGCCGGGCCCTACCATCGGCGGGTGGCTCGCCCGATCCTCACCTTCCTGACCGACTTCGGGCTCGACGGCGCCGCCGCGATCTGCCGCGGCGTGATCGTCGGCATCGCCCCGGACGCCCAGATCATCGACCTGACCCACGGCGTCGCGAAGTACCAGGTCCGTGACGGCGCCTACCTTCTCTGGGGCGCCGTGGAGTGGATGCCGGTCGCGGTCCACATCGCCGTCGTCGACCCGGGAGTCGGGACGGCGCGCCGGCCGATCGCGATCCGTGCGGCCCGAGGCGATCTCCTTGTCGGCCCGGACAACGGTCTCCTTCGGCCGGCGGCGGAGCGGCTCGGCGGGATCGCCGAGGCCCGGGAGCTGACGGAGAGGTCGCTCTGGCTGGCCGATGCGAGCTCGACCTTCCATGGCCGCGACATCTTCGCGCCGGTCGGAGCGCATCTCGCAACGGGGACGCCGTTCGAGGCGGTCGGCCCGGTCGTCGATCCGGGCGGTCTCGTCGACCTCGTCCTCCCGACACCGGAGGTCCGGGACGGCGGGCTCGCGACATCCGTGGTCTACATCGACTCGTTCGGCAACGCCCGCCTGGCCGGTGAGCCCGCCGACCTGGCCCGCGCCGTGGGGCCGCTGGTCACGGGCCGGGCCCTCATGGTGCGACGGGCGGATGGCTCAGTCGCAGGCCGCGACGAGGCGGTCCGCTGGGCCCGGACGTTCGCCGAGGTCGCGGTCGGACAGCCGTTGCTGTACGAGGACTCGTTCGGCCGGCTCGCCCTGGCCGACAACCAGGGCGACGCGGCCGCCCGGCTGGGCCTCGCCGCGCGACACCGTCCTCCGCATCGAGCCGGCCTGACGACCAGGCCCGTCCTCGTCAGACGGGCTCGCGGACCCGGCTCGCCTCGATGAACGCCCGCCAGACCTCGGCGAATGCCTGCGGCGTCGACTCGGTCCGCTCCGGATGGCACTGCAGCCCGACGACGAACCGCTCCCTCGGATCCTCGAGGCCCTCGACGATCAGCCCGATCGGGCTGTCCGCCCAGGCCGTCGCCCGAAGATCGCGGCCGAGCGCGTCCGGCCGGACCGCCTGGTGGTGGTACGTGTTCACCTCGGACGCATCGATCCCGCCGAGCAGGTCGCCCAGCCGGCTCCCCGGGTCGATCGTGATCGCGTGGGTCCAGGCTTGCCCCGTCCCGTAGCCTGGGCCGGCGTGTCCGGCGATGTCCTGGATGAGCGAGCCGCCGCGGAAGACGTTGATCGCCTGGAAGCCGCGGCAGATGCCGAGGACCGGCACGCCACGCCGTTCGGCGGCCGCGAACGCCGCCGCCTCGAGGACGTCGCGCGGTCGTTCCACCTCGACGGTCGGGTCGGCTGCCTGCCCGTAGCGCGACGGGTCGATGTCCGCGCCGCCCGACAGGAGCAGGCCGTCCATCATCCCGAACGCCGTCGCCCGCGTCGCCTCGTCGCTCCGGGCATCGACAAGGATCGGGTCGCCGCCGGCGGCGCGGACGCCTTCGGCATAGAGCTCGTTCTTCCGTCGCCGGGACTCCGGGTCGGCCCCGATGTCGGCGATGGCGACGGTGACGACGATCCGCGGGGGTGGTCCGGTCTCTGCCATGTCGCCGAGGATAGCCGGGCTCAGCCCGTCCCGAGGAGGCGGTCGAGCGTGACCGGCTCCAGCCCCCGGTCCCGGAGGCCGTCGACGATGCCCGGCAACGCCTCGAGCGTATGGACCCCGTCGAAGTGGAGCAGGACGATCGACCCGCCGCGCGAGCGGGCCACGACGCGGGCCGTCAGGTCGTCGGCGGTCGGACCGCCGTCGACCTCGGCCAGCCGGTCGGACGGGTCGACGTCCCAGAGGACCGTGTAGGTCCAGCCGCCGCCGCCCGCCGCGGTCCGGACGGCGATGTCCTGGAGGCCGGCCGCCGGTCGCATGAACGGTTTCGTCGAGCGACCGGTCACGGCGTCGATCGCCCCGTCGGTCCGGGCAAGCTGGTCGGCGATCCCGGTCGCGTCGAGCTTCGTGAGATCGGAGCCGTCCCAGCCGGCGTTGCCGATCGAGAACAGGTCGGGGTGGGCCGCGACCACCGCGAGGATCGCGGCCCCGTCCTGGCCGCCGGCCGCCTCGCCGGTCAGGAAGACCGTCGCCGGGACGGCGTGGTCGACGAGCCAGTCCACCGTGTCGAGACCCGCGGCGGCGGCTCCGTCGAGGTCGAAGGTCAGGGCGACGGCGTTGCCATCCCGCGAGCCGTGGTCGACCACGAGGCTCGTGCCGTCGGGTCGCGGCGTCACGCCCGGCCCGACCTGGAGCGATGGCACGGGCGTCGGCGACGGCCCGGGCGGCGGGCTTGCCTCGTCCACCTCCTGGCCCGGATGGATGACGAGGGTCCAGCCCACCTGGATCGAGTCGGGCTTGTATTTGGACGACTCGGGATCGAGGCTCGGGTAGGTGACCCGGTTCCAGTAGGCGATGCTCCGCGCCGAGGTGTCGTACCGCTTCGCGATCGCGAGCAGCGTGTCGCCGGCGCGGACGACATACGAGAGCGGGGTCGGGGAGGGGACCGGGGTGATCGACGGGACCGGCGTGGTCGAGGCCGCCGCACCGGGCGACGGCGACGTCAGCGGCGACGCACCGGCCGACGCGTCCGTCGCGCCGTCCGGACCGACGAGGGCACAGCCCGCGACGAGACCGACGAGCGCGATCGTGGACCAGGCCGCGACGAGGCGACGCGCGCGAAGGGCGATGGTCGGCACGGGTCTGGGCAGGTCGGCCATGGCTCCCGGCTGGGACGCGACCCCGTGGGTCGTCGTGACGGGCCGAGCCTAGCGCGCCGCCTCCGCTTCCGCCTCTGCGGCCGCGGCAGCCTCGGCGATCAGGGGTGGGTCGATCGGGGTCGGCGCCGGAGGCGTCAGCTCGGCGGCCAGGGCCAGCCCGTCCGACGCGGTCGCGACGCGATCCCGGCCGGCCCGCTTCGCCGCGTAGCAGGCTCGGTCGGCGGCGAGGAGCACTTCCGCGGTCGTCGTTCCGTCCTCCGGGTACGTCGCGACGCCGACCGATGCCGTCACCCGCACCCCCCGACCCTTGGCCAGGCTCCGGCTGGCGCCGGACACCGCGCTCCGGACCCGGTCGGCGACCCGTCGCGCGCCGGCGGCGTCCGTGCCCGGCAGCACGACCGCGAACTCGTCGCCGCCGTAGCGGAACACGAGGTCGCTGTCACGGCCGGCCCGGGCGATCGCGGCACCGACCTCGCCGAGGAACCCGTCGCCGGCCTGATGGCCCAGCCGGTCGTTGACCGCCTTGAAGTCGTCGAGGTCGGCGATGATCAGGCCGAACGGCTCACGCGCGGTGACGGCTCGGGCCAGCCACTCGACGAACGTCGCATGGTTCAGGAGGCCCGTCCGGTCGTCGGTCCGGGCACGGACCTCGACCGCGGAGTGGATCGCCGCGTTCCCGAGCGCGATCGAGACCTGGGCGGCGAACAGCTGGACCAGCTCGAACTCGTCGGTCGTGAACGGCTCGTCCCGCCCGAGACGCTCGATCGACATGACCCCCGACACGCCGTCGCGGTCGCGCAACGGGACGACGATGATGCTGCCGTCCAGCGGACCGCCGCTGCGGAAGTGGTTGACCCGGTCATCGGCCATCTCGTCGAGCACGAGCTGCGGCTCGTTGTGCTCGACGACCCACGTCGCCAGGCCCTCCTCCCCGGGCGCCCACGGCTCGAGGTACTGGGCGGCATGGACGCCGCGGGCGGTCAGCGGCCGCAGCCCCCCTTCGGGGGCGACGATCTCGATCGCGATGTTGTCGCAGCGGATGAGCGACCCGAGCCGCTCGGTGATCTGGTCGAGGATCTGGCGGGTATCGAGGGTCGTGAGGATCGACTCGGTCACCCGGAGGAGCTCGCGCTGCCGGGCGAGCTGGCGCTCGAGCGCCTCCGACTGGGCCCGCAGGCGCTCGGTCGCCGCGGCGTTCGCGAAGGCCTGGGCCGCGAAGCTGGCATAGATGACCAGGAGGCGGAGGTCGTCCGCCCTGAACCGGTCGAGACCGAGCTTCGAAAGGACGACGACGCCCAGGACCTGGTCGTCGAAGACCATCGGGGCGAGGAGCATCGACTCGTCGAGGTCGTCGTCGGTACCGGGGATCGTCTGGGCCCGCGGGTCCGCGGCGGCATCGGGCAGGTACTGGGCCACGCCGTGCTCGGCGACCCAGCCGGTGATGCCCTCGCCGACGACGAGCCGCAGCTGGTCCGGCGTCTCGTCGACGTACTCGCCGACCTGGCCCTGCATCGCGACCGGGACCAGGTCGCGCCCCTCGAGCCGGTAGACGCGGACGTTGTGATAGTCGATCAGCTGGCGCAGCTCGCTCGAGATCGCCAGCCCGATCTCCTCGACCGTCGTCAGGCGATTGAGCCGGGCGCCGAGCTGCTGGATCGACTGGAGCTGGGCGGTCCAGGTCGCCATCTGGCCGTAGTCCTGGGCGGCCTCGATCGCGACGCTCGCCTGCGAGGCGAACGCCGACAGCGTCTCGACCTCTTCGGGCGCCCACGGATGAGGTCGGTCGTGATAGACCTCGAGAAGCCCCAGGAGGTCGTCGCCGGCGAACAGGGGCGCCGTCGCGATCGTGTCGAAGCCCTCCTGGACGACGGCCGCCCGAACGGCCCCACCGCGTGGGTCGTGGGCGTAGTCGAGGGCGAACAGCGGCCGGCGCATCGCGATCGCGTCGGCCGACAGCGACGGCCGAGGGACCGTCCGCATCGCCGTCGCGTAGCCGGCCGAGAGTCCGCGGGCGACCTCGGCGGTGACCGTGCCGCCGGGCTGACGGAGGAACACCGCCGCGCGGTCCGCCTCGAACAGCACCAGGGAGTGGTCGACCAGGCCGGTCAGGATCTGCCCCAGGTCGAGCCGGCTGCCGATGTCGGCGGCGACGCGCCGAAGGGCATCGGCGCGGTGGAGCTGGTGGGCGACCTCGTCGGCCAACCGGCCGGCCCGCACGGCACCGGCCAGGACCCGGGCCGCGGCCTCGGCCGGCGCAAGCTCCCGCTCGGTCAGCCCACCGGGTCCATCGCCGGCGAGCCACAGGACACCCCACGGGCCTTCGGGCCCCGGGATCGGGACCGCGAGCTCGGGGCCGCGTCCCAGGACGAGCGGCTCCGGGTCGGGTCCGGCAGGGTCGACGAGGACGGCCTCCTCGAGCTCGACGGCGCGGCCCAGGATCCCGGCGGCCTCGGCCAGGTCGCTCGGCCGCGCGGTCCCGACCAGGGCCCGGGTCACGAGCCGACCGGCGGCCCGCTCCCAGATGCCGGCCGCGGTGAGGGCCCAGGCGTCCCGGATCGTCCGCGCCGCCGCCGTGAGGACCGCATCGAGCTCGCGACCCGAGGCGATGACGTCGGCGAGCATCGACAGCAGGACGAGGTCCGGCGGTGCGGTCGGCACGCCGTCCGTCCGGAGGAGCGACGGATCGACGCTCGTCGGCGGACCGGTGACGGAGCGACGGCGGCTCATCGCGTACGGCGGCACCTGCGTCGAACCCGAGGCGCTGGCAAGGAAGCGCTGGAGGTCGCCCATCCGGTAGCGACGGTCGCCGCGTGGGTTGATCCGGTAGTAGCGCAGGCGACCCTGGTCGCTCCACGCTCGGATCGTGTTCGGATGGACGCCCAGCAGCCGTGCCGCCTTCGTCACGGAGAGGGTCGCGTCAGCAGGTCGAAGGGGAAGGGTCGCGGGCACCATGGATGGAAGAAATGTGAAGTGGACGGTCCGAGCGTACGCCGACTTCACATTTCCGCCGATAGGCCAGACGTCCTAGTCCTGCCGCGCCCCTCCGGTCATCCGGACGTAGACCCAGGTCGCGAGGACCGCGACGACGGCGATGCCGAGGACGAGCCCGATCGCCAGGAGCGGTGCTCCCACGAAGCCCGGTCCCTGGCCCGAGCTACGCGGATCGCCGGCCGTCTCGGGCGTCGCCGTCGGGTCCGCTCCCAGAGCGGTCCCGGCGGTCACGAGCAGGACCCAGGCGATCCCGACGGCCGTCGCAAGGGTCGATCGGCCGGTCACAGGACCGACTCGGCGAGACCCAGGACGAGCCCGACGACGACGAGGATGAGCCCGGCGCCGAGCAGGACCGCCGCGAGGAAGGGACGGCGTCGATCGCCGCCGGTCAGGATCCGCATCGCCTCGTCGGACTCGAGGGTCGTGAGGATGAGCGGACGGCCGTTGCCCGCCGACATGGCCACGCTCCCGTCCGGGCCGCGCGTGGGCACGCCGACGACGATCGCGTGCTCGACCGACGAGACCTGCTCGATCACGGCGCGGGCCGGTGTCCCGGGGGCGGTCCCGTCCGGCACGCGGTCGGCGACATCCGCTGCCCGGCCGGGCGCCTCGCGGGGGATGACGACGAGCCCGTCGCCGAGCGCCGGGCCGTCGATCCCGATCGCTTCAAGGTCCTGGGCGAGCTCGAAGGGGACGACCTCGACGCCTTCATCGACGGTGACCCACCCACCGCGCCGCCGGAGCTGGATCCGCGTCCGACGGTAGACGAGCGGCCGATGCGCGGTGTCCTCGAACTCGGCCTCGCTGTCGATCCGGCCGGCGACGCGGAGATATCGCGGAGCCGGGACGTCGGCCTCGGCGAGGGCGTCGGCGACGGAGACCTCCGGCGTCGCCGCCAGCAACCGGCCGACGCGGAACCGCGGCCCGAACGACAGCAGGATCAGGACCCCGGCTGCGAGCGTGATGAAGCCGGCGACGACGAGTGCGGGGGGTTGCACGGCGGCGATGATAGCCGCGCTCGGCCGACGGGCCGCCAGGCGCATCGGTCGCATGCCGGTCACGCGGACGGGATCCGGACATGGAAAGACCCGAAGGAACCTACTCGACGCGTGGGCGTTGAGGTGATCGCCGCCGTTAGCGTCGCTCGGCCCCTCCGGGCTGTCGGTCACGCTACGGGAGCGGTACCGACCGGGTCAACGGGAGTTGTCCACGACTTGGCCCGGCAGACCGCCATCCGTCCACAGGCTGTCCACACACCACGGATCGTTCCTGACGTCCGCGCTCGCGGCGGCCGGACGCGTCAGGCGGTCGCTCGTCCGGTCGACGGGTCGATCGCCGTCAGCAGCCCACCGTACGACGTGAGGACGAGCCGGCCCCCGACAAGCTCGGCTCCGGTCACGACGTCGGAGTGCCCGAGCCGCCAGACGACCTCACCGTCCGCGGCGATCGCGAAGGTCTCGATCTCCGCGCAGACCACGACGTGGTCGATCCGCGACGAGCCGAGAAGCTCGACGATCGGTGACCCCGACCGGTGCGACCAGCGGAGGCTGCCGGTCCGGGCGTCGAGACCCCAGGTGTGGAAGCCGTAGCTCACGACGAGCAGCCCGGCAGTGTCCCAGAACCGGCCGCGCGGCTCGTCGGAGATCGTGCTCGCCAGCCGGACGGTCCAGGTCGCGACTGGCGACTCGACGCGGAGCTCGGCGCGGCACAGCTGGTCCGGGTCGGTCGCGACCAGCGAGCCGAGGTCCTCGACCGCGCCGCCGGCCTCCGAGAGGGCGAAGACCGCCGCCGCCTGGCCGCTGCCGGCCCAGCGGTATCGGGCCCGCAGACCGCCGGGGTACGTGACGACGCGGTCGCGCGGCTCGGGCGGCACGGTCCGTCAGGCTGCCCGGGTCGGGGTCAGGATTCGGCGACGGACGCGGCCGGTCCGATGTCCGAGGACGACTCGCGGTCAGGCTGCTCCGTGATCGGCGCGACCTCGGCGTTCGCGAGCATCCGGAGCGTCCCGGGCGGGACCGGGAAGACCGCCGTCGCCGTCCCGGCAGCGGCCCACACGATCTGGTAGCGCCCGAGGTCGGGATCCATCACCACCCGCATCGCCCGGGTCGATCCGAACGGCGGGATGCCACCGATGATGAAGCCCGTCAGGTCGTTCGCCTCGCGGGCCGTGGCGCGGCGGATGTCGGGCCGCGCCACGACCGCGGCGAGCCGTGCGACGTCGACCCGGTTCGGGCCGGACACGAGGCACAGGACCGGCTCGAGCCCGTCGTCGCCCGGGGCGACGAAGACGAGCGACTTCACGATCTGACCGAGCTCGGCTCCGACCTGCCGGGCCGCGTCCTCGGCGGTGTGGGTCGTCTCATCGAACGTCCGGACATCGAGGGTCACGCCCTTGCGGGCGGCGGCCTCCATGACACGGGCGATGGCCGGATGGGCAGGGACGTCGGGCACGGCGGGCCGAGTCTAGCATCGGCCCGCGGCCGGTTCGCCGCGGTAGCATCGCGGCCGTGAAGGCGATCCTGTTCGACTGGGACGGCACGCTGGCGGACTCGCTCGAGAGCTTCTACACGGCCAACGCGACCGTGATGGAGGCGTTCGGGCTGCCATTCGACCGGGTCCGCTACCGCGAGGCCTACACGCCGGACTGGCGGGCCTTCTACGTCCGCCTCGGGATCCCGCCGGACCGGGTCGAGGAGGCGAACGCGATCTGGGCCCGAGCGTTCGTGCCGGCAGCGAGTCCGATCGACGGGGCACGCGAGGCCCTGGCACGCCTGTCGGCCGAGGGGCTGCGGCTCGGGCTCGTGACGGCGACCGGTCGGTCGATCGTCGTTCCCCAGATCGAGCGGTTCGGGATGGCGGACCTGCTCGACGTCCTCGTCTGCGGCGACGAGGCCGGGCCGCTCAAGCCGCACCCGGCGAGCCTGCGCCAGGCCCTCGCCGGTCTCGGGGTCGGGGACCCGGACGACGCGGCATACGTCGGGGACGCCCCGGACGACATGCGGATGGCCCGAGCGGTCGGGACCCGGGCGATCGGCGTGCCCTCGATGCTCGGTGATGCGACGAGCCTCCGCGCGGCCGGAGCCGACGAGCTCCATGCCAGCGTCGCCGACTTCGTGGCGGACCTGCTCGGCCGCCCGACCGCAGCGGCGTGACCGGGATGCACGCGCTCGTCCTGGCGGATGGAGACGCTCCGGCACGCGCCGCCCTCGACGCCGCGTTCCCCGGCTGGGACGACGACGTCGGGCTCGTCATCGCGGCCGATGGCGGCGCTCGGTCGGCGGCGGCGCTCGGTCGGCGGATCGACGTCGCGGTCGGCGACTTCGACTCGCTCGGGCGGCCCGAGCTCGACGAGCTCGAGCGGATGGGCGTCGCGATCGAGCGGGCCTCGACCGACAAGGACGAGACCGATACCGAGCTCGCGATCGCGGCCGCGCTGGCCCGCGGCGCTTCCAGAGTCACCGTCCTCGGCGCGTTCGGCGGTCCGAGGCTCGACCATGAGCTGGCGAATGTCGGGCTGCTGGCGATGTCGGCCCTCGTCGGCATGGAGGCTGTCCTCCTTGACCCGCGCGGACGGATCTCGCTGCTGGTGGCGCCAGGTCCGGACGGCAGGGCTGTCGAACGCCGCCTCGCTGGCGGTCCGGGCTCCATCGTCTCGCTCGTGCCGTGGGGCGTCGCGGCGGTCGGTGTGACGACCCGCGACCTGCGCTACCCGCTGACCGACGAGGACCTGCCCGTCGGCCCCGCCCGCGGGGTCTCGAACGTCGTCGCCGGGACGGTCCCGGCCGTGACCCTCCGAGCCGGCCGGCTCGTCCTCGTCGAGGGTCCTGCTACCCTCGCGTCATGAGCCAGACCGCGCCTTCGACCCCCGCCCCGACCGCCGGCGAGCCGGCCCCCGCGTTCGCTCTGCCGGACGACCACGGCGTCCTGCACGACCTCGCCGAGCGGCGCGGCGAGTGGACGATCGTGTACTTCTATCCCGAGGACGACACCCCCGGCTGCACCACCGAGGCATGCCAGTTCCGCGACCTCGCGCCGTCGTTCGACGCCCAGGGTGCCGCGGTCTGGGGGATCAGCCCGGACGAAGCTGCGAGCCACGCCCGCTTCCGGGACAAGTTCGGGCTGCCGTTCACGCTGCTATCGGACCCGGACCACGCCGTCGCCAGCCGCTACGGCGCCTGGGCGTTGAAGAAGAACTACGGCCGCGAGTACATGGGCATCGTCCGCTCGACGTTCCTCGTCGACCCCGACGGAGTCGTCGCCCGGGCCTGGCCCAGGGTCAAGGCCGACGGCCACCCTGCGGCGGTCCTGGAGGCGCTCGCCGACGCGCGGACGGCGCGACCCGCGTGACCGGCCCCGGACACAGGAATGCGGCTTCGCTCGTGGGGGGAGACGAGCGAAACCGCGGCCCGCATCGTATCACCTGACCGGACCCACGACAGTGTCCGACGCAGCCTCCCCGGAGCCGCCGCCGCACCCGGAGCCGCACGCCTGGCGGCCCGAGCGGTTCATGGTCATCGTCGCCCATCCCGACGACGCGGACTTCGGTCCGGCCGCCACGGCGGCGGCCTGGATCGACGCCGGATCGGCCGGCTGGCTGGTCTGCTGCACCAGCGGTGACGCGGGTTCCGAGGACCCGGACCAGGATCCGCTCGAGCTCGCCGCGACCCGCGAGGCGGAGCAGCGCGCGGCCGCGGCGATCGTCGGCTACGCCGGCGTGACGTTCCTCCACCAGCCCGATGGCGCGCTCGCGAACGACCTCGCGCTGCGCGAGCATCTGGTCCGGGAGATCCGGACCTTCCGGCCGGACGCAGTCTTCGCGACCGATCCCGAGGTGATCATCTACCGCGGTGGCGGCGTGAACCACACCGACCACCGGGCGGCCGGCATCGCTGCCGTGGACGCCGTCTACCCGGCCGCGCGCAACCCGATGAGCTTCCCGCATCTCGCCCGCTCCGGTCTGACAGCGCACGTCGTCCGACGGCTGTATCTGTTCTGGACCGAGCGACCCGATGCCTGGGTCGACGTGTCGGCGACGCTCGATCGGAAGATCGAGGCGCTGCGCGCTCACGCCAGCCAGATCCATGAGCCGGACCGCCTCGGGGAGCGGATCCGCGGCTGGGCGAGCGAGGAGGGCGAGACGATCGGTGTCACGGCGGCCGAGGCCTATCGGGTCGTCGTGATCGAGGAGGACGAGGCCGACGAGGCGCCGACCCCGGACTGACGGCGGCCCATCGAGGGCCGGCGATCAGTCGGTCGCGAGAAGCCGGGGCCGGACCCGGCCCCAGTCGTTCCAGAGATCCGTGAGCGCGTCCGCGCGTCGGCCGAGGAGCGCGACGAGCTCGCCGAGCGACATCCCGCCGGCGGCCTCGATGAGGTATTCGTCCGATGCGACCGTGAGCCCGGCAAGGAGGCCGGCCATCTCGGCCTCGGCGGGCCAGCGGCGGATCCGCATCGGGTCGAGGCCCGCGTAGCCGACTGCGAGCGACAGGTCTCGCTGGCTCGGGACCCGTTCGTCGGCGAAGCCCGACATGCCGTCGTATCGATACCCGAGGGAGGCCAGCGCGGCGACGATGTCGCGGCGCTGGACCCGGGTGAACGGACCCCAGAACGGGTCGTCATCGGGGAGGTCGACGGCGGAGGCCTCGATCGCCTGGGCGGTCACTGCGTCGACCAGCCCGGTCAGACCCAGCTGCCACCGCCGACGGGCCTCCGGGTCATCACCGGCGAGCTCGGCGACCGTCCGGTTCAGGGCCTCACGATCACCGCGGAGCAGGCGGATGATCCGAGCCTCCTTCTCGACCGGGGCGTCGGCGAGGAGCTCCGGCCGTTCCTCCGGATACGTCCGTTCCGGCTCGGCTCGCGGGACGACGGCCGGGACCGGCGGGTGCAGGTCGAGGTTCTCCTGGCAGTCGGCGACGGCCTGTCGGGCGACGGTGCATGCCTCCTCGGCGGTCTCCGCCGAGATCCGGGCGGCATCCGCCTCGACCGCGAGCCGTTCGATGCTGCTGACGAGGGTCGTGGCCGCGGCCCGGTCCTTGACCGCCCGGAGGGCCGCATCGCGGGAATCGGCGTTGATCCGGTTGATCTCCGCCAGCCAGGCCTTGGCCGCTCCTTCAAGCTCGTCGCGGCTCGTCGCCGTATCGCGCGCCCCTCGGAAGGAGAGCTGGGCCGCCTCCTTGGCGGCCCGGACGGCGCGCGGGTCGGCGACGCTGTCGGCGCTCGTCGCCCGCGACACGTGGTCGTCGTAGTCGCGCTGGGCCAGGCGGAGTGCATCGCGAGCGTTGTTCGCCCCGGCCCGCGCTCGGGTCGCGACCGCGCAGCGGTCCTCCGCCACGGTCCGTAGCTCGTCGCAGGCTCGCGGCTCGGTCGGCGCTGGGGGCCGAAGCGCGGACGTCGGTCCGCCGTCGGGGTCGGCGACGGCCGTCAGGACGGCGACACGCGTCGCGGCGGCGGCGGTGTCGGCCGGCGCGGCCTCGACCGGATGACCGTTTCGTCCGTCGCGTCCGGCCTCGACATCGGCCGCTCCGGGTCCGAGCACGAGCGCGGCTCGCCGCTCCGCCGCCCGGAGGGCCTCGTAGAGGCCGTCGGACTCCGGCTGGACGGGGACGCCCACGAGGGTCCGCCTCGCCGTCGCCTGCGGACCGGCTGACCGGGTCGCCTGCGGTCCGGCTGCCGCAGCCGCCTGCGGTCCGGCTGCCGCGGTCGCACCGACGCTCGCCGCGCTGACGTGTGGACCGGCCTCCGGACCGGCGGAGCGAACAGGCGTTCCATCGACCCGCGGGCGCGCGGCCCACGGGGTCGCTGCCGGCCAGGCCACGGCGCCGCCTCCACCGGCGACCAGGCCGACCGGTGGACCGATGGGGATCGCCGTCAGGCGACCCGCTGCAGGAGCCCGTCCGACGGTCCGGCGATCGGCCGGGCCGAACTCTGCCGGGCCACTCCAGCCAGGCGCGAACGGGTCCAACGCGAGCGTGGATGAGCGTGTCGGGATGCTCGCCGGGGTGACGGTCACACGGACCTCACGCTGCGCCGGCGGGCGGCTTCGGAGGACCTCGACGAGCGCCGCTCCACTGGCGCCTCCGAGCAGCAGCCCGAGCGCCAGGAAGGCGAACTCGCCCGCGGTCACGACGTCACCTCCTCGCCCGATCGCCGGCCGATCGATGCGCTTCGTCGGCGGCAGCGTAGCTGCGCGCGATCGCGGAAGTCAACCCGGCGCGGTGATCGCGGCGCTCCGGGTCACCGATCGCTCCGGGCGTTTTGCGACGCCCGGATGCCCGGTGGTAGATTCGCTCGGCCGGCACCGCGCCCGGCGCCCGTTCAGCCTGCCCCCGAGACCAGCGGAAAGGCACGCTCGCCACTTGGCCATCGAGTCGACCCAGGAATTCCTCGTCCAGCCCGTCGACGCCTCCTGGCTGCAGTGCAACATCGAGTGCCAGGAAGCGTGCCCGGTGGGGACGAACTGCCGCGGCTACCTGAACCTCGCCGCCGAGGGTCGGTTCGAGGAGGGCTACATCCTGTCACGCGACCCGAACCCGGTCGCGGCGATGTGCTCCTACGTCTGCTCGGCGCCCTGCGAGCGCGCCTGCCGCCGCGGCGACATCGACCGGCCGCTGGCGATCCGGGCGATGAAGCGGTTCCTCGTCGAGTGGCACGAGGCCTCCGGCATCCCGGACGTCATGCCCGACATCAGCCCGCGCGACGAGCGGGTCGCGGTCGTCGGCGCCGGACCGGCGGGCCTCGCGATCGCCCGTGAGCTCGCCCTCAAGGGCGTCGGGGTCACGGTCTTCGACAGCCTGCCGTACGCCGGCGGCACGATGCTCATCGGGGTCCCCGCGTTCCGCCTCCCGCGCGAGGCGATCGAGATGGACGTCCGGCTCATCGAGCGCCTCGGCGTCCGCTTCGTGTACGACACGACGATCGGGGTCGACATCCAGTTCGACGACCTCCAGCGCGACTACGACGCCGTGGCGATCACCGCCGGGGCGATGAACGCGGTCATCCTGGACGTGCCGGGCGCGGAGCTCGACGGCGTCCAGTACGGCGTCGACTTCATGAAGAAGGCGAACCTCGGCGAGGAGCTGACGGTCGGCCACGATGTCGTCGTCATCGGCGGTGGCTACACCGCGATGGACTGCTCGCGCACGAGCCTCCGACACGGCGCCGAGCGGGTGACGATCGCCTATCGCCGGACGCGCTCCGAGCTCGTCGTCGACGAGGAGGAGCTCGGCGAGACCGAGCGCGAGGGCGTCCGGATGGAGTTCCTCGTCAGCCCCGTCGAGCTGATCGGCGAGGACGGCCATCTGACCGGCGTGAAGTTCATCCGCAACAAGCTCGGCGAGCCCGACGCCTCGGGTCGGCGGTCGCCGATCCCGATCCCCGGCTCGGAGTTCATCGTCCCCGCGGACACCGTCATCCCGGCAGTCTCCCAGGCGGCCGACCTGACGTTCCTGCCGGTCGAGTCGGACTTCGAGGTGAACCGCGGCCGGGTCAAGGTCGATCCCGCGACCTACGCCACGAACGTCCGCGGCGTGTTCGCCTGTGGCGACTTCGTGACCGGTCCGACGACGCTGATCGAGGCAGCCGGCCACGGCAAGAAGTGCGCCTACGCGATCGACCGCTACCTTGCCGGCCGGACCGATGTGACCGTCGACGCGAACGTCCGTGTCGTGTCCTCGTGGCGCCACGACATGCCCGAGTTCTACGACGTCCTGCCGCGCCAGCACATCCCGATGGCGCCGCTTCAGGCCCGGATGCCGTCGACCGACCCGACGGTGAACTTCACGACCCCGGTCGAGCTCGGCTACACGGCCAACCAGGCGGTCGCCGAGTCGACCCGCTGCCTGATGTGCAACTTCAACATCTGGTTCGACCCGTTCCGGTGCGTCCTGTGCGGCGCCTGCGCGGATGTCTGCCCCGAGGGCGTCATCCATATGGTCGACATCAACCAGCTCAAGACCGAGGGCCTCCTGCCGGAGATCGAGGAGGCCTACGGCTGGGAGAACGGCGGCGCGATGATCCTCGATGAGGAGCGCTGTATCCGCTGCGCACTGTGCGTCAAGCGATGTCCGTTCGACGCCATTACGATGGAGAGGTTCGAGCTGCGTGAGGTGTCGACGGACGGTCGGCTCTACAAGGAGTCGTATCGGGACGCGCAGCTCGCCGGGATCCCCGGCGTCGCAGGAGGAGCCCGGTGAGTTTCCTCGAGCGGGTGGACGAAGTCATCCGCCGCAGCCCCGTCTGGCGTTCGTTGTTCCGTCAGCCGTACCCCAACGACGAGCGGTCGCGGGCCTACGCGGTGATGAACAACGTCTTCCTGCACATCCACCCGGTCCGCGTCCGCCAGCACGCCGTCAAGTTCGCCTACACCTTCTGTCTCGGCGGGCTGTCGTTCTTCCTGTTCCTCGTCCTGACCGTGACGGGCGTCTACCTGATGGCGTTCTACGTCCCGTCGGCGACCCAGGCCTACACGAACATCCTCCAGATCCAGTCGGAGGTGACGTTCGGGCTGCTGACCCGGAACATCCACCGCTGGGCCGCCCACCTGATGGTGTTCTTCGTCTTCCTCCACATGATGCGGGTCTTCTACCACGGGGCCTACAAGCCGCCGCGCGAGTTCAACTGGGTCGTCGGCGTCGTGCTGCTGTTCTCGACCGTGTTCATCAGCTTCACGGGCTACCTGTTGCCGTGGGACCAGATCGCCTACTGGGCGATCACGATCGGCACGAACATGGGCGGCTACGCCCCGCTGTTCAACACCCCGACGAAGCTGATCCTCCTGGGCGGCCTCGAGGTCGGCCAGAACACGCTGCTGCGCTTCTATGTGCTCCACATCATGGTCATGCCGCTGATCATGGCGGTCTTCCTGGCCGTCCATTTCTGGCGCATCCGGAAAGACGGCGGGATTCAGGGCCGCTATGACCGCCATCTGCCACGTTGTCGCCTGTGCTGCTCGCTCGCGCACGACGGAGTGCGCTCGCTCCGCTGCTCGGCTCCGCCTTGCATCTGACGGTCCTATCGGCCCCGAGGAGGCCGTGGCATGACCGACACGAAGGCTCCCGAGGAGAAGCGCGTCGTCCTGCCTGTCGATCCTGCTCGCAGGACGGAGATCGACAAGCAGCGCGTGCCGATGTCGGCGCGGCCGTATCGGCTGCTCGCGCTCGTCAAGCAGGACGCCGTCGTCCGGGTCCAGAAGGAGCCCGACGACACGGTCATGACCTGGCCGCACCTGCTGACGATCGAGTTCCTCGCGGCCGGCCTGCTGAGCATCTTCCTGCTCCTGATGGGCCTGTTCATGAACGCCCCGCTCGAGGAGCTCGCGAACGGCAATGTCACGCCGGCCGTCGCCAAGGCGCCGTGGTACTTCCTCGGCCTCCAGGAGCTGCTGGCCTACTTCCACCCGACCGTCGCCGGCGTCCTTGTCCCGACGCTCGTCCTGGTCGGCGCGGCATTCATCCCGTACGTCGACCGCGGCGACGTCGGCGCGACACGGCCGTCGCAGCGCAAGACGGCGGTCGTCCTGTTCACCCTGTTCTGCATCCTCGGCCTGACGCTGACGTTCGTCGGCGTGTTCTTCCGGGGTCCCGGCTACGGGTTCGCGATCCCGTACGTCACGACCGCCGGCTTCCACTTCGCGTTGTGAGCCCCCGATGAGCAACTACCAGGTCGAGCCGATCGACAAGCCGCAGGCCCTCTCGAAGGAGGCCGTCAAGGCCCTCCGCCACGAGCAGGTCCAGGGCCTGTCCCGTCGCCAGGTCCTGCGCGGCTCGATCGCCGGAGCGACGCTGCTCTGGCTGACCGAGGTCGCCGCGGGCACGATCGGCTTCGTCTGGCCGAGCCTGAAGTCCGGCTTCGGAGCGTCCATCAAGGTCGGCACCCTCGAGGACGTGAAGACGGCCAACACCGCAACTCCCGATCTCGGACGGCTTCCCGGCCTACTACCCGGACGCCCGGGCGTTCGTCATCCTCTATGACACCGCGACGCAGGCCTTCCAGGCCGGCGAGGATGCGACCGGCGATGGCCAGGCCCTCAATGTCCGGGCGCTGTACCAGCGCTGTCCGCATCTCGGCTGCAAGCCCAACCCGTGCCTCAAGAACTTCTGGTTCGAGTGCCCCTGCCACGGCTCGCGCTATGACCGGCTCGGCATCAAGGCGGCGGGCGCCCAGTACGGACCCGCCCCCCGGAGCATGGACCGCTTCTCGATCACCGTCGACGGACAGGGCGCCCTGACGATCAACACCGCCAAGATCACCCTCGGGCCGTTGCCGGTCGCCCTCGGCCAGCCCGGGCTCGATCCCGCCGAAGTCGCCGACCGGATGCATCTGACCGTGCGCCCCGACCGACGAGGAGATCGATGACCGACCAGCCCGGCAGCGAGCCCGAGCAGCGCCTGCCCGCTCCTCGGCCCGAGGCCGAGCCGCCCAGCGTCGAGCGTTTCAGCGCGCCGCCGTCGGCCCACGAGACCGAGCTGACGCCCGAGAGGTCGGCCCGGATCGTGCGGGCCTCGGCCGATGCCCGGTTCATCGCGCTGCTGGCAGTCATCTTCGTCAGCCTGTTCGTGATGGTCTACTACTTCTACGAGCTCGGCCTGCCGGGCGGGCTGACGGACAGCCGCCTGTCGAAGGAGGAGCAGGCCCAGGTCGTGACGGCGGTGACCCGTGGCTACAACCTCTACGAGGCCAACTGCGCCCGCTGCCACGGCGTCAACGGCGAGGGCGGCATCGGGCCGACGCTGAACAGCCAGGAGAAGCTGTACCAGCACCTCAACCCCCAGTACATCAACACGATGCTGACCGTCGGCGGTCGGTTCGCCTGCGGCAACCCGACGAGCATCATGCCGGTCTGGTCGAATCAGGGGACGCCGCCGGGTCCGCTGAACTACACCCAGATCGCCGACATCATCG
Organism: uncultured Chloroflexia bacterium; assembly: GCA_963729175.1. GTDB lineage: Bacteria > Chloroflexota > Limnocylindria > Limnocylindrales > CSP1-4 > CAVSMY01. The sequence goes on along the minus strand of CAVSMY010000018.1, from coordinate 51,189 downwards.
CCTTCATCCGCGCCCCCAACACCCTGACCTGGACGATCCGCGACCCGGAGCTGTACGAGCCGGTCATCGACCCGACGACGGGCAAGCCCGAGACCTACACCGGTTGGGTCGACCCGAACTACAAGCCGGCCCCGGCAGCCACGCCGTTCCCGGACTGCTGGGCCGATGCCTTCGCCCAGCCGTCGCCGTCCGCGGGTGCCTCGTCCGCGCCGTCCGCGGGTGCCTCGTCCGCACCGTCGGCCGGCGCGTCGGCCCCGGCCGGGACGGTCCTGGAGGTCACGGCGAGCGGCTACAAGTTCGACCCGACCACGCTCGAGGCCCCGGCTGACAAGGCGTTCCAGATCCACTTCAAGAACGACGACACCGACCGCCACAACATCGCGATCCACCAGGACTCGCCGACGGGCCCGGAGGTCTTTCAGGGCGAGATCTTCCTCGGTCCCGGCGAGCGGACCTACGACGTGCCGGCGCTCAAGGCGGGGACCTACGGGTTCGCCTGCACGGTCCACCCGAGCATGACGGGGACCTTGACGGTCAAGTGAGTCGCGGTCGGGCCCGCCCGGGGCCCGCCGCCGAGGATGGAGGACGATGGCGACTGAGGCGCTCGGCCCTGGACGCGACCCGCAAGCGAGTCGTGTTCGGGCTGCTCGACGCGGATGGCTGGATGTGGGCCTCGCTCAAGGCCCTGTTCTGGTTCGTCGCTCATCATCATGCTCATCGGCTACATCCCCGACCGGGCCTACTACTTCACGGTCTTCTCGACGATCGAGATCGGGCTGAACCCGCAGGCCCCGCCGGCGTCGTATGTGACCCCGATCAACTTCTGCCCGGCCGACAACGAGACGCTGCCGTGCCCGGCCCCGATCCGGCGCCATGGTCCCGTGGCAGCTCTCGCCCAAGGAGATCTCGCTGCCTGCCCCGCGGACCGACGGCGGCGCGCATCCAGGTCGGCACGAACCTGCTGTTCATCGGCGGCAGCGACGGCACCGCGCCGAGCGCCGACGTCTCGATCGCCGAGATCGTCCAGACGCAGCACGTTCGACGTCTGGAAGCCGGGTCCGGCGCTGCCCGCACCGCGGGCGAACGCGGCGACGATCTTCGCCGGCGGCTCGATCTACGTGATCGGCGGGACCGGGGCCGACGGCAAGCCGACGACGACCGTCTGGTCACTGACGCCCGATCCGAACACCGGCGCGTTCAAGGAATGGAAGGTCGACGACACGCTGACCCTGAAGGATGCCCGCTCGAACGCCTCGGTCGTCGCGGCGTCGGACGGGATCGTCGTCGCCGGTGGGATCGGCGCATCGGGCCCGCTGACGTCGGTCTCAAGTCGAACTTCGACTCGAAGGGTGCCCTCGCCGCGTGGGTCGATCAGGCGCCGTTGCCGGAAGGCCGGAGCGACGCCAGCGCCTCGCTGATGGGTGACTTCCTGTTCCTGTACGGCGGTTCCGACCCGAACGGCAACCCGACCGCGTCGGTCCTGCGCGGCAGCGTGACCCAGCCTCCGACGGATCCGAAGGCGCCTCCCGGCACCGTCGCTCCGCCGACCCAGATCTCCGCCTGGGCCGGCACGACCGGGACAGGCAACCTCCCGGTCGCCCGGACCGATGCCGTGAGCTTCACGGCGAACGGGATCGATGTATCTCGTCGGCGGCAAGGACGGCGCCGGGACGAAGGGTGAGGTCTACTGGGCCACTCCCGCCGGCGACGGGTCGATCGACTCATGGCAGCACCTCGATCAGACGAATCTCCCGGCGCCGGGCCTGGCCGGCAGCTCGACGGTCGTCTCGGGCTCGACCGTCTTCATCATCGGCGGCGTGTCGGGCGACGCGGTCCAGGCGTCCTCGGTCCGGGCGAACCTCGCTCCGGCGAAGCCGTTCTTCCAGCTCGGCCTGCTCGGCGCGACGATCCCGGCCCTCCAGATCACGGGCGAGGTCGGTCAGCAGCTCGGCTACATCAACGCCTTCACCGTGGGATTCATCGACTTCGGGATCCTGGTCGTGATCGGCTATGCGTTCGCCCACAAGGACCAGACGCGCCGCGTGATCCACCGGATCGACGCGCCGCCGCCGCTGACGCACCGCCGCCGCTGACGCACCGCCGCCGCTGACGCACCGCCGCCGCTGACGCGGCCACTCCACCGATCAGGCGAGCGGCTCGGCCGCCGCCTCCACGAGCCCGACGAGCAGATCGCTCGCCTCCTCCGCCGTCAGCCCGCGGTCCCGTCGCAGCGAGCGCCACGTCTCGAACGTCAGGGCGTGCCCGAGCGCGGCCTGGACGAGCGGGGCGCGCGCTGGATCGATCGTCCAGCCGGGCGCGAGACGGTCGACGGTGGCATCGAGGACGGCCTGGTGGGCGCCGACGCGGAGCGCCGTCGGCGGATGCCGCGCAGCGTCCCGGAGCAGATTCTCGAGCAGCGCATCGACCTCGGCGTAGTAGCGATCGAAGGTCGCCAGAGCGTCGAGGAGCCGGTCGACCGGGTCGACGGCCTGGAAGGCGGCCGGATCGGGCGGCGGATGGAGCACCGCCTCGCGGTCGGCACACGCTGCGTCGAGCGTCTCGGGCGTCGGGAAGTGCCGGTAGACGGTCAGCCGCTGGACGTCGGCGGCCGCCGCGACCGCCAGATCGACGTCGCGGCCGGTCCGACGGTCCGATGGAGCGCGCGGCGCGGCCTCGACGATGCCGTGACGCGTCGCCGCGGTCGAGGCGGCACGCGCCTCCTGCCTGTACGGACGTCGTCGCGCGGTCGTGCCGATCTCCACGGTGAACAGCACTGTATATCGGAATCCGCCGTCCGCGTCACGCACCGAGGGCGTGATCGGGACGGTTCAGTCGGGCAGCGTCCCCTCGCCGGGCTCGATCGCGCCGCTCTTGACCGGCAGCCCGGCGCGATACCAGGCGACGATGCCGCCGTCGAGGTTCGCGACATCCGGGTACCCGAGCGCCAGCAGGTGGCCGGCCGCCATCGCCGACCGGCTGCCGGAGTGCGCAGAGGACGAACAAGCGGCCGGTCCGTCGGCAGCTCGCCGACCCGCGCGGAGAGCTCCGGCATCGGCATGAGCACCGAGCCTTCGATCCTGCACCTGGACGAACTCGTCCGGATTGCGGACGTCGACGATGAGCGGCCGGGGCGCGCCGTCTGCTGCCTCGGCGTCGAGGCGCGCCTTCGCCTCGTCGCCTCGATGCCGGGGACGGTGCCGGGCATCAAGTCAGGTCGATCAGGCGCTGTCGAGCGGCGAAGCCCGTCTCGAGCTCATGCCACCACTCGACATCGTCCTCGCCCAGCCGCCAGCAGAGCCAGACCTGACGACCCGACGCGAGGGCCGGAAAGTCGATCAGGCCGGTCTGGATGTCGCGCAGGACGATGCCCCAGTCGTCGAGCCGCCCCACGGTCGCCTGCATCTGGTCGATCAGGCCCTGCATCCGGAGCCGGATCGCGCGCAGCTCCGGATCGCGCTCGGCGACCGCCCGGTCCTCATCCTCGGTCGAGCCGACCGGCCCGGACGAGCCAGACGCTCGGCCGCGAGGTCGCGCAGCTCGACCAGCTCGCCGCGCTGGGCGCTTGCAGCCGCTCTAGGAGGTCGCGGACCTCGCGATCCGGTCGTTCGCGTCGTCGATCGAGTAGAAGCGCGTCACCGGGCGATGATAGCGGCAGCGCCGGAAGGGCCTCGGTGGCCATCGCGCGACGCGGCAGCGACCCGGCGCAGCCGGTCGGTATCCTGCCGGGCGGGCCCGTAGCTCAGCGGCAGAGCAGGGGACTTTTAATCCTCGTGTCGTGGGTTCGAACCCCACCGGGCTCACCAGACCGGGCCCCGATGTGGTGCTGTCAGGCACCGATGCGTGCCGGGTCGTAGGACGGAAGGACCATGACGCCCGTACCGTCGTCATGTGCACCGACGCCGCCATAGACTGCGGCTCGCGCACGGACCTCTGTGGCTTCGTGCCTTCGCGTCGTCGGAGAGGGCCCCCGCACCGGATGAACGACCTCCTCCTCCAGGTCATCGTCATCGCGATCATCGCGAACGTCGTCCTGCTGCTCATCGCCCTCATCGGCCCGCGCTTCCGGCGGGCGCTGCGCCGATCGCCTGCCTCGACGCCGACGATGGCGGCGACGGGTCAGTCCGGCGCCGATGGCGGGCCCGGACACGATGGCGATGAGCACTCGCTCCTACCCGAGATGACCTCGATGGCCCATCCCGGCCGAGCTGGCGCCCGACCGGGCCGCTGCCGATGAACCCGACGAGCCCGACGCGCCCCTGCCGATGGAGCCGGCGGACCGATGACCGCAGCCCACCCGATCGACCCCAGCGAGCCCTGGACTGTCCGAGCGGATCGATCCGGTGACGGGTCTGATGACCGGCATCGCCTTCGATGAGCTCGTCCGCCTCGAGGACGGCCGACTGGCGCGCTATGGGCGTCCGGCCACGGTCGTCGTCTGCGAGCTCGACCGTCTCGATGCCCTGTCCGCCCGGATCGGCCGGGAGAACGCCGACCGCCTCATCCCGCCGGTCTCGGCGGTCCTGCTCCGCCAGGCCCGGACCCCCGACCTCGTCGCCCGGATCGACCGGGCCCGGTTCCACGTCCTGCTGCCCGAGACCGACGAGGTCCAGGCGATCCACTACGTCGAGCGGGTCCGCGAGTCGTGCGACGTCTGGTTGGAGGCCGCGGCGATCTCCGTGCGGCTCGTCATGGGCTGGGCGAGCGCGACCTCCGGCGGCAGCCTCCGCGACGCCCTCCGGCTCGCCGAGCAGCGGATGCACGCCGAGCGGGCCCGGGTCTCGATCGCTCGGTCACCCGACGACAGCGAACCCGCCGCCTGACCCCTCCGTCCACCTGGCGGACCTGACCTAGCGGGGCGGGACGCGACCGGCCGCTCCAAGGGTCGGTGCGAGCGCGGCGAGTCCGTCGTAGTCGGCCGGCCCGAGATAGCGCTGGGCGGAGATCCGGAGCACGACCAGGTCTCCAGGTGAGCCGGGCCCGCCGAGCCGGGCCGCCCGCACCGGGAAGCCGCCGATCGGGACCTCGATCCCGTGCTCGGCGAGGAGCCAGCGCGACAGCGCCTCGGCCTCGTCGTCCGACCAGCCGGTCAGGGCCGGGACCTGGAGCGCGGCCATCGAGCCGAGCATGGCGTCCGGCACCGGCGGGTCGATGCCGAGCGCCGCGACGAGCCGATCGCGGCCCGCGAGGACGAGCGCGTGATTCGCCGCCATGACGCCGGGCCAGCCATCCGGATCAAGCCCGGCCATCACCTCGATCGCATCCGGGATCGAGAGCGCCGCCGTCGGATCGCCGGTGCCCGTCCAGTCGAAGGTCAGCCGGAACCGTGATCGATCGGTCCGAGGATCGTTCGCGCCGTGGCTCGTGACAAGCGGCCGGATCGCGTCGCGCCGATCGGCGCGGACCCACAGGAACGCGGCGCCCTTCGGGGCGCACAGCCACTTGTGGGCGTTGCCGGTGTAATACGCGGCGCCGAGCTGGTCGAGCGCGAGAGGGATCTGGCCGGGCGCATGGGCGCCGTCGACGAGCGTGTCGATGCCGCGTGCTGCGAGCGCCGCGACGAGCTGCTCGACCGGCAGCAGGATGCCCGTCTGGCTGGTGATGTGGCTGATGAGCACCAGGCGGGTCCGGTCGGTCACGCCGCCGAGGACCGCGTCGCAGGCCTGCTGCGGGTCCGCGATCGGGAAGGGGATGCGGGCGATGACCATCCGCGCTCGATCGCGGGCCGCTGCGTGCCCGACGATGTTCAGGGTCGCGTTGTACTCGTGGTCGGTCGTCGAGGATCTCGTCGCCCGGCGCGAAGCGCAGCGAGCCGAGGACCGTGGCGACCCCGGTCGTCGCATTCGGCACGAACGCCAAGCCCTCCGGATCCGCGCCGAGGAATGGCCCGAGCACCGCGCGGCCTCGGTCGAGCAGGTCGGGCAGGTCGTGCGCGAGGAACCGGACCGGCTCGGCCTCGAGGCGGGCGCGCCAGCGTGCCTGGGCCTCGATGACCGCGGTCGGGCAGGCGCCGTATGACCCGTGGTTGAGGAACGTGACCGCCGGATCGAGGCACCAGAGATGCCGGGCCGTCGTGCCGCGGTCAGCCGCCATCGCCGTCCGGTGGCGTGACATCCTTTGGCGGCGTGGCCGGCGGGTCGAGGGGCCCGCCATCGCTCCGGCCGAGGAGTCGGCCGACGCCCGCACGGGCGGCGACGAACGGTGCGAGATACGCCACGACGAGGATCGGGACGAGGAACCGGGCAGGTGCGCGGAGCTCGGCGATGAGCAGGCCGACCGCGAGCGATGAAGCCGAAGTACAGCCACACGGTCAGGCCCCGCCATCCGGCCAGGTACAGCCGGCGCGTCGGGATCAGCGCGAGGAGCGTGATGGCGACGAAGAGCGTGACGAGCACCGGGACCGGGCATCGTCGGGCCAGCATACGGCCCGTCGGCGCCCGACCGTGCGGGTCAGGGCTGTTGCGACAGCCGGACCGGCGGACCGTATCGTGAGACGCCTGTCGTAGAGTGCGCGGTGGCGACGTCGACCGCGCCCTCCCGGCGACGATCCGTCCGCGCTCATCCCCCTGGACCGATGACCCTGTCCCCGTCCGCCCGCATCCAGACGTGGCTCGAGCGCTGGCGCCCGATCCTGCCGCTGCTTGCGGCCGAGTTCATCGTCTGGGTCGGGTTCGGGGCGCTGTTGCCGGTCCTGCCGATCTTCTTCCGGGAGCATGGCGTCGACCTGGCGATGATGGGTCTCGTCGTCGCCGCCTGGCCGGCCGCCCGATTGCTGGCCGAGCCGGCGTTCGGCTGGCTCGCCGACCGGACGAGGCGGGTCCCGCTGATGCTGGCGGGGCTCGTCGGGACCGGGCTGTTCGTGCTGCTGCCGCTGTGGTTCGCGACACCTGCCGCGTTCCTCGTCCTGCGGGCGCTGACCGGGCTCGCTTCGGCGATCTACGACCCGGCGGCGCGCGGCTATGTCGTCGACGCGACGCCGGCCGACCGGCGCGGTGAGGCATTCGGGCTGTACGGCGCCGCCCAGATGGGCGGTCTGCTCCTCGGGCCCGCGATCGGCGGTCTCGGTGCCGCGGTCGTCGGCGACATCTCCTTCGTCTTCGCGTTCTGCGCGATCGCGACGTGGGTCGCGGCGCTCGGGGTGGGGCTCTTCGTCCACGAGGCTGCCTCGCCCCGGACGCGGACTGCGACGCCGGTCGCCGGCCGAGTCGGGCTGCCGGTCGACGAGACCGTCGTCGCCGGCGAGCCGATCGCGGTGGCCGTCCGGGACGACGCCCCGGGTGCCGTATCGGCTGCCGACGAGCCGGCTCGCCCGCGCAGCCTGTGGAACCGGCTGCTCCTGGCGGCGGTGATCATCGAGGTCGGCTCGTACTACGCGAGCGGCACGTACGAGGTCATCTGGAGCCTCTACCTCGACGCCAAGGGCGCCGGGCTCGACCTGATCGGGCTGACGTTCGCGATGTTCGGTCTGCCGATCCTGCTGCTCTCACCGTACGCCGGACGCCTCGTCGACCGCCGCGGCGTGCTGGCCTTCATCATCGGCGGCTCGATCGCGGCGGCCACCTGCGGCGTTCTCTACACGGTCGCCCCGGACCCGGTCTGGTTCGTCCCGATCGTGCTCGTCGAGGCGACGGGCTTCGCCTTCCTCGGACCCGCCCTCTTCACGGTCGTCGCGGCGGGCAGTCCGCTGGGCCGGTCGTCGACGGCGCAGGGCATCTTCGGCTCGGCCGGCACGGTCGGGACGATCGATCGCCGCGGTCACGGCCGGGTATCTCGCGGAGATCGACCTGCGGCTGCCGTTCTGGGTCTTCTCGGCGGTCATGCTCGGCTCACTCGCGATCGGGCTCGCTGTCGGCGGGCGTGCCCTGGCGGGTCTGAGGCCGACGCGCGGCGGGCCTCGATCGTCCGGTGACGACCTGGCGATCCGCGAGGAGCGCGACCCCACGACGGTGGCCGGGACGACCGTCTGACCGGTCCGGACCCGGTCCGACCGGCAGCCGTCCTCGTCCGTCCGTTTGACGGATGGCCCTCGCGCACCTAGGATTCAAGGTCGCGGGGTGGAGCAGCGGCAGCTCGTCGGGCTCATAACCCGAAGGTCAAGGGTTCGAATCCCTTCCCCGCAACCAACTGCTCAGCGTGAACGCCGGCCGACTGGCCGGCGTTCGTGATTCCACCGCACCGCGGCTGGATGGGCAGGGAGCAGGGTGTCGATCGAGCTCGGGGGCACTCGACCGACACCCGCATGTCCGGACGGACCCTCGCGGGTCGCCGAGACGCGACGCCCGGCCGGGATCGCCGATCCGGGTCCCCTCACGCCGCGGCCGACGATACCCTCGCCGCGGCGGCGATGTCAACGCTGTTGACACCACCGTTGACACGGCCTTCGAGCGTGGCACGATGTGGCGATGTCGTCAGCCACGCCGGGCCCGCTCAGCCCGACCCGTCTGACCCGTGAGTCCATCCTGGACGCCTACATCCGGCTGGCGGATCGAGAGGGTCCGGAAGCCGTGTCGCTGCGTCGGATGGGCGCCGAGCTGGGCGTCGACGCGACCGCCGTCTACCGCCACTTCCGGGACAAGCAGGAGCTCCTCGAGGCGGTCGCGGACCGCCTGCTGTCCGACCTGGCCGACCGGATCCCGCCTCGCCGCGGCTGGCGCGAGGACCTCCGGCTGCTCGCCCTCGACGCCCGTGCGATGTACCTCTCGCACCCTCGCCTGGCCCACGTGATCGCGACCTCGCCCGAGCCGTCGGTCGGCAATCGGCGGCTGACCGAGGCGGTCCTGCGATCGCTCCGCGAAGCGGGCCTGCCGTCCCGCGAAGCGGCGCTGACCTACGAAGTCTTCACGTCATACGTCGCGGGAGCCTCGAGCCTCGACGCCGACATCCCCGCGGACGCGAGCGATGCCTGGCGCCGGACGATGGCGGCCCTCGACCCGGTCGCGTTCCCGGAGACCGTCGCGGCCGCGCCGTACATCTTCATCGAGGACGACGGCTTCGCCTACGGCATCGAGCTGTTCCTCGACGCGGTCGAGGCCCGGGCCCGGCGGCCCATGCCGCGTTCTCCTGGACGAGCGAGGTAGGGCGGGCGCGGCTCCGAAGGGCGGCTCGGCCGAGTCCGGGCCCGCGCCGAGGCGCGCCCGGCGGTGCCCGCCGACAACGCCGGGCGCCCGGTGCCCGCCGACAACGTGGTGACGGGATGCACAAGCGATGCAATTCGACCGACTCCCGCCCGCCTCTGACTGCTAGTGTGGACCTTCCTCTTCGAGGGCTTCTCGGGGTCTCGCGTCTGGAGGTTCGAACGTGGGGATCGCCTTCCTTCGAGCGCGCCCGTCTGCGCGCTCGTCTCATGTCCGACGGCGCTCGGCAGCCATCATCGCCGCGGCACTTCTCGCCGCGCTCCTTCCAGGGGCCATCGCGTCTGCCTCGACCCGGACGGCCGGCGAAGGCGTCGGCGCGACACGGTCGGCCCGCGTCGTCAGTGGTGACAGCCACTCGTGTGCGCTGCTACCGGACGCCACGGTCCGGTGCTGGGGCTACAACGGCTACGGCCAGATGGGCGATGGGTCGTTCGGACAGAACCAGCTGACCGCGGTCAAGCCGGTCAACCTCGCCAACGTCGCGGCGCTCGCCGCCGGCGCCAACCACACCTGCGCCGCGCTCTCGTCGGGGGCGGTGATGTGCTGGGGCCAGAACTCCAACGGTCAGCTCGGCATCGGCACGACGGGCTCGAACTGGGCCATCCCGGTCGCCGTGACCGGGCTGTCCGGCGTCGCGACGATCGCCGCCAGCCAGTACAACACCTGCGCCCTCCTTGGCGCCGGCACGGTCAAGTGCTGGGGCTACGGTGGCTACGGCCAGAACGGCGATGGGACCTTCAACAGCTACACGACGCCCGTCGCCGTGAGCGGCGTCGCCAACGCCATCGGGATCGCCGGGGGCGGAAACCACTTCTGCGCCCTCCTCGCCGGCGGCACCCTGAAGTGCTGGGGCTCGAACGGCAACGGCGAGCTCGGTGATGGCGGGACGACGAACGCGCCGACTCCGGTCGCCACGACCGGGCTGTCCAGTGTGTCCCAGGTCAGCGCCGGCTACTACAACACCTGTGTCGTCCTCGCCAACGGCACCGCGAAGTGCTGGGGCGCCAACGGGCAGGGTCAGATCGGTGACGGGACCACCGCGAACAAGATCATCCCGGTCACCGTCACCGGTCTCTCGAACGTCGCCCAGATCGCCGTCGGCCAGCAGCACGTCTGCGCCATGCTCGCCAGCGGCGCCGCCAAGTGCTGGGGCTACAACGGCTACTACCAGCTCGGCAACGGCAACACGACGAGCTCGCCGACACCCGTCGACGTCTCGTCGCTGACGAACGCGACCAGCGTGTCGGCCGGCGTGTACCACACCTGCGCCACGCTGGCGGGCGGGATCGTCCGCTGCTGGGGCTACGGTGGCAACGGCCAGATCGGCAACGGGGCGACGTCCTATGCCCCCACGCCGACGACCGCCACCGGCGTGACCTTCGGCGTCGGAGCGATCGAGATGGCCGCGGGCGACGCGTTCTCGTGCGCCCTCCGGGGCAACGGGACGGTGCGCTGCTGGGGGGCCAACGCCAGCGGCCAGCTCGGCAACGGCTCGACGGCGCTGAGCAAGGTGCCGGTGAGCGTCGTGGGGATCACGACCGGCACGTCGATCGCCCTCGGCGCGAGCCATGCCTGTGTCCTCCAGTCATCCGGCACCGTGAAGTGCTGGGGCCTGGGTGGCAGCGGTCAGCTCGGCAACGGCGGCACGGCCAACTCGACGATCCCGGTCTCGGTGACGGGGATCGCGAACGCCATCGCGATCGCCGCCGGCGCGAACCACACCTGTGCGCTGCTCGCCGGCGGCACCGAGAAGTGCTGGGGCGCCGACGCGAGCAAGCAGCTCGGTGACAACGCCACCGCCAACAAGTCGGCGCCCGTCGCGGTCGTCGGCATCACCAACGCGACCGGTCTCGCGGCCGGCGCGACGCATACCTGCACGCTCCTGTCGAACGGGACCGTCAAGTGCTGGGGCGCCAACGCCAACGGCCAGCTCGGGAACGGGACCACGACGGCGTCGGGCGCAGCGGTGACCGTGAGCGGTCTCTCGAACGTCAGCAGGATCAGCGCCGGCGTGAACACGTCGTGCGCCCTCGCGGCGTCGGGCGTCGGCAAGTGCTGGGGCGCCAATGCCAACGGCCAGCTCGGCGATGGCACGACCGCCCAGAAGACCACGCCGGTCCAGGTGACCGGGATCTCGAGCCTCACCTCGATCGCCACCGGTGGGACGCAGACGTGCGCGATCCTGTCGACCGGCGGCGCACGCTGCTGGGGCAAGAACACGAACGGCCAGATCGGCGATAACACGACCACCCAGCGGCCGGCGCCGGCAGTGGTCTCCTCGCTGTCTGGCGTGACCTCGATCGCCGTCGGTGCGTCGCACTCGCTCGCATCGACCGCGACCGGTGTCGCCAAGGCCTGGGGCCTCAACACCAGTGGCCAGCTCGGCGATGGGACGGTGACACAGCGCACCATCCCGACGACGGTCGCCGGCCTCTGATCCTCGCGCCGATCAGAAAGACCCCGGACGGGCGACCGTCCGGGGTCTTCTGCTGTCCGGGTCCGATGGTCGCCGGTCCGGCGGCCGACGCCGAGGCGCTGCCGAGGTGCGTCGCGAGGTCGGTCGCGGAGGCCGGCGCGCGACAAAGGCGGGTGCGCGACGCACCCCATTCTCGATGTGACGGGTCTGTGACCCCGGAACGTCGGCTTCGGGCGGCAGAGCCGATCCGACCGAGCGCTCATCACGCCGAAACACGCACGGGCGGGGCGGTCGCCCTCGCCGTTCGACGGCCCGGCGGCCCAGCCGGGCCCTGGAGCCGATCGAGAATGGGGTGCGTCATCTGGGCGGGTCCAGAACAGCAGGACGACGCAGGTCACGCCTGCGCCGCGAGGGCCCACGTGGGACGGCGCCGCTGCACTGCGCGGCAGGACGACCGCGGGTCCAGCGGCCGACCGGTGGTCGATCAGTCCCAGCGGAAGCCGCGGGTCGCGGCGAGGGTCACGACGGCGGCCCAGCCGGCGAGGACGGTGAGTCCGCTCACCGGATCGCCCGCGCCCCCGAAGCCGATCCGAAGGACCTCGGCCAGGGCGCCGGCAGGCAGCCCCTTGGCGACGAAGGCGACGGGGTCGGGCAGCCGGGTCAGGGGGACGATCGCGCCACCGAGCAGGAGGAACACGAGGAACAGGCCGTTCGCGACGGCGAGCATCGTCTCCGCCCGGAGCGTCCCGGCGAGAGCGAGGCCGAGCCCGGCGAACACGAGCGTCCCGAGGACGAGCCCGACGAGGACGAGGATCGGCGACCAGCCGGGGTCGGGGCGCCAGCCCATCGCCAGCGCCACGCCGGCGAGGAGCACGACCTGGAGCGTCACGATCACCCCGATCACGAGGCTCTTCGCCCCGAACAGGCCCGACCGGGTCAGGGGTGTCCCGCCGAGCCGCTTCAGGACGCCGTAGGAGCGCTCGTAGGCGGTCGCGATCCCGAGGTTCAGCAGACCCGTCGCCGCGACCGCGAGGGCGATGACGCCGGGCAGGAGGAGGCCGACGAGCCGGTCCGAGGTCTCGTCGCCACCGCCGATCGGGACCGCGGTGAAGAACACCAGCACGAGGACCGGCAGGACGACCATGACCAGCACGTTCTCGGGCCGGCGAGCCGTGAGGCGGGCCTCCATCCCGGCCAGGGCCAGGGTCGCCTGCCACTCCGGCGCGGGCTCGCTCACGACACGTCCCGGTCGGGCGGCTCGGCGGGCTCGTGCTGGACCGGAGCCTCGGACGGGGCCACGATCCGCGGGGCGGCCCGGACGAGCTCGAGATAGCGCTCCTCGAGCGTCGCTCCGGCCGACCGGATCTCCAGCGCCAGGATCGGCACCTCGGCGCACCAGGCCGCGACGGCCGAGATGAGCGCCGCATCGGGCGCGTCTCCGGCGACCTCGAGGACCGTTCCTGGGTCCCCGTCCCGGTCGCCCTCGACGGTCTCGACCGCCCGGCCGACCCGGGCCGCCAGCGCAGCGCGTTCGTCATCGGACGGCGGCCGCTCGAGTCGGAGGCGGAGCCGTGGCCGGGCACCGGCGACGAGCTCCGCCGGCGTCCCGCTTGCGACGACCCGGCCATCCGCGATGACGACGATCCGATCGGCCAGACGCTCGACGTCGGTGAGCTCATGGGTCGTCAGGAGGATCGTCGTGCCGGCCGCGCGCTGGGTCTCGATCAGGGCCCGCGTCGCCGCCTTCGCCTCGGGATCCATCCCCGCCGTCGGCTCGTCGAGGATCAGGAGGTCCGGTCGCCCGACGAGCGCCAGGGCGAGGCTCAGCCGCTGGCGCTCGCCGCCCGATAGGCGCCGCCAGCGGGTGTCGGCGACGGTCTCGAGGCCGACCGTCCGGAGCAGCTCCTCCGGGTCGCGCGGCGACGCCCAGAAGCGGGCATACAGACGGAGCAGCTCGCGGGGCCGGACCTGGGGCTGGATGCCGCCCTCCTGGAGCATCAGCCCGACGCGGGTCCGGAGCGCCGGTGCCTGCGTCGTCGGGTCGAGCCCGAGGACCCGGATCGTGCCCGCCTCGGGCGTCCGGTAACCCTCGAGGACCTCGAGGGTCGTCGTCTTGCCTGCGCCGTTGGGCCCGAGGACCGCGACGATCTCGCCCCATCGGACGCCGAGGGAGACGCCATCGACGACCGTCCGCCGGCCATACCGCTTGACGATCCCGTGGGCCTCGATGGCGAGAGTCGGCTCGGCCCAGGCGGCCGCCGTCACGGGGCGATCGCCGCGTACTGCCGCGCGAAGTCCTCCGCCTGCATCTCGCCGATCTGGATCCCCCGCAGGATCCCGTTCGCATCGATGAAATACGTCTGGGGCGGCGAGACCATCCGGAACGCCTTCGCAGCCGTCCCGCCGGGGTCGTCGAGGGTCGGCCAGTCGGCGCCGAAGTCCTTCATGAACCTCGCTGCGGAGATCCTGTCGTCGTTGAACAGGACTCCGACGATGACGAGGCCGTCGCCCTTGTGGGCCAGCTCGGCATCCTTGATGACCGGGAACTCCTCACGACACGGCGTGCACCAGGAGGCCCAGAAGTTCACGACCACCGGATGGCCGAGGTGGTCCTTCAGATCGAACGCCGCACCCTGGATGGTCGTGCCCGACAGGGCCGGCTCCGGGTCGCCGATGCCGGTGGGGGAGTGGTTCGAGGACATGCAGCCGGCGACCAGGACCATGACTCCCAGGCTGAACGCCAGGAGCGTCGAGGCAGCCCGCGCCGGACGACCACGTCGCGGCCGTCGAAGAGGCGTGGAGGCATCGGCCGGGACGCGCGGACCGTCGATGTGGCTCCCTTACCCGATCGTCAGTGTCCCGGTCATGTTGGCGTGGAAGCTGCACACGAACGGGTACGTCCCGGCTTTCAACGCCGGGACCTTGTAGGGGGCGGCCGCGGCGCCGGTGACCGGATCACCCTCGAAGACCTTCGCCCCGCTCGAGTCGCTGATCACGATGTCATGCGGGACGCCGCTGTCCTCGTTGACGAAGGCGATGGTGAACGGCTTGTCCGCGCCGAACGAGATGCCGTTCGGCTGGAACTTGAAGCCCTCGGCGGTGATGACGACGTCACCCGGTGGCACCGACGGTCCGGCGGCCTGCGATGGCGGGGCGCTGCCGGGCGCCGGCGAGCCGGTGTTGCCGGACGGAGCCGGCGAGCCGGATCCGCCACCCGCCTCGGCCTGGCGGGGCGGGATGATGCCGGTGTTGATCGCCACGGCGACCGCGACGATGAGGGCCGAGATCGCGACGCTCGTCACCGGGAAGCGCGGATCCGGACCATTCCGGAGGTGGCCGGTCGCGTCCGCCTCGACGGTGTAGCGGTACTCACGCTGGGCGTCGAGCAGCCACCCGAGCAGCGACAGGATCGTCACGACGATGCCGGCCAGGATGACCCAGCCGCCGACGACGAGGCCGAGGAAGATGACGAACACCCCCGCCGACGCGAGGATCGGGCGGAACGACGGCCCCGGCATGTGGACGCCCGGCGGCGGGCCCGGGTGGACGACCGCCGGCAGGCTCGTGAGGGCCGGCTCGATGTGCTCGTAGTCGCGGACCCCCTCGCGGAGCCAGTAGAGCAGCGTCAGCAGGAGCGCGAGCAGACCCAGGACCAGGAGCCAGCCGCCGAAGATCACCCCGAGGAACGTCAGGGCGGCGCCGATCGCGGCGAAGAACGGCGCGAACGACGGTCCGGGCATGTGGACCCCGGCCGGCGGCGTCGGTGCCCGGGGTCCCGGCCCACGCTGCTTCGGTCCGGCCGTCGCCCAGCGACGGATGACCCAGACGACGAAGACCAGGACGACCAGGGCGAGGACGATCGGGATCAGCGCGATGATCGCCCCCCAGTCGGGGATGACGAACTGCGCTGTCAGCTCGAGGATCGAGTTCCAGAGGTTCTGGAGCGCGTCCCAGATCGGCTCCAACGGGTCAGTCCCGCGGCGAGCCGGCGATGAGGATGTAGGCCATCAGGCCCATCGCGATCCCGAGCGCGCCGAGCATCGTGACACCCGCGATGTCGACCATCCCGTTCCCGACCGTCGGGAACAGGAGGTAGACGATCGCGATGAACAGGAACAGGAACCCGACCGCCAGGGCGTTGCGCGGGTGTCGGAGCGGATGCATCGCTAGACCCCCTTGCCGGGCAGGATGTACAGCAGCGAGAACAGCGCGATCCAGACCACGTCGACGAAGTGCCAGTACAGCGAGGTCGCCTCGACCGCGTCGTGGTGACGGGCGCTGAATTGCCCGAGCATGCCACGGTAGAGGACGACGCTGAGCATCACGACGCCCGCCAGGACGTGGGCGCCGTGGAAGCCGGTCAGGGTGTAGTACGTCGTCCCGAACGGCCCGGAATCGAGCGTCAGGGCGGCCTGGCCGCCCTTCAGGTCGCCGGTCCACAGCAGGACGTAGTCCGACAGCTGCATCACGAGGAACGTGATGCCCAGGACCAGGGTCACGGCGATGTTCCGGACGAAGGCCGTGTGATCGCTCCGGCGGATGCTCCAGACGCCGAACTGGCAGGTGAACGACGACAGCACCAGCAGGACCGTCGCAGGTCCGACGAGCGGGAAGATGTGGAGCGTGTGCTGGTAGTCCGTCGGCTCGAGCGGCGGCCAGACCGGAGCCGCGGCCCGGACGCTGAAGTACGCCGCGAACAGCCCGGCGAAGAACATGATCTCGCTGGCGATGAACAGGATCATCCCCAGGATCGGGTTCGAGAGCCCTCCGTGGGCGTCGTGGGCGTACGAGCCGAGCGTCTCGTGCTCGGTCGCCGGGATGAGGGCCTGGGGCTCGGCGGTCATCGTCAGTGGCTCGACGTCACGCCGGTGCGGGCGTCGAAGACGGGCCGCTCCGACCGGATGTCGGGGATGTGGTCGAAGTTGTAGGCCGGTGGCGGGCTGGAGGTCGCCCACTCGAGGGTGTTCGCCTCCCACGGGTCGTCGCCGGCGATCTTGCCGTTCCGGAGCGAGATGAAGACGTTGAACAGGAACGGGATCATCGACGCCGCGATCGTGAAGCCGCCGATCGTCGCCGCCAGGTTCAGATCGTTCCAGCCGGCGGTCGAGGAGTAGTCGGCGATCCGGCGTGGCATCCCCATGAGCCCCAGCTGGTGCATCGGGAAGAACGTCAGGTTGAAGCCGATGAACATCAGGACGAACTGGACCTTGCCGAGGGTCTCGTTGAGCATCCGGCCGGTGATCTTCGGGAACCAGAAGTAGAAGCCGCCCATGATCGCGAACACCGAGCCGCCGAACAGCACGTAGTGGAGATGGGCGACGACCCAGTACGTGTCATGAAGGGCGAAATCGACCGGGACGACCGCGCTGAACGCACCATTGATGCCACCGATGAGGAACATCGCCAGGAAGCCCAGGGCGAACAGCAGTGGGGTCGAGAAGACCAGCTGGCCGCGGAACAGGGTCGCGATCCAGTTGAACATCTTCACGCCAGTCGGGACGGCGATGAGGAACGTCATGAAGCTGAAGAACGGCAGGTACACGACGCCGGTCGTGAACATGTGGTGGGCCCAGACCGAGAACCCCAGGGCGCCGATCGCGGCCGTCGCGAAGATGAACGCCTTGTAGCCGAACAGTGGCTTGCGGGCGAAGACGGGCAGGATCTCGCTGACCATGCCCATCCCGATCAGGATCATGATGTAGACGGCCGGGTGGGAGTAGAACCAGAACACGTTCTGCCACAGCACCGGGCTGCCGCCCGTCGCCGGGTTGAAGAAGCTCCCGCCGTAGTTCCGGTCGATGAACAGCATGATCAGGGCGCTGGTCAGGACCGGCGTGGCCATGACGACCAGGACGCTGGTCACGAGCGCCGTCCAGGTCAGGATCGGCATCCGGAACAGGGTCATCCCGGGCGCCCGCATCTTGAAGATCGTCACCAGGAAGTTCACGCCGCCCAGGATCGAGCTAGTCCCGATCAGGATGACGGCCATCAGCCAGAGGTCGGTGCCCGTCCCGGAGTAGGCGGCCTCCGACAGCGGCGGGTAGGACGTCCAGCCCTCGGCCGCCGCGCCGCTGTTCGTCAGGAACCCGCCGAGCATCAGGATGCCCGCCAGCGGCAGCATCCAGAACGACAGCGCGTTGATCCGTGGGAAGGCCATGTCCGGCGCGCCGATCTGGAGCGGCACCAGGTAGTTCGCGAACCCGGCCAGCATCGGGATGACGAACAGGAACAGCATCAGGCTGGCGTGGATCGTGAACAGCTGGTTGTAGGTGTTCTCGGTGAAGACTTGAAGGCCCGGCGCGGCCAGCTCGGTCCGGACGCCGAGAGCCAGGATCCCGCCGAGGAAGAAGAACAGGAACGAGTTGCAGATGTAGAGGATCCCGATCTTCTTGTGATCGGTCGTGGTGATCCACTCGTACAGCGAGCTGCGGTACGCAGGGGCGGCGCGGGGGATCGCGGTGGTGGCCATCTCGCTCCCTTACTTGACCGTCAGCGTGCCGGTCATGTTCGGATGCACCGTGCAGTGGTACGGGTACGTCCCGGCCCCGAGCGCCGGGATCGCGTAGTCCTTCGTCGCCACGCCCTTGAAGATGTCGCCGACGAAGACGTCGGCTCCGGATGCGTCGGTGATGTCGATGTTGTGGCCGATGTCGGGGTCCTTGTTCGCGAACCGGATCGTGAATGGCGTATCGGCCGGAGCCTGGAGCGACGTCACGTCGAACGCCGCCGGCGTCGTCACGCTCTCGTCGAGGACCGGGCCACCAGCGCCGGACGGAGGCGGTCCCGATGCGCCGGGCGATCCCGATGGGGCAGGCTGGCCGGACGGCGCGGGCTGGCCCGACGGCGCGGGCGATCCCGAGGGGGCCGGCTGGCCCGACGGAGCCGGAGACGGAGAGGCATTCGCCTTCGCGATCGCGGCGGCGAGCCAGGCGTCGAAGTCGGGCGGGGTCATCGCCTTGACCGAGAACTGCATCGCCCAGTGCTCGGGTCCACACAGCTCGGCGCATTGGCCGTGGAACGACTGGCCGGCGAAGGCCGGATCGACGTTGAAGTCGAACTCGTTCTCCTTGCCGGGGATCACGTCGCGCTTGAAGAGGAACTGCGGGACGTAGAAGGCGTGGATGACGTCGACGCCTCGGAGCGTGAGATGGATCGTCTCGCCGGCCGGCACGACCATCTCCGGGGCGATCTGCTCGAACACGACTGTCTGGCCGTCGGGGCTCAGGTAGTCGAACGTCCATTGGAACCGCTGTGCCACCGCCCGGACCCGAACGGATCCGTCACCGGTCGTCCGGGCGTCGACCGAGTTCAGGGTCTGCCACGAGAGGAAGAACAGGATGATGACGATGATCGTCGGGACGACCGTCCAGACGATCTCGAGGGTGTTGTTGCCGTGGATCTGCGGCGGCAGCTCGGTCTGGCCCGGCTTGCGCTTGTAGCGGACGACCGCGAAGACGATCAGGCCCTCGACGAACAGGAAGATCACGACCGCGATGATGAAGACGAAGACGTACAGGTTGTGGATCAGCTGACCCTGGGTCGTCGTCGGGTTCGGCGGGAAGAACGACGACCAGACGTGCTCGAGCTGGGCGATCAGGTCCGGTCCCTGGATCGCGAGGAGCAGGAGGAACACCAGCACCGCGATGGCGGCCACGCCCAGCAGCACGATGGCGGGCGACGGGCCTGATCGTCGGGGCACGGTCATCGAGTTCCCTTCGAGCGTCGCATCGCGGCGGGTCGGCACCCGGTCCGCCTCCGCCTCTCGGGTCATCGAAACGGTCCGCGCCTCAGCGGTGAGCGGACCGATTCGCATCATAGCCGAGGCTGATTGCGCTCGCGCGCTCGGCGGCCCCCTCGCCCAGTTCGTGCGACGATGCCGCGCGATGGCCAGACGCACGCTCGGTCTCGTCCTCGGGGCGGCGTCGTCCCTGCTGTTCGCGCCGATCGTCCTGGCCCACGGCCCAGGTGTCCCGCCCGAGCCGACGCCCTGGATCGTGCTGACCGCCTGGTCGTTCGATCCGGACGTCCAGCTGGCGATCTTCGGGGCCGCGATCCTCTACGTGCTGGCCGTTCGTCGGGTCGATGCGGCCCATCCCGACAACCGCGTCCCGAGGTCGCGGACGATCGCCTGGATGGCGGGGCTCGTCACCCTCGAGATCGCCCTTCAGTCGGGCTTCGCCCTGTACGACACGACGCTGTTCTCGTGGCATATGGTCCAGCACCTGCTGCTCACGATGGCCGCCGCACCGCTCCTGGTCCTGGGCGCCCCGATCACCCTGATCCTTCGCGTCTCCTCGCACGAGACCCGGGTCCGCTGGATCCTGCCGGTCCTCCACAGCCGGATCATCGGGTTCGTGAGCCACCCGGTGGTCTCGTGGACGGCGTTCACGGTCGTCATGTGGACGACCCATCTCACGCCGTTCTTCGACCTGGCACTCCGGAGTCCGCCGGTCCACGAGCTCGAGCACGCGATCTTCCTCAGCGTCGGGCTGCTGTTCTGGTGGCCGGTCATCGGGCCCGACCCCAGCCCGCACCGGATGAGCTTTCCGGCCAAGCTCCTGTACCTGTTCCTCCAGATGCCCCAGAACACGTTCCTGGCGATGGTCATCTTCTTCGCCGACAGCCCGCTCTATCCGTACTACGTCCAGGTGGTCCGGACCTGGGGACCGACCCCGCTCCTTGACCAGCAGGGCGCCGGGGCGATCATGTGGGTCTCGGGCGACCTGATGTTCCTCATCGCCATCCTCGGCGTCCTGTGGGAGTGGTGGAAGGCCGAGGAGGTGGAGACGGTCCGCGACGCGCGGCGCGTCGACGCGGAGCGGGCGGTCCTCCGGGAGCGCGAGGCGGTCCTCGCCGCCCGCCTCGCATCGGAGCGTGGCGAGGGCCCGCCGAGGGCGGGCTAGGCCGAGGGATCTTCAGCCGCTCGGGAGCAGCGCGCCCGGTGCCGCGGCGGGAGCGGCGGGACGGCCGTGCTCGGGCCCGTTGTTGCACCCGCTGCAAAGGAGCCGCGGGGCGTTGCACTAGGTGCACGGAACCGACCGATCGGGCCGTCCGGATGCACCGTCGTTGCGTGGGACGCAAGGTCCGGGTCCCGCGTGCAGGATCTGTGCACCAGGTGCAAGGAAGCGTGCCCTTTCAGCCTTGGTCGCCTCGTCTCGGCGCAGTTCCGTGCACCTGATGCAACGGCGCCGAGACGACCGGAGACGACGGAGCGGACGGAGACGCCGGCCGAGTCATCTCTCGGGGATCGGCGACGCCAGGAGCTCCACGTACCGCTCCGGATCGACGTTGCCACCCGACACGACCGCGACCACCGGACCCCCGACACCATCCAGGCCCGCCTCGCCCGACCGGAACGCCATCGCCGCGATCGAGAGCGCGCCGGACGGCTCGACGACGAGCCGGCTCTCCTCGGCCGCGAGTCGGACGGCGGCGGCGATCTCCACCTCCGAGACGGTGACGATGTCGTCGATGTAGGCCGACAGGTGGGCGAACGTCCGCCGGCCGATCGCCTGGGTGCGGGTGCCGTCGGCGATCGTCCGCGAGACCCGCTCGGCAGGCCACTCGACGATCCGCCCGGTCCTCAGCGACTCCTGCGCGTCCGCCGCGAGCTCCGGCTCGACGCCGACGATCCGGGCGGTCGGCGCAAGTGACCGGACCGCCGTCGCGACCCCGCTGGCAAGGCCGCCGCCGCCGATCGGGATGAGGATCGCGGCGAGGTCGGGCAGGTCCTGGACGATCTCCAGCCCGCAGGTGCCCTGGCCGGCGATGATCCGGTCGTCGTCGTAGGGCGGGATGACGACGAGGCCGCGCTCGGCGGCCAGCTGCTCCGCGCGGTGTCGGCGCTCCTCGGATGCCGGTCCGACGACGACGATCTCGGCGCCGTCGGCGGCGACCCGGGCGCGCTTGATCGCCGGGGCGTCATCGGGCATGACCACGACCGCCGGGACGCCGAGCAGGCGCGCTGCGCGGGCGACGCCCTGGGCGTGGTTGCCCGACGAGTACGTGATCACGCCGCGGGCACGCTCGTCCGGGGAGAGCGACGAGACCGCGACGTACGCGCCGCGAAGCTTGAACGCCCCGATCGGCTGGAGCGACTCGGCCTTCAGGAAGCGGCCGGCCTCCGGCCGCCCGAACGGCACGAGCGGGGTCCGGATCGTCACGCCGCGGAGGGTCCGGGCGGCGGCCCTGATCCGGTCGATGTCGACGAGCGGCGCGGCCGAGGCCGACGTCACGTCGATGGTCGTGTCGGTCACCGTGTCCTCCCGACGATGCGCTGGCAGTCGATGCAGTGTGCCGCCCACGGCAGGGCCTCGAGACGCTCAGGTGGGATGGGCCGGCCACATCGGACGCAGGTCCCGTACGTCCCGGCCGCCATCCGCCCGAGGGCGGCCTCGACGTCGGCCAGCTGCCTCTCGGTCCGCTCCCGCAGGGCGAGGTCTCGCTGCTGGGCGAAGACCTGGCTCGCGGCCGCGGCCTGCGAGCCGTAGGTCATCTGGCCGGGCGCGTCGATCGGCTCGCCGAGCTCGGAGCGCAGACGGTCGCGCTCGTCCTCGAGCGCAGCCCGGTCACGGCTGATGGCGGCCTTGTCCATGGTCGTCCATCGTACCGTCGCCGTATACTCCCGGGGAGTACCAATGACGATCGCCGAAGGAGACCCGCGTGGCGATCGCGATCGACCCCGTCTGCGGCATGGAGGTCGACACCGAGACCTCGGACCTGTCGCTCGACTTCGACGGGACGACCTACTGGTTCTGCGGCAAGGGCTGCCTGCTCGAGTTCCGCGACGACCCCGAGACGTATCTGAACACGGAGCACGAGCCGACGATGTGATCTGCCGCCCGGCTGTGGATGGCCGGGCGCGCCTGTCGACAGCCTGATGAGCGGCCGATAAGCGGTCCTCCTCAGACTCCGGTGCGGTGGTCACGATCGGGCACTCCTCGGAGGGATCGACCACCGACGACGGAGCAGGTGATCCGGATGACGACGTCCCGATCCACGCTCGCCCGCGTGCGGGCGGCGGCGATGCCGCTCGCGCTGATCGCGGCGGCACTCGTGCTGGAGGCAGGCAAGCGATGGTGCTGATCGATCGCGACGAGATGACGATCCGCCCCGGGCCCGAGGCGGGCCGCCGCTGGGGCTAGGAGATCCGCGCCTAGCGCGTCCCCGCGACCGCGCCCGCGTCGCTCGAGATCCGCTGGGCGACGTAGACCGGGATCACCGACAGCAGGATCGCGACGAGTCCCGCGACGAACACGAGCGGTACCTGGTTCGCCAGCCGGAAGGCCTGGAAGATCCAGATCGGTAGCGTCTGGACCCCGCCGGCGGTGAAGATCGTGACGATCACCTCGTCGAACGACAGAGCGAAGGCCAGCAATGCGCCCGCCAGCATGGCCGACCGGATCGCCGGGAAGGTGACCCGCCGGAACGTGAAGAACGAGTCCGCTCCGAGGTCGGCCGAGGCTTCCTCGAGCGACCGGTTCGTGCGACGGAACCGGGCGATCGCGTTGTTGTAGACGAGGACGATGCAGAACGTCGCGTGGCCGACGACGATCGTCAGGAAGCCGAGCGGGACGTCGAACGTCGCGAAGGTCGTCGACAGCGCCATGCCGGTGACGATGCCGGGCAGGGCGATCGGCAGGATCACGATGAACGAGATCGTCTCCTTGCCGAAGAACGAGTAGCGGGCGACAGCGATCGCCAGCAGCGACCCGAGGACGAGGGCCATCAGTGTCGCCCCGAGGGCGACGATGACCGACGTCACGAAGGCCTGTCTGAGCCCGGTGTTCTCGAGGGCGTCGATGACCCACTGAAGGGTGAACCCGGTCGGCGGCCAGGCTGACGTCCCGCTTTCGTTGAACGCATAGATGACGACGATCGCGAGCGGGAAGTAGATGAAGACGAGGACCGCCGCGCTCGCGAGCCGCAGCATGATGCGACCCATCACAGCGCCTCGAATGCGCCGAGGCGGCGGGCGATGAGCAGGTAGATCACGACGATCGCGAGCGGGACCATGGCATACGCCGCCGCGAGCGGGAAGTTGCCCGCGCCGAAGTTCGCGTAGATGGCGTTGCCGATGAACTGGGTCGTCGAGACCAGCTCCGGGACGATGTAGTCACCGAGCGTCAGGCTGAAGGTGAAGATCGAGCCCGCGACCAGGGCCGGCAGAGCCAGGGGCAGCGTCACCCGACGGAACGTCATCCAACCCCGGCCCCCGAGGTCCGCGGACGCCTCGAGGAGCGAGGTCGGGATCCGCTCGAGCCCGGCGAACACCGGCAGGATCATGTATGGCAGCCACAGGTAGGTGAAGACGAGCCACACGCCGATGTCGCCGTACCCCGGGCCCTTGAGCCCGAGGGGCTCGAGGATCGAGTTCAGGACGCCGTCCTGGGCGAGGATGATCCGCCACGAGTACGCCTTGACGAGGTAGCTCGCCCAGAGCGGCATGAGGACGGCGACGGCGAGCAGGGCACGGGTCCGCGGTCCGGCGACTCGGGCCATGTAGTACGCGATCGGGAATGCCAGGACCGCGCACGTCGCCGTCACCGCGGCCGCCATGGTGACGGTCCGCAGGGTGATCGTCCGGTAGGTCGGACTCGTCGCGATCTCGACGAAGTTCTTCAGCGTGAACTCGCGGATGACCTGGCTGGTGAACTCATCCCGTGTCCAGAAGGCGTTGATGAGCAGGACCGCGATGGATCCGAGGTAGACGCCGACGAGCCAGACGACCGGCAGCAGCAGTAACACGCCCAAGCGGATCCTGGGTCGGCGATGGAGCCAGCCCGCCAGACGACGACCCGGCGTGGTCGCGATCGGGGATCCGGTCGTGCTCGTCATCGTCGGTCCGTGGCGGCAGCTCCGAGAGCGAGGAAGATCCCGGAGCCGCCCACGGTCGCTCGGTGGGCCGTCAGCCCTTGATCTCGGTCCAGGCCTGGTTCCAGGCGTCGAAGCCCTTGCAGGTCACATCGGTCCGTCCGTCGACGCACTTCGTCTCGGGCGTCTGCCAGTTGTAGACGTCCTTCCAGAAGGCCTCGTCGTTGGCGTGGAAGATGTCGCAGTGGTTCGTGTCGACGGTCAGCGCACAGGACTTGGAGTTGCCCGGCGCCTCACCGAACCACTCGGCGATCTCGGCGTTCACCTTCGGCGACACGAGATGGTTGATGAACGCGTACGAGCAGGCCAGGTTCTTCGTCTTGGAGTTGATCATCCAGGTGTCCGACCAGCCCGTCGCGCCTTCGACAGGCTTGATCACGTCGACCTTGACCGGGGGATCCTCGGCCTTGAGGAAGTTCGTGATGATCTGCCACGTCGTTCCGACGGTGGCGTCGCCGGAGCGGAAGACGTCCATCTGCTTGACATAGTCGACCCAGCGGTCGGTGACGGCCGGCTTCTGCTGCATCAGCAGGTCGACCGCGGCCTGGAACTGCGTGTCATCAAGGGCGTAGGGGTTCGTGATCTTGAGCTCCGGCTTCGTCGTCATCAGCACGACGGCAGCGTCGGCGATGTAGATCGGAGCGTTGTAGATCGAGACCTTGTAGCCGTTCGCCGGGTCGAACATCTGGGCCCATGACGTCGGCGCCGGGGTGACCAGGTCGGTCCGCCACATGAGCAGGTTCGAGCCGCGCCCGTGCGGGATGCCGTAGTGGACGCCGTCGACGGTGTTGTACGGCTGGTCCTTGAGCGCCGGGAAGATGTCGGCGTAGTTCGGCACCAGATCGACGTTGACCGGCTGGACAAAGCCGGCCCGGACGAGGCGGACGCTCGCATCGCCGGACGCCGAGACGACGTCGTACTGGTCGGGGTTCGTCGTGAACAGGGTGAATGCTTCATCCGACGTCCCGAAGGGCTGGTACTTGACGGTGCAACCTGTCTCGGTCTGGAAGTCGGTCACCCAGTCCTCGCCCGGATTCGCGACGCCGTTCTCGACGTAGCCCGGCCAGTTCAGGACGTTGATCGTCTCGCCCTGGGTCGGCTCCAGGCTCGCGGGGACCGATGGCACGGGGCTTGCCGCCGCGCTCGCGCCGGAGCTGCCCCCTGCGCTCGCCGCGGCACTGCCGCCGGCGCTCGGGGCCGGCGTTCCACCGCTCGTGCATGCCGCGGCCGCGAAGGCCGCGCTCGCGACGATCGCGAGCAGCCGGTGCTTCTTCATCCCGTCTCCTCTTCCCGGCGCATCAGGCGCCGTCGCTGATCGTGAGGCAGTGCTGGCGCTTCCACAGCAGCCGGACCGCCCGACCCTGTGCGGCGAGTGCCTCGGTGGACGATGTCGACAGGTTCTGCTGGGTGACGACCAGCTCCGCGCCGGCGTCGAGGGCGATGACGTAGCGGGTGTCGGGCCCGACATAGACGACATCGTGGATCCGGCCCGGGGCGCCGATCTCGTCGGGTCCGGGCTCCGTCTCCGGGTCGGCGATGCGGATCTTCTCGGGTCGGACCGTGTACGTCCCGGCGGCACCGACGACCGCCTCCGCCACGGCGCCGGTCAGCAGGTTCGACGTCCCGACGAACCCGGCGACGAAGCGCGTCGCGGGCTTCTCGTAGACGACCGCCGGCGCCCCGATCTGCTCGATCCGACCGGCGTTGAAGACCGCCATCCGGTCGGACATCGTGAGGGCTTCCTCCTGGTCGTGGGTCACGTAGATGAACGTGATCCCGACCTCCTGCTGGATGCTCTTGAGCTCGATCTGCATCTCCTCGCGGAGCTTCAGGTCGAGGGCACCGAGGGGCTCGTCGAGGAGCAGGACCTTGGGCCGGTTCACGAGCGCCCGGGCGAGCGCCACGCGCTGGCGCTGGCCGCCCGAGAGCTGGCTCGGCTTGCGCTTCTGATAGCCCTCCAGGCGGACCATCCGGAGCGCGTCATCGACGCGGCTCTCGCGCTCGGCTTTGGGGACCTTGCGGACGACCAGTCCGTAGGCCACGTTGTCCCCGACCGTCAGGTGCGGGAACAAGGCGTAGTCCTGGAAGACGGTGTTCACGTCTCGATCGAATGGCGCGAGGCCGGTGACGTCGCGACCCTCCAGCTCGACGTGCCCTTCCGTCGGCAGCTCGAAGCCGGCGATCATCCGGAGGGTCGTCGTCTTGCCCGAGCCCGACGGACCGAGCATCGAGAAGAACTCGCCGTCACGGATCTCGAGATCGATGCCGGCCACCGCGACGACCTCGCCGTAGCGCTTGACGACCTTCGTCAGCCGGACCGCGGGGACGTTCGGGGTCGCCGCGACGGCGGGCGTCGATCCGGCCGACCCGGGCCGGTCCGCAGACGAGGCCCCCGTGGTCTCGGTGGTCACGCGCCCTCCCTGAGGCGAGGCCAGGACGGACGGCGCTCTCCCGGCACGGCCCCTGGCTCGCGGGCTGGCCGACCCATCCCTCGGTCGGCGCGGCGAGCCCGCCCTCCACGACGGCTCGCACGTTGGCGCACTGTGCGGTCCGCCGTGCGGCGATGTCAAGGCACGGGTCCACGGGATGCGGACCCTTCCGGACGGTCCGCGTAGACTCCCGGCCGATGTCCCGCCGGCCCACTCGCCTGGATGCTCGGACCGTGGTCCTCGGCACGGTCCTGCTGCTCGTCGCCGCGTGCGACAGCGGGGCGGTGCCCGCGACGCCGCTGCCGAGTGCGGGCACGCCCGACCACCCGCGAGACGTGAACATCGTCGCCAAGGACTACCAGTTCGTCCCCGATCCCGTCGATCTGGTCCCGGGTGAGACGGTCGTCCTCCACATCGTCAACGGCGGGCTCGATGTCCACGAGGCGGTCATCGGGGACGCCGCGGTCCAGGACGCCTGGGAGCAGGGCGAGGCGTCGGCCGCGGCATCCGAGGAGCCGCCCGGCGCAAGCCCGCCGGTCGTGGTGCCGCCCGGCGAAGCCGGCCTGCGGGTCGTGGTCGCCTCCGGTCAGCGTGTCGACGTGCCCTGGACGGTGCCGTCCGACCCGCAGGTCGTAGCCCGGCTGATCATCGGCTGCCACATCCCGGGCCACTGGGAGAAGGGGATGAAGGCCGCGGTCCGGGTCCCGGCCGGCAGGTGAGACCGCGCCCCCACGCGAGCGGCCGCGATCGCGAGGCTTCGCAGGTGGAACCGCGACAAATCGCAGCCGGCTCGGCCGACGGCCCGACGGTGCTACGCTCTGCGCGCCCCGCTGCTCCCGGGGCGACCGTCACCCGGGTGAAGCTGCAGGAGACCGCCAGATGGCCTACGTGATCGCCGAGCCGTGTATCGACGTGCTGGATGAGTCGTGCGTCGCGGTCTGCCCGGTCGATTGCATCCATTTCGAGCAAGGCGTCGATCGGAAGCTCATGATCGACCCCAACGAGTGCATCGACTGCGGCGCCTGCGAGCCCGAGTGCCCGGTCAATGCGATCTTCCCCGAGGAGTCGCTGCCGACCGAGTGGTCGCCCTACACCCGGATCGACGCCGTCTGGTTCAGCGACAAGGCGGAGGCCCGGAAGCTGATCGAGGACCTCAAGCCGGCCGGCTGACGACCAGGGGTCGCATCGGCGCGACCGCCGGCGACCCTGACGGGACCGGATATCCACAGCCGGCTGAGGGGCGGATGAGCGGCCGCCGCTAGACTCGCGGCAGCATGCGCATCGTCTCCCTCCTGCCCTCGGCCACCGAGATCGTCTTCGCCCTCGGGCTCGGCCGCAAGCTCGTCGGCGTCAGCCACGAGTGCGACTGGCCCGCGGAGGCGCGGACGAAGCGGCCGGTCACGCGGTCGACGCACCCGTTGACGGGCCGTCGAAGCAGGACGATCCACCGCCTCGCCGGCGAGGCGCTCCACGGCGGCTCGGCGCTGTATGAGCTCGACGAGGACGCGCTCCGCGAGCTCAAGCCTGACCTGATCCTCACCCAGGAGCTGTGCGAGGTCTGCGCGCCGTCGTATCGGCAGGTCAACGAGGTCGCCCGCCGGATCGACGGCGAGGTGACCGTCGTCTCGCTCGAGCCCTCGAGCATCGAAGGGATCCTCCACTCGATCTCGACGGTCGGGGCGATGACCGGCGCCGAATCCGCAGCCGTGCGGGTCGTCGAGCGTCTCCGCGGCCGCCTCGGGCGGATCGAGCGCAAGGTCCGACAGCGTCGCGATGCCGGTCACCAGGCGCCGCGCGTCGTGGCCCTCGAGTGGTTCGACCCGCCGTTCGCCGCCGGCCACTGGGTGCCCGAGCAGGTCCGTCGGGCCGGTGGCTGGGAGCTGCTCGGCCAGGAGGGCGCGAAGTCGGTCGAGACGACCTGGCGGGCGGTCCGCGACGTCGACCCGGAGATGCTGGTCCTGATGGCCTGCGGCTATCACGTCAACGACGCGAAGGCCGAGTGGGCCCGGACGAAGCGCCCGGCGTCGTACGCCCGACTCCAGGCCGTCCGCCGCGGCCAGGTCTTCGTCGTCGACGGCTCGGCGTACTTCAGCCGGCCCGGGCCGCGGGTCGTCGACGGCATCGCGATGCTCGCCGAGATCTTCGACCCCGACGCGTTCATCGACACGTCGCCCGTCGCGAGCTGGACACCGGTCGACTAGGCCGGCCCGACGACCGTGCCATTCCGGTCCACGTTCGACTGCCTGTGGTGCGGCACGCCGCATGCCGTCCGCGGCCCCGATGACGTCGAGGGCTGGGCCCAGCTCTGCTCGGACTGCGTCGGCAAGGCCGGCGACAACCCGTTCCTCCGGAATCGACTCAGGGCCGGGATGGACGAGCGCGGCCGGACCCGTGGCGCGGCGATCGACCCCGCGGTCGCGGTGACCGCCGTGGCCGCGCCGCCGGCGGCCGCCCTCGATCCCGAGATGGTCTCCTACTACGAGGCCCGCGCAGTCGAGTACGACGACTGGTACCTGCGGCACGGCCGCTACAGCCATGGCCCGATCGACGACATGGCCTGGGCGGCCGACCTTGACACCGCGACGCTCTGGCTCGACGGCCTGCCGTGGCAGGGCGAGATCGTCGAGCTCGCCGCGGGGACGGGCTGGTGGTCGACACTCCTTGCCTCGCGCGGCGAGCTATGGATGTACGACGCGGCCGAGGCGCCGCTCGACCGGGCCCGCGACCGCCTGGTCGCCCATGGGCTGCGTGCCCATCTCCACGTCCGCGATGCCTGGGCTGAGCCCGATCGCCAGGTGGACGGGCTGTTCGCCGGGTTCTGGTTCAGCCACGTCCCGGACGAGCAGCTCCCGGCGTTCCTCGAGCTCGTGCGGCGCTGGCTGAAGCCGGGCGGGCTGTTCGCATTCATCGATTCCCTGCCCGATCGTTCCTCGGGCGTCGTCGATCCGTTGCCGTCACCCGGCCCCGGGCTGTCCCGCCGCCGCCTCGCCGACGGCCGCGAGTTCACGATCCCGAAGATCCATCGGACGCCCGAGGCGCTGGCAGCGCAGCTCGAGGCGGCCGGGTTCGGCGCCGTCCTGGTGTCGGCGACGCCCCGGTTCTTCGTTCTGGGCCGCGCCACCGCCTGACGCCGTGCCGATCTGCGACGAAAACGGGCCGTCCGCAGCCTCGCCGGCCATATACTCCGGCCGATGTCCCCCCTCACCGACCGGACGATCGCGACGATCGGCTCCGGGATGATGGCCGAGGCGATGATCGGCGGGCTGCTCAGGGCCGAGCAGATCGGACCCGGTCGGATCGTCGCCAGCCATGCCCGGCCGGAGCGGCGCGCCCACCTCGAGCAGACATACGGGATCCGGACGGTCGCGACGAACCTCGAGGCGATCACCGACGCGGACGTCATCCTCCTCGCGATCAAGCCCCAGATGCTGGCCCGGGTCGGCCGCGAGATCGGACCGCTGCTCCGTCGCGGCCAGCTCGTCCTGTCGGTCCTGGCCGGCGCGACGACGACCGCCCTGATCGGCTATCTCGGCCACGACCAGGTCGTCCGGAGCATGCCCAACACGCCGGCCCGGCTCGGCCGCGGGATGACGGTCTGGTACGCGACGCCGGAGACGACCGAGGAGCAGCGCGCCCAGGCGAAGGCGCTCCTCCGGGCCCTCGGCGTGGAGATCGAGGTCGACGACGAGAAGCTCGTGGCGATGGCGACCGCGGTCAGCGGGACCGGCCCGACCTACGTCTTCCTCGTCATGGAGGCGCTGATCGACGCCGCGGTCCATCTCGGCTTCCCGCGCCACGTCGCCCACGACCTCGTCATCGAGACCCTCGAGGGCAGCACCCTCTTCGCCAAGCAGAGCGGGATGCATCCGGCCGAGCTGCGGAACATGGTCACGTCGCCCGGCGGCACCAGCGCCGCGGCGCTCCACGAGCTCGAGTCGGGGCGCCTCCGGACGGTCCTCTCGGAAGCGGTCTGGGCGGCCTACCGGCGCACGGTCGAGCTCGGCGACCAGCTCGAGGCGGGGGTCGGCGCACCGGAGCGGGATCGGGAGCGGGCCGCCCGATGACGGCGGAGCTCGTCGGTGACCGCCGCACCGCGGCCGTCGACCTGCGTCGCGCACTCCTGAGCACGCTGCGAGCCACGGACCTGCGCTCCCCCGAGCGTGACCTGTGGGCCGACGAGCAAGCCCTGTGGGATCGCCTTGTCGCCTCGTGGGCGGGTCTCGACGATGCCGCCTGGCGACTGCCCGGCGCGGCGCCGTCCGACGCGGGCGGCCCGGACTGGTCACTCCTCGACCACATCGGCCACATCGCCTTCTGGCAGGAGCTCGCGATCGAGTACACGCCGCGGGCGGAGGCCACCGGGGTCTGGCCGACCGACGACGAGTTCGACGGCGGCGACTTCGACCGCTACAACGAGCGCCATCGGGCCCCCTGGGACCGGCTCCCGCCGGCGGAGCTCCGAGCGCGACTCTTCGACGGGCACGAGCGGCTTCTCGCGATCGCCCATCGGTTCCCCATCGACGTGATCCGCGGCGACGACGGCTGGGGCTGGGTCGGCCAGACGCTCCATGGCCACACCCTCGACCACCTGACGGTCATCGAGCCGTGGGCCGACCGGCTCCGGGATCGCCAGGCCCAGCACGACCCGTTCCAGCCGGATCCGCGCCCGACGAGCGGCGACGATGCCGCCGATCTGGCCGCGTTCTGGACGGCCGAGGACGCGATCGGCGTGCAGTTCGACGAGCTCGTCCGGCCGGTCCCGCTCGAGGCCTGGACGGTCGACCAGGTCACCGAGGGATGGACGGTCCGCGACCACGTCGCGCACCTCGCCGACTGGTTCGAGGAGGGCGCCTCGGCGATCGAGGCCCACGCCCGGACGGGGACCTGGCCGGCCGGCCCCGAGGAGGGGTTCGACGCCTGGAACGAGCGGGCCCTCGAGCGACGCCGAACCCTCGACGCGTCGGCGATCCTCGCCCGACACGACGAGCAGCTGGCGCGGATGCGCGCCGCCGCCCGGACGATGACGGCCGACGACCTTCGCTCGATCGACGGCTGGTCGTGGGTCTACGAGTGCCTCCATGGGCACGTCCGCTCGCACCTCGCCATGGTCGGCCCGTGGTGCGCGCGCATCGGCTGGCCGCCACCTGCCGAGGACGCCTGACCGGATGCCGTCCCTGCCCGCCGCGCCGCGTCGTCGCGGCCGTCCACCGAAGTCGCGACCGACCGAGCCACCGGCAGCGGCCGGGTCGTCCACGGCCTCGGCCGCGTCGGCCGCGGCCGCGTCGGCTTCGCCCTCGACCGCGGCAGAAGATGCCGCGGCGCCGACGCCAGCCCCGCGTCGCCGCGGCCGACCGCCCAAGGCCCGACCTCCCGAGGCCGCTGCGGACCGCGCGACCAAGCCGACCGCGGCGGACGCGGACCCGGGGCAGTCCCAGCAGACGCGCCGCCGCAGCTCGGCGGAACGGTCCACCGACCGATCCAACGGCCTGACCGTCGAGGCGTTCACGGCCGTCGAGCCGCCGCGCGACTTCCGTCTCCACCCGCGTGACCGCGTCGTCGCCTATGTCGTCGAGACCGGCGGAGCGCGGCAGGTCATGACGATGTCGCTTCGCGGCGATGGAGTGACCCAGGTCACGGCGGGCCAGAAGAACGCGTCCGACCCGCGCTGGTCGCCCGACGGCCGCCGGATCGCCTACGTCCGCGAGGGCGGGGTCTGGGTCGTCGAGCTCGATGGTTCGCGCCAGACCCGGATCACCGAGCACCCCGCCGGCGACTCGATGCCCCGCTGGTCGCCCGACGGCCGCCGGATCGCCTTCCTCTCGCGCCGCCGCGGCTGGTCCCAGGTCTGGATCGTCGACGCTCCGGTCCCGCGCCGTGGTCGCCCGCCGCGCGAGCCGCGGAAGCCCGAGCCGACGCTCGTCACTGCTCCGGGGACCGACGTCGACGCCTACGCCTGGTCGCCGGACGGGACGCGGATCGCCTTCTCCTCGGTCCCAGCCGACGAGCTCGACGCCACCCACGTCCATGTCGTCGACGTGGCGACCGGCGCCGCCCGGCGGGTGTCACTGCCGAAGGCCGCCGAGACCGCGGTCTCGTGGGTCGATGACGAGCACCTCCTGCTCGTGTCCGACGCCGACGGCTGGTTCCAGGTCGTCCGGGTCGCGGGCCGATGGCAGCGAGCGGGCGACATTGACGACCGGATCCTTCGAGCACGGCGAGCCGACGGGGGCCCCGGGATTCGCCCCGCTGGCCTCACCCGACGGCAGCCGCTTCGCCCACGTCCGGGTCCACGACGGCTATGTCGACCTCGTGGTCGCGCCGCTGGCGCCGGCGACCCCGGTGAAGCGCGGGCGCGGCCGGCCCCCGAAGAACCCCCGACCCGTCGCGGCCACGGAGGGCCGGACGATCAGCCCCTGGCCGGGCGTCTGGCGCATCGCCGGCTGGCTGCCGGACGGCGACGCGATCATCGCCGTCGGCGAGAATGAAGGCGAGCCCGCGGACCTGTGGCTCCTGCCCGTCGAGCCTGACGCGACAGGTCGGGCGCGGCCGCGCCGCATCACCCGGTCGTTGCCGTCGATCCTGGCCCCGTCGCTCGGGTCGAACGTCGTGGCCGGCGAGCGGGTCACGATCAAGGCCCGCGACGGCCTCCGTGTCGAGGGCACCCTGTGGCGGCCGGGAACCGCGACCGGCCGGCGTGGCGGGGCGAAGGTCCCGGCGATCGTCTATCCCCATGGCGGCCCGACCTGGCAGGCGTACCGGATCTTCGCGCCGTTCAAGCAGCTGCTCGTCCGGGAGGGCTTCGCCGTCCTCGATGTCGACTTCCGCGGCTCGACCGGCTATGGCCGGGCGTTCCGCCTGGGCAACGTCGGGGAGTGGGGTCACGCCGACGTCTTCGACGTCCTCGACGCTGCCCACTGGCTCAGGGACCAGCCCTGGTGCGACGGTCGGCTCGGGATCTGGGGCGGCTCGTACGGTGGCTACATGGTCCTCTGTGCGATCGTCGAGGAGCCCGGGCTGTGGCGTGCCGCCGTCGACCTGTATGGCGACTCCGAGATCGCCGAGAGCTTCCGGCACGGCGACCGGATCGGCCGGATCGACCTGGAGCGCCAGATGGGCGACCCGGACGATCCGAAGAAGGCCGCTGCGTTCAAGCGCGGTTCGCCCGTCTACCGCGCCGAGCGGATCGAGGCTCCGCTCCTCATCCTCCATGGCCGGCGCGACAAGCGGGTCGTGCCGCTGATGTCGGAGCGGATGGTCGAAGCCCTCGAGATCGAGGGCAAGCACCACGAGGTCGTCTGGTACGACGAGGAAGGCCATGGCTGGGAGAAGCGGGAGACGCGGCGCGATGCGGCCGACCGCACGCTGGCGTTCCTCAAGCGCTTCGTCCTGGAAGAGCCGGGCGGCTGACCGGAGCGAGCTCCGGCGTCGTCAGCGAGTGGCCGTCAGCCGGCTGGAGACGCGACGAAACCGCCGGGGAGGGACCGGCGGCTCGTCGAACGGGTGGCGAAGGGGCGGCGTCTAGGCGCCCGGGTGGTGGCCTACCACCAGCGCTTGCCGGCCTCGAGCACGAGCGCGAAAGCGCCGAGGGCGCTGAGTGCCAGGATGACCCGGACGGTCTCGAACTTGATCCGCTTCATTCGTTCGATCCCCTTGCTCGCCTCCTGATGGTGGGCACGCTGGAGGCGCCAGCAAGGTGACCGTATGACGAGAAGTCCCATCCGAGAATGGCCCGGAGGTACTGGTCGCGCCTAGGCTGGTGGTCGGGGGCTGGCGGTGTCCGTGGGCACCGCCTGGCCCCGCATCCCGGCTGCGATCGCGATCGCGATGCCGATCCCGATCAGGACATCGCCGATCGAGAAGACGTTCGCCAGGGGCATCCAGGCCGGCATCGCGAAGATGTCCGTCAAGGGCCGCAGGACCGGGTCGGCGACGATCGCGCTGTTCGAGTAGCCGGGCCCGACCTCCTCGCCGAGGCTCGCCATGGCACCCGGATCGGCCGGCATGACACCGCCGTTCGCGATGATCGCCAGGAGGTTGCTCGCGGCACCCAGGGCGACGAGCGCGAGCCCCGGGATGCGGATGTTCCAGACGACGACAGCGAGCACCGCGGCCGTCGAGCCGAGATAGATCGCCGGCGCCGCCGCACCGACCAGGCTCGAGCCGGCGTCGGTGAACAGGACCAGCTGGATCGCCAGCGCCGCGAACGCGATCGGCCAGCCTCGGATCCGGAGATGGCCGAGGTTCTCGAGCCGACCGCCGAGCAGGAAGCCGACGACGACGCCGGCGAGGACGGCGTAGACGATGAACACGGCCGGGCGTCAGACCCCTGCGTCGTCGAGGATCGTCGTCAGCTGCTCGACGTGCTCGGCGAGGTGGACGACGACGAACCGGTCGACCATCTCGGCGACCGTCATCCGGCCCCGGGTCGGGTGGACCCCGACCGACGCGGCGGCCGCCTCGTCGAGCTCCGGCAGCCGACGCGCGTAGCGGGCCAGCCCGGCGTCGATGCGGGCGAAGAGCTCCCGCGCCGGGAGCGTCCGGTCACGCTCGAGCACGCCGAGCCGGAGCGGGTCGGTCCCGACGCGGCCGAACGGCACCTCGGTGCCGGCCCCGTCGAGGACCCGCTCGATCTCGCCGATCCAGAAGAGCAGCATCTCGGCCGAATGAGCGAGGACCTCGGGCGGTCCCCAGGAGGCCTCCGGCTCGACGCCGAACCGATCAGCGAGCGGCCAGGGGCTGCCGGCCACCACGCGCGGCTGGAGCGCCGCCATCGCGGCACCGGAGGCGGACAGGGACGCGAGAGCCGGGTCGAAGGTCGTCATCGGACGAGTGTCGCACGCCGTCGTCGACGAGTCCTCGACAGCTCAGGCGACGCCGAGGGTCGGCAGTCCGCGATCGGCCGGTGCGTCGTCCCGCGCAGCGACGACGCGGCCCTTCCCGAGCCGCTTGGCGCGGTACATCGCCGCATCGGCGGTCTGGAGCAGCAGCTCCGGGTCGTCGTCGCCCTGCGCGCGCTCGCGACGCCGATGCTGCAGCCTGTCCGGATCAGGGTGCCATCGAGGAGGAACGGCTCGGCGATCGCCGCCCGGACCCGTTCCCCGATGACGAGCGCCTGATCGATGTCCGGCAGCGGCTCGAGCAGGATCGCGAACTCGTCACCGCCGAGGCGGGCGGCCGTGTCGCCGGGTCGGAGACAGGTCCGGATCCGATCCGCCACGGAGACGAGGAGGCGGTCGCCGTCGACATGACCGAGGTCGTCGTTGACCTGCTTGAAGTCGTCGAGGTCGAGGTACAGGACGACGGTCGGGGCGAGGTGGTCGGCACCTCCGGCCGCGCCCCGGTCGGACAGCGCGGCCGCGATCCGCTCCGTGAACAGGGCCCGGTTCGCGAGACCGGTCAGCGGGTCGTGGAAGGCCTGGTCGCGGAGCTCCTCGTACAGTCGGGCGTTGTCCATCGCCAGGGCGGCCTCCGCGGCGAGCGTGACCGCAAGGTCGAGCTGGCGGTCGGCGAACGCCCATGGGCGCGCCGCCGTCAGCTCGAGGATCCCGAGTGACCTGCCCTTTGCGACGAGCGGGATCATCGCCAGGGAGCGCTGTCCGATCGACCGCAGGTAGGCGACCTCGGACGGGTCGGCGGTGGGGTCGTCGGCCGTCAGGACGAGGGGCTCCTGGCGCTCGAGGACGCGGCGCGACGCCGGGTAGTCGGCCAGCGGGTAGGCCTCGGCGACCGCCCCACGGCGCTCGACGGGGTGGTAGCCGTAGGTCAGGATCTGGTCCGTCCCGCGATCCCAGTAGCAGATTCCGCACTCGTCTGCGGCGACCGCCTCGGCGACATGGCGCGCAGTCAGGTCGCCGACCCGCTTGACGTCGAGGGTCTGCGACAGCGCCCGTGACATCGCGACGATCGCGTTGAGGTCGCGGGCGCTCGAGGTCAGGTGGTCGCTGAACTGCCACAGCAGCAGCAGGACGAGGCCGATCACGATCGCCATCGTGAAGATCCGGGTCAGCGCGATCAGCTCGGGCGGCATGGCCGTCTCACGCGGCAGGAGCTCGGCGGCCGCCATCGCGGCGATCGCGACGGCCCAGCCCAAACCCATCAGGCTGAGCAACGTCCGCCGCGGCACGAAGGGGATGACGAGGACGATCGGCAGCAGCGCCGCGATCGTCACGATGTCGGCACTCGCGGGCTGCAGGATCCCGTTGGCTCCGATCAGGACGAGCATCCAGACGGCCGTCTGCTGAGCCAGCTGGGCGAGCGGGCGCGCGCCGATCCTGGAGCGGACCGTTCGAAGCCAGGCCGCGGTGGCGACCAGGGTGAGCGACGTCAGTCCGACGTAGGGATCCTGGAATACGGCCGCCACGAGGCCCTCGACGATGGCCACGACGATGACGGCCCGACTCAGCCAGTCGACGAAGGTCCGGAACTGGTGGGTCTGGGCGGAGCTGTCCCAGTCCTGGGGGGCGGTCGGGTCGGGCGTCGTCGCTGCGATGGTGGGCGTCCCTGCGCTCATGGCCTGTCCGCGTCGGTGCACCACAAGCGTCGCTCCGAGGCGGTCCCGAGTCACCGGTCCGTTCGTACTACCGGTCCGATGTGGTCCCGAGCTGGAGGCCCTGCCGGACCGCGGTTGACGGCGTGGCGGCGCGGGCGATACTGGCCCACAAGGACACCCGACCCGGTCGTGACCGGAGCCGGCGGATGCGGCCGTGCTCCGATCCACCGAGGAGTCATGTGCAGGAGGTCTTCCGATGACCGAGACCGCCGAGGCCCGGACTCATCCGGACGCGGCCGCGAATCAGACCGGCGCCGTGATCAACCCCGATGCGTACGCCGAGGCCAAGGACTTCCTGCCGCTCGGCGGGATCGACCACGTGGAGTTCTGGGTCGGCAACGCCCGCCAGAGCGCCCACTACTTCCGGGCCCTCTGGGGGTTCACGCCGATCGCCTATGCCGGGCTGGAGACGGGCGTTCGAGACCGCACGAGCTACGTCATGCGGCGGAACGACATCACCTTCGTCCTCACCGGGGCCCTGGGGCCGGAGAGTGAGATCGCGACGCACGTCCACGAGCACGGCGATGGCGTGAAGGACATCGCGTTCGTCGTGGACGACGCAGCGTCCTCGTTCCGTGAGACCACGATGCGTGGTGCCCGGCCCGCCCTCGAGCCGCTCGAGCTCGACGGCGGCGAGGACGGGGTCCTGCGCCGGTCCGCCGTGTACACCTATGGCTCGGTCCGCCACAGCTTCGTCGATCGAAGCGACTACCGCGGCGTCTTCGCGCCGGGGTTCCGGCGCGTGAAGAAGCCCGCAGCGGCTGCCCAGGGGATGAGCCTCCTCGAGATCGATCATGCGGTCGGCAATGTCGCTCTCGGGGACATGGACCGGTTCGTCGACTACTACCGCGACGTCTTCGGCTTCGCCCAGCTCATCCACTACGACGACAAGGTCATCCACACCGAGTACAGCGCCCTCATGTCGAAGGTCATGACGAACGGCAACGGACGGGTGAAGTTCCCGATCAACGAGCCGGCGGCGGGCAAGAAGAAGAGCCAGATCCAGGAGTTCCTCGACTACTACGGCGAGGCAGGTACCCAGCACATCGCCCTTCGGACCGAGGACATCGTCGGGACGGTCCGACGACTGCGCGAGCTGGGGGTCGAGTTCCTCGGCATGCCCCACGCGTACTACGAGCAGCTCGGCCACCGAGTCGGCGATGTCGGCGTCCCGATCGACACGCTCGAGGAGCTGGGGATCGAGGCCGACCGGGACGAGGAGGGCTACCTGCTCCAGATCTTCACCCGGCCGATCCAGGATCGCCCGACGTTCTTCTTCGAGATCATCGAGCGCCACGGTTCGCGGGGCTTCGGGGTCGGCAACTTCAAGGCCCTCTTCGAGGCGATCGAGCTCGAGCAGGAGCGGCGCGGCAACCTCTGAGCCATCGCCGCGGATCAGGCATCGCCGCGGATGCGGCTCCGACGAGGCCTCCGGGATCCTGCCGCTGACCTGTAGCATCGGGGGCGCACCGACATCGGTGCGCTCGGTCGAGGCGGAGGGCGCGATGAGCCCCGGTGCGGACGGACGAAGATGGCGCAGCCAGATCGTGCTGACGGCGGCGCTCATCGTCGCCGTCGGACTCGTCGTCGGATGCAGCGGCATCGGTGCGACGCAGGTGCCGAGCGCCGGCGGATCCGGGGCGGCATCAGGCGGGGCGTCGAGCGGCGCGATCCAGCTCGCTGGCACGTCGTGGACGGTCGTCTCGATGGCCGACGTCCAGATCGATCCCGCGATCCGGCCGACGATGGCCTTCGGGGCCGACGGCGCGGTCAGCGGATCCGACGGCTGCAACACGTACAACGGCACATACACGCTGACCGGCTCGACGCTGACGGTGGGCCAGGTCGTGACGACGAAGAAGGCTTGCGGGTCCGACGCCTCGAGCGTCGAGCAGACGTTCCTCAGCTACCTGTCGACGCCGATGACCGTCTCGACGAACGCCCAGGCTCAACTGGTCCTCACGAGCGGGAGGGACACGATCGTCGCGACGCCCATGTGACGATCGACATGGACGGCAGGGAGGGATGACGTGTATCAGTGGCTGGTCTTCATCCATCTGATCGGGCTGGTGCTGTTCGTCGCGATGCATGGGATCTCGATGTGGGTCACGTTCCGGGTCCGAGCGACCCCTGATCCGGACACCGTCCGGCTGCTGCTCGGGTTGTCGGCGCGCGGCAACCAGGTGATGTATCTCGGGCTCCTGCTGCTCGCGATCGGTGGACTCGGGGCAGCGTGGCAGGCCGGGCTGCTGTTGGCTCCCTGGGTCGTCGCCTCGTATGTCGTCCTGGTCGGCGTCTTCATCGGCATGTACGCCGCCGGGGCGGCGTTGTACTACCCGCTCCGGGAGGCGCTGAGCCCGAAGGAGGGCGAGCCGATCGGCGCCGAGGAGCTGGCCCGCCGGCTGGACAACCGTCGACCGGAGATCCTGACCCTGGTCGGGGGCGGCGGGCTGGCCATCCTCGTCTGGCTCATGGTCCTGAAGCCCGGCGCGTGAAGGTCGCCCACGTCCGGACCCGGTTCGCGCCGGCCGGGGCGCCCTGGCGGCTCGTCGCCTCGCTCGACCGGTCCGAGACACCGGCTCGCTGGCTCGATCTCGAGATCGCCCGTTGGCGCCAGGCCCGCCGACGGCCCGAGCTCGCGCACGACGATCTGCTGTATCGCCAGCCGATCACGACCCTCGACGATCACCTCGGGCGCGGCCTCCGGGTCGAGCACCTCCGGACGATCCTCGACCGTACCGGTCGGCCCGACGAGGCCGACGATGCCTGGCTCGAGCCCGCCGACCTCCTGTTCGGCGCGCCGATCCTGCGGCCGCCGGCGTTCCGCGACTTCTACGGCTTCGAGCGCCACGTCGCGACGATGTGGCAACGGCGCGGCGGCGAGGTGCCCGAGGCGTGGTACCGCCTGCCGGTCTTCTACTTCTCGAATACCTCGGAGATCCGCGGCCCCGGTGAGCCGGTCTGGGCCCCGGCCGGCTCGACAGAGCTCGACTTCGAGCTGGAGGTCGCGGCGATCGTCGACACCCCGGCCCGGGACCTCAGCGCGCAGCGCGCCGGCGAGGCGATCGGCGGCTTCATGATCCTCGACGACTGGTCCGCCCGGGATCTCCAGCGCGACGAGACGACGGTCCGGCTCGGGCCGGCCAAGGGCAAGGACTTCGCGACATCGATCGGACCGTGGATCGTCACGCCCGATGAGCTTGCGGACGTGTGGCCGGCCGAGGCGACGGGCCCGACCCTGTCGATGACCGCAGAGGTCGTCAGCCCGAGCGGCGGGGTCGTCGTGGTGTCCCGCGGCTCGTGGGCGGACGCCCATTTCGCGTTCGCCGACATGCTCGCCCGCGCCAGCGCCGACGTCCGGATCCGGCCCGGCGAGGTGCTGGGCTCCGGGACGGTCGGGGGCGGCTGCCTGCTCGAGGTCAAGGACGAGACGCTCGGCCGCTGGCTCGAGCCCGGTGACGAGGTGATCCTCCGGGTGGAGCGACTCGGGGAGCTTCGGACGCCGATCGTGGCGCGGCCCGGCGGCGCCTGACGCGGGCGACCGCGTCGGCGCCCCGGTGCGTCGGTGCACCGGCGTGTCCCGCCGGCCGTCGGATCCAGCCCGGCGACGAGGTGATCACCGGGTCGGGCGACTCCGGGAGCTGCGCTCCCCGGTGATCGCTCGACCCGGTCCCCCGATGTCCTACGGGGCGAGGCGCTGCCAGGCGCCGTCGTACGGCGCGGGAGTGACCGCGCCCGTGGTGGCATCCCAGACGACAGGAGGAAGTGGCTCGTCCTGGGCATCGACCGGCGTCCCGAGGATCGATCGATCGTCGGGCGACCAGGCGCCGTCGGCGATCACCGCCGCGGCCGACGGGCGGGCGAGGATGACGGACTCGCCGCTGTCGACCGCGTAGACGACCCCATAGAAGTCCTTCTCGTGGCCGGCCTTGCCGGTCCCGAAATCGAGCAGCCGGGTGCCATCGTTGGACCAGGTCCCGATGTGCCAGGCCGCGGTCGGGTCGAGGGCCAGGGTCCGATCCCCGGTCCCATCCGCCATCACCAGATGCTGGTTCGCGGTCTCGGTGAAGTCCACGCTGGGATCCCACCTCGTGTACGTGAACCGGGAGCCATCGGGAGACCACGTCGGGGCGCCGATGTGCCAGGCGCTTGACGGCTCGACGATGGTTCGAACGGTCCCCGTCGCGACATCGACGGCATAGAGCCCGCCGTTGTCCTCAGCCGTGGCCCGGCCGACGAACAGGATCTCCCGACCGTCGGTCGGTCGATACGACGGGTCGTTGACCCGCATCCCGACATCGATCACACGGGTGTCGCTGCCATCGACCTTGGCGACGGCCAGGCTCAGTCCACCCCTAAAATCGACGAAGGTGTAGAG
The DNA here is from genome assembly GCA_963729175.1 of uncultured Chloroflexia bacterium. Taxonomy (GTDB): domain Bacteria; phylum Chloroflexota; class Limnocylindria; order Limnocylindrales; family CSP1-4; genus CAVSMY01. Next base: position 9,413 of record CAVSMY010000018.1, on the reverse strand, counting down.
GATCTCGTCGCCGGCGGGCGAGAAGGCATACGCGTCCACATCCGTCGGCTCCGGGGTGATCGCGATCGGGGCGCGGCCGTCCCGGCCCACGACGAACAGCCGGCCATGGACCGACGCTCCGTCCTGGCGCACGAAGGCGACCTTCGTGCCGTCGAGCGACCACTGGGGTCCCGTCTCGGCGTCCGGGCTGCCCACCAGGAGCGCGCTGGTGTGGGTCGCCGGATCGTACGTGTAGATGTCGCCGGCATGCTCGTAGGCGATCACGCCGTTCCTGGCGGGTCCGTACGGGGCCGGCAGACGGTGCGAGCCGACGAACACGGCCGCGACTGCGGCGAGGATGACGGCGACGACCACGAGCACGATCGCGATGGGTCGCCACGGGAGCGACGGCCCGACCACTGGTCGGGTGGCGATCTCGGTCACGGGGAACCACCTTCCTGGGAACGTCCAGGCGGACCGTTGCCGCGTGCGGGCGGTCGCGGCCAGGACGTCATCGAGATAGTCGGAGGTGAGAGGAGCGGCCACGTCGAGCAGGCGGTCTCCAAGCCGGCGATCGAACCGGTCGATGCCGCTCATGGTGTCCGCCTCCCCGTGGGCTCCAGCGCGGACGCCCGGGCCTGGGCCTCGAGCGCCGCGCGCAGTGCGCCGATCGCGCGGCTGAGCCGCGACTTGAACGTCCCGGTCGGGACGCCCAGCGACGCAGCGGCGTCGGCGAGGGACATCCCGAGGACGTAGTGGAGGACGATGACGGCGCGCTGCTCTGGCTCGAGCCAGCCGAGGGCCCGATCCAGCTCGTCGCGATCGTCGATGAGCGAGAACGCGTCGACGACGCTGCCGTGTGGGAAGTCCACGAGGTCAAGCTCGACCTCGATCACCCGTCGATGGCGCCGTCTGGTCTGGTCGATACAGGCATTCACCAGGAGCCGGTGGAGCCAGGCGTCGAACCGGTCCGGGTCGCGCAACCCGGGCAGGTCACGCCACGCCCTCACCAGCGCATCCTGGACCGCGTCCCGTGCGAGATCGCGATCCCGGATGATCAGGCGGGCCGCCGCGTCCAGCCGCGCGATCGCCGCGCCGGCAAGAACGGCGAAGGCGTCATGATCGCCCTCCCGCGCCCGCTCGACGAGGCTTCGCTGGTCCACGCTGGCCCCTCTCTCCGCGGCCATCATGACCGCGTTCGTGGGGTATGGCGACCGCATCGGTCGAACTGTTCCATCTTGGCTGCCGCGGGCTGGGCGCCCGGGACGTGGCCGCCGTCAGGTCAGGACGAACACGTCGACCGACTCGGTCCGGCCGCGGATCTCGAGCGTCCGGTGCTCCAGTCCCACCGTGTCGATCGCTGCCGACTCGGCCGACGTGCGCGACACCAGGAGCTGGCCGGCCGCCGCAAGCGACGCCAGTCGTGCGGTCGTGTTGACCGGGTCACCGAGGGCGGTGAAGTCGGTCGCAGCGCCGGCCGCGCCGACCGTTCCCACGAAGGCGATCCCGGTGTGGACGGCGGCGCCGACCGGGATCGGTCCGAGTGGGCTCGCGTCCGTTCGACCGACCGCTCGCAGCAAGGCCCGTCCCGCCTCGATCGCCGCCGCCGTATGCCGTGGCCCAGCGGTCCCACCGATGAACAACCCGATGATCTCGTCTCCGACGAGCTTGTCGACGATGCCGTCGTGGTCGAGGATCGCCGCGCTGGCGACCCGGTAGAAGCCGTCGAGCAGGCGGCTCAGGTCGATCGGGCTCAGCCGCTCGCCGAGGCCGGTCGAGCCGCGGATGTCGGCGAACAGGAGCGAGACCGGGATCTCCGCGCCGCCGACACCCCACTTCTCGAAGGTCTTGAGGCAGTTCCGGCAGAGCGCCGGGTTGCCTTCGAACCGGGCGAACCCGGCATGACGGAGGATCGCGCCACCTGGTCCCGCGAAAGGCGCGGCGCACAGCTTGCAGCGGGGCGGGCTCGGCAGCCGCAGGAAGAAGGGTCGGTTGCGGACGAGGCCGGGATGCTCGCCGGTCAGGACCGCCCGGAACTCCTCCTCCGGGAAGCTCGAGCTCATGCCGCCGAGTGTAGGTGGCCTCGCCACGCCGATCGTCCGCGGGTCGGTCGGGGTCGATGCCCCCGATCGGTCGGGCACTCGCCCAGCGAGTGAACAAGAGGTGGAGGTCGGGCCGCCCGAGCTCAAGGACGCCGCGGTCGGTCGGGTCACTCGCCCGGCGAGCGGGCGAGCGGCAGAGGTCGGGCCGGCCGAGATCAAGGACGCCGCGGTCGGTCGGGTCACTCGCCCAGCGAGTAGACGGCCGACCTGGACCGGCCCGGCCGGGAACTAATCTCTCCGTCGGGCATCCCGCCGGCCCTGGGCGAGCCAAGCCGGGCCGGACCGATGAACGTTCGGGCGTCGGAGCCCCGTCATAGTGGGTGTCCGCACCGGACTGACCGGTGGGGGGGTGGAGGTCAGGTGTGGATCGAGACCTGGTCGAGCAGGCTCAGCGGGGAGACCGTGACGCGTTCGCGATCCTGGTGCATCAGGTGAGCGACTCGTTGTATGCGGTGGCCCAGCGGATCCTGCGCGACCCGGGTCTCGCCGAGGACGCACTGCAGAACGCCCTCGTCCTGGCTTGGCGACGCTTGCCGAACCTCCGCGAGCCGGAACGGTTCGAGGCCTGGTGTCACCGGATCCTGGTCCATGCGTGCTACGACGAGGCCGGTCGCGCTCGGAGCTGGCGGGCGAACGTCCGGGTCCTGCCGGTCGACGGGCCGGCGGCCTTCGATGACACGCGTGCCGTGATCGATCGCGACGAGCTGGAGCGAGCCTTCCGACGGCTGCCGATCGAGCAGCGGGCGGTCTTCGTCCTCCATCACTACGTCGGTCTGCCCCTGGTAGAGATCGCCGAGATCCTCGAGATCCCCGCCGGGACAGCCAGGTCGCGTCTCCACTACGCCATGCAGGGCCTCCGGGCGGCGCTCGCCGCGGAGCCCGAACCGTCGGTCCAGGGAGGGCGTCTCGCATGAACGACGATCAGTCGCTCGAGCGGGCCGCGCGAGCCTGGATCGAGGCCGGCCCGACGAAGGCTCCGGAGGCGGCCGTGGAAGCCGCCCTGTCGCGGATCGCCGCGACGAACCAGGACCGAAAGCAGCTCGCCCGGTGGCCGCTCTCCGGCGCCGGCAGGACGACGCGGCTCCTTGCGGTCGCGGCCATGATCACCGCCGGCGCGGTCGGTGGCGCCGTCCTCCTCAGTGGCGGGACGACCGATCACCGGTCGGATCAGCCGTCACCGGCTATCGCCAGCCCTGGTCCGGTCAGCCCCAGCCCTGGCAGCCCGACGCTGTCCCCGAGCCCCGACGATTCGAGTCCGACGCCACCTCCATCGCCGCCTGCATCGTTCGATCTGTCCACGACCTTCGTGTCCGACCGATACGGCTATTCGATGAGCATCGCGCCCGACTGGGTGACGCGGCAGGCCACCCTCACCTGGTTCGGACCCGACAACAGCTCTCTCGTTGTGGACGAGTTCGACATCACCGGGACGGATACCGGACTGACCGGCGCGTCGGAGCCACTTGCGCCCGGCCAGACCCTCGACCAGTGGCTCGTCGATTTCCAGGCCAATGCCGGCGGCCTGAGTCTCGCCTGCCGGGGCGGCGATATCTCGACATGGCCGAGTGTCACCGTCGGGGATGTCACCGGCCGGTGGCAGCAGATGTGCAACGCGGCGGAGGTGGTCGCGGAGTCGGGCGGTCGCGTCTACGTCTTCACGTGGGGCAACGGCACATTCGACACGAGCCAGCACATGACGCCCGAGCAGTTCAAGCGCGTCCTCACGACCATCAGGTTCGACCCAACGGCTGCGCAATCGCCCTCGCCGGCCCCAGCCCTGACGCAGCACTTCATCTCGCCGAGGCTCGGCTACTCGATCGCGTATCCCGACGGCTGGTCAACCACGCCCGCGAGCACCTCGGCCGCGGCCGGGTCGATCGTCAACTACGGTGACCCCACCTTCGACGTCCTCCAGGGGACGACTGCGCGCCTGGTCGTCGGAAGTCAGCCGCTGGCGCCCGGGCAGACGCCCGAGGACTGGGTCGTCCACTACTGCAGCCTCTACGAGAGCCCAGGCACCGACTGCGCGGGGGCACCTGCCCATCTGCCACGGATCACGGTCGGATCCACGGAAGGCTGGGTCCAGACCGACGGCGCCTTCACCATCGAGAGCGTGGTCGCGGACGGCGGACGGTACTTCGACATCGTGGTCGCAACGGGCGGCCGCGGCTACTCCTTCACCCTCGACGGCCTCGTCGAGCGCCCCTTGATGGACGCCCTGATGGCGTCGGTGACGCTCGATCCAGCCTCCGCGGTCGACTCGCCGTGATCAGCCTCTGACGTCCTGGTCGGAGGGCTCTCTGGGGGGAGCCTCCGACCTCCGAGCCACACACACAGACAGGGGGTTCTGATGTCCACGTCCTTCGTTCGGCGCGCCCTCGCACTGGCCACCACGTCCATCCTCGCGCTCGGTGCGGTCGCTGCCGCTCCTGCCGCGATGACCGCCCACGGCTGGGGCTCGCACCTGCCGCAGACGTTCGGGACGTTCGACGTCCCGGGGTTCGGAGAGCTGGTCCGTGGTCCCGACGGCGCCATCTACACGTCCGATTGCGGCAACGCTCGCATCTATCGCTTCGATCAGCGGGGGCATGGCAGCGTCTTCGCCGGTGCCGGAGATGGCGGCTTCGACAACGGCTACTCCGGTGACGGCGGACCGGCGCTGCTCGCCCACTTCGGCTGCCCGATGGGCCTCGTCTTCGACCCGGCCGGGTCGACTCCTCGTGGCAGACCACCTCAACGACGTCATCCGGCGGATCGATCGCCGCGGCATCGTCACCACGATCGCCGGCGTCGGGCCGCTCTACGAGGGCTACGACGCGGGCTGGACCGACGGGGTCGGGCCGGCCGCGGGCGACGGCGGGCCCGCGCTCAAGGCCGGCTTCGATGCCCCGTGGGGCATCGAGCTCGACCTCGCGGGGAACCTTTACATCGCCGACCGCGACCACGACGCGATCCGCAAGGTCGACACACACGGGATCATCACGACGGTCGCCGGGACCGGCGTTCGCGGCTATTCGGGTGACGGCGGGCGCGCCACGAACGCGATGCTGAACCGCCCGCTGGATGTCGCTCCGGCCTGGGGCGGCGTGCGATACATCGCCGACGAGAACAACGCGCGCATCCGACGAGTCGACGCCTTCGGACGGATCACGACGATCGGCGGCACCGGCGAGCTCGGCTGCACCGGAGAAGGCGGACCCGCCACGGCTGCGCCGATCCAGAACCCGAACAGCCTCGACCTCGGATGGGATGGGACGCTGTACTTCGCCGAGGCCGAATGCAACATGGTCCGGGCGATCCGGCCCGACGGAACGCTGGTCCGGATCGCCGGGACCGGCGAGGACGCCTGCGTCCCGGTGGACGGGATGCGGGCGATCGACACGCCGCTCAGCGGCCCGTCCGCGATCGCGATCGACGCCGACGGTGGACTGCTCGTCAACACCGGCTGCAACACCATCGCGAAGATCGACCGACGCGGGATCTTCCATGTCGTCGCCGATGCCTCGAGTCTGGGGGGCTGATCGATGGCTCGAAACGTCTCGATGCTCGCCATGGTCGTGGTCATAGTCGGCGCTTGCGCGTCCGATGCTCGCGCGACCGCACCGCTCGCCTCGCCGTCCACGGGCGCCCAGGTCGCGGCCACGCCCGCCTCCTCATCGGGCCCCGTCGCTTCGATCGCGGCAGGGTCGTCCGTCGTGCCATCCGCCGCTCCGAGTGAGCCTCCGGCCGTCGGGCGGTACACAGTCGCCGGCTATGTGCCGGGGCAGCCGACGGGACCGGGCACGCCGCCGATCCTTTCGTCATACGGACCGCTCTTGTTCCGTCGGACGCCTCCCGGGCCGTGGCAGACGGGCGCCAGCGACATCTTCATGGCAGGTCCTGACGGGGCCGCTCCTCGTCTGCTCGAGAAGGCCGTCGACTACGGCGGGGACTGGTCCGCCTCCGGGACTTACCTCGCCGTCGAGAAGGTGACCTCCGACGACACGATGCGCGTCGAGATACCTCGACCGCGATGGTCGACGCATCGGTCGGATCGACGGAGCCAACGTCTCCTACTACTGGTCGCCGCGAACGATCTCCTGGCCGTCACGGAAGACCGTGGCTCTGGCGGTACGGCGCTGACGATCCGTCGACCTGATGGCGGCATCGTCCGGCGCCTGGCCGTCCCGAGCCCGATCCGGTCTGTCGGCCAGGTCGTCTGGTCGCCGGACGCCCGACAGCTGGCGGTCGAAGGAGTACTGGAATATCGGCGGCGGGTCGAAGGACCCCGACTGGGACATGTGGATCGTTCCGGTCAACGGCGGTCGATCACACCGCATCACGACCTCGCCACAGGACCAGGAGCTGGACATCTCCTGGTCGCCGGCCGATGGCGCTCTCGCTTACTGGTCCGGCTGCCAGCCAGCGACAGCCTGCGATGGTGCGATCTGGATGGTCGACGCGGACGGGTCAGACCGACGCCAGGTCATCGCGGGGGCGAGCCATCCGGTCTGGTCGAACGATGGCGAGCACGTCGCCTTCTCACGCTCCGTCCGCGGCGATGCCCTCCATCTCGACGTCTGGGTCGCCGATGCAGACGGCAGCCACGACCGCCGGGTCACCACGGCGCCCGGTGAGGACTCGGCGGTCCGGTGGAGCTCCGACGACGCCGTCCTGATGACGCTCCACTGGCCCCCATCCGAGAACGGCGATGCGGCCTCCGAGCTCGATGCCGTGGCGGTCGACGGGGGAGGCGTCGCGCGGCTCGCCGACCAGGCGAGCTGGGGCGACTGGGCGAAGGCGAGGTGATGGTCCGATGACGACGATCCGGGCGTCCGCGCTCTTGACATCAGCGATCGTGGCGGCCCTCGTGGCAGCCTGCGGGAGTGGAGCGACGGCTCCGAGCCCCCAGGCCTCGGCGGCGAGTGCGCTTTCAGTCGGGTCGAGCTCGATCCCGTCGGCCGGAGCCGGCTCGTCGGCGCCGTTCGGGCCGGGTCACACGTTCGCTCCACCGCCCAGCCACCCGGCGGTCTCGCCGAGGGCTGTACCGGCCGACCTGCCGGCCGGCTGGATCGCGTTCTCGCGCTGGGAGAACGACGCTCCCACGGTCCACATCGTCCGGCTGGACGGGTCCGATGACCATCCGGTCGGGCCGGGTACGTCCGCGGCGTGGCGGCCCGATGGGCAGGCGCTGCTCATGACCATCGACACGACGGACGGACGGGTCGAGGGGGAGGTCGTCGGACTCGACGGCAGCCCACTCGCACGTCTTGGGCCGGTCGATGCGGGCCTATCGCTCCGCCCTGGCGCGTGGTCGCCGGACGGAACGCGGATCGCGTTCGGCGGCTGGGACGATGGCGATGCCCACCGGTCCGGGATCTATGTCGGCGCGTCGACAGGCGGCGGCCAGCTCAGACGAGTCACGAGCGTCGAGGGAGCCATGGACTCCCCCATCGCCTGGTCGGCCGACGGAAGTCGCATCCTGTTCGCCCGTTCGCACGGGGACGGGGACGCCCACGCGCTCTACGTGGTCGACCCTGATGGCAGCGGGCTTGTCCAGGTCGCCGGCGAGGTCAGCCTCCAGTTCGCCGACAGCGCGGCGGTCTCGCCGGACGGCGGGCGCGTCGCATACGTGGTCGCAGGCGGCTCATGGAAGGGCGAGCCGACCTCGTCGGTCGTCGTGTTCAACGTCCGGACCGGCGAACGAACGAGGGTCTGGTCCGGACCTGGACCGACGGCTGTCGGATGGTCGCCGGATGGGACGAAGCTCGTCTTCGACGAGGGGTATCAAGGAGGCGTTCGGCTCCTCGTCCTTGATCCGACGAACGAGAACGGGATCGATGCGGGCGGCGATGTCGTCTCGCAGTCCGACGCGCTGCGTGGTTGCTGCGGCCGTTGGTCACCGGATGGTGCGTGGCTGCTGGCGGTGTCGATGGGGTCGCTGCAGATCGTCCACCCCGACGGGAGTGAGCGGACCACCGTGACCTCGGGGGTGAGCGGGCGCGGTGGCGCCTGGGCGGCGTGGCAGCCATGAGAAGGGGACTCGGGCCTCGGCGCGGGGTCTTGCTTTTCCCGGCGTGCGTCGTCGCCATCGTCGGCGCGTGTGCCTCGACGCCCGTCCCATCGTCGACCCCGGAAACGATCTCTTCCGCTTCTCCGACGCCGTCCGGCCTTGCGCCTGCCTCGAACGCGCCTGCGCCATCAGCGTCTTCAGGCGTCATCCCGAGTCCTTCGCCGGCGGGCCTCCTCGGCGGTCCGACGCGCGTATTCACGTCCGACCATCTCGGGTTCAGCGTCTCGATCCGCCGGACTGGTTCGTCTCCCCGGCGACGGTCGACTGGCAGGGCACCGACCTCCCCGGCGACTCGTGGTCGCTCGACAAGGCCGCGGGCCCGGACGTCATGTTCTCGGGTTCCTCGCAGTCGCTCCGGGGCTCCAGTCCCGAGGCCTGGATCTCGGCCTACAAGGCATCGGTCCAAGGAGGCGGCTGCAGCGGCGGGACGGCCGCGGGCTTCTCGGTCGATGGACTCCCAGCGACGACTGTCCTGGGAGGCTGCACGGACGGCTCATCCCCGGGTGGCTCCGCGTCAGGCCGCCACTTCGACCTCGTCGTCGTCGCGGGCGATCGGGCTAGATTTCCGACTCGACGGAAAGGTCGATGCTTCGACGGCACGGGTGGTCTTCTCGACGGTCGAGCTTCAGCCCGACGACGCCCGCGGATTGCACCCATCGAGGTCCGACCCGGGAGTCATTTCACTGTTCGCTGCTCGGGCGAGCCGTGCATGGACGTCGAGGTCGTCTCTGTCGTAGGGCGTGGGTCCCACGTGGCCCCGGGCATCGGGTGAGCGACTTCCACGTCGATCTCCGGGTCCGGATGACGGCGACCGGCGCGAGCGCGGCGGTCGACCCGTCCGACTGGGTCTGGGCGGACACATTCGGCGGCTTCGAGAACAGCATCGCCCTTCGTTCGACTTCTGCCACGCATCCGGTCCCGGGCCCGGCTCTGATACCGGGTCCTCTCCCATCCGGGTCGTCCGTCGACGGCTGGATCGATGTCCCCATGCCTTTCGGTGTGGGTGCCATCCGATATGACCCGAAGGACGACACGCGCCAGAGCGTCGCGGACGGGGAGCGGGCAGTCGTCAGATCTCTGTGTTCGCCGGCTGAGGCATCTCCTCGTTCGCCGGTCGGTCACGCCGATGGGCACATCCGAAGGTCGTCGCGACAGACGCCTGCGACGTCGCCTGGCGTCGCCAGCGTCGACCCGGACAGGTCGGGTCTGACGACCCTAGACTGACCTCCTCACCCGCGAGGAGGCCGTCGCTCGATGTACTACGTCCAGCGCGGCTCCGT
>CAVSMY010000017.1:0-181402 GCA_963729175.1 uncultured Chloroflexia bacterium | reverse complement strand
ATCGTCAAGTCGACCGTCGCGGGGTCATGCACGTCGTCGCCGACGCGTCGACGATCGGCGGCGACCTATGACCGGCGATGCGGGTCTCGGACGAGCGGCTGTCTGTCGAGTCGTCATGGCCCTCCTCGCGACGGTGTCGATCGTCGCCGGCTGCGCATCGACGCCGACGTCGTCTCCCTCGGTTGCCGCCTCGTCGCTGTCGTCCTCGTCCACCGTCCCCCCACCCGTGTCCGCCTCAAGCGCCGCGGTCTCGCCGCCGGCCGGCGCCGCCCCGAGCCTGGCGACCTCGGACATCTTCGGCGGCGGGATCGGCACGGTCTTCGCCTCACCGCACTTCGGCTACGCCGTCTCGGTCCCGGGGGACTGGCTCGTGACCCCGGCAAGCGCGTCATGGCGCTCGACCGGCCTCCGATACGGGTCGCCGTCCCTCGACGTCGCTGGAGGAGGCGGGGTCCGGTTCACCGGCACGTCGCAACCGCTCCGAGCTCAGACGCCGGATACATGGGTCCGGGCGTATGCGGCGGCGCTCGGGTTGTCGGCCTGCGTTGGCGCGACGGACGACACCTTCACGATCGAGGCGCTGCCGGCGACGACCATCCTCGGCGGATGCGCCGATCCGAGCGGTCAGACCGGGATCGGCCACGGACGTCGCTACGACGTCGTCGTGACGGCGGGCGGCCGAGGGTACGACTTCCGGCTCGATGGCGACGTCGACGCGGGGATGGTCCGCCAGATCCTCGACACGGTCCACCTTCGTCCGGCCGATGCGTCCGCCATCGATCGGGTCTACCTGGGCCCGGGCAGCGATTTCTCGGTCCTGTGTGCCGGCGTGCCGTGCATGGACGTCCACGTCGTCGCGGTCTTCGGGCGTGGCGGCCCGCCCCACCGTTTCGTGATCGTCCCGCTCGCGGTGGATGTCCGGATGCGCGTGACGGTGACCGGTCCGGGAGCCGTCCTGTCGCCCGCCGACTGGCAGTGGTCGAACGAAGGAGTCCCCGACGGCACCGGCGCGACATTCGTGTCGGGTGGACCCGTGTCGACGACCCGGGGTCCCCGACCGCTCCTCCCGACCGGCCCCCTGTCGCTGGGTACGACCGTGGACGGTTGGATCGACATCCCGGTCCTCAGCGACCCGGTCGTGGTGCGCTACGAGCCGCCCAGTCAGGCCCGCCAGAGCGTGGTCTTCGGCGAGCGAGCTGTGGCACGGATCGCCGTCGCGAGGGGCTGACCGGTGCGCAGCGGGGCGACGGGTCGCGGACCTAGACTGGCCTCCTCACGCCACGACGCGAGGAGGCCGGTCGCTCGATGTATTACGTCCAGCGTGGGTCGGTGCCGCGCCAGCGCCATACCCAGCACCGGGCGCCCGACGGGTCGCTCTATGCCGAGGAGCTGTTCGGCGTCGAGGGCTTCAGCGGCCGCAGCTCGCTCCTGTACCACCTGGTCCCGCCGACCCAGACGCATCGGATCGAGCCGGGCGCGCGCGTCGAGCTCGAGGCGGCCGATGACGGGCTCCACCGCCACCGCCTGACGAAGACCGGCGGGCTCGAGCCGCGCGGCGACGCGATCACCGGCCGGGTGCCGCTGTACTTCAACAGCGACGTCGTCTTCGGCGTCGTCCGGCCGGCCGGACCGATGCCGGAGGGCCGGTTCTATCGCAACGGTGTCGCCGACGAGATGCTGTTCATCCACGAAGGGACCGGGATCTGCGACACGATCTTCGGCCCGATCGCCTATGGCCCGGGCGACTACCTGGTCCTGCCGATCGGGACGACCTGGCGCCTCGACCCGGATGCAGGCAGCGAGCAGCGGATCCTGTATCTCGAGGCGCCGTCGGAGATCGAACCGCCGAAGCGCTACCGGAACGACTACGGCCAGCTGCTGGAGCATTCGCCGTACAGCCAGCGCGACCTCCATGCGCCCGAGCTCGCTCCGCCGCGGTCCGACGATGGCGAGTTCGTCATCGACGTCCGCTCATCGGACCGGATCACGGCCTACCACTACCGCCACCATCCGTTCGACGTCGTCGGGCTGGGACGGCTACCTCTGGCCGTTCCGGTTCGACATCGCCGACTTCCAGCCGATCACCGGCCGGGTCCATCAGCCGCCGCCGGTCCACCAGACGTTCCAGGCCCGGAACTTCGTCGTCTGCTCGTTCGTGCCGCGGAAGTTCGACTACCACCCGCTGGCGATTCCGGCGCCGTACAACCACAGCAACATCAACAGCGACGAGGTCATCTACTACGTCGCCGGCAACTTCATGAGCCGCCGTGGCGTCGAGATCGCGTCGTTCACGGTCCATCCAGCGGGCATCCCCCACGGGCCGCACCCGGGGACCGTCGAGGCGTCGATCGGCAAGGACGCGACCGAGGAGCTGGCGGTCATGGTCGACACCTTCCATCCCCTGAGGATCACCCGTCAGGCGATGGAGCTCGACGATCCGGCCTACCCGTTCAGCTGGCTGCCGCCGACCGGCGAGACGGCGGACGCGGAAGTCCGCCGCCTCGCGGAGCGTGGCCCGGAGGCCTTCCCGGACTGAGCGATCCAGTCTTCGATACCGTGGGGGCGGAACGATGGACGCGCGACTCATCCGGTTCGGAGAGATCGAGATCGACGGCGAGCGGTTCGACCACGACGTCGTCATCGAGCGCGGACGAGATCTCGAAGCGCCGCAAGAAGGCCTCCAAGCCGCTCCGGGCGCGCTACGGCCACACGCCGCTCACCTTGGCCGAGCAAATTCCATGGTCAGGTCGCCGCCTCATCATCGGCACCGGGGCGAACGGTCAGCTGCCGATCGCGCGGATGACATCCTCGACGAGGCGGCCAGCCGTGAGATCGAGCTCGTTGTCGTGCGGACCGAGGAGGCCTGTCTCCTGCTTCGAGGCGTGGACCACGACGAGGTCACGGCGGTCCTGCACGTGACCTGCTAGGCGGGCGCGGTCGAAGGCGCGAACGACAGCGACGCGACGAACGCGTCGAACAGCGCCCACGACGGCTGGTCACTGTCACCCGAGGCGCCAAGGGTCATCAAGTACGCTCGGCCGCCGGCCTCGGTCATGCCGTCGATGGCACCACACTCGGTCCAGGCATAGACATCAAGCTCCACGATCGGTCGCAGCGTCCACGAGACGTCGTCGCAGGACGAGCGGAACCTGCTGCGCGGATCGATGAGGCGCCCCAGGTGAGCAGGTCCGACCCCGGCCGGGATCTTTGATGAGATGACTCTGAACGGCTGGTCCCCGCAGATCCTGTCGCTGGTGGCGTCCTCCGCGATCGCGCTCCCCTCGATCCACGGTTCGCTCGCGGATCCTGCGTCGCAGGTCACGGGTACCGAGGTCGAGAAGCCGTATCGCTCTGACACGAAGGTGTCGCGGGCTGCGTCCCCTTCGGACGCGAACGTGATCGTGTCGGGCGACTGCCCGGAATGCCCCGAGATCTGCCCCGAGGTCCTTGCCGGTGAAGCTCGACATGACGTAGGCGCGCCCGCCGACGATCACAGCACCGTCGACGAACCCGCAGCCCGATCGCAGCAGACCGAGGTGCCCGGCGACGATCGACCGACCCCAGACCGCCTGCGCGCCCCCTTCCAGTGTCTGCACGGAACGCGAGCTTCGATACTCGCAATGGTGGTGGTCCCCCTGGGTCCGGTCCTCCCGTCGTGTCGGGAGGTGATCGGCGACCCAGCGCTCGATCGTCGTTGCGGATGGAACGGCACCGGCAGTGACGATGAAGCTTGCGTAGGGCGCTTGGATCGGTTCGAACCTGTCGACCGCATCGCCGTCAGCCCAATAGCCCCGACCCGACCAGAGGCCACTGGCCTCCTCTCGCTGCCACGTGGCGGGGATGCTGATCGAGTATCCGAGCACCGGCGAGATGAGACGCCGGGTGTCCGAAGCGGGGAAGATGACGCTCTCCGCCACCGATCGGAACGTGGACTCGTCAAAGGACCCCTTCGTCTCTGAGTCGTCCATCTCGACGACGTACGCGGACCCGACGGCCACCAGCACGACATCCTTCGTCCCGCAGGCGGTCCGGACGCGCGCCGGCTGACCAGCGACCGTGCCGTCGGACCAGGCGACGTCCACCGGAGCGTGGACGGTCGTGGTCCCAGCCGCTAGCTCGCTCGTGCAGGCAATGCTTGTGCCATCGGTTCACCAGCTTGACTCGCTTGGGTGGCCGGACGTCGCTGGCGATCCGCTCGTCGTCCGGTCGCTCGATCCGCTCCCACGGCACGGCCTTGACCGAGAACGTGACCTTGCCTTCGACGGAAGACGTCGACGGCACTCTGCGATGGCGCGGAGTCGGAGCCGTCCAGCGTTCGGTCGCCAGGGTCGCTGTCCACCCAGCCGGGAGCGGCAGCCGATACCCATCGACCGGTGACCCGTAGCCAGGGTCGGCGGCGCGACCGGGGATGGACTCGGCTGGACGACACCACCAGCTCGCGACGCGGCGATCGCTGAAGGCGGGGCTGGGCGCACGGCGCTCGGCGAGGCGCCCGCGACGCTCGTCGGGATGGGTGACGATGGCCCTTCGAGGACGGGAGCCGTCGCCGCGGGGCGATCAAGCAGGATGGCGGCCGCGACGATGACGACGGCCGCGCCGACGACCGCCAGCGCAGGGAGGCGCCGCGCCGCGATCGGCTGCAGCCCGTCCGTCACCGCTCGAGCGTCCCGACCCAGGTGACGTACCTGTCGCCTTCCTGGTCGGGCCCGAACATCAGGAGCCCGTTCGCCGACGTGAGGCTCGGCTCGCCTGTGAGCGGGGGCAGGTCGAGGCGCTCCCAGGACAGTCCGGCTCCGGAGACCGCCGCGGTGCGATAGCCGGGCATCAGCCATCCGAACTCGGTCGGCTCCGGAGGAGCGATGAGGTCGGGGTCGTCCATCGCGCGTGTCCACTCGATGCCGTCAGCGGAGGCCCACACCGTCTGGGTCGTCGACCCATTGACGCGCAGGAGGAGTTCCTCAGGCCCGCTGGTCACTTCGGCGTAGTCGAATGTCGCCTCGGGAAGGGCTGGTCCCTCGATGTCGCGCCAGGCGTGGCCGTCGTCGGACTGCCACAGATGCAAGGCCGAGGCCACATAGCCCTCGTCCGCGATCGTGAAGGACGTCGCGAAGTAGCTGTCCTTGAACGCGGTCACCGGCATCTCGGAGGCCTGCTGGCCCCGTGGCCACGGCGGCGCTTCGGTCGTGATCCTGCCGTCACGGCTCACGATCAGGACCTCATGATCCAGACCCCAGCCGCGGATCCAGGACAGCGATGCCTCCGGCGTCCATCCGGGTGGCACGCCGTCGATCCGATGCACGAGCTTGCCGGTGACGTCGTCCCGGAAGTCGATCGCCCTCGGCCGGCCATCGCCGATGGTGACGCGCAGGGTCGCGATCCTTCCATCGTTGCTCGATGCCGGCTTGCCAGATGTCGAGGCGCTTGGCAGACTGGTCCCAGATCGGCCACGGATCCGTCTGCGTCTCGGTGCCATCGGGGCCGGTCCACGGGAACTTCCCGTGGATGTCACCCGTCATGGACGTAGACGAGATGACTGGCGGGCACGATCCAGTCGCCGTCACCGAGGGCGACCGCATCGAGCAGCCGCGGTCCGGAGAGGGCCAGTCCTTGCGGCAGCTCCGGTGCGGTCGCGGGCAACGTAATTGTCACCAGCGACCCCCGGCACGCCTCGATACAGAGCGGGCTCGATCGGCTTCGTCGGACGGAACTTCGCGATGACCTGGCGATACGAGATGGGACCCATCATCGTTCCGCCACCGGCGGCCCCGACCAATCCCGAGAGTGCATGTCGACCCGGCCCCGACGATGTGATCGAACGTCGCCAGGATCGGGTCGGCGTTCGGTGTCCAGTGTGATGCCATCGTTTGAGGTGAAGGTCGCGCCCTGGTCATCCTGAGCCGAGCATCAGGCCGCCCAGTTCGTCCCAGGCGTAGATGCGAACGTCCGATTCGTACCCGGTCCAGTTGACCGTCCCGAGCGACGTCGTCGAGACGAACGACGCCGCGCCGGACGGCGCCGGAGCCGAGAGCGTGACCGCACGGTGACCGAGACGGAGACCGGGACGTAGGCGGGTCCGAGCGACGGGTGCCCCCGCCGAACGCGACCGCCAACAGCAGGACGATGAGGGCTCCGAGCGCGGCAAGGAGGAGAACGAGCCCGCGGCGGCTCGCCCGGTCGCCGCGGCCAGCTCGGATGGCTCGCCTCCGAGACGTCGGCGCGGCGTCGTCGCGACCATAGGCGGGTCACTTGACGCTGGTGGGTGCCGGCGAGGGCGGCCAGGATCGACGTCCGCGTCTCCGTGGGAGGTCTGAACCGGGCCCGCAGAGAGCCAGGCGCCGAGGACGAGATCGGGATCGGCGCATCGTCGTCATGCCGTCCGCACCTCCGCGCCGGAGGTCGTCGCGTCGGCTGCGATCGCACCCCGGAGCGTCTGGGTCGCGTGGTGGAGGCGGGGACTTCACGGTCCCAGGCCGGGCTCCCGCGATCTCGGCGATCTCGGCCAGCGGCAGGCCGACGTGGTGGTGCAGGACGAAGACCGCCCGATGTTCCGGCGTCAGCCGCTCGAACGCCCGCTCGAGCGCATCCCGGTCTTCGACCGACACGTGATTCAGGTCAGGCGCCGTCGGTCCGTCGGTCGGCAGCTCCCGGATCCGGCCGCTCCAGCGCCGCTCCCGGCGAGCCTCCTCGTAGCAGGCGTTGACGAGGAGCCGGTGGAACCAGACCTCGTAACGGTCCCGGTCCCGAAGGCGCGGCAGCTCCCGCCAGGCGAGCAGGAACGCCGATTGGACCGCGTCCTGCGCCCGCTCGACGTCGCGGAGGATCCGATAGCCGCTGGCGAAGGCGCGGCCTCCATCCAGGTCCACGAGCTCGGTGAAGGCCGTCTCCTCGCCTGCCTTCGCCTGTCGCACGAGCTGCGTCCGCATCGGGCGGACCTCCGGCTCGGCGCCGCTGGGCTGCGGCGCTTTCACGGACTATCGATGGTGACACCAGCCGATCGGTTCAAAAAAGGCATCATGGTCTGCCGCTGCCGAAGGAGATGACCGGTGCCCGACGAGCCTCTCGCCCATCCCCACGCCCGTGGCCGCGCCCGGATCCGCGAGCGCGTCCTCGCCGGCGAGACCGTCATCGGGGCGTTCGTCGGCCTCGGATCGCCGTCGGCGGCCGAGATCCTCGCCCGCTCCGGGTTCGACTGGCTCATCGTCGACCTCGAGCACGGCGCAGCGACCGAGGCGACCCTGGCCGCGCATCTCTACGCGATCGAGTCGGCGGGCTCGCTCGGTGGGCCGGTGACCGCGGCGCTGACCCGTACCGAGGAAGGCACCCGCCTGCGAGTCGGACGGGCTCTTGACGCCGGCGCGGAGGGGCTCATGATCCCGCGCCTGGAGACGGCGGAGGAGGTCGCTCGAGTCGTCACCTGGCTCCGCTACCCGCCCGGTGGGATCCGCGGTCTCGCTCTTGGGACGCGTGGGGCCGAACAGGCCGAAGTCGGTCACGCCGACGTCCGGCGCCTCAACGACCGGGTCCTCGGGATCTTCCAGATCGAGAGCGGCGCGGCGGTCGCGGCCGCCGATGCGATCGCCGCCGTGGACGGGGCGGACGTGTTGTTCGTCGGACCGACCGACCTGTCGCACTCGCTCGGCGTTCCCGGCCGATTCGACGACCCCGGCTATCGGCAGGCGCTCGCGACGGTCGTTTCGGCGTGCCAGGCCCATGGCAAGGCTCCCGGCATCCTCCTGCGCAAGGTCGAGGACCTCGACACCTACCTGGGACTCGGCTTCACGTTCGTCGGGCTCGGCTCGGACATCGCGTTCGTCACCGACGGCGCGCGCGCCGCGGTCGCGGCGGCGCGAGCCCGCGTGGCCGCCTGACCGAGCCGCTCGGCGCCGGGACGAGCGTCGCGGTTCGCTCGGCCTACTCGTCCGCGAGCCGGAACCTCGAGCGCAGCCCGCGGACGGCGCCCGCCGGCGACGTCTGGGCGAGGATCACCGCTGAGAGGATGAGCGCCGCGCCGACGATCTGGATCGGCGCGAGCCGCTCCCCGAACAGCAGCGCCGCGAAGACGATCGTGTAGAGCGGTTCGATCGTCGAGAGCAGGGCCGCCTGGGCGGCACCGACCCGCTGTGCGCCCGCGGTGAAGGTCTGGATCGCGACGAACGTCGTCACGACGCCGAGGGCGATCAGGCCGGGCCAGGCGTCGGACGGGACCGCTCCCGGCAGCAGCGGCGCCGCGGTCACGGCGGCCAGCCCGACGAACACCGCCGCGGTCGCGGTCATCATCACGGCCGACGAGACCGTCGTCGCGGCCCGCTCGGACTCGTCCGCGGCCGGGTCGCCGGACGTCGGCTCATCGAACGAGCGGCTGTCCGGGACCGGCCCGGCCCGCTCACCCGAGAGCCGCGCCGCGAGGATGATCCATACCGAGTAGATGACCGGCGAGGCGATCAGGAGCACGAGCCCGCTGAGGGGCGGCATCGCGTCCGCCGGGATCCCGCCGAGCGACAGGGCCACGCCGGTCACCGCGAGGGCCAGGGCGATCCACGGCCGGCGTCCCTCGAGGGGCTGGGCGTAGCGGATCGAGAGGACCGCGACGAGGACCGGGTAGATGTAGACGAGCAGGCCGGCCAGCGACGCCGGCACCGTTTCGAGTGCGGCGTAGTAGGTCCCGGCGTTGCCGACGTAGATGATCCCCAGGCCGAGCGCGACGAGCGTGGCCCGCCGACCGGTCGCCACCAGGACGGCCCGGCCGTCGGGCCGGGCCAACAGCCAGGCCCACGAGAGCCCCGCGCCGACGGTGAATCGCCAGGCCAGCAGGGTCACCCATCCCACCCCCAGGGCATAGACCGGCTTGCCGATGAGCGCGCCGGATCCGAAGGCGCAGGCGGAGACGAGGACGAGAGCGATGCCGATCGCCCGGTAGCGGTCCATGGGTGTCCGGAGGCTACAGGAGCGGGCGGCCGCGGCGCGGGCCGGGAGCCCGTCACGCGCGTTCGGACGTACACTGCGGCACGTGACCAGCATCTCCGAGCGGCCCGTCGCGGAGCGCCTGCCGTCGGTCGTCGAATTCACCCCTGAAGCTCGTGAATCGACGGTTGCCGCTGACCGTGCCGCCGGGCACGTCGCTCGCCGAATGCCTCCGGCTGATCCAGCGCTCGGGTGTCGGGGACTCCGTCCTCGTCGTCGGCCCTGATGGACACCTCGCCGGCGTCCTGACCGAGCGCGACGTGTTCGGTCAGCTCGTCGGGACGGGCGCCGAGCTGACTCGGCCGGTCGAAGCGCTCCTCAACACCGAGCCCAACACCCTCCGGCCCGACGACTCGGTCCGAAAGGCGATCGAGCTGATGCAGACGGGCCTCTACCGGAACGTCCCGATCGTCGACGACGGTGGCCGACTCGCCGGGATCGTCCGCCAGCAGGACATCCTGCGGTTCCTCGCCGAGTCGTTCCCGGAAGAGCTGCTGAACCTGCCGCCACGGCCACACCAGGCGATCTCCGGGACGGAGGGCGCGTGACCGAGACCGCACCGATCGAGCGCCCCGTCGAGGAGCTGGAGCGGGTCACGATCCGGTTCGCCGGCGACTCCGGCGACGGGATGCAGCTGACCGGCACCCAGTTCACCAGGACCGCGGCCGTCTTCGGCAACGACATCAGCACGTTCCCCGACTACCCGGCCGAGATCCGGGCCCCGGCGGGCAGCCTGCCCGGCGTCTCCGGCTTCCAGCTCAGCTTCTCGTCGACCGACATCCATACCCCGGGCGACCAGCCGGACATCCTCGTGGCGATGAACCCGGCGGCGCTCAAGACGAACCTGGTAGACATCCCGCCAGGTGCGGCGATCATCGTGAACAGCGATGCCTTCACGCCCCAGAACCTCCAGAAGGCCGCCTACAGCGACAACCCGCTGACCGATGGCACGCTCAGCGCCTTCACCGTCTTCGAGGTCCCGGTCTCGACGCTCAACGCCCGGTCGGCCGAAGGGCTCGGTCTGACCTCGAAGCAGGTCGACCTGACGAAGAACTTCTTCACCCTCGGCCTCGTCTTCTGGCTCTACGAGCGGAGCCTCGATCCGACCCTCTCCTGGATCGAGCAGAAGTTCTCGGCCCGTCCGGCCATCGCCGAGGCGAACGCCCGGGCCCTCAAGGCCGGCTATGCGTTCGGCGAGACGACCGAGATCTTCCATTCGCATTACCGCGTCCTGCCGGCGAGGCTGCCGCCCGGGACGTACCGGAACATCACCGGCAACGAGGCGGCGGCGCTCGGGTTCCTGGCCGCGTCGAAGCTCGCGGACCGGGACCTGTTCTATGGCAGCTACCCGATCACCCCGGCGTCCGACATCCTCCATCAGTTGTCGACCTACAAGCATTTCGGGGTGAAGACGTTCCAGGCCGAGGACGAGATCGCCGCGATCGGCTCGGCGGTCGGTGCGGCCTACGGCGGCGCGCTCGGCCTCACGGGAACGAGCGGCCCGGGCATCTCGCTGAAGGCCGAGGGTCTGAACCTCGCGATCATGCTCGAGCTGCCCCTTGTCCTGATCGACGTCCAGCGGGCCGGGCCCTCGACGGGCATGCCGACCAAGACCGAGCAGGCCGACCTGCTGGCGCTGATGTACGGCCGCAACGGCGAGTCGCCCCTGCCGATCGTGGCCCCCGCCACGCCCGGCGAGTGCTTCGATTACGCGATCGAGGCCGCCCGCATCGCGCTGACCTACATGACCCCGGTCGCCTTCGTGTCCGATGCCTTCCTCGCCAACGGCGCGGAGCCGTGGCGGATCCCGGATGTCGCCGACCTGCCACGGATCGAGCGCCAGAACCACACCGACCTCGCGACGTTCCGGCCCTACCAGCGCGACCCGCGGACCCTCGCCCGGCCATGGGCCGTGCCCGGGACGCCCGGGCTCGAGCACCGCATCGGCGGTCTGGAGAAGGCCGACGTCAGCGGCAACGTCAGCTACGACCCCGACAACCACGACCGGATGGTCCGGCTCCGGGCCGCCAAGGTCGCCGGCATCGCCGACGACATCCCGGACCTGCAGGTCTTCGGGCCGGCGGAGGGTGACCTCCTGATCCTCGGCTGGGGATCGACCTACGGCGCGATCCGGTCGGCCGTGGAGCGGCTCCAGGTCGCGGGTCGATCGGTCGCCCACGCCCACGTCCGGCATCTCAACCCGCTGCCGCGGAACACCGGCGACGTCCTGCGGGCCTATCGGGCGGTGCTGCTGCCGGAGCTGAACCTCGGCCAGCTGTCGCTGCTCCTGCGGGCCCGCTACCTCATCGACATCCGCGGCTACGACATCGTCCGCGGCAAGCCCTTCAAGATCAGCGAGATCGAGCGCGAGGCCGAACGCGTCCTCGCGGACCTGCGGTGACCGAACGATGACGACCGAGACGAACCCGACTGCCGACCCCTCCGAGCTGCCGGTCCTGACCCGCAAGGACTTCGTGTCCGACCAGGACGTCCGCTGGTGCCCCGGCTGCGGCGACTACTCGATCCTCGCGCAGACCCAGAAGGTCATGCCGGACTTCGGCTACAAGCGCGAGGACATCGTGTTCATCAGCGGCATCGGCTGCTCCGGTCGCCTGCCGTACTACATGAACACCTACGGGATGCACTCGATCCACGGCCGCGCCCCGACGATCGCGACCGGGCTCAAGGCGACCCGGCCGGAGCTGATGGTCTGGGTCATCACCGGCGACGGCGACGCCCTCTCGATCGGTGGCAACCACCTGCTCCACTCGATGCGCCGCAACGTCGACATCAAGCTCGTGATGTTCAACAACCGGATCTACGGGCTGACGAAGGGCCAGGTCTCGCCGACGTCCGAGTTCGGCAAGAAGACGAAGTCGACGCCGCTCGGCTCGATCGACTATCCGATCAGCCCGCTGACGGTCGCGATCGCCGCCGAGGCGAGCCTCGTCGCGCGCTCCGTGGATACCCATACGGAGCACCTCCAGCAGACCCTCGACGCGGCCGGCTTCCACAAGGGCTCGGTCTTCGTCGAGGTCCTCCAGAACTGCAACATCTTCAACGACGGCGCCTGGCGCGACTTCACCGAGCGCGACGTCCGCGAGGACCGGATGCTCTTCCTCGAGGACGGTCAGCCGATGATCTTCGGGAAGGACCGCGACAAGGGCATCCGGCTCAACGGCCTTCATCCCGAGGTCGTCGAGCTCGGCGACGGCATCACCGAGGCCGACCTGCTCGTCCACGACGCCCATGCCCCGGAGCCCTACCTGGCGCTGATGTTGTCGCGGATGTGGTGGCCGGATTATCCGGTGCCCGTCGGTGTGATCCGAGACGTCAGCCGGGCGACCCACGACGCCCTCCTGACCGAGCAGGTCGAGGCGGCCCGGACACGCCTGGGCGAGGGCGACCTCACCCGGGCACTCTTCGCCGGCGAGACCTGGACCGTCACCGAGGAGTAGGGATGCGCTGCCCTGCCTGCGGCTTCGAGAACCATGCCGGCGAGGACGCCTGCGAGAACTGCGGCGCCGACCTGTCGGTCGCGCAGGTCCCGGCCGACCCGTCGTCGTTCCAGGGCCGGCTCCTGTCCGAGCACCTCGATGCGATCGCCACCGGCGAGCCGCCGACCGTCGGCCCGACCGAGCCGGTCAGGAAGGCCATCGACCGGATGCACGCCGAGGGCGTCGACTGTCTGCTGGTCATGCACGAGGAGCGCCTGGTCGGGATCTTCACCGACCGCGACGCGGTCCTGAAGCTCGCCGACAAGCGCCTCGAGGCGTTCGATGTCCGCGACGTGATGACCCGGGACCCTGTCGTCCTGCGGCCCGATGACTCGCTCGCCGTGGCGATCCACAAGATGGCGGTCGGCGGGTTCCGCCACATCCCCGTGATGGACGGTGATCGGCCGATCGGCATCGTCGCGGCCCGGGACGTGTTCCACCACGTCCTCGACGCCGTGTCGTGACGGGGGCCCCGCGCGTCATCGTCGTCGGCGACGACTTGATCTGGCGGCAACGACTCGTGGACGCGCTCGCCCGCGTCCCGGCCGAGGCCCGGGTCGCCCGGGATCGGGCGACGGCGATCGCCGAGGCGGCGACCTCCGACGCGGCCATCGTCGACCTGTCGGCCGTCCGGATCGACCCGTTCGACGTGATCGCGGCGCTCCGTGGCGCCGACATCCCGGTCCTCGCCGTCGGCCCGCACGACGATCAGCCGCTCCGGCGGCGGGCCCGTGATGCCGGCGCGGATCGGGTGCTTGCGTACCGCAAGCTGTTCGAAGACGGCCCGGCGACCCTGGCCTCGTGGCTCGAGCGGGTCCGGCCGGTGAGAGGAGGGACATGACCCGCAGCGACATCCCGCAGATCCCGCCGGAGCGCTACGAGCGTCGGCTCGCCGCAGCCCAGGCGGGCACGGCCGAGGCCGGGATCGCCGCCCTCCTGATCGGCGTCGGTGCGGACCTGCGCTATCTGACCGGCTACGTCGCCATGCCCCTCGAGCGCCTGACGATGCTCGTCCTGCCCGAGGCAGGGCGGGCGACGCTCATCGCGCCTCGCCTGGAGGCCGCACCCGCCCGCCGCAGCCCGGCTGCCGACGCCGGTCTCGTCGACATCGTGACCTGGAACGAGACCGACGACCCGATCGCGATCGTCCGCGACCTCGTCCGGGATGGGCTCGACGACGCGGCCGAGCCGGACCGACTGGCCGTCAGCGACCGGCTCTGGTCGGCGTTCCTGCTGGCGTTCCAGGCCGCGCTGCCCGCGACCGCGTTCGGCCTCGCGTCGGCCGTCCTCAAGCCGCTCCGGATGGTGAAGGACGAGGACGAGATCACCCTGCTCCGGCTCGCGGCGGAGGCGGCCGACCGGACCGTCGCCGCGATCGCCGCCGGGCCGCTCATCGGTCGCCGCGAGAGCGACGTCGCCCGGGAGGTCCGCGAGCGGCTCGTCGCGGAAGGCCACGACACGGCCGAGTTCTCGATCGTCGCCTCCGGACCCAACAGTGCGTCGCCCCATCACGAGCCCGGCCAGCGCGAGATCGCGGCCGGCGAGCCGATCGTCCTCGACATCGGCGGGCTGCTGGGCGGCTACGGCTCCGATCTCACCCGGACGATCTGGGTGACCGGCGGCGACCCGTCGAAGGGCCCCGACGACACGTTCCGGACGATCCACGCCCTCGTCCAGGAGGCCCAGGCGGAGGCGACGGCGTCCGCCCGGCCCGGAGTCGCCGCGGAGCGGGTCGATGCCGTGGCCCGCGGGATCATCGGCGCGGGCGGTCACGGGGAGGCCTTCTTCCATCGCGTCGGCCACGGGATCGGGCTCGAGGGACACGAGGGCCCCTACCTCGTCGCGGGCAGCGACGTGCCGCTCGATGCCGGCATGACGTTCTCGATCGAGCCCGGGATCTACCTCGAGGGCCGTTACGGCGTCCGGATCGAGGACATCGTCGTCTGTCGTGCCGAGGGGCCGGCCTCGCTGAACCAGGCGCCCCGGGAGCTGCTCGTCGTCGACGGCTGAGTCGGTCGCAGCGAGCCTCGTGGACCGCCGGTCCGGGGGCGTCGAGCGGCGCGCCGGGTTATCATCCCGCGAACGGCGCCGACGGCGCCCCTGCCTGTCGAACTGATGCCCACCCACCACCGGCGACGTCCCCTCGCCGCCGCTCATCCGGCTCACCGATGAGCAGACGCTCACATCGTGGCCGGCATGGCCATCGCGGTGCGCCGCGTCCGGTCCTGCCCCCAGGGCCGTCGACCGGCCCGGACTCGACGCTCGCGCCGCCCGAGTCGCCCGGTCCGATGGGCCCCGCCCAGATCCTGCCGGGCGAGCGGTTCGCTCGTCCCCCCAGCGGTGCGATGGGGGCTGGCGTCCTCGAGCGCAGCGACCAGCCGACGACCGGCGAGCCGGCGGCAGCGCAGCTCTCGCCGGCAGCGCAGCTCTCGCCGGCCATGCGACTCCCGCCGACCGAGCAGCTCCCGTCGGCGCGTGTGCCGGAAGGTCCAGCGGAGGTCGTGCCCGCCGTGGTCGACCAGCCGGATGCCGCGATGGCGGTGGGGATCATCGGTCCGCCCGATCGTCGCCCCGCCGACGACGGCCCGCCCGAGCGAGCCTGCACCGCGCCGCAGCTGCGGCGATTCATCAAAAGCCGCGCCTACGTGCCGCTCCACGAGCTCCGGCGGCGCTTCGAGCTGAACGGCTCGGATGACGAGGTCCACCCCGTCACCGTCGACGGCCGTCGGCTGTATGTCGGGCTGCCGTCGCGGGAGGCCAGCCTCCTGGGCGAGCTCCTCGGCGCCGGCGACGTCGGCTACGAGCTGCTGCTCGATCCAAGCGCGCCGCTCATCGTCGGTCTCTTCCCGACCCGACCCGTCCCGCGAGGCTGACCTCCGTTCGACCGCCCGTCGGATCCGCGTGTCGGATGGGCGACACCGGGCGGGTCGGGGCAGGAACTGGACTGGTCCCTCCTCGTGACCGAAGATGGACCCGTCCGCGGTGGGTTCATCGCCGCGATGACTGGGAGAACACCACGATGCCGAGCAACAGCAAGATCCCGCAGGCCGCCGAGCCGGAGCCGCAGGACGAGGACGTCGAGGGCCACTCGATGCTGCCGATGGACACAAGCACCGCCCGTGCGATGTCCAGCGCCCGCGAGGCCGACATCCGCCGGCATCTGGCCAAGCACGACCTCGAGGAAGAGGCCCGCCGAACCCACAAGAAGTAGCCGTTCGGCTCAGGCCGAACGACCAACGGCGGCCGGGAACGGCCGCCGGGTTCCCGCCCAGGGAGCGGCGCCATGTGGCGCCGCTTCGTCGCGTCCGGGTCGCGGCGAGGCTCAGGGCGCGCCGACCCGCCCTGTCCGCCTGCCTCCGACCCGCGCCGTGCTGTCTGCTGGGCGACTCCCGGCGCCCCGCGCAGCCGACCGGAGCGGGGTCGGCGGCGGGATCGCCCGCGACCGCGTCCAGAGCGACCATCGTTCTCGACGACCCGCCGCACCGAGCGGGTCGCGGGAGGACTGCCGAGATGCTCGACTACCAGGCTCGCCAGATCATCGCCGCTCGGACGATCGAGGATCGCCACGCCGAGGCCCGCCGCAGCCATCTGCTGCGCGAGGTCCGCGGTTCGGACTCCGTCGTGGTGACGTCGCCGGTCGATGCCGGCCCGTCGGTCGTCGACCGGCTCCTCGACAGCCTCGCCAGCATCAAGATCCCGCTCAGCGGCCGGCTGGCGTTCCGCTGATCGGTCCCGCTGACACCCGATCGACGCCGTCGGAGGACCGACACCGAGGCCTTCTCCATCCCGACCTGGAGGTCCGCCTGCGCCGCGTACGGCAGCCGCGGCGGGGGATCGACGGACCGCCGGGTTGTTTCGCCGGACCGGCCCGCGTAGCATGACTCGCGGGCCGGTCTGCATGTCCGGACCAAGGAGGAGGGTCACCGGCTTGCCGGACGGCGTGGATGATGGCTTCGCGCTCGAAGCGCTGCGTGGCTGCGCCCTGTTCGCCCGCGTCAACGACACCGCATTGCGGGCCATCGCCCAGCAGATGCGGACCCGCCGCTTTCGCCGCGGAGAGACGATCTTCCACCAGGGCGACCCGGGCGATTCGCTGTTCGTCATCCAGGGCGGAGCGGTGAAGATCGTCCTGCCCTCACCGGAGGGCGAGGAGGCGGCGATCATCGCGACCCTGAGTCGCGGGGACTTCTTCGGGGAGCTCGCGCTGCTCGATGGCGCGTACCGGTCCGCGACAGCCGTCGCGGTCGAGCCGACGGAGGCCCTCGTGCTGCGGCGCGAGCCGTTCGAGGGGCTCGATCGACACCGATCCCGACATCCGCAACGCGCTGCTGGCCGGCCTCGCGGCCGAGCTGCGACGGCTCACCGGCCACGTCGAGGAGCTCCATTTCCTCGACCTCCCGGGCCGGCTCGCCCGGCGTCTCGTCAGGATGGCCGAGGAGCTGGAGCCGGGCGTGACGGGCGAAGCGGTCATGAAGTGGCCGTACACCCAGAGCGAGCTCGCGGCGATGATCGGCGGCACTCGCCAGACCGTGAACCGGCTGCTCGCCGACTTCATCGACCAGGGCCTCGTCCGCTTCGAGCGCGACGTCCTCATCATCCCGAGCGTCGAGCGCCTCGCGCGCGCGGCCGAGCGCTAGGCCCCGATGGCCGATCGACCGAGCGGCGGACGGTCGTCCGCCGGGGGAGGGCGCCGGGTCAGCGCGTCCAGGAGGACGACCCAGGCGCTCACCGCTGTCGCGTTGCGAGCCGAGGCCGCCCGCCGCCTCGAGCTCGGCACCGGCGAGGCCGTCCTGCGCTCGGTCGTCGAGGCGGCCGTCGCGCTGTTCGACGCCGAGGCCTCGTCGATCGCGCTGTACGACGCGGCCTCGGACCGGCTGGTCTTCCGGGTCGCCGCCGGCGAGCAGGGCCAGGGGGTCATCGGCCTGGCGATCGCGCCGGACCAGGGTCTGGTCGGCTACGTCTACCAGACCGGACAGGCGCTGGCGCTGTCGGACGTGACCCGAGACCCGCGGTTCGGCCGGTCGTTCGCCGAGCAGACGAACTACGTGCCCCGCTCGATCGTCGCCGTCCCGCTCGTCGACGATCACGGCACGGTCGGCGTCCTCGAGGTCCTGGACAAGCGCAGCGATGAGGCGTTCAGCCTCCGGGACATCGAGCTCGCCTCGGTCTTCGCCCGTCAGGCTGCCGTGGCGATCCGGGCCAGCCGGGTCGAGCGCGAGACGGCCATCCTGATGGAGGCGGTCATCCGGATCGTCCTCGGGCCCGACGGCGACGACGCGACGGTCTCGGACGCTGTCTCGGCGGCCATCGGCGATCTGGGCCGCGAGGACGCCGGACGGCTGTGGGACCTCGTCGAGCAGGTCGGGCGCGTCCGACGCTCCGACCCCGCCCAGCTCTCGCTCGTCACCGACATCATCAGTGTCCTGGCCGACCACGCGGAGCGCGAGGAGCGCACCCGGTCGATCGGTCGCCGCTCCGGTCTGCGCGCTCGCTGACGGTGCACGAAGACCAACTCCTGCCGGCGTGGAGCGAGCCGTTCTCCGGTGAGCGCCGGGCGGGGCTTGCCCACAACGCACCGTTCGGACGACGCGACCGGGAGTGGGCCTGGGGCGGTTCCGACGGGACGGGGGTGACGGTCGCGATCATCGACTCGGGCGTGGAGCGTGATCATCCAGCCGTCGGCGGCAAGCTCGTCCGGAGCGTCGTCGTGGAGCTCGACGCCGAGGGGGAGCCGCTGGTCCGAGAGGACGACGAAGCCGTCGACGTCGTCGGCCACGGGACCGCCTGCGCGGGCATCATCCACGGCCTGGCACCCGGGGCGGACATCATCTCGGTCCGGGTCCTCGGACCCGACAACCGGGGCAAGGGGATCGTCTTCGCGACCGGCCTGGACTGGGCCATCGACGCCGGCGCGAGCGTCATGAACCTGTCGCTGTCCTCGAAGAGCGACGCCCTTTATGGGACCTTCCACGAGCTCGCGGATCGAGCCTACTTCGCGAATGTGCTGCTCGTCTCCGCTGCCAACAACGTCCCGGGGCCGTCGTACCCGTCGCTGTTCGCGGCCGTCGTCTCCGTCGCCGCGCACGACATGCCGGACTC
This sequence comes from uncultured Chloroflexia bacterium, assembly GCA_963729175.1. Lineage (GTDB taxonomy): Bacteria > Chloroflexota > Limnocylindria > Limnocylindrales > CSP1-4 > CAVSMY01. Next base: position 162,845 of record CAVSMY010000017.1, on the reverse strand, counting down.
GTCCGTCTACCTCTATAACCCCGCGCCGCCGGTCGAGTTCGGTGCCTACGGCGTCGACGTGAACGTCGCCTGGCGTGGAGGGGCCCGGATGATCGCGACCGGGAACTCGTTCGCGGCGCCGCACATCGCTGGCTACGCCGCGCTGATCCGCTCGAAGCACCCCGACGCGAGCCCGTTCGAGATCAAGTCGATCCTCGCGGCGACCGCCGACAACGCTCACGAGGAGCTGGCGGCAGGCTGACAGGACGCACTGCGAGCTCACCCCTCTGGAGACGCGCCACCGCCCGCCGGGCCGGTCGCCGTGACCGGGGTGGCGGGCGGTGTGGGAGGGGTGACCGGGCTCCGGGAGTGAGCGCTCGGTCAGCCGCCTCGGAGTGCGCGGATCAGGCCAGGATGCTCAGCGCATCCCGCCGCCGGCCATGTGGCCTTCGACATCGTCGTCGTCGCCCGTGGCGCTCGGGATCTTGTGCCCGCCGCCATGGCCCTCGACGTCCTCATCGCCAGTGGCGCTCGGGATCTTGTGCCCGCCGCCATGGCCTTCGACGTCCTCATCGCCCAGTGGCGCTCGGGATCTTGTGCCCGCCGCCGTGGCCTTCGGTGTCGTCGTCGTTGCGCCAGCCGTCCGGCGACGTGCGGCCGCCGTGGCCCTCGATGTCCTCGTCGTCGCCCGTGGCGCTCGGGATCTTGTGCCCGCCGCCATGGCCCTCGACGTCCTCATCGCCAGTGGCGCTCGGGATCTTGTGCCCGCCGCCATGGCCTTCGACGTCCTCATCGCCAGTGGCGCTCGGGATCTTGTGCCCGCCGCCATGGCCTTCGGTGTCGTCGTCGTTGCGCCAGCCGTCCGGCGACGTGCGGCCGCCGTGGCCCTCGGTGTCGTCGTCCGCCACGACGGGGAAGCCCGGCTTCTTCTGTGAGATCAGGCCGTGGCCCTCGACGTCGTCGTCGTTGCGCCAGCTCTCGCCGCCATCGTTCTTCGGCGCCATGTTCTTGCTCGGCATGTCCGTGTCTCCCGTTCAACTCCCACTGGCATGCCGGATGCGGCATCCCGCCCGATCTGCATCGGATGACAGGAGACTACGCGCCCCACGCGACCCTGCGCCTAGTCTGTGCGTGACCGCGGACGTGTCGCGCGGCCGACACATGCCCGCTCAGGCGAGCGCCGCCTCCTCGGAACCGAGCTCGGCGGAGACCGACGCTGCGACGCCGATCCGGCGCGGATCGAGGAGCCGCGCCGCGAGCCCCGGGCCGGCAGACACGAGCTCGAGGAAGTCGGCGCCTTCAAGGGCCAGGAGCGTGCCGTCCGTCTCGGCGGTGATCGTCGCCGAACGGGGCGCCTTGTTCAGCAGTCCCAGCTCGCCGAAGACCTGGTCGGGACCCATGACCCGCAGCCGGACCGAGCCACCGTCAGCCGCCTGGTCCACGGCGAAGGCACCCGACTCGATGAGATAGAACCGGTCGGCCGGGTCGCCTTCGCGAAGGACGATCGTCCCGGCCGGCACCGCGACCGAGCGCAGCTGGGTCGCGGCCTTCTCGAGCGAGGACGGCGGGACCCCGGCGAACAGCGGCAGGGCGCTGACCCGTCGCAGGACGACGACCGCGCGATCATCGACCCGCGTGCCGGCCGTCCCGACGAGCAACAGCGCCAGGACAGAGGAGGCGACGACCGCGATCGCCAGCGCCACGAACACCGGCAGGTAGCCGAGGCTCGTGGCCAGGATCGGCATGACCAGGCTGCCGGCTGCATACGCCAGCGTGCCGACCGTCGCCACGGCCCCGAGGGCTCGCCCCCGGATCTCGTCGGGGACGACACGCTGGAAGATCGTCGTCGACACGACCTCGCTCAACAGGCTGCCGGCCGACGCGACCGTCATCGCGACGAACGCCCCGATGAGCAGCTCCGATGCCCCGAGCCCGACCAGACCGGCCGCCAGCAGCAGGGCACCGATCAGCAGCGGGCCGCGGAGGCTCCGGCGCAGGACGAGCGCGCTCGAGGAGATGGCCCCGATCATCCCGCCGACGCCGATCGCGGCGTTGAGGTAGCCCGTCGCCTGATCTCCGGCGCCGAGATGGTCGGAGGCGAGCAGGACGGTGAGGACACCGAGGCCGCCGAAGACGAACCCGGTCACGGTGTCGAGCGCACCCAGACCGACGATCGGCCGGACCGGAGCGCCGGCTGGCGCCGGGGTCGCGATCGGCTCGAGCCGGAGTGCGCTCTCCGCGGTGGCCGCCGCCGCCTCGGGGCTGGACTCGGCCGGGGCCGCCTCGGTCGGCGTCTCGGGGGTCGGAGCGGGCAGCACCCGCGACGGCAGGCCCCACAGCACGACGGCGACGAACGCGAACGACAGGGCATTCAGCGCGAACGCGAGCGTCAGCCCGCTGGCTGCGATCAGCAGACCGGCGATCGCGGGACCGACCACGAAGGCGAGATTGTCGAGCGTCGCCCAGGCGCTGTTCGCCGGCCCAAGCTCATCCTCGTCACGGACCATCGTCGGCAGGTACGCGCCGATCGTCGGTCCGAAGAAGCACGAGAAGCACGTCGCCAGGATCGACAGCCCGACGATCGACCAGAGCGGGCCGTCGGTCGCGACGATGATCGTCAGGACGACCATGATCGCGCCTCGCGCCAGGTCGGTCGAGATGAGCACGAGCCGGCGGTCGTAGCGGTCGGCGATGATCCCGGCCGGGACCGACAGCAGGACATACGGCAGGACCCGGGCCGCGCCGACGACGCCGAGCAGGACGGGGTCGCCGGTCTCCTGGTAGACGACGACGAGCAGCGCGACCAGATAGAGCCAGTCGCCGATCGAGCTGACGAACTCGCCGAGCAGGAGCCGGACGAGGGCGTTGTTGTCGAGCAGCCGCCGATAGGCCCGCAGGGTCGTCATGGGTCGACCAGCCGGGTCGTCGGGATCTCGACCCCCTCGTGCGCGAGGAGGGCGCGCTTGAGGGCCAGGAGCTCCTCGCGCGGACCGAACCAGCCACCCCCGTAGCCGCCGAGCGAGCCGTCGCCGGCGATGACGCGATGGCATGGGATGAGCAGCCCGATCGGGTTCCGGCCGATCGCCCCGCCGGCGGCCCGCGCGGCTCCCCGGGCGCCGACGGCAGTGGCCACGCGGCCGTAGCTCGAGACGCGCCCATAGGGGATCCGGCCGACGCCGCCGAGGATCCGGGTGTCCCAGGTCGAGCGGCCATCGAGCCTCACCGGGACCGAGAAGCAGGTCAGCCGCCCAGCCCCGTACGCGTCGAGCTCCCGTCGCGCCCGGTCGAGGGTCTTGCGTCGGCGATCGGACCGTGGCCGGTCGCTCTCCACCGCGCCACCGGACCGGGCGGCGACCTCGGTCACGAAGGCCTCGTCGGTCGTCCGCATCTGGAGCCCGATGACGGCGTCGTCGTCGACGGCGAGATGGATCGGCCCGAAGGGCGAATCGAGGACCGCGACGGTGGCGACGGGCGCGCTCCGCATCGTCGCGAGTCTACCCGGCGGCGATGGTGCCCGAATGCACCGGACCGCACCGGATGGCTCCGTTCTGCCTTGACAGGGCGGTCCGGTGCGGTCAGGGTGCATCTGGAGTCTCGGGTTCCGTGATTCTTGCTGCCGCTGTGCCCAGCGCAGCGGGGTTTTGGAGGGGAAACCCCGAATGTCGACGCGCCGCCGTCGCCGGTCCGGGAGCCTGCTCGGCTCGCTGCTGCTCGCCATCTCCGCGGTCGTCGCCAGTACGCCGATCAACGCGGTGTCGCCGGTCGACGCCGCCGCAAAGCCGCCGGCCTGCACCCTCGTCCCCGAACTCCGCTCCGTCACGATCAATCAGGGTGTCGGCAACTACGCGCCCCTGGCGCGCGGCAAGGAGACGCTCGTCCGGTTGTACCTGGCGATGCCGGCCTGCGCCGCGAGCGGTAACACGATCGCTCTGACCGCCGCGACGCTGACGGTACTCAACGGCACAACGACCCTTGGGACCGTTCAAGCCCCCACGCCGGCCCTGGCCGCCCCGTTCCCGCTCATCGGGCCGTCGTCGGCCGCGCCCTCGCGGGACTCCGTCGGCGATCCCAAGTTCGTCGTGCCGGGTTCGTTCCTCGCCCCGGCGGCGACGACCGGCCGGTGGACGTGCGTCGTTCCGGGCGACCGTGACCTACTCGGCGAAGGCGAGCAGCACGGCGACCCCGACGGCCGGGACCATGACATTCACGACGCTGACCGGCTCGACGACCCCGATCAGCGCGACCATCGAGCAGCGAGCGAACGCGCTGCGCGTCCTCGTGGTGCCGATGGGCAACGGGTCACAGACATACGCCAGCCAGTTCAGCACGGCGGCGACCGCGGCGGTCCAGAACGCCATGGCGACCATCTCCCGCGACTGGCCGATCCCGGCGGGCATCGCCGACCTCGGCTCGACCGACGTCCGCCGGCCTGCGCTACACGATCAACCCGTCCCTGCTCGACATCCGGACCCTCATGCCGAACGGCATCTGGTGCGGCACCGGGGCGAACTTCGACGCGATCAAGGCCCTCCTCTCGCAGATGCTCCAGTCGTGGAACGCCGGCAACCCGAGCCGGACCGCCGACCTCGTGCTCGGAGCGGTCGACTCGCGGATCTCGAACGGCAGTGCCCAGGGCTGCGCCGAGGGGATGGCCGGGGTCAACGCGCAGGTCGCCTGGATCCGGGCGATCCCCGATGGCTCGACGCCGTCGATGTCCGGTGGTCTGGCGTCGATGGAGCTCGCCCACACCCTCGGCGTCGTGCCGCTCGCCCGCGACGATGCCTTCAACCCGTACCACTCGCCGAACATCCAGGCCGATGGGCTGGCGCCCGACCGGGCGTACAACGTCACGTTGCGGTCGGTCCTCGTCAACGACCGGACGGTCATGACGATCTCGACCGGCTGGGACCAGACCACGGTCGTGTACGAGCAGCCGGACTACGGGACGCTGCTGTGTCGTCTCGGAGGGCAGGCGACGCAGGACTGCACGGCGGCGCAGTCGGCCACGGTCGGGTCCGCGACCGGCGTCGCTGCGGGGCCGCAGTTCGTCATGTCGGGGACGACCGACCTCGCCACCCAGGTCGGGACGGACGTGGCTGAGTCGTACTTCACGACCGATGTCGCGCCGACGCGCCCCGATCCGAACAGCCAGCTCAAGCTCGTCCAGGTCCGTCCGACCGGTGGGCCGAGCGTCCTCGGCGTCCCGCTGTCCGCGCTCGTGTCGGACCACGACCACGGCGGCGGCACCGACCACACCGACACCAGCCCACGGCAGGTCTTCAGCATCGCCTTCCCGTTCGACACGACGACGACGCGGATCGAGCTGCGGCTCGGCGGTGCCTCAGGCACGCTGCTCTACGCGCGGGACCGCTCCTCGGTCGCGCCCGTCGTGAACAGCGTCAGCCAGTCGGCTTCCGGGTTCGGCATCCGGGACTTCAGCGATGACTCCTCGTACGACGACTTCAAGCCCGCGATCTCGTCGGACGGGGCATGGATCGCCTGGGAGACGGAGTGCGACAAGACCGAGGACTGCGGCAGCGCTCCAAGCGGGACGCTTCGTGTCGTCATCGCTCCCGCGAATGATGTGTCGCTCGCCCGCGCGGTCTGGGTCATCTCCGGCACCGACTCCTCGGACTACGACGCCCCCGCGTTGATCGGCAGCGACCCCACGATGAAACTGGCGTTGACCATCGGCGACGCGCTCTATACGGCTCCGGTCACCATCCTCGAGGGTGGTGAGGCGGAGGTCCGCGATACCGACCTTCGCCTCCGCTACGACGGGAGCGGCGGGGGGGCGCACGACCCTTCATGGAACGCGGACGGCACGCGCGTCGCGTACACGGTCGATGGCGACGTGTGGGCGTTGGACGACACCGCGACCCCATCGCCCGTCCAGCTGACGTTCTCTGGCGACGCATCGGATCCCGCCTGGTCGCACACCGCGGGCGATGACCGCATCGCCTACACCCGCTCCGACGCCCAGATCGTGAGCTTCTCCTCGTCCGTCGCCGCGCCTGCCGAGCCGGCCACCATCCTCACCTCAGCGCGGCCGCCCAGGTCGGATGTGGTGGCTCTCGACGCCCCGCAGACGTTCACGGTCGACTCCCTGGCCGGCGCGCCATCAGGCGCTTGCACGGCGGGCGCCTGCACGCTCGCCGACGCCATCAACGCCGCGAACACCAACGCCGGTGCTGACACGATCGACTTCGACTTCTCGGCTTTCGGGACCGGGCCATATCTCATCTCGCTGACGACGGCTCTGCCGACCATCACCGACGCCGTCCTGATCGATGGCGCGTCCGCCGGGACCCCGAATATCCAGGTCGACAACGGCACGACCAGTGGGGCGATCGGCTTCTTCTCCTCCGGCATCGGACCCGTCACCATCCAGGGCCTCTCGATCACCGGCTTCGCAGCCGGGATCCGCCTCGATTCCACGGGCGGCAACATCATCGCCGGGAACTGGATCGGCCTGTATCCCAGCGGTGCCGCCTCCGGCAATGCCGACGGCGTCGTCGTCGTTGCTGCGCCGGCACAGATCGGCGGGGGGCCGTCGGCGTCACGGAACATCATCTCCGGCAACACCCAGGCGGGCATCAACGTGTCCGGGTCGACCGTGGTGATCAAGAACAACCGGATCGGCACGGATCCGACCGGTCTCTCCGCTGTGCCCAATATCGACGGCATCCTGATCCAGGTGTCTGGCGCGGCCACGATCGGCGGAACGGCCATCTCTGATCCCAACGTCATATCGGGGAATTCGGGCTATGGGATCGAGGCGCGGACGACAGGCTCTGTCATCGACTCGAACCTCATCGGTCTCGGCTCGGACGGGTCAACCCCGGTCCCGAACCTCGGCGGGATCCGTGTCGACGGAGCCACCGGGACGCAGATCCTTCGCAACACGATCAGCGGCAACGCCGTGGCCGGCAATCCCGCTCCAGCCGAGGCAAACGGCATCTACGTCGTCAACTCGACGACGACCACGATCCAGAGCAATTCCATCGGCCTTGCCGCCAACGGCGATACGGCGCGGCCGAACAAGCAGAACGGGATCTATGTCTCGGGGACCAGCTCCTCGACGCTCATCGGAGGATCCACGGCCGGGCAGGGCAACGTCATCTCGGCGAACGGCACGCCCGGACCCGGTGGTAGCGGTGTCTCCATCGAGGCCAGCGGCACGACCGTGCTCAACAACAGGATCGGGACGAACGCTACTGGCACAGCGGATCGCGGGAACGCGATCTATGGCGTGAGTGTCGTCGGTGGCCTGACCAGTCCCACGGTCATCGGAGGCACGGGCGCAGCCGAAGGCAACCTGATCTCCGGGAACGGCGTCAGCGGGATCCAGCTCACCCTGTCGTCTGGGACGTCGATCCGCGGCAACAAAATCGGCACGGATGCCGTGGGTACCGGCAGCATCCCGAACGACTCGGGTGGCGTCGTCATCACCAACGGCCCGAACAACACGGTCGGAGGCACGGCCGCCGGCGCGGGGAACATCATCCGCAACAACCAGGCCGGCGTCCTCCTGATCGGGTCGTCGGCGACAGGCAACGCGATCCGAGGCAACTCGATCGACGCCAACACGGACCTGGGGATCGGGCTGAGTGGTGCGGCCGTCACGCCCAACGACAGCGGCGACGCGGACGCCGGCCCGAACGGGCTGCAGAACTACCCGGACCTGACGAGCGCGACCACGGCCGGAAGCACGACGAAGATCTCCGGCGTGATCGACTCCTCACCGGGCGGGACGTATGACATCGACTTCTACGCCAGCCCGACCTGTGATGGCTCGACTCATGGCGAGGGGGCTACGTACCTCGGGTCAAGCTCCGAGCTGAACCTCGTGCCGTTCACCTTCGACACCCCGACAGCCCTGGCGGACGGCACCGCGGTCACCGCGACGGCCACGGATCCGTCGGGCAATACGTCCGAGTTCTCGGCCTGCGTGCTCAGCGCTGCCGCACTACCGTCGTTCGTCGTCACCGATCCCGACCCGACCCACAGCGACGGCGTCTGCGATGCGGCATGCACGTTCAGCGACGCGATCGAAGCGTCGAATGCTCACCCCGGCGCCGACACCATCACGTTCAACATGCCGGGTGGGCCCAGCCCGGTCGTCATCTTCGAGCAGCCGACCCTGCTCATCACCGATGCCGTGACCATCGATGCGACGACGCAGAACGGCTACGTCGCGGCGAGCGGGCCCAGCAGCCCGGGCCAGCCGGTAGTCGGCGTCGATGGGAATGGCGAAACGCAGATCGGTCTCGACATCTCGACCGCCGCCGCCGACGGCACGACGGTCAAGGGTCTCAGCATCTACGGCTACGACGGTGCCGACATCAGGATCACCGGCGCGAGCCACGTGAAGCTCCAGGGGAACTGGGTCGGCGTCGATCCCAGTGGAACGGCGGGAGGGTTCTCCGGTGTCGCGATCGACATCGAAGAGTCGGCCCAGACATCCTTCAGCGAGGTGATCGGCGGGAGCACCGACGCGCAGCGGAACGTCATCGGACCTGGAGGGATCTGGATCGTCGGGGACTCGCTGACCGCCGACGACACGGCCGGCCACGTCATCCGGGGCAACTACATCGGTCTGGATCCGACAGGCGCCAACGGCATCGACCCGTCCCAGAGCACCGACGGCATGACACTCCAGGACCCCGGCGAAGGGATCCAGATCGTCGACAACGTCATCTCCGGGAATCGCGTCGGGGTGGATACCGAAAACATGGACGCGGCGACCATCTCCGGGAACCGCGTCGGCACCGATCAGAGCGGCGCACTCGACGTCGGCAACCTGGTCGAGGGGTTCAAGTTCGATGTCGACAGTGACCAGAACACGTTCACCAGCAACGTCATCTCGGGGAACGGTTTCGCGGCCGTGTCTCTGGCCAGCGACTCGAGCGGGAACGTCTTCGAGAAGAATTCTCATCGGGACAGACGCGGCGGGGACGACCGCAATCGCCAACGGCGGCTTTGGCGCGCTGGAGATCGACCGGGAGCAGCGACACCGTCATCGGCTCCCCGGGCAATGGCAATGTCGATCTCGGGCAATACGGGCAACGGGATCGACCTCTCGTCCTCGTCCGACACGAATATCGAGGGCAACATGATCGGCCTCGGCGCCGACGGCACGACGGCGCTCGGAAACGGGGGCTCCGGAGTCGTAGTGGCAGGTGGATCAGGCACGATCATCGGCGGCACCAGCTTCGGCTCCAACAACTACATCTCGTCGAACGGCGCAGAGGGCATCCGCCTCGAGTCCACCTCGGCGACATCCATCCTCGGGAACACCATCGGGGCTAGCGCCTCTGGGAGCCTCGACCGCGGCAACGCGACGTCGGGCATCTGGGTCAAGTCGACCGTGACCGGCACCGTGATCGGCAGTCCGGTGGCCGGCAACTTCATCGTCGGCAACGACGGCGATGGAATCTTGCTGTCGGCCACGACGTCGGGCACGACGATCAAGCACAACACGATCGGGCAGTTCAGCATGCCGAACGGCGAGTCGGGCATCGAGATCTCGGACTCGCCGGGCAACACAATCGGCGGCGTCTCAGCGAACGAGGGCAACGCGATCGTCGGCAACTCCCGGGATGGCGTGACCGTGGGCGGTGCCGCTGCGACCGACAACTCGATCCGCGGCAGTGGGATGATCGGCAACGGCAGCCTCGCTGCTGACCTCGGTATCGACCTCGGCTCTGACGGTGTCAACCTGAACGACCCAGGCGACGGGGATGTCGGCGCGAACGACCTGCAGAACTTCCCGGTGCTGTCTTCCGCGGTGCCATCAGGCGGCGTGAGTCAGGTCAGTGGGACTCTCGATACAGGCGCCGGGACCTTCACGATCGACCTGTATCGAGTCGTGACCTGCGATCCAAGCGGCGACGGCGAAGGTCAGCTCTGGATCGGGTCGGGCAGCACAACTGCCGGGGCGTTTACGTTCGACGCGACGGAGACCGTTCCGCCAGGCCTCTACATCACCGCGACCGCGACATCGCCGACGGGGGATACCTCCGAGTTCTCGCCGTGCTTCCTTGTGACCGCCGCCGCGACGGGCTCAGACCTCGCCCTCTCGAACTCGGCTGGCGGCGTGATCACCGTGACGCCCGGTGATGACCTGGTCATCCCGCTCACGGTCCACAACATCGGGCCTGCCGTGTCGCCTGGGGCGGGCCTCGCCGCGACGCTCCCCCCAGACGTCCACTTCGCCGCGGAGTCCGGGCCGTTCACCTGCTCCGAAGGGCCCGCCGGGGCGCTGTCGTGCACGACCGGTCCGATCGCAGTCGGCGCGGACGCGATCGACTCGATCGTCCTGCGCGCGACGGCGGATGCGACGCGGGACTCGCACGCGGCGATCACCTTCACCGTGACCGGGCGACCCCCGACCCACTGAACGCCAACGACACGACGACGCCGCAGTTCCTCGTCACGAACCCTGCCAGCTGGTCTCCGGGTCGTGCCTCTGGGCGCTCGACCCGGCCAGCGCCAGCGACCCGCTCGCGGTCGTGGCCGCACCCGCGCTCGGCCAACCGCGCAAGCTCACTGTTCACCAACGCCTACGCCCCGTCCTGGAACGAGACGGGCCGCATCGCGTTCGGGCGGGCCGGCGACATCTGGACCGCGAACCCGGACGGCACCGGAGCGATCCAGATCACCGCGAACAACGGCGGTCCCAGCGACAACGCCCCGGCGATGGCCGGCCAGCGGATCGCCTTCGATCGGTTCGCCCTCACCGATGGCGGAACGGATGCTGATGTCTACATCGCGGACCCGGCGACGCCCGGCGAATCCGAGCTCACGACCAAGGTCACGGCAGCTCCGGGCGTTCCGGCGGCGAACCTCCGGGCCGACATCTACCTCGACTGCCAGCCTGGCGTCGACAGCCCCCTGTATCTCGTCGCGGTCGCGGTCGAGCCTGCCTTCATCGACGCAGCAGAGCGCCTGGTTCGACGGGCGGTTCGACCCGAGCCTCGCGTGCGCCGGTGGCGTCATCAGTGTCGTCGCGAACGACGGCTTCCGTCGCAGCACGCCGTTCGTGCCGGCATCGAACGCGATCGTCCAGTCGGGCCAGAAGACCCCTGTCGCCTCGACCTACGCGCCGGTCGACGAGTCGACGTTCCTCCAGTACGCGAACGTCCCGCTCGATGGGTCCGGCAAGGATCCCGAGGACGGCCAGTTGACTGGTACCCGACTCCAGTGGGACGTCGTCGGCCCATCCCCGAGCACGACGATCCAGATCCATCGTGCCGGGACCGCGACGAACCCTGGCACGCACTTCGACCTCAACCCGCCGACGGCGAGCGGCTGGCCGGCGGGGCGGTACGACGTCACCCTGACCACGACCGACAGCGCGGGCAACGTGTCCCGCTCGATCTCCCAGTTCATCATCGTCGGCGACGCCGACAACGACGGCATCCCGACGGCCGTCGACACGGCGACCTGTCTGCCCGGTGGAGCCAGCCGCGACAACGACCCGACCAACGCCTTCGGCGACTGCGACGGCGACGGCATCCCGAACGGCAGCGACCCGGCGCCCGCGACGCCGGCGACGAGCTACCAGGGCACGGCGACGTTCGACCCGCAGAGCCTGAACCTCGATTCGAACGGCAACCCGGTCACCGTCACGGTCTCGATCCAGAACCGCGACATGCGGAACCTCACGCCGAGCAGCCTCGGATGGCCCGGATCAACGGCATCGACCCGAACGGACCCCAGGGCGAGCGGCACCTGCTTCATGACGATCGCAAATGCGACCGCATATTCGTTCTCCGCCACGGCGACGGTAGCGACGATGAAGTTCAGCCGACCGGCGCTCGTCACCTGGCTCAAGTGCATGGGGGTCCGCGGGCGCACGGTCGAATTGAAGGTGGCCGGCGCCGCGACGAATCCGGCGTACACGTTCGAGGCGATCGCACTCGTCAACGCCAAGTAGGCAAGGAGGTCCGATGTCCAGATCGCATCGCCCGATGGCGCTCCTCGCGGCCCTTGCCGCGGTGGCCGCGCTCATCCTGGGCCCTGTCTCGTCCGTCACGGCGTACGGCGACTCGAAAGGGCCACCGTGTTCCGACTACGTCCCATCCGATGGCTACGGATCCGGCGTCGACTCGTCGACCGGAGAGGTGGTCATCCGCAACGGCGTCTCGAGGGAGGCCTGTCCGGGCAAGGTCGACTACGTCCTGCATGTGCTCGATGCGTCGGGCACGACAGAGATCACGACCGCAGCCGGCTTCCCGGCCGATTTCAACGGCATTCCCGCCGTCGGATTCATCGCGACGATCCCGACAGGGATCGACGTCGTGTGCGTCTACCTCACGTCCGGGAAGGGCCACAAGGTCTCCGATCGTGCGCCGGACACCGGGTGCGATCCGATCTCGGGACCGCCCGCGGGCAAGAAGGGCTACGGCTGAGCCGACAGGCGACGCCTATCGACGACTGACCCGATCCGCGAGCCGGGCGCGCGCCTCGTCCCCGCGCGCCCGCGCCGCCTTGGCCATCGATCCCTGCCCGTGCGCGGCGTACAGGTCAGCCGCCTCGTCGGCGATCTCGGCCGCCTCCTGCCAGTCGGAGTCGAGGATCGCGATCCGGGACATCGTGTCGAGCGCATCGGCCGCGACCGAGTCGTTGCCGACGGCGCGTGCAAGGTCGAGGGCCGCGGCGCTCTCGGCGCGCGCGTCCTCGGTCCGACCGGCATCGAGGAGGATGTCGCCGCGGGCTGATCGGACGAACGCCTCGCCGGTCCGGTTGCCGGCCCGATCGAACTCGGTGGCCGCTCTCGAGAGGTCCGCCAACGCCTCGTCGAACCGGCCGCGGTCGCTCTCGACGAGCCCGAGGTTGGTGAGGCAGGCGGCCAGCTCCTCGGCCGACCCGCTCCGGACCGCCAGCTCGAGCCCGAGCTCCAGTCGCGCCGCCGCTTCGTCGAGACGTCCCAGGGTCCGGAGCGCGTCACCCTCGACGCGAGCCGCGGTCGCCCCGCCGTGCACGTCGCCGAGTCGGTCGAAGATCGATGCGGCCGCCGTCGCGAGCGCGACCGCCGCGTCGGCGTCCTCTTCGCCATAGGTCCGTGCTCGGGCCAGCTGGACAAGGATCCGCCCCCGGATCGCGTCCTCCGCCGGGTCGGCGGCGAGGCCGGCCTCGAACGCGGAGATCGCCTCCTCGAACCGCCCGATCGCAGACAGCGCCCAGCCCTCCTCGAGCCACAGCCGCCGCAGGTCCACGCTTTCGCCCGACAGGCGGCGACGCCCCTCCTCCGCGGCCCTGATCGCGGCGTCGGACTCGCCGCGCTTCCGATGGACAGCTGCGATCCCCGCCCATGCTCGAGGCTCCGGTCGTTCGTCCGCGACGGTGCGGTATCGCGCGAGCGCATCGTCCGGCCGGCCGACCAGGTCCGAGCAGATCGCCGAGCCCGAGACGGATCGCCGCGAGCTCGTCCGCTCCCGCGCCGGAGCCGAGGGCCGCCGACTCGGCGCGCTCGTACCAGGTGATGGCGGCGTCATTGGCGTAGATCCCGGCCGCTCGCGCGGCGGCCCGCCGGAGGTATGGCAGCCCGGTGCCGCCCGTTTCGCCCAGCCAGTGATGTCGTGCGAGCAGGTCGATCGCGTCATCACCGGCGCCATACAGCGCCTCCGCCATCGATGCCACACGCCGATGGAGGTCCCGGCGGTGCCGCTTGAGCATCCGGTTGTAGGCGACGTCGAGGACGAGCGCGTGGTGGAACCACAGGCTCTCGCCGGCGTCGTCATCGACCCGGTCCAGGAACCCGCGCTCGACGAGCACGTCCAGTGCTGCGTCGCGTCCCAGCGCGTCGGTCACGCCTTCGAGCAGCCGCTGTCGGACCCGCCGCCCGATGACCGATGCCGTCTGAAGCATCCACGGCGGCGCCTCGGGGTAGCCGGTCGAGCCGAGAGGCGATGACGCCCTCGATGGTCGGTGCGATCGCGGCGGCGTCCCACGTCGGTGCCAGCCGCACCGTCCCGGTGGCGTCGCGGCTGACCGAACCGTCGTCGATCAACGCCCGCACCGTCGACTCGATGAACAGTGGGTTGCCGGCGGTCCTCTCCACGAGCGCGTCGACGAGGGAGTCCGGGTACGGGCCCGCCCGCGAGATCCGCCGCAAGAGCGCCGACATCGGATCGATCGAGGGGACCGAGAGAGATGACCGTCGCCCCCTCGATCGCGCGGATCGCGGTCCATGCCGGACCGTTGTCATCTCGGGCCGTCACGAGGATGAGCACCGGCAACCCTTCCTCGCCGATGAACGCCGCCGTCTCCGTCAGCAGGGCGACCGTCGACGGATCGGCCCAGTGGACGTCCTCGACGAACAGGACGCGTGGCCCATCCACCGTCAGCCGCTCGAGCCAGTCGAGGAATGCGTCGTGAAGGGTCCGGCGGAGCGCCTCCGGATCGAGCTCGTCGAGGGGATCCACGTCGCCCGCCGCCAGCGCGGCCGCCGAGCCTGACACCGCCAGGCCCGCGAGACGGCGGATCGGGCCGATCCGATAGCCGAGCCCGAGACGAGCGAGCGCCTCGGCGATCGTCGGTCCGGCGACCTCCGGACGGTCCTCCGGATGAACGCCCGCCCACGCCCGCAGGAGCTCCGAGATCGGCCGGTATCCGAGGGCGGCCCCATACGCGAGACACCGGGTCTCCTGCCAGGCGAGTGACGGCGGACGATCATCCCGAGCCGCTTCGACCAGGACGGACTTGCCCTGGCCGGCCTCCCCGACGAGGGCGAGCAGCCCACCGCCGCCCGCCTGGGTCGAGGCGACCGCCGCCGCGATCGACATCGACTCACGGGCCCGCCCGACGAGATGCGGCACGACGGTCCGGGCCCGGCGCGCGCCGACGCCCGCCGGACCGACGAGTCGCCAGGCGGGGACGGGTTCGCCCTTGCCCTTGAGCTCCAGCGCGCCGACGGAGACGAGCTCGAACCGGCCGCGGGCGAGTCCGACCGTCATCGCGCCCACGTACGTCTCGCCGCTCGGGGTCGCCGACTCGAGCCGCTGGGCGGTGATCACGGCGTCGCCGAGCACGGCGTAGTCGAGCCGACCCTCTCCGCCGACCATCCGGGCGATCCCGTGGCCTGAATTCACGCCGACATGGAGGGTCAGGCCCGCCGCAGCCTCGGGCAGCTCCTCGATGATCCGAGCCAGCTCGAGGTGCATCTCGAGTGCGGTCGCGAGTGCCCGCTCTGCATCGTCATCGTGGGCGGTCGGTGCGCCGAAAAGGGCAAGGACCGCATCGCCCGCGTACTTCTCGATCCACCCGTCGTGGCCCGCGACGAGGTCCGAGAGGCGCGCGACGATCGGGTCGATGATCTCCTGGAGCTCCTCGGCGTCGACGCGCTGAGCCAGGTCGGTGAACCCGGAGATGTCCGCGAACAGGGCGGTGATGAGCCGGAGCTCCTCGGTCTGACGAGGGGGCTCCTGGGGCGGTGCGGCCTCGACCGCCGGCCGGGGCGTCCCGCAGTGCCCGCAGAACCGCATCCCGTCCGGGTTCTGGCCGCCACACGCCGCGCACCCCCAGCCATCCATGCCTCGGAGTGTAGGGTCCAGGTCGGCCCGACACCGTCGGGTGATATACTCCCTGGGAGTATGCATCAGAGCACCGGGACCGGTCACGCCGAGATCCAGCTGCCCGTCGTCGGGATGACCTGCGCCTCGTGTGTGAACCGGATCGAGCGGTTCCTCGCGAAGACGCCGGGCGTCGAGGATGCCTCGGTCAACCTGGCCACCGAGGTCGCCACGATCCGCTACCTGCCGGACGTCGCCGGCCGCGCCGAGCTCGTCGGGGCGATCGAAGCAGCCGGCTACGAGGTCCGAAGCTCCCCGGCTGGCCCGGCCGTCTTCGGCGCCGGCTCGGTCGAGGCCGACGCGCTCGCAGCGACCCAGGCGGCCGCGGACGCCGAGCGGTCTCGGGAGCAGCGGCTGATGCTCATCCAGAGCGTCGTCTCGATCGCGGTGGCCGTGGGGATCGTGGTCGTGATGTTCTGGCCGCAGACCGTCATCGCGATGGAGACGCTGAACGCGCTCGTCCTCTGGCCGGCGACGTTCGTCCAGTTCTGGGCCGGCGGCCGGTTCTATCGCTCCGCCTGGCGCGCCGGTCGACATGGCGGGGCGACGATGGACACGCTCGTCGTCGTCGGCACCACCGCCGCCTGGGCCTATTCGGTCGTGGTCACGATGTTCCCCGACGTGATCCACGCCGCCGGGCTCCATCCGGAGACGTATTTCGACACGTCCGCGATCATCATCGGCCTCGTCCTGCTTGGCCGGTGGCTCGAGCTCCGGGCCCGCGGCCGGACCACCGGCGCGATCCGTCGGCTGATGGGCCTTCAGCCGAGTGTCGCCCGACTCGTGACCGAGGACGGATCCGGCGACCGGCAGGTCGCCATCGACCAGCTCCAGCCGGGCGACCTCCTGCGAGTCCGCCCGGGCGATCGCATCCCGGTCGACGGGGTCGTGACCGAGGGCGCAAGCGCCATCGACGAGTCGATGCTCACCGGTGAGTCGCTGCCGGTCATCAAAGAGGTCGGCGACGAGGTCTTCGGAGCGACGCTGAACACGACCGGCGGGTTCGTCATGCGGGCGACCCGTGTCGGGCGCGAGACGGCCCTCGCCCGGATCGTCGCCCTCGTCGAGCGGACCCAGGGCAGCAAGGCGCCCATCCAGAGGCTCGCCGACCGCGTCAGCGCGGTCTTCGTCCCGGCGGTCCTCGCGATCGCCACGCTGACGTTCCTCGTCTGGCTGGTGGCCGGCCCCGAGCCACGCCTGACCCTCGCCCTGACCGCGTTCATCGCGGTCGTCGTGATCGCCTGCCCGTGCGCGATGGGTCTCGCCACGCCGACGGCGGTCATGGTCGGGACCGGTCGGGCCGCCGAGTCCGGCATCCTCATCCGAGGTGGCGAGGCCCTCGAGGGCGCCCAGGCGGTCGACACGGTCGTCTTCGATAAGACCGGCACGCTGACGCTAGGTCGGCCGACGGTCGTCGAGATCGTCCCGCTCGGCGGATGGACGGTGGCCGCCCTCCTCGACGTCGCCGCGTCGGCCGAACGGGGGAGCGAGCATCCCCTCGGCGCCGCGATCGTCTCCCGGGCCCGCGCGGACGAGCTCGGGTTCCTGCCGGTCGAGGGATTCGAGGCC
Organism: uncultured Chloroflexia bacterium; assembly: GCA_963729175.1. Lineage (GTDB taxonomy): Bacteria > Chloroflexota > Limnocylindria > Limnocylindrales > CSP1-4 > CAVSMY01. Next base: position 145,719 of record CAVSMY010000017.1, on the reverse strand, counting down.
GCCGCGGGCCACGGTGTCGCCGCGATCGTGGACGGCCGCCCGGTCGTCGTCGGCAGCACCCGCTTCATCGAGGAGCGCGGCATCGCCGATGCGGACATCGAGGCCATCCGGAGCGTCTCGGAGCGGCTGGCGGCAGAGGGTCGGACACCGGTCGTCGTCGCGATCGGCGGGTCGATCGCCGGTCTCGTCGCGGTCGCCGACCCGGTCAAGCCCGAAGCCGCCGCGGCGGTCGCCGCCCTGACGGAGATGGGGGTCGACGTCTGGCTGATCTCGGGCGACCATCGCGCGACCGCCGCCGCGGTGGCCCGCCAGGTCGGGATCGCCCCGGATCGGGTGATGGCCGAGGTGCTGCCGGCCGCGAAGGCCGTGAAGGTCGAGCAGCTCCAGGCAGCCGGGCATCGGGTCGCGATGGTCGGCGATGGCATCAACGATGCCCCAGCGCTCGTCGCCGCCGACGTCGGGATCGCGATCGGCAGCGGCGCCGATGTCGCGATCGAGGCGGCCGGCGTGACCCTGGTCGGGGGGATCCGCGCGGTGTCGTCTCGGCCCTCGTCCTGGCCCGACGGACGATGCGGGTGATCCGCCAGAACCTGTTCTGGGCCTTCGCCTACAACATCGTCCTGATCCCGGTCGCGATGGGCGTCCTGTATCCGCCGTTCGGGATCACGCTGTCACCGGCCATGGCCGCCGGGGCGATGGCGCTCTCCTCGGTCAGCGTCGTCGCGAACTCGCTCCGGCTGCGCGGTCTCCGGATCCGGCCCGACGAGGTCCGCCCGGAGGCCGGCGGCGTACTGCCGCGGTTGCGCGACGCCTCGTTCCTCGTCGCGATCGCGCTTCTTGCGACCGCTGCCGTGGCCGTCGTCTCAGCCGCCGACCGGGCGCTCGATGCGGGGGCGGTCCAGCTCGACATCGTCGCCCACGACATCGCGTTCGTCCCGGCCGAGGTCCACGCGCCGGCCGGGGCGCTGGTCGTGGTGACCGTGACGAACGACGACCCGGTCCTTCATGACTGGGTCGTCGAGGGAGTCGAGAACGTCGATGTCCAGGCGCGCCCGGGCCAGAGCGCCTCCCTGCGGTTCCGGATCGATGCGCCGGGCCGCTATCCGATCGTCTGCACGTACCCCGGCCACGCCGCGGCAGGGATGGTCGGGCTGCTCATCGTCGACTGACGCCCGACGGACGTCGACCGCGATCCGGGGATGCGGCACGCGATCCGGACGCGGCGACGCCGCCCGGTCCTGCTCCGGGCGGCGTCTTCGCCGTGAGGTGTGAGGTGTGGGGCCCGGATCAGCGCCCGCGGAAGTTGTTCACCTGTGCGGGCGGGCTCGACTCGATCGTCGGACCCGGAAGTGGCGAGCGTCTGGTCGTCCACGTCCTTGCCGGCCGACTGCGAGGTTGACGTCGCGATCGCCGTGTCGTCGATCTCCTTTCCGGCCATCGCGCTCGACGCGATCGCCGTGTCGTCGATCTCCTTGCCGCTGACCGCGCCGGTAGCGAGGGCAGCGTCGTCGGCGGCCTTGCCGCTGATCGATGTGCCGGCCGCATGGACGGCGTAGGCCCGATCGGTGTCACCGGCCTGCGCGCCGGCACTGGACGTTCCGAACAACGCCTCGTTGGTCGTGCCGTGATCGGCCACCGACGCGTCGCGGGCCGCCCCGCCCGCGGCGATGTCCTGGGCGCCGGCACTGGACGTGCCGAACAGCGCCTCGTTGGTCGTGCCGTGATCGGCCACCGACGCGTCGCGGGCCGCCCCGCCCGCGGCGATGTCCTGGGCGGCGGCGCTGGACGTTCCGAACAGCGCTTCGTTGGTCGTGCCGTGATCGGCCACCCACGCGTCGCGGGCCGCCCCGCCCCCGTACCCGGTCATGTCCTGGGCGGCGGCGCTGGACGTTCCGAACAGCGCTTCGTTGGTCGTGCCGTGATCGGCCACCGACGCGTCGCGGGCCGCCGTCGGCTGGACAGCGGAGTCGGACGTCGGCACGGCTGCCGCGTCGTAGCCCCGGATCGTCCCGCCGGTCGGGTCGACCGTCGACGCGGAGACCGTGGCTCCGACATCGTGCCGTGCGTCGTTGCCGGCGACGGCGCTGGTGCCGACTGCTGCCGAGCCGACCGGCGCGTTGTCGGCCTGCCCGTCCCGGACGAGCGGGTTCGCCGAGGCCGGTGGCGCGACCGCCGCCGAGCCGATCGGCGCCATGTCCGCCTCGCCGTCTCGGACGAGCGGGTTCGCCGACGCCGGCGGCACGATCGGGGTCGAGCCGGTCCGGAGGTGGTCGCGGGTCTGGCCCGGATCCACCGCTCCGCCGATCACGGCGGACGTTCCGGCGTTCTCGACGACCGCGCCGGGGCCGTCATGGGTGAGATCCCACGTGCTGCCGGTGGCCGCTGCGCCGGGTGCGACACCCGGGCCATCATGGGTGAGATCCCACGTGCTGCCGGTCGCCGCCGCGACGCCCGGAGCCGTGTGATGGGCGGCGTCAAAGTCGCCCGCCTGTGTGCCCGCGACGGACGGCGCCGCGCGACCCTGGCCATGCGCCTCGTCCCAGCCGATCGACCGGCTGACGGCCGAGGCCCCGGCGTCGCTGCTCTGCCCGATGGACAGATTCGGGGCGACCTGGGCGACGCCGACTCCGGCGACGATCACGCCGACGAGGGCGCCGGTCGCGAGGAGCTTCTTCTGAAGATCGCGCGCGGCTTCCGTGTTCGGGAGGCGGAGCGTGAGGGCGTGGCCCTCGGTGTCGTCGTCGCCATAGATGATGACGCCGACGGTATCCGACATCGCGTGTCCCGAGACGTCCTTGCCGTCCGACCGGACACGCACCTTGCGTCCGGACTCGAGCAGGTCCCTGACCCACTTGCTGATCTCCCCGTCGACGTCCGCCTGGATCGTCGAGCCGTCAGCGAGAACGAGTGTGTAGTCGCTCATGGTTGCGTCCCCTCACACCTCTTTGGGCGGCACTCGGCCGCGTGTGAGCGAGGTTACGCGTCCTGCTCGATCCGCGATAGTCCCGGCACGGACCCTCGGGTTGTCGCGGAGGCGACAGGCTGACGATGCCGACCGACCGAGTGCCTGGTGACAGAAGGCGACACTTCCGTGCGCGTCTCGGGTTCACGGCAGGCCCCCGCGCCGCGTATCCTTTCGGTCCCGCGGCTCTTGGAGGGGGTTCGGCGTTGACCGATCGATGGGTCCTCGGCATCGACTTCGGCACGAGCTACACGGCCGCGGCGACCGCATCCGGCGGCCGAGTGGAGGCGCTCGAGCTTGATGGGAGCACGCGTCTCACGAGCCTGATCCTCGTGGGCTCGAGCGGGGAGATCGTCGTCGGACGGGCCGCAGAGCGGCAAGCACCCCAGTTCCCGAGCCGGGTCGAACGGGCGCCCAAACGCTACCTGGGCCTGCCACGCCCGATGCTGATCGAGGGACGTCCGGTCCGTGCCGTGGAGGCCGTCGCGGCGATCTTCCAGGTGGTCCTTGACGAGGCGCGCCGGCGTCACGGCGGGACCGAGCCCGCCGCGGTCCGCCTGACTCACCCGGCACGATGGGGTCCGACGCGGATCGAGGCCCTGGTCGAGGCCGCATCACTCGCCGGGATCCGCGATCCGGAGCTCATCGCGGAGCCCGTCGCCGCCGCGATGTACCTCGGGCGCACTCACCTCGAGGAAGACGGCCATGTCGCCGTGTACGACCTGGGAGGCGGCACCTTCGACACCGCCGTGCTCGAACGACGCGATGGCGCGTTCAGCCTCGCCGGTCCCCCTGGAGGCCAGGAGGACCTCGGCGGCGACGGGTTCGACGAGGCGCTGTTCCGCTATCTCGGCGGCCATCTCGCGCCGGACATCTGGGACACGTTGCTCCGCTCCGATGAGCGCCGTTGGCGGACGACGCGGGCGGTCTTCCGGACCGGCGTGCGCGACGCGAAGGAGGCGCTCAGCCGGGATCAGACCTTCACGCTCGCCCTGCCGATGCCGATCGACGCCGAGCTCCAGATCACCCGCGGCGAGTTCGAGGACCTGATCCGATTCGATGTGAAACGGACCATCAGCGAGCTGACGGAGACGATCCGGGCCGCGGCGCTCGCACCCCAGGACATCGCCGACGTGTACCTGGTCGGTGGCTCCAGTCGGATCCCCCTCGTGAGCCGGCTGCTGACCGACGCACTCGGTCGCCAGCCGACGACGTGGGACGACCCGAAGGTCGTCGTCGCTCTCGGTGCCGCGAGTGCGCCGCTGGCCGAGTCGACCCTGGCGGTCCCGACGGCTGTTGCGGTCGCCGGGCTCTCGGCAGTCGGCGAGGAGCAGGCCGACGGATCGATCGACCGGCCCGCCGAGGACACCCAGCCGGCTCTCCTGGTACCGATCGCGGCGGCGACGGAAGCCGGGGCTGGGCCGCCGGCCCAAGCCCGGACCGAAGGATCGGTCGAGGGTCCCGCGGACGGATCCGAGGTCGGATCGACCGACGGGACCGTGGCGGAGGCGCCGGCCGCCGAGCTGGCGGCAGTCGCAGGACTGGAGGCTGGCGTCGGATCACCGCCCACGTCGGTCGATGACACTCCGCTCGGCGCCGCCCATGAGGCCAGCCCGCCGGCCGACGAGACGACGGACGAGAAGGCAGGTCTCGCGGCCGCTGTCGGCGTCGCCGCGGTCACGGCCGCCGACCCGATCGCATCCGAGGCGATACCGTCGCCCGAGCCCCTGGCCGGCGAACCCCCGGTACCTCCGGCCGAAGGGGACCCACGCCGCTGGCGTCCGGTCCCGCCCGGCCCCCGGCGCCCGAAGGTCGTCGCTCCGTTCATCGCGGCGGGGCTGGTCCTTGCGATGGCCTTCGTCGCGTTCGCGAGCGGGTTCCTCGGCGGGCAGCCGGGAGCGCCGGACGGATCCGGCGGGCCGAGCCCCACGGCGTCGTTCGCGGGGGCTTCGACAGACCCGTCCGGCTCCGCGGATCCGTCGGCGTCGTCCGTCGGCGTCGGCCTCGCCGTCCGCATCGCCCTCCGGTGACTCACCGGATCCGTCGGCGACCGCGTCGGTCGCCACACCATCGACGGCACCGCCGAGCACGGCCGCTGTCTCCCACGCGCCGACCCCTCCGAAGCCGGATCCCGCTCCGACGGGTGGCTCGGTGACGATCCTGGGGAACCAGGACTGGGGCACGACCACTCTGAGCACGACGCTCCGCCTTCACGCGTCCGGTGCCAGCCTGATGCGGCTCGGCGACACCGGATCCGAAGCGAGGACCGCCGGCCCGAAGAGATACGCGATGCAGGCCCCGTATCAGCTCAGATCCGGCGGCGCCGGTACCCGGGACGTGTGGGTGTCCTTCGGCAGTGCCGGCGGGACGTGGTCCGATCCGATCTCGGCTCGGATCACCTACGACCCGCCGCCGACCGCGGACAACGAGACGTGGAAGAGCGACTTCGTCGACCAGGAGATCTCGTTCAACTGCAGCGTGACCCTTGGTGTCATCGACTCCGGCGACAAGGACAACGGTCCGGTGACCCTCGTCGGGGCAGCCGACGGGTCACGCGGCACGACGGCCTTCAACAGCGCGACCGGCAAGATCACGTACAACGCCACCCAGAACGGGCCATTCACCGACACGTTCACGTACACGATCGCTGACTCGAGAGGGACTCGGGACAGCGCCAAGGTGACGATCACGGTTCGCGTCGACACGCTCGGGTGCTGATCGCCCGGGGGTCGATCAAGAGAGGGAGGGAAACGTGGCCAGGCGTTCCGCGCCCACGGTCCTGAGGGCCGTCGTCCTCGTCGCGCTGCTGTTGCCGGTCATCCCGGCCGCTGCCGCGGCGAGTGGCCCGTCACCGTCCCTGCCGATGGCGCAGCACGCGAAGTCGGGGCTCCACGACGGCCGCCTGCGGCGCGCTGTCGCCGCGGCGACCGTGGCTCGGACCCAGGGCGCCGATGCGTCCTCCGCAGCGGCCGCGACGACCGTCGAAGTCCTGCCGGAGTCATCCGGCGTCCGCGCGGCGATCTCCGCGGTCGGGGGCACGGCGCTCGGCTCGGTGCCTGGCCAGGTCGTGCTCGCGAGCGTCCCGACGCTCCATCTGGAGGCCCTGGCGGCCGACCCACGGGTCCACGTCGTGCGGACCCCCATCGACATCTCCGGCGCGAACACGCCCGCGGCCCCTCCGGCGGACGCGGCCGCAGCGACCTCGGCCGCGATCACCGGCTCGGAGGTCGCCCGGACGAATGCCAGCCAGTGGATCGCGGCGGGGATCACCGGGGCGGGACAGCGCATCGGGATCATCGACATCGGCTTCCAGACGGCCGCCTGGTCGGCTGCCCAGGCCGCCGGTGAGCTGCCGGCCTATTCCGGCAGCTGGTGCAAGAGCTCCGGTGTCACGTGCACCGTGTGGTCATCTGCCGTCGCCCTTCAGCACGGTGTCGCGGTCGCCGAGCTCATCCACGACATGGCGCCCGGAGCGGCCCTGTACCTCGGCTATGCGCGGACCTCGTCTGATCTGCAATCGGTCATGACCTCGATGTACGCGGCCGGCGTTCGGATCATCTCGAGCTCAGTCGGCAAGGCCTACGACGGTCCCGGGGACGGGACCGGCCCCCTCGATACGGTCGCGAACAATGCCGTCGCGAAGGGCATCACCTGGATCAATTCCGCCGGGAACCTCGGCGGCGACGCGACCCACAAGGGCGCCTACTTCCGCCGGTCGTGGAACGACTCGAACCACAACGGCTTCCTCGACTTCGCGAACGGCGACGACGTCATGGGCTTCGGATGCTCCGACCTCGTGTACGGTCTGCGCTGGTCGGACTGGGGTGAGGCCGGCATGACCGATTTCGACGCCTACGTCTATTCCGACCCAGCGGGCCAGAACATCATCTACACCGCTGATGACGCGCAGGTCGACGCGTCGGACCAGCCGCTGGAGTCGTTCTCGTTCACCTGCCCGTCGAACGGGATCGCGTATCTCGCGGTCCGGCCATACCCAGGCACCACCGGAGCGGTCGGGGACGTCCTGGAGTTCGCCGTGAACGACTCGAAAGGTGTCGACTACTGGTCGAACCCTCGAAGCGCGTCGGGCCCGATCGTCGATTCGAAGAACCCCGGCGTCATCACGGTCGGGGCCCTCGATCCGGCGACAAGCGGAAAGATCGCCTATTACAGCGCCCAGGGCCCGACGAACGACGGTCGTATCAAGCCCGACATCACCGCCCCGGCCTGTCTGCAGACGTTCACCTGGGGTTCCTGCTTCTGGGGAACGAGTGCCGCGACTCCGGTCGTCGCCGGCGCCGCGGCGCTGGTCCGAGGCGCGGGATACGCGACGGCACCCGCGGCCATCCGCTCGTATCTCGTGGCCCACGGCCGGGATCGAGGATCACTGGGCGCCGACAGCGTCTACGGCGCGGGCGAGCTGATCCTCCCGCCGCCCAAGGCCACGTTCGACGTGGCCGTCGGCAACGCATGCGCCTCGGGGTCGTCGCCGGTCACACCGGTCACGGTCAGCCTGGCGAGCACGACAGGGTCGGTCATCGATCGGGCGACGGCAGGGACCGAGCCGTCGGGTACGTGGAGCGTCTGCTTCTCCTCATCCCACCGACTCGTGCCTGGGTTCACCGTCAGTGCTTCTGGATCGGGAGTCAGCCGCTCGGTCCAAGTGCCCGCGCTCTCGCTCAAGACCGATCGGAACGCGAACCAGCTGCGTGGTCAGGCACCCGCCGCCCAGGCGGTGAGCATCGGCGTGTCTCGCTATCCAGGCTTCTCGCAGGCGGACTATCCAGCTGATGCCAGTGCGCCGCGGACGACCTCATCCGCGAGCGCGACGGCGAACGCATCCGGTCAATGGTCGGTGACCACGGCATTCAATCTGGTGGGCGGTGACTTCGTGACCGTCAGCTACACGAAGGCCGGCGACACGTTCTCGGTCGTCGAATGGGTGGAGTTCGCGGGGATCCACATCGGCTCGTCGCAGCTGGATGTGACGATGAACACCGGGAACTACGCGATCATCGACCTGCTGGGTCCGACGGGGACGGCGAAGCGCGGCTCCGCGGTCGCGGCGACCGGCTACGACAGCTGGATGGATGATGCCGATTTCGTGACCTCGACCGGCGTGCTCGTCGGCGTCCGTGCCGGTGACCGGATCAGCGCGAACTCGCTCGGCTACAAGACGAGCTACACCGTGCCGTCGATGACGTTGTCGGTGTTCAGCTCGACGAACGTCATCTCAGGCTCATGCGGGGTGGCGCAGCCACTGCCGTACATGATGACCATCGAGACCGGCGCCTCGACAGTGCTGCACTTCGGGACCGCGACCGCGGCCGGGGCCTTCAGTTGGACGACGACATCGACCTTCAACCTGGTGCCCGGCGACCAGGTCGAGGTCACCTGCAAGCTCCCGGACATCAGCCCGACCTTCGACTCGGCAGGGGACCGCGTCAGTCGGGCGACGACCGCCTCCTGACCTCACGTCCGATGTCCGAGCGGCTCGCGGATCCTGTCGTCGCGCTGTGCGACGACGCACTCGGCAGCCTGTCGGACGGACCGCTCAGGGATCGACTGGAGCACATCCGCGACCGCCTACAGGCGCCCCTCAGCGTCGCCGTGGCCGGGCGGGTCAAGGCCGGCAAGTCGACGCTCGTCAACGCCCTTGTCCGGGAGCTGATCGCCCCGACGGGGGTCGGCGAGGTCACAAAGGTGGTGGCCTGGTATCGCTATGGCTTCCCCGAACGAGTCAGCGTGGAGCCACGAGTCGGCGAGCCGTGGGTCCTGCCTCTTGGCGAACGGTTCGCGCTGCCGGACGATCTCGGCGCCCCGGCCGACGCGATCGCCCGTGTCGTCGTCTCGCTGTCCAGCGATGTCCTGCGGACGATGTCGGTCATCGACACGCCCGGGCTCGTCTCCGCGAGCGCGACGGGGGCAGCCGCGACGCGCGAGCTGCTGGCGATCGATGCGGCGTCCCGCCGCGGCGTCGGTGATGCGGATGCGGTGATCTTCCTCATCGACCAGGGAGCGACGCGGGATGACGTCGAGACCCTGGCGGCGATCCAGCGGACCGGCAGCGGGGTCCGCGCCAGCGCGCTCAACGTCGCCGGTGTCATCTCGAAGGTCGACCTCCTCGGGCCGTGGGACGCCGTCGCTGACCGGGCGGCCGACCTCGCGCGGCGCCAGTCCGAGATGCTCTCCGCGGCCGTCTCGGCGGTGATCCCGGTCGTCGGCCTGTTGGCGGAGACGGTCGAGACGGGACACTTCACCGAACGGGATGGGCAAGCCATCCGCGAGCTCGCCGACCTCGGGGAGGAGGCGCTCGAGCGGCTGTTCCTCTCCGCGGACCGGTTCACCTCACGCGATGCGCCGGTGTCCGGCGGCGATCGCCAGCGGCTGATCGAGCGACTCGGGCTGTACGGGCTTCGGGTCGCGACCCGAGCGGCTGCTGACACGCGCGCGAGCGGCGCCGATCTCGCGACGGCGCTCCGGGCGGCCTCGGGGATCGAGCGCCTCCGGGACACGGTGTCTTCGACCTTCGGACGCTTCTCCGACGCCCTGAAGGCCGATCGGGCGATGCTCGCGCTCGAGCGGATGAGCTACGAGGTGGAGTCGCAGGACCGGGACCTGGCGCACCGGATCCGGGCCGGCCTTGAGAGCCTCCGGCTCGATCGGGGCATGCAGGTCCTGGGCGAGCTGCACGCCCTCCAGGAATGCGCGGACCCGACGGCAGGGATCCCGGACGACCTCGCCGGCGAGGTCCGTCGGGTCATCGGCGCGACGACCGATGCCGGCCGGGTCGGCTTGCCATCGGGTGCCGGGCCGAACGAGATCCGCACCGCGGCCTCGGCGCAGGTCACACGCTGGCGGGCATTCGTCAACGGCGGGTCGGCGACACCCGCAGCGGTGCGGGTGGCCGAGATCCTGCGCGACTCGTACGAGTCGGTGTGGGCCCGCGCCGAGGCACCCGGATGACCCAGGCGCCAGAGCTCGACCCGATCATGGAGGCCTCGGCAGTCGTCCGGGACCTCCAGGCACAGGCGCGAACGTCCGGACGCTCGGACCTCGCCCAGCGCCTCGACGACGAGCTTTCGCGACGAGGGCGACGCGGTGTGTCCGTGCTCGTCGTCGGTGGTCGAGAGGCCGGCAAGACGTCGCTCGTCGAGGCACTGGTCGGCATCGACCGGCTGCTGCCGACCTCCGACACCGGGTCGATCCCGCTCCCGGTCGTCGTGCGGCATGGGCCCACCCGGACCGCGATCCTGCATACGTCTGCGGGCGAGGCGACGCCCCTCGAGGTCGATCGGCTCCTCGGACTCGCGTCCGAGTTCCGCACGGGCCTCAGGGCATCGGCGCTCGAGGTCGTCGTCGACGACCCACTCACGGCTCGGGGTCTGCTGCTTGTGGACAGCCCGGCGCTGGACGATCCGACAAGACCGGCCGACGCCGTCATCGCGACGATCGCGCTCGCAGACGCGATCGTCTACGTGACGTCCGCCGACGCGCCGCTCCGGGCCGACGCGGTCGAGTTCCTGTCCCGCGCCGCCGCCCGCGTCGAAGCCTTCGTCCTGGTCCTCACGAAGACCGATCTTCATCACGGCTGGCGCGAGGTGGAGCGGGCCGATCGCGAGCTCCTCGCGACACACATCCCATCCTACGGACGAGCGACGATCGCCGCGGTCTCGGCGCATCTCCGGCTCCAGGCGATCGCGATCGCCGACGACGATCTCGAGCTCGCGGCCGAGCTCGTCTCGGAGAGTCACGTCGGCGAGCTCGCGACGCTCCTCGCCGAGGGGATCGCTGCGCGGGTCCATATCGTCCGGCTGGGAAACCTGGCGCGGGTCATCGAGGGCGTGATCGACGAGCTGGAGCTCCCGCACCGGGCGATCGCCGCCGTGGACGGAAGCGACCTCGAGCAGCAAGCCTTCGAGGCGGAGCAGGCCCGTCTGCAGGCCTACTCGCGCGCCGCGACCGCCGGCCTTGGACGACTCGGGGATGCGATCGAGATCGCCCGGATCGAACTCACCGCGGATCTCGCCGCCGCAGTCGCTCAGCTATCGAGACGGTTCGAGGCCGACATCGCCGCCGCTGATCGACAGCGTCTCGCCGTTCTTCCTGACGAGTTGCGCGAGGAGCTCGTGAAACTCGCCGGCGACATGACCGATCGGCTCGAGATCCGGCTCGTCGCAGCCGCCGACAGCGTCGCGCAGGCTCTGGAGACGGAGCTGCACATCTCCGTCGAAGCCATCCCGGCACCGTCCGTCGCCGACGTTGATCGGCCCCGATCCGACTCCGGTCTCTACGGCCTCTTCCGGACCAACTACTACCCGTTCCTGATGGGCAACGGCATCGTCGGCACGATGGGCGCGATGCTCGCCGCCGTCACGGGCGTGACCGCATCCGCTGTGGCCGCCCCCATCGCGATCGCGGCCGTCGCCGCGGGCACGGTGACGATGGTCGTCGGACGTCGCGCCGCCACGAGCCTCGAGGCCCGGACGCGGGCACGCGACGCCATCAGAGCGGCCCTGGCGGACGCCCGGACCGAGCTCCAGGCGTGGCTGCAGCGACGCCTGCTCGAGAGCCGTCGGGCGGTCGAGGCCGACCTCCGGGAGCAGTTGGACACGAGGACGCGGGAGCTCCGCGGATCGGTCGAGCGCCGACAGCAGCTGCTCAACGCCGATCGTGCGACGCGCGACCGAGCCCGCGCCGACGCCGCGCGCCAGCTCGAGGAGCTCGCCGCCGCCCGCCGGCGATTGCGCGCCGCTCAGGAGCGGTGGCTCAACGCCAGCTGACGCGGGCGATGCCGACGCGACCCTCGATGCCGCGCAATTCCACGACCTCGGTCGTCGTCGCACTCACCTGATCGCCCAGGGCGTCGATCGTCACCGCCGTCGCGACGATCTGGCCGGCTGCTGCGTGGTCGAGCAGCCGCGCGGCGAGGTGGACGTCACGTCCGGTGAACCCAGGGCCTGACCGCCTCGCCGACCCCCGATGGACAGCCAGCCGGACGTTCGGGGCGAAGCCGCTGGCGCGTCGCTGCGCGGCGAGAACGCGTTGGATGGCGATGGCGCAGCGGATGGCCGGGCCAGGGAGGTCGAAGACGACGAAGAACCCATCGCCGGCGTGATCGATCTCGGTCCCGCCGAAGCCGCCGAACAGCTTCCGGAGGGTCGTGTCATGCCAGGCCCGGAGGGCCGTCCAGGCCTCATCCCCCACGACCTCGAGGAGCGCGGTCGAACCCACGACGTCGGTGAACAGGAAGGTCTTCTCGACCGCCGGCATCCCGCTCTCGATGCTCTCCTGGGGGGGACCCAGCACCCCGGCCCGTCGGGCGAGTCCAGCAGCCTCGACCCGGTTCGAGACGCCGAGCTTGGCGAGGATGTTCGAGACGTGCGCACCGGCCGTCTTCTCCGAGATGAACAGGGCCTCGGCGATCTGCCGGTTGGTCCTCCCCGCGTCGACAAGCTCCAGCACCTCGATCTCCCGGGCCGAGAGCCCGAGCGGGGCAGACGGACGATCCGGCTCCCTCCTCGCGGGTCGTGCGACATCGTCATCGGCGACGAGATCGATCCGGGCCCTCCGCGCAAGGTCATCGATCTCGGCGAGCAGGGGAGCGGCACCGAGGTCGGTGGCGACCCTCCGCGCGTCGACGAGCCAGGTCGTCGCATCGCCCCGGGGCGCACGGGATGACAGACGGGCCGCGGCTGCCCTCCACCGAGCCACCGCGACTTCCATGGGCACCTCGAGGTCCGTCCACCGAGCTGCCGCCTCGAGCCACGCCGCGTCAGCCCCAGCCGGTCGGAGCCGGCCCGCCTCGGCCCGGACGTTCGCCGTGTACGCCCGGGCGAGCGGGGTCCCGCCCCCGGGCGCCCGCGACAGATCATCGACAGACTCGGCGAACCCCGCGACCGCAGCCTCCGCCTCCCGTTCGTCCGCGGTCCGTCTGGTCGACCGCGCCACGAGGACGAGGTCGACAGCGGCCCGCGTCCCGATGGCCAGAAGCCGCGCGAGAAGGCCGGCGTCCTCCGAGTCCCCCAGGGCCGCGATCCCCGCCCGGGCCGACGCGAGTGCCGCGGACGGGTCGCCACGCCAGACAGCGAGGTCCGCCGAGACCGCATGGACGTCGCCGGCGAAGCCAGCGTGACCGTGTGGCGCTGCGCGTCGGCGCGCCGCGTCGATGTCTCGCTCGGCCTGATGCCACTCTCCCCGAAGCAGTCCAAGGTGGGCCCGCACGAGCGACATGTGGACGGCCGTGAGTCCGCCCACGTCCTCCGCGAGGATCGACGAGGCGATGTCATCGGCTTCCTGCCATCTGCCCAGGTAGACCATCGTCGCGGCGGCGTTCGAGGCCAGATCCCGCCCGATCGTCGGACCCAAGCCGAGCGGCTCGAGACGGGCCTGCCCCTCGAGCGAGACGGAGACGCAGTCCGAGAGACGACCGATGTGCCACAGGGCGAGCCCCTCGTTCAGGAAGGCTCGGCCGAGGTCGTCCGGCCGGACGGGATCCGTGGCGATCCGACGAGCCTCGCGGATCTCGGCCAGGCCGGCATCGGGGTCACCGAGGAACACAAGGTCCACGCCCAGGGTGCATCGAGCGTGCCCGACGATGGCGGGAGCGCCGCGGTCGGTCGCCATCCGGACCGCGGCGGTGGCGCGCTCCCGCGAGGCAGCGAACCGACCCGCGAGCATGTCCATCTGCGCCTCGGTCGCCTCCAAACGGGCGGCCAGATCCGACGCCTGGCCCTCGTCATGGGAACGTGACTGATCGTAGGCCACCCGGGCGCCGTCGAGGTCGCCGGCGTCCGAGAGGTATCGGCCGAGGCACTCGAACAGCTCGGCGAGGGACCCTTCCTCGGTCGGATCGATGCCGGAGATCGTCCCCGAGATCCGATCGGCGGCGGCGCGCGCGTCGCCGTCGAGCCAGGCGGCCTCGGCGGCCCGACGAGCGACTGCGACGGACGACACGCCGGTCGACTCGGTCGGTCGATCGACCTGTTCCCACAGGCGCAGCGCGCGCTCGTACTGCGTCCGTGCATCCGCGAACGCGAAGACGCCCATCAGGGCGTCACCGGCGCGGATGCACGCGATCAGGGCGGCTGCGATCTGGCCCGCGGCGAGGCGGTGGTAGGCCAGTCGGGCAGCGCGACCGGCATCCGTGATCGGCTCTGCGAGAGCCGCGCCATCGATGATGTCGCCCGCGGCGGCGTGCAGGCGGCGACGTTCTGCGGGGAGCAGGTCCAGCTCGACCGCTTCCCGGACGAGCGCATGGCGGAACCGGATCGCCGACCCGCCATCGGCCGTGGGCTCGAGGACCCCTGCCTCGATCGCCTCGCGGATCGCCGCCGAGGCCTCATCCGGATGGAGGCCACTCGCCATCGCCGCATCGCGCTCGTCGAACCCGACGCCCAGGACCGCGGCTGCGTCGACCGCGGCACGTGCCGCCTGCCCGAGGCGTGAGACCCGGTCTAGGAGGACGTCCGAGAGGGCCTGCGGGATCTCGATCGCCGGGTTCGGACCCGCGGCGACCAGCTCCTCGACGAAGAAGGGATTGCCATCCGAGCGCTTGAGCACCGCATCGACCTCGCCGGTCGATGGTGCCGCTCCGCGGAGGATCGTCATCAATCGGCGGACGTCCTCGCGATCGAACCTCGGGACATCGATCCGGGTCGTCGCATCGTCTCGTTCGACCTCCGCAAGGAGGTGGCGCAACGGATGGCCGCGGCCCAGTGCGTCGGTCCGGAACGTGATGACGAGGGCCATCCGTCGGTGCCGAAGCCGGCGGATGAGGAAGCGGAGCAGGTCGCGGCTGGCCTCATCCGCCCACTGGGCGTCCTCGATCACGAGGACGGCGGGTCGGTCGACCGTGAGTCGCTCGAAGAACCCGAGCCCGAGCTCGAACAGCCGCCCCTTCGTCGTCGCCGTCAGGGGTGCATCGCCGGCGCCGGTCGCGGCCGTCCCCAGGTTCGGCATCAGTCGCTCGAGTTCGGGCTGGATCGGGCCGACCAGCTCGACGAGCCGATCTGGCCCGAGCGCCGAGGCGAGGCCGCTGAGGGCGTCGACGAAGGGTTCGAACGGGAGGCCGTCTCCGGCGACGTCGACACACAGACCGCGGAGGACCCGGAGGCCGTCGCGCTCGGCTTCGGACGTCACCTCATCGACAAGGCGAGACTTGCCGACGCCGGCTTCGCCGCCGACGAGGATGAACGCCGGTCGTCCGGCGATGGCATCGCCGATCCGGAGTCGGAGGCGCTCGACTTCGACGCTTCGACCGACGAATGGTGACCGGCCGGTCATCGGTCCGATCGAGCGACGGAGTCGCCCGACCAGGGGGCGTGGAGAAGATCCCGAGCCCGGCGGCATCGCCGGGCTCGGGATCCAGTCGATCGGATCAGCTCGCCGATGTCGTCGGCGTCTCCTCGGTCGCAGCCTCGGAGCCGTCGGTCGATCGGCCCCACGGCGTCGTCCGGCGGAGCATGTCCCGGGCGATGACGATCGGCAGGATCGCCGCAGCGGCGACCCCGGCACCGACCGCAGCCGGCGGGATCCGGATGGTCGTGTCGACGCCATGGTCCGCGCCGAGGAGCCCTGCCAGGACGTTGTCGTCCCGGTCGGACTTGTTCGGCTCGGTGAAGATGACCCGAGTCGCGACGTCGGATCCGTCGCCGTCGCCGCCAGCCGAGCGAGGTCGGGCGACCACGACCCGGTCGTCGTGCTGCCGCATGACCCGCTCGACATCGTGGACCGCGACCTCGTGCGTCTCTCCCGTGGCGGCGGCGTGGATGGTGAGGACGCCGCGAGTCCGATCGATGTCCGTGACGATCGCGGAGACCGTGTCGTCGCCGTCGTGGCCCTGGATGTCGACATGGATCTGGGTGCCGTCCGCGATCATCCGCTGCAGATCCTCGATGTTCAACGGCCGCACGTCGGCGGTCACTCCGAAGCTCTCGAGCACTGCAGCGGTCGCCTCAGGTGTCAGGGCGATGTCGGTGTCGTCGGGTCCGATCAGGCCGAGGTCGATGGCACGCTGGACCACCTCGTCGGTCGTGACGGTCCGATCGAGCAGGCCGGAGACTGCTCCGGCGAGCGGCGCCGCATCGATGTACCCGTTCGTCGGGTCGTCCGCGGCCGCCGGGACCTGGTCCTCGGTCGTGTCGACGACCTGTCCGTCGGTCGCATCGACCGCTGCGTCGTCCGTCGTCTGATCGGCAACGGCCGCGACCTGATCGTCGGTCGTCGTGTCGACGACCCGTCCGTCGTCGGTCGCCTGGTCGGCCGCCGTGCCGTCGGCCTGCGGGGCCTGTGGCGCGACGGTGGTATCGGTGTCGTCGGTCGCATCTGCAGTCGTGACCGGCTCGTCGAGTGGCTGCCCGATCGGGTTGTTCCGCGGGTCGTTGCTGACCGTGCCCCCAGGAGCGGGAGGCTGGCCGATGGGCATGACAGCGCTCGGGTCGGTCGGTGCCTGTCCAGCTGTCGGATCGGCGCCCGACACATCCGCCGTGGCCGGGGGAAGGTCCGAGCCGGGTGCCACCGGCGGGACGGGGACACCGGAGCTGCTGCCGGCCGGCGGCGGCGCCTCGAAGACCTGCCCGGGCTGGATCGTGCCGGACGCCTCGGCCGCCGAGAGCGGGGTCGACCCGCTGGCCAGGGCGTTCTCGAGCGCGGTGATCTCCGGCGGCGTCGACCCGGTCGACGTCCCGGCCGGGCCACCGGGTTGGCCGGCGCCCATCACGGCACTCGGGTCGGTCGGCGCGGCGCCATCGCCGGTCGCGACCGAGCTGTCGGCACCGTCCGGCGAGACGGCCACCGTCCCGGGTTGGCCGGCGCCCATCACGGCACTCGGGTCGGTCGGCGCGGCGCCATCGCCGGTCGCGACCGAGCTGTCGGCACCGTCCGGCGAGACGGCCACCGTCCCGGGCTGGCCGGCGCCCATCACCGCGCCCGGGTCGGTCGGCGTCTGTCCGGCATCTGCCGATGTGGCCGGGGGCGCGGGTGGCCCGCCAGGCTGACCGGCGGGGATGACGCTTTCGCCGAGACCCGGCGCATGTGATCCGGGCGGCGGGGGCGGCGGCGCGGACATGGCCGTGTCCGCCGGCGGCTCGGGCGCGGGCGGCGCCTGACCGTCATCGGATCCGGTGTCGACACCGGGCGGCGCGGGCGCGGGGTCCTGGTGAGCGACAGCCGCGGCGGGCTCGTCCGCCGCGACGGGCTCGTCAGGCGGGGCGACATCCGACGGCGGCGCCACGTCCGGCGGTGGGCCGGCGTCAGGCGGGGCGGTGTCTGGCCCGTCGTCCATCGAGATCGGCGCATCCAGGTCGGCGACGACGTCGTCCGCCGTCGGAGCCGGATCGTATCCGTCGTCCACAGGCATCCCGTCGTCCTGCAGGTCGTCGGTCATCGGTCATCCCTCCCTCTGATCGAGCCCCGGTCCGGCCTTCGTGTCCGGATCCGGGACCAACGCCGCCACGTTATGACCAGGCGATCGCGGGGCCATCGGGAGGAATCCCCATCCTGACGACCCGACGGTCCCGATCCTCGTCCGCCCGGACCCCCATGGTCCGGATCGGACCCCTCTGTTCCACACCTGACCGCGCACGGACCTCTTCCAGCATCGGTCAGGCGACCGGTCGCGCTGCGACCCTGGGCCGGGTCGTCCTCGACCGTCGGATGGCCCGGGTACGGGGTAGCCGTCCCTGTGGGCACTGACGACGATACGCTCTCTGAAGCGGCGTTTTCGGGATGATGCGCGGCGCCGGACCATGTTGGACGTCCACGAGCGACGGACCGGTGCTCGCCGGCACCGGAGCAAGATCAGCCGGCCCAGCGCCGGAAGATCGTGACCGCGTTCTGGCCGCCGAAGCCGAAGCCGTTGACCATCACCGTGTCGAGCTTCGCCGATCGGGCGACCTTGGGCACGTAGTCCAGGTCGCACTCGGGGTCGGGGTTCTCGAGGTTCGCGGTCGGGCTGATCGTCTGGTCGCGGATCCCACCGAGGGCCGCCAGGGCCGAGGCGATGCCCGCAGCGCCGACAAGGTGGCCGACCATCGACTTCGGGGAGCTGATCGCCCGGGTCGCGGCGGCTGACCCGAACGCCGTCTTGAGGGCGCGCGTCTCGGTCACGTCGTTGAGCGGCGTCGACGTGCCGTGGGCCACGATCCAGTCGATCTCGTCAGGTGCCACGCCGGCGTCCCGCATCGCGGCCGACATCGCCGCCGCGGCGTACCGACCGGACGGCTCCGGGGCGCTGATGTGGAAGGCGTCCGAGGTCAGGCCGGCGCCGATGATCTCGGCGATCGGGGTGGCCCCGCGGGCCTGGGCGTGGGCCAGCGACTCGACCACCGCGACCCCACCGCCCTCGCCGATGACGAACCCGTCGCGGTCGCGGTCGAACGGCCGCGACGCGTGACCCGGGTCGTCGTTGCGCTTGGAGAGGGCGCCCATGTTCGCCAGGGCGGCGACCCCCATCGGCAGGACCGGCGCCTCCGAGCCGCCGGTCAGCACGACATCGCATTGGCCGGAGCCGATGAGCCGCAGGGCGTCCTGGAACGCCAGGACCGAGGTCGCGCAGGCTGCCGTCTGGGCGATGACCGGGCCGTGCAGGTCGTAGGCCATCCCGAGCATGCAGCCCGCCATCGAGCCCGACAGCGCCGGGATCGCGAACGCCGAGACGAACCGCGAGCCCTTCTGCTCGAACGTGTGCGTCCCGTCGATGATCTGTTCGAGCCCGCCGCCGCCGGTGTTCACGATGACACCGACCCGGTCGCGCTCGGCCGGCTCCATCGCCGCGAAATCGATGCCCGCCATCGCGACGGCTTCCTTGCCCGAGGCCATCGCGAAATGGATGAACCGGCTCATCCGGCGGGCCATCTTCGGGTCCATGCCCGTCGCTGGATCGAAGTCGATGACCTCGGCCGCGATCCGCACCTCCATCCCGTCGGTCGGGAAGGACCGGATGAGGCGCGTCCCGGTGACGCCGGCCCGGAGGTTCGCCCAGTAGGTCTCGAAGTCGTTGCCGATCGGCATGACGGCGCCCATGCCGGTGACGACGGCGCGACGGGACGGGTCGGTGGAAGGCGGCACGGTGCTCTCTAGCTCTGGGCTCGTGGGCTCTCGGGCGGTACGCCGGGGATGATAGGGCCCCGACCGATCGCGAGACCCGTCCTAGTCGCCGTCGTAGTGCTTGAAGATCACCGCGGCGTTGTGGCCGCCCAGGCCGATGTTGTTCGACATGGCGTAGCGGATCGTCGCCCCGCGGGTCTCGGCGGCGACGTTCAGGGGGACCTCCGGGTCGGGCTCGCGATAGTTCAACGTCCCCGGGATGCACTGCTCCGCGACCGACATGACCGTGGCGAAGGCCTCGAACGAGCCGGCCGCGCCCATCATGTGGCCGGTCATCGACTTCGTCGCGCTGATCGCGATCTTGCGCCCATGGTCCCCGAAGGCGAGCAGGATCGCGTCGCTCTCGCGCTTGTCGCCGACCGGTGTCGACGTGCCATGCGGGTTGATCATGTCGACCTCGTCGGCTGGCACGCCCCAGCGCTCGAGGGCCATCGTCATCGACCGTGCCGCCCCGATCCCGCCCTCGATCGGCTGGATCATGTCCCAGCCGTCCGCGGCCGACCCGTACCCGACGACCTCGGCGTAGATCCTCGCGCCGCGGGCCTTCGCCAGCTCCAGGTCCTCGAGGATGAGCGCGCCCGCGCCCTCGCCGAGGATGAAGCCGTTACGAGTCAGGTCGAACGGCCGCGACACGTCGGTGATGGGGAACCCGGGTCGCGGCTGACCGACGCCCCGCATGTTCGAGAAGCCGGCGTGGCCGATCTCCAGCAGCGAGTTCTCCGTCGAGCCGGCGATGATCGCGGTGCAGTCGCCCCGCCGGATGGCCTCGGCCGCTTCGCCGACGCAGGAGGTGCCCGTCGAGCACGCCGTGACGACGCAGATGTTGTGGCCGATCGCACCGGTCTCGATGGCGATCATCCCGGACGTCGAATTGACGAGCGAGTTCGCGATGAACGTCGGGCTGACTCGATCGGGCCCCTTCTCCATGAGGACCACCAGCTGCTCGTTCATGAGCTGCTGTCCGCCCGAGCCGGATCCGAAGATCACGCCGATCTCGGTCCTGTTCGTGTCATCGATCTCGAGACCGGCGTCCGCGACAGCCTGCTTCGCCGCGGCGACGCCCATGTGCAGCTCGCGGGCACTCCGGCGGACCGTCTTCGCGTCGAGCCATTCGGTCGCTTCGAATCCCTTGACCTCGCCGCCTGCCTTGCCCGCGTATGGCGTGATGTCGAAGCGGGTGATCTCGCCGATGCCGCTCCGCCCGTTGGTCAGGTTGTCCCAGGCGGTCTTCGGGTCGTTGCCGACGGGGCTGATGACACCGAGACCGGTGATCGCCACTCGTCGCGTGTAGTCGGGTCGTCGCATGCAGCAGTCTCCTAGGTGAGCATCGGGACCGCGAGGCGGTCGGGGGCGGTGGGGTCGTCGGTGGCGATCGCGTCCGCACCGGGGGCGATCCGCTTGTTCAGGCCCGTCAGGACGCGACCCGGGCCGATCTCGATGAAGGTCGTCACGTCGTCCGCGACCATCGCCTCGATCTCGGCGACCCAGTCGACGCCGGTCATGAGGTGTTCGACGAGCTCGGTCTGGCACGCCGCGGCGGTCGTCAGCGGCCGAGCATCCGCGTTCGCGAGGAGCGACGGGTGGGGATCGCGGACCTCGACCGAGGCAAGCGTCGCTGCCATCCCGGCGGCCGCCTCGGCCATCAGCGGCGAGTGGGCCGCGACCGAGACCGGCAGCTCGATCGCCCGCTTCGCGCCGAGCTCGCGGGCGATCCCGAGGGCCGCCTCGATTGCCGCCTTCTCGCCAGAGATGACCACCTGGCCCGGCGAGTTGCGGTTCGCGACGCCGACGATGCCGTGGGCCGAGGCGCGCTCGATGAGCTCGGTCAGTCGTGACTCGTCGAGGCCGATGATCGCCGCCATCCGGCCGTGGTGACCCGACCCGGAGGCTTGCATCAGGACCCCGCGCTCGCGGACCAGGCGGACGGCGTCGGCGAGGTCGAGGGCGCCGGCGGCCACGAGGGCGCTGTACTGGCCCATCGAGTGGCCGGCGACATAGCGCGGCTCGACGATCGCGCCCGCGGCGGCCCATCGCTCGCGGAGGGCTTCGAGGTACGCGATCGATGTCGCCAGGAGGGCCGGCTGGGCGTTCTCCGTCCGGTCGAGCTCCTCCTGCGGACCATGGGCGGCGAGCAGGCTGATCGGCTCGCCGAGCGCAGCATCGGCCGCGGCGAGGACCGCGGCCGCCGCGGGGGACGCCGCAGCGAGGGCGACCCCCATCCCGACGGATTGCGACCCCTGGCCGGGGAACACGAACGCGACGCCGGGCACGGCACCTCCATCATCGGATGCTGACGCGAGTGGGGATCTGGGCTGAGCGTAGCGGTCGGAGGGTCGCGAGCGGGGACGTCATGTGCAATCCTGCACAGGTCATGCGTGTCATCCCTCGCCCTATGGCTACCCTCCGGACATGAGCGACAGCCCCGCCCGGACCGACGCGGCCGCCCGGACCGACGTGGCCGGCCGGACCGACGCGGCCGGCCGGACCGACGTGGCCGGCCCGACCGACGCCCCCGCCTCCCGCGCCGACAGCCAGCCGCGCCCGTCGCCCCGACGGCCGGCCCGGGCCCCGGCGCGTCGTTCGCCGCGGCCGCCATCGCCGCTCGTCCTGGCCCGGACGTTCGAGGCGGATCTCTCGGCGCCGGTCCTCGCGGCCAGCAGCCGGGTGTCGAACCCCCGCCAGATCTCCGAGCGGATCGCGATGGGTCGGGCGCTGTGGCGCGAGCTCGTCATCGGCTTCGCGACGCAGCTCGGCGAGCTCCGACTCGGGTTCACCCAGCTCGCGGCGCTGTATGTCCTGGCCGAGGGCAGGACGACGACGATCGGGGACCTGGCCGAGGCGATCGGCCGGAGCCCGTCGGCGACGAGCCGGCTCATCGACGGCCTCGTCCGTCGCCGCCTCGTGGAGCGACGGCCGGAGACGGAGGATCGGCGACAGAAGACGCTCTGGCTGACGCCCCGCGGCGAGGCCCTTCTCCGGGTCGTCGATCGGGGCCGGGCCCAGCAGTTCCTCGACGCCGTTCGGCCGCTTCCGTCGGCCGAGCGCTCGCTCATCGCGATGGGCGTCGCGGCGCTCGCGACCGGCGCGATCTCGCGCCGAGGGCGGCTGATCCGGGGCCCGCGCGACTGACCGGGATCGCACCTCAGCCGCAGAAGCGTCTGACCACGTCGTACAGGACCGGCAGGCCGAACCGGAGTGCGTCGAGCGAGACGCGTTCGTCGACGCCATGGAAGCGTTCCAGGAACCGCTCCTCCGGATCGAGGCGCAGCGGGCTGAAGCCGAAGGTCGGGACCCCGAGCTTCGCGGTGTGCTTCGCATCCGTCGCGAACGGGACCATGACCGCCACGGGCACGCCATCGGGATCGTGGTCGATGAGGGTCCTCGCGGCGAGCTGGTACAAGGGGTCGTCCGGCGCGCTCTCGACGGCCGGAGCCGAGACGATGACCTCGATCGTGCAGGCGTCGGCGACGACATCACCGGCCGCGTCGCGGATCCGGGCCTCGAGCCGGGCCTGGAGCTCCCGCGGGTCGGTCCCGGGTAGTGTCCGGCAGTCCAGCTGGACCTCGGCGACGCCGGGGATGACGTTGTACTTCACCCCGGCGGCCACGATGTTCGGGCTCACGGTGTCGCGCAGGAGCGCACGGGCGGCGCGGCCGAGCATCGGATCGCAGGCCTCGTCGAGGACGGCGTCGCTGTCAGCCCGTCCGGGCTCCGAAGCGTCCGCCCGGAGGACCCGGCGGATGACGGCCGCCGTCGGGCCATCGGCTGCCGCCGCGACCTGGTCGAGGAAGTTCGCCATGACCGGCGTGATCCGGACCGGCCCCGGCTGCGCGAGGGCTGTGACGACGGCGGCGGCACGGACCGCGGCGTTGTCGGACCGGGGCATCGAGCCGTGGCCCCAGGTCCCGTGGATCGTGATCCGGAAGATCGTGAAGCCCTTCTCGGCCACCCCGATCGGATAGAACCGCCGCCCACCCAGCTCGACGCTGACCCCGCCGCACTCGTTCAGCGCCCCGGCCGCCCGGATCCACTCCGGCCGCTGCTCGACGACCCAGCCCGCGCCCTGGAAGCCGCCCGCCTCCTCGTCGGCCGTGGCGGTGAAGACGACGTCCCGCCGAAGACCCGGGATGGGGTCGGACACCGGGTCACGGCCGACGGCGCGTGCCTCGGCGGCGAGTCGCCGGACGACCGCGAGCTCCATCGCCACCATCGCCTTCATGTCGACCGCGCCGCGACCCCAGACGTAGCCCTCCGCTACATCGGCAGCGAACGGGTCGTGGGTCCAGTCCTCCGGGGGCGCCGGGACGACGTCGAGATGACTGAGGAGCAGCAGCGGCCCGCCGCCGGTCCCGTCACCGCGCAGGCGGCACGAGATCGACCCCCGACCGGGGAACGGCTCGACCACCTCCGGCCGCAGGCCGGCGTCGACGAGCGCGCCGTCGAGATATCGGGCGGCGAGGATCTCGTCGCCGGGCGGGTTCACCGTCCGGAGCCGGATCAGGTCGCGCAGGCTGGCGACGAGGGCCGCGTGCTCCGCCTCCCAGGCGGCCGGATCGAGCGCCGCCGACGGTCGGGACGCGACGTCGGTCACGCCGGCGTGCCGCCGCCGACGAGGATGCCGATGACCCCGAGGACGAAGCCGCCCAGGACGATGACGACGATCATCCCGATCAGGAGCCGGAGGTACGGCCGCTCCCGCGCGAGCTCCTTGTCCAGCTCGGGGTCTTCGCCGCCGCGGATGTAGGGGGCCTTGAGGCCTTTCTTGCGGGCGATCTCCGCGCGGGGCGTGAACGCTTCCGGCGGCCACGCGTCGGTCGAGCCGCGAGCGTCGGCGGGTGCCGGGGACGCCGCGGGCTCCGTCGTCTCTGCCGGCTCCGTCGTCTCTGCCGGCTCCGTCGGCTCGGCGGTCGTGGTCGGGTCGGTCACGGGCGCATCATCGGTCAGCCGAGCCGGTCCCGCAGCGGGAGGGCGACGTCCAGGGTGAGCCGGGCCAGGCCGTCGACGCCGAGACTCGCAGGCAGCGCCAGGACGAGGTCGGTGGCGCCGGCGGCGGCGAAGGCCGTCGCCAGCTCGAGGGCGTGGGCCCGCGACGCGTCATCGGCGCCGCTCGGGACCTGGGCGCTGAACCGGAAGGTCGAGCCATCCCGGCCGAGTCGTTCGAGCTCGGAGAGCAGGTAGGATCGGCGAGCGCCGAACGTCTCCGGGTCGACATACGGCAGTGACGGCACGACCCAGCCGTCGGCCTGCTCGGCCGCCAGCCGGAGGCCCCGCGGACCCTGCCCGCCGAGCCACAGCTTCGGGCCGCCGGCGGTCAGCGGCGGCGGGAGGTTCACCGCGCCGTGGAGCGGGTAGCGAGGATCGTCGAGGGTCACCCCGAGGTCGGTCGCCGCGGCCGGCGAGTGGAGCGCCCGGAAGACCCGGACGGCGGCCTCGAGCCGCGACATCCGCTCGCCGATCGCCGGCAGCTCGACGCCGTAGTCGGCGTGCTCGTGCTCGTGCCAGCCGGCGCCGAGGGCGAGGACGAACCGTCCACCGGTCACGTGATCGAGGGTCGTCGCGGCCTTCGCCAGGACGGCCGGATGGCGAAAGGTGTTCGACAGGACGATGTGGCCGACGGTCCGATCGCCGACCCGATGCGCGAGCGCCGTGAGGGTCGTCCAGGCCTCGAAGCTGCTGCCGCCGCGCTCGAGCGCCGGGTCGGTCAGGTGGTCGTTGAGCCAGGCCCCCTCGAACACCGGCGACTCACCGATCGCCGACCAGGTCTCCTCGAGCGTCGTCCAGTCGACGCCCTGGGGCGACGTCTTGACGTGGAGACGGACGCTCACCGCGCCGCGAGGCGCTCGGCGAGGCGGTCGCCGGTCGTGATGGCACCCCGGCTGGCCGAGCTGACGAGGGCTGCGTATTTCGCCATCACCCCCGTCCGATAGTGGGGCTCGTGGGCTCGCCAGCTCGCCCGGCGGCGATCGAGCTCGGCGGCGTCGACGACCAGGTCGACCGCCCGGCGGTCGACATCGATCTCGATCTCGTCACCCTCCTCCACGAGCCCGATCGGCCCGCCGAGAGCCGCCTCCGGCGCGACATGACCGAGCATCAGCCCGTGCGTCCCGCCCGAGAAGCGGCCGTCGGTCAGGAGGGCGACCGATTCGCCGAGGCCCTCGCCGACGAGTGCGCCGGTGACGCTGAGCATCTCCTGCATCCCGGGACCGCCGACCGGGCCTTCGTAGCGGATGACGACGACATCGCCGGCGACGATCCGGTTGTCGCGGACCGCGGCGAAGCACTCGACCTCGCTGTCGAACACCCTGGCCGGGCCGCGGTGATGGCGGCGCTCGTGGCCGGCGAGCTTCACGACGCAGCCATCCGGCGCGAGCGACCCGTGGAGGATCGCCAGTCCACCGGTCTCCTTGATCGGTGACTCGATCGAGTGGACGACCTGCTGGCCCGGCGTCTCGACGGTGTCGGCGGCGATCCGGGCGATCGTCCGACCGTCGACGGTCTTCTCACCACCGTGGAGGAGGTCGCGCTTGAGGAGCTCGCGCATGACGAGGCTGACGCCGCCGGCGTCGTACAGGTCCGCCGCGACGTAGCGCCCGCCCGGGCGCATGTCGGCGATGAGCGGGGTCCGGTCGGCGACCGTGCCGAACTCGTCGATGTCGAGCGGGATCCCGAACTCGGCGGCGATGGCGAGGAGATGGAGGACGCCGTTCGTCGAGCCGCCGGTCGCGGAGACCGAGGCGATCGCGTTCTCGATCGAGCGCTTGGTCACGAGGTGGCTGGGGCGGATGTCGTGGCGGACCAGGGTCATCGCCAGCTCGCCGGTCCGACGAGCCGCCTCGTCCTTCTTCGGGTCCTCCGCCGGGATCCCATTCAGACCGGCAGGCGAGAGGCCCAGGAACTCGAGGACCATGCTCATCGTGTTCGCGGTGAACTGACCGCCGCAGGCGCCGGCGCCCGGACAGGCGCCGTTCTCCGCCTCATACAGGTCCTCGAGGCTGATCTTTCCGGCCCGATACGCCCCGATCGCCTCGAAGACCGTCACGACGTCGGCCGGCTTGCCCTTGTACGTGCCCGGGTAGATCGTCCCGTTGTAGAGGGCCACACCAGGCAGGTCGAGACGGCCGAGGACCATCGCCGCGGCCGGGATCGTCTTGTCGCAGCCGACGAGGCAGACGAGGCCGTCGAACAGGTGGCCCCGGGCGACGAGCTCGATCGAGTCGGCGATGACCTCGCGGCTCACGAGGCTCGCCTTCATCCCCTCCGTGCCCATCGACACGCCGTCACTCACGGCGATCGTGTTGAACTCCATCGGCGTCCCGCCAGCGGCGCGGATGCCCTCCTTGACCGACTCGGCCAGGCGGCGCTGGTTGAAGTTGCAGGGCATCGTCTCGATCCACGTCGTCCCTACGCCGATGATCGGCTTGGCGAGGTCGTCATCGGTGAAGCCGACCGCCTTGAGCATCGCCCTGGCCCCGGCGCGGTCCGGTCCGTCGGTCAGCGCCCTGGAGTGGCGCTTGCCGGGATCGGTCGGCCGACCGTAGGGCAGCCAGGGAGCGTCGGAGCCGGTCTCGGGCATCGTCGGTGGACCTCGGGCGGGGCTCATGCCGGGACCGCCAGTCTAGGCGGCCGAGCCCTTCGGCGGACGCCTACGTCGACGTAGCCGGGGCGGGCGTAGCCGACCATCGGTCGACGACTTCGGCCAGGACCGGCAGCGGCAGCGCGGCCGCCGTCAGGACGACGTCGTGGAACGCCCGGATGTCGAAGGCCGACCCGAGCCGCTCGCGCGCCGTGGCCCGGAGTCGGAGCAGCTCGAGCTGGCCGAGCTTGTAGGCGAGGGCCTGGCCGGGCAGGGAGATATAGCGGTCCACCTCGTTCGCGATGTTGTTCGGGGCGAGGGCCGTGTGGTCGGTCATGAACGTGATCGCCTGGTCACGACTCCAGCCAAGGGCGTGCATCCCGGTGTCGAGGACCAGCCGACACGCGCGCCAGCCATCGAACGACAGGACCCCGATCCGGTCGAGGTCGCCGCTGTAGAGGCCCATCTCGTCCGAGAGGCGCTCCGTATACAGGCCCCAGCCTTCGATGTAGGCCGTGAAGTCACCGAACCGCCGGAACGCCGGCAGGCCGATCCGTTCCTGGCCGATCGCGACCTGCAGATGGTGGCCCGGGACCGACTCGTGAAAGGCCAGGGCCTCCGCCTCGTAGCGGGGCCGTGTCTGCGGGGCGGTCGTGTTGACGTAGAACCGGCCCGGCCGCGATCCGTCCGGGGCCGGGTCCCGGTAGTACGCGATCGTCGTGTGAGGCGCCTCGTGCCGCGGGATCTCGACGACCTCGCACGCCGCGACCGGCAGCACACCGAACCAGTCGGGGACGGCGGCGTTCGCGCGCTCCAGGGACACCTCCGCGGCCCGGAGGATCTCGTCCGCGGTCGTGAAGTGGAGCGCGGGATCCGTCCGCAGGCGGTGCTGCGCGTCGGCGCGGTCCGTGGAGCCGATCGTCCGTGCCGCCAGCGCCTCGAGCTCGGCGTCGATCCGGGCGATCTCGTCGAGGCCGATCCGATGGATCTCTTCGGGCGCCAGGCTGAGCGAGGTCTGCGCTCGGGCGACCAGCCGGTAGGCCTCCTGTCCGCCGGCGATCGCGCCGAGGCCCGGGGTCTGGTCGGAACGGGCATGGGGCAGGAGCTCGTCGACGAGGAAGGCGTGGTAGCGGACCATCGCCGGTCGGGTCCCGTCGCGGACAGATCGTCGGAGCCGATCCGCGAACCGGTCTCGCTCGGCCGCCGACCAGCCGGCTCGCTCCTCCGCCAGCGGCTCGAGCAGCGGCCACTCCTCGTCCGGCCGGGCCAGCAGGTCCTCGAGCTGATCGATGACCCGGCGGACCGGTGAGACCGGCGAGACGACGCCCCGCCCGAGCGCGTCGCGCATCTCCGCGACGTAGATGTCGAACCACGGCCCCATCGCCTCCCAGCGGGTCGCGAGCACGTCGCCGTCCGCGACGGTCGTGGCCGCGTGATAGGCCGGCACGTTGAGGAACTGGACCTGTGGTCCGTCGAGCGGGTCGACCGTCCACGATCCGACCGCCGCGGTCTCCATCGCGATGACCGTGTCCAGGTACGCATCGAGCGCCGCGCCGGTGACGGCTGCTCCGGGATGGGCGACCGCATCGGCCCGCGCGGCCGCGGCGACGGGCGCGACCTCGGCGCGGAGCGCCGCCAGGTCGGCGAGGAGCGTGGTCCGCGCCGCCTCGCCGACGACCGGCAGGCGGTCGTCGAACCGGTGATCGCCGACGGATGTGGCGTACAGCGGCTGGGCCGCCGCCGTGAGATCCCAGGCCCGCGCCGCGAGCCGGTCGAGCTGCTCGGCTGTCATCGCGGCATCGTCACCTGATGCAGGGTCCCGTGTCCACTTCGCGCGTCGCGGTCATCGCCGGACCGATCGCCTCGGCGACGGACGTCGGGGTCAGGGCATAGCCGACGCTCGGATCGGTCCGGGCCTCGGCGAAGACGATCCCGCCGATCGAGCCATCCTTCAGCACGAGCGGCCCGCCGCTGTCGCCCTTCTGGATGTCCGCCCGAAGCTCCAGGACGGATCGGGTCACGAGCGACTCGTCGTAGATGTCCCGGCCGGTCGCATCGAGGCGCCGCGCGACAGCGGCGGCGACCGCGGTGAACCCGTTGCCACCCGGATAGCCGAGGGCGGCACCACCCGTGCCGCGCTTCGGGTCGGTCGGCGCGAAGTGCAGGACCGGGGCCGACAGGCGAGGGACTCGCAGCAGCGCGACGTCGAGCTCCGGATCGAAGAACACCGGCGTCGCATCGAACGTCTGCCCGCCCAGGACCACCCGGGTCGTCCGGGCGCCGGCGATGACGTGGGCGTTCGTCACGACATAGCCCTTGCCGACAACGGCACCGGATGCCGGACAGGATCGCGTTGCAGGCGGAGCTCGTGACCTTGACCGTGCTCGGCTGCGCCACGCGGGCGATCGCCGCCGCCTGTGGGTCGGTCGGCTGCTCGACCGGTGGCGCCGGGAGCGGCTCAAGGCCGACGAACAGGTCGGGCAGCCCGGAGTCGTCGAGGAGGTCCGCGACGCCGCCCGCGACGACGTCCGGCGGCGGAGCGATGCCGCTCAGTGCCCGGATCACGCCGGACGTCTGGGCCAGGCTCGCGAGCCGCGGGAACGGCGAGATCGCCAGGAAGCTGCCGACGAGCCAGATGACGAGGAACGCCTGGAGGACGCCGACGCCGGCGCCGAGGACGTCGTCAAGGGCGCCGAAGATCCCGTTCCCGAGGCCATCGCCGAGCCGGCGTCCGACGCTCGCCCCAAGCGCCTCGCCGATGCCGACGAGGACCAGGATCCCGCCGAGGACGGCGAGCGCCCGCGGCAGCGGGTCGAGCGTCGACAGCGGGTCAGCGAAGAACGGCAGCAGGGTGAGTCCGAGGATCGCCCCGATCAGGGCCCCGGTGAGGCCGCCGAGCTGTGGCAGCGCACCCGAACGGAATCCGGCGACCGCGGCGAGGATGACGATGAGCAGCGCGACGATGTCGAGCGGGTTCACCGCGACGATGGTCGCATGGAACGACGATCGGCCGCCCGCGGGGGCGTCGGACCGTCAGGTCAGGGCGAGCGAGGTCGGTGCCCGACGGTCGGCGATCGCGGTCAGGGCACGACGATCGTGATCGGCGCGCTGTCGGTCGGCTCGGCCTTCACGACGTAGGTGCCGGAGGGCAGGACACCGAGGTCGACGAGGGTCGCCTTGAACATCGCGATGTCGATGCAGACGCCCTCGAGCGAGGTCGGTCCCTCGAGGACCCGGATCGTGAACGTGTCGCCATCCCGGTCCGCGTCGACCGAGCTCAGGGTCGAGCAGGGTTCGACGCCGCTGGTCCATTCGACCCGGACGATCGTGTGGCCCTTGTCCGTGCCGCCGACAAGCTTCGAGATGAACACCGGCTTGGGGTCGATCACGCCGGCTTTCGGGAAGACGAGCGTCCCGCTCGGCTCGGGGATCGGTCCGCCCGGGCCGGGATCGAGCGGTGGCGAGGTGACGGTCCCATCCGGCGGCGCGCCGGCCGAGCCGCTCCCGGCTCCCGGGTCCGTTCCGGCGCCGGTGCTCCCACCGGGCGAGCGCCGGCGCCGATGGCGAGCCGGGCGCCGACGGCGATGGGGCGACGGAGGCCCCGGAGGTACAGCCCAGCGCGGCGACCGCGAGGACGGCGGCGAGCACGAGGCCGGTCACGCCGGAGCGTCGAGGCTGTGGCAGCAAGAGCGTCATCATGCCGCGCAGACGAACCGGACCGGCCGACGGTTCCGGCATCCACGCCGGACGGCGGATCAGGTCCGAGCGAGCGTGTCGACGCGGGCCGGGTTGGCCGCCTCCCAGGCGTCGATCGCGTCCGACTTCCCGATCAGGTAGCCGAGCTCGTCCGTCCCGGCGAGAAGCATCGCCTTCGCGAACGGGTCGACGTCGAACGCGAGGTCGTCGTCACCGGGCAGGTGGACGACCTGCTCCTCGAGGTCGACGGTCAGCTCCGCATCCGGGCGCGAGGCGAGGAGGTCGACCAGCGCCGCATGGTCCTCCGGGCTGACGATGATCGGCAGCAGCCCGTTCTTCAGGGCATTGTTCCGGAAGATGTCCGCAGCACCGGTCGTGATGACCGCGCGGATGCCCCAGGCGACGAGTGCCCAGGGCGCGTGCTCGCGGGATGAACCGCAGCCGAAGTTGTCACCGGCCAGGATGATCCGCCGACCCGCCATCTCCGGCAGATCGAGGACGAACGGCGGGTCCTTCAACGACCCGTCCTCCCCGAACCGCCAGTCGCGGAACAGGGCATCGGCCAGCCCGTCCTTGTCGGTGACCTTGAGATAGCGTGCTGGCACGATCTGGTCCGTATCGACGTTCTCCGCCGGGAGCGGGATGAGGCGGCTCGTGAACGTGGCGAACGGCTCGCTCATCGTCAGCGACCGCCGATCCCGACGGTCGCCTCGATGCCACCCAACCGTCGCGGATCCGCGACCACCCCGGCGATGGCCGAAGCGGCCGCGGTCAGAGGCGAGGCCAGGAACGTCCGACCGCCCTTGCCCTGGCGACCCTCGAAGTTCCGATTGCTCGTGCTGATCGCGTACTGGCCCGGCGTGAGCTGGTCGCCGTTCATCGCGATGCACATCGAGCAGCCGGCCTCGCGCCACTCGGCGCCGGCGGCCCGGAAGACCTCGTGGAGGCCCTCCTGCTCGGCCTGGCGCTTCACCTCGTCGCTGCCCGGGACGATCATCATCCGGACACCGTCGGCGACCCGATGCTGCTTCAGCACGGCCGCCGCGAGGCGCAGGTCGCTGATCCGGCCGTTCGTGCAGGACCCGACGAACACCACGTCGACCGGCTGACCGAGGATCGGCTGACCCGGTCGGAGGTCCATGTACTCGAGGGCTCGCTCGAGCGCCCGGCGTCGGCCGCCGTCGTCGATCGCGGCCGGGTCCGGGACCAGCGACGTGATGGGGATGCCCATCCCGGGGTTGGTCCCGTAGGTCACCATCGGCTCGAGGGCCGAGGCGTCGATGACGATCCGTCGGTCGTAGGCCGCGCCGGCATCCGAGGGCAGTCTCCGCCAGCCCTCGAGGGCCCTGTCCCAGGCGTCGCCCTGCGGGGCGTGGGGCCGGCCCGGCGACGTACTCGAAGGTCGTGTCGTCGGGGGCGATGAGCCCGGCCCGGGCGCCGCCCTCGATGCTCATGTTGCAGATCGTCATCCGCTGTTCCATCGTCAGCGACCGGATCGCCTCGCCGGTGTATTCGAAGACGTGGCCGGTCCCGCCGCCGACGCCGATGCGGGCGATGAGGGCCAGGATGATGTCCTTGGCCGAGACGCCGGGCTCGAGCTGGCCGTCGACCCGGACCTCGTACGTCTGGGGCTGGCGCTGGAGCAGGCACTGGGTCGCGAGGACCATCTCGACCTCGCTCGTCCCGATGCCGAAGGCGAGCGCGCCGAACGCTCCATGGGTGCTCGTGTGCGAGTCGCCGCAGACGATCGTCATGCCCGGCTGGGTCAGCCCGAGCTCCGGTCCGATCACGTGGACGATGCCCTGGCTCGGCGACCCGAGGCCGTGGAGGGGGATCCCGAACTCGCGGCAGTTGTCTTCAAGCTGGCGGACCTGGGCGGCTGCCATCGGGTCGAGGATCGGGAGCGACCGGGCGTGCGTCGGGATGCTGTGATCGGCCGTGGCGACCGTCCGTTCCGGGTGGCGGACTCCGAGACCACGCGCCCGGAGGCCGCTGAACGCCTGCGGGGACGTCACTTCGTGGACCAGGTGGAGATCGATCGCCAGGATCGCCGGGGAGCCGGGGTCCTGGTCGACGACATGGGTGTCCCAGATCTTCTCGACGAGGGTCCGGGGGCGTGTCGGCGCGGCGGCGGATCGGTCAGGCGAGGACATGCGGCTCTGGTACGTGCGGGAAGATGGCGGGCGGAGCGTACCAGAGGTGCTTTGGGACAGGCCCTCGCGGGACCGAAGCGACGGCGGGACCGTCCCCCCTGCCCCCAGCACAGGGTCCCGCCGCGTCGGTGCGTCTCCCCGGCCGCATCACAACGACGCGCGACTCTCAGGAACGTTACAGGCCGATCTCAGGGTCGGTCGATCGGGCGACCCATCCGGGACCCGGAGAACGGGCTATCGGACGGCCATGGCGAGGTGTACCGTTACGAGCCGAATCGCCCGCGGGGGGTTCCGGATGTCGGGTCGTATGACCATCTCCGACGAGCGCGACACGAGCGCTCACGCCGAGCCGACCGATCGGCCGCCGCTCGCCCCGGTGATCCCGATCCGGGGGACCATCGAGGTGCGTGACGACGGGGCGGCGACGGTGGACGAGGTCTTCGAGGCTCACCACCTCGATCTCTTCCGCTACGTCAACGCGGTCGTCCACGATCCCGAGTTCGCCGAGGACGTCCTCCAGGAGGCCTTCCTCCGGCTCGTCCGCGAACGCGCCGCCGGCCGCGCCCCGGATGAGCCACGGGCGTGGCTGTATCGGGTCGCGACGAACCTCGCCATCAGCGGGCTGCGCCGGGCGCGGACGGCGTTCCGGGCGCTGCCGGTCCTCAGCGAGGACGGCGAAGCCCGTTCGCCGGAGGACATCGCCCTCGCCGCGGAGCGGGATTCGGAGCTGCGGACCGCTCTGGCGACGATCACTCCGGAGTGCCGCGCGGCCCTCGTGCTGGCTGCTCAGGGCTTCTCGGCTCACGAGATCGGCCAGGTCCTCGGCCGGAGCGATGCCGCCGTCCGGACACTCCTCTGCCGCTCCCGTGTCCGGCTGCGCGAGCGCCTCGCACGGCCGGTCGACCGAGATGCTGCCGGATGACGACGCTGGCCGCGACCCACGACCGCTATCTCGAGCTGGCGGCACGGTCGATCGATGGGCCGCTGTCGTCGACCGACTCGGCCGCGCTGGCCCGGCACCTGGCCGTCTGCGCGACCTGCCGGGTCGCCGACGATGAGCTGCACGATGATGCCCGCGAGCTCCGCCGGCTCCTCGTCGGAGCCCCGACGGAGCGCGTCAGCCAGGCGGTCGTGCGAGCGGAACGCCGCCCGGTCCGGCGCCATCCGACGTGGGCGCTCGTCGCTGCCGCCGCCGCGGCCCTCTTGCTTGCGGTGGGAGCGGTCGGCTCGGGTGCCGTGCTGCTGTCCGTGCGTGCCGATCGGATCGGCCCGCTCGACCCGACCTGGGACCGGGCCCTCCCGACGGGGGCGGGTGACCGCGGGTCGTCGATCCGGGCGGTCGCTCCGGCGCCGCGACCGGACGGCTTCATGCTCGTCGCCGTCGGCGTCGACGCCGCCGGCGGCCACGTCTGGCGGTCGTCCGACGGCGCCTCGTGGACCACCGACGGGGAGATGGGCTCGTTCCTCCGGGGACGGCCACAGGCGGTCGCCGCGTCCGGGGGCCGGGTCATCGTCGTCGGGACGCGGATCGACGAGGCAGGTACGCCACAGGCGACGATCTGGACCTCGGCCGACGATGAGCGGTGGAGCCGGACGAGCGTGGCCGGGTCGACGGGCCTCCTCGCCGTCGCCGCCACGCCTGCGCGGATCGTCGTCGCGGGGGCGTCCCGGAGCGGCCAGGGCGCACCGATCTGGACGTCCGCCGACGGTCAAGCCTGGGTCGCCGTGACCGACCCGTCGCCGTTCCAGGGCTCGACCGTGACCGGGGTCGCCGTCGGTGGCCCGGGCTTCGTCGCGGTCGGCTATGACGATCGCGGTGCTGTCGCATGGTCGTCCGAGGACGGGCTCGGCTGGCGGCGGCGACGGTCGCCGGTGGTGATCTGCGGCGCATCACGGCCGTGACCGCCACGCCGGGCGGTCTTGCAGCTGTCGGGTTCGGGGCTGACGGGGCGCAGGCCTGGTGGAGCCAGGGCGGCGCAGTCTGGCGCCTGGCGAACATGCCCCCGAGCAGCGGGGCACGGCTGTCGTCGGTCGCACCGGTCGCGGGCGGGCTCGTCGCCGTCGGCTCCGGGACGACCGGCCCCATCGCGCTCGCCTCGGCGGATGGCCGAACGTGGCGCGCCCTCGGCGACACGCCGTGGGTCGCGGGCGACGAGGTCGACACAGTGGTGGCGCTCGGGACCGGCGTGGTGGTCGGCGGCAGCAGCGGCAGCGCCGCGGCGACCTGGCGCGGCGTCAGCCGATGACCCGCCCGGCGGGGGCGCCGGGCAGCCATCCCGTCGAGACGGGGCGCCTCGCCGGCGTCGTCCTGATGACGATGCTCGTCCTGGGCTGCGCCCTCGTCCCGACGCCGACGCCGCGACGCCGGCGGCGGTCCACATCCATCTCCTGGAGTGGCAGCCGAAGCGGTCCCAGGTGATCGAGGGCCTGCTGCCGGCCTTCGAGCAGGAGATGGCGGCCTCCGGGCACCCGGTGGTCGTCGACCTCGAGTCGCTCGACCTGGCCGACGACGCCTTCCGGGCGGAGATCGCCCGCCGGTACGCCGCCGGGACGGCGCCGGACGTCACCTCGTACCCGACGAACTGGATCCCGGACTTCGGGGCGCAGGGAGATCTGGCCGATCTCACCGCGGACGTCGAGGCGTGGCCCGATTGGAGTCAGCACTACTACCGGATCCTGCGCGAGCGAGCGGTCGGGGGCGACGGTCAGATCCGGGCGATCCCCCGCGGCGCGACCGTGATCCAGCTCTTCTACCGCCGCGACGTCCTGCAGGCGCGCCGGCATCGCGACGGACCAGCCCACCTCGTGGCAGGACCTGGTCGACCGGATGATCAGCTGCGCGACCTGATGGACCGGCCGCCGATCCTCATCCCGGCCGGCACCACATGGGGCGGCGGGACGTTCGACGAGGGCTTCATCAACCTGATGCTCGGGACGACGAGCCCGCTGTACGACCGGCGATCGATCGCTGGGTCGTCCGGAGCCCGGGGCTGACCTCGGTGTTCCGGATGTACCAGACGCTGACCGAGGATCGGCTCCTGCCCGTCGCGCCGCTGCTCGAGCCGCAACCCTGGGAGCCGACGAAGTACCAGACGTTCCCCGACGGGGACCTGGCCGTCACGACCCAGGGCAGCTGGGGCTGGCGGTTCGACTGGGGGCCCGAGGGACGGCGCCCGATCGAGGGCCTCGACGACCGCGTCGCGACGTGGCGCTTCCCGACCGAGTCGGGCGAGGCGCCGTTCGTCTGGGCGGCCGAAGCGTGGGGCTGGACGATCTCCGCGGCGAGTCCGCATCCGGACGAGGCCTGGCGGCTGATCCGCTGGCTGTCGACCGGCGAACCGGCGGCCCGCGACCTCGTGGCGGTCGGCAACCTCTCGCCGCGCGACGACCTCTCGGCGGTGGCTCCGTATCGCGACGACGCCCATCTGATCGCCGACGAGAAGCTGATGATCGACGGCCGATCCTTCACCCCACGGATCGGCATCGAGTCGGCCCAATCGGCGGTCGGGACCGTCACCGAAGGGATCATCACCGGACGGCTCGACGCGGCGGCGGCGTCCGATGAGTTCGAACGGCTCATGACGTCCGCGCTCGGGGCCGACCGAGTGACGGACGCGGGCTCGTGACGACCGCTGGCCGTCCTCGTGGTGCGTCCGGGCACCCTGCGCGGCACCGGGACCATCCACGGGTTGACGCCTACCCGTTCGTCGCTGGTAGACTGCACAGACCACGATGGGCGATCGCCCGTCCGCGCCGCATCGGAGTCGTCGTCTTGGGTCGGACCACGAACTCGGATCGCCGCCACGTCGCCGTCGTCATCACGTCGGATGGCCGTCGCGTGCAGATGCCCGTGGACTCCGGACTCGTCGGCCATCGACCTCCTCGGCCTTCTCCGCTCGCTGCGGCTCGGCCTTGACGGCCTCCTCGGCCTCGTCATTACCGGCTCCCGGCGGGAGAACGGAGGAAGGCGGAGGTAACCGCAGCGGCGGAAGACCACCGAAGACCGAAGGGACCCTCGCCGGGAGGCGAGGGTCTTGTCATTCCCGGGACCCGACACGAGTGAGCAGCGAGGACGAAGCGACGATGACGATGACGAAGGGAACGGGCCGCCGGCGACGGCGCCCGACCGTCCCGGCGGCCGCCGGAGCCACGTGCCCGGCGACGGGACGTCCGTCGGCGACCGCCGTCGACCAGGCCCGCCGCGACATGCTCCGTGACGTCAAGCCGCGCAAGCGGACGCGGATCGGGGCGGACGTCGTCTGCGAGGCCCTGATCCGCCAGGGTGTCGACGTCTTCTTCAGCTACCCCGGCGGCGTGATCCTGCCGCTGTACGACGTCCTCGGGTGACTACCCGGAGCTCCGCCACATCCTCGTCCGCCATGAGCAGGGTGGGGCCCATGCCGCGGATGGCTACGCCCGCGCGACCGGTCGGGTCGGCGTCGCCATGGGGACCTCCGGGCCTGGCGCCACGAACCTCGTGACGGGCATCGGCACGGCCCTCCTCGACTCGATCCCGATCGTCGCCATCACCGGCAACGTCCCGGCCGCGCTGATCGGCAAGGACGCCTTCCAGGAGATCGACATCTCCGGCATCACCCTGCCGATGACGAAGCACAACTACCTCGTCCGCGACGCCGACGAGCTGCCGCGGGTCCTGGCCGAGGCGTTCCACATCGCCCGCACCGGGCGTCCCGGGCCGGTCCACGTCGACATCACCAAGGACGCCCTGCAACAGGAGACGAGCGCGACCCACCCGATCCGAGGAAGAGATCGTCGCCGGCTTGCCGGGCTTCCGCCCGAACCTCGACGGTCACGGCCGCCAGCTCAAGCTCGCCGCGACGAGATCGCCAAGGCCGAGCGGCCGGTGATCCTCGCCGGCCATGGCATCCTCGCCTCCGGCGCCGAGGCGGACCTCGTGGAGTTCGCCGAGAAGACCCGAGCATCCCGATCGCCGTGGACCCTTCTCGGGGTCGGCGCGGTCGACGAGCGTCATCCGCTGGCCTATGGCTACATGGGCATGCACGGCTGGAAGCACGTCAACCGGGCGATCCAGTCGGCCGACCTGCTGATCGCCCTCGGGATGCGGTTCGACGACCGGGTCACCGGCAGCGTCCGGACGTATGCGCCGTATGCCCGGATCGTCCATGTCGACATCGACCCGTCCGAGATCGGCAAGAACGTGGCGGTCGAGGTCCCGATCGTCGGCGACGTCGGGCGCGTCCTGCGGGCCCTCACGCCGATGGTCGCGGAGGTCGACCCGGCGACCCGGACCGGGTACTTCGAGGAGCTCGCGGAGTGGCGCGCGCGATAGCGAGAGCTCGAGCTGGCACGGCTCCGGCGCCTGGCGCGACGGCTATCTCTCGGCCGACTACGTCATCCAGCGCCTCGGCGAGCTGACCGACCACGTCGCGACGTACGTCTCCGATGTCGGCCAGCACCAGATGTGGCTGGCCCGCTACACCGGCTTCCGGCGGCCGAACTCGCACCTGTCCTCGGGCGGGCTCGGGACGATGGGCTACGGCGTCCCGGCGGCGATGGGTGCCGCCCTTGGCCGGCCGGAGCACGAGACCTGGGCGGTCGTCGGCGACGGCGGCTTCCAGATGACGCTCCAGGAGCTGGCCACCCTGGTCCAGGATCACATCCCGGTGAAGATCGCGCTGATGGACAACAAGAAGCTCGGGATGATCCGACAGTGGCAGGAGATCATCTACGCCGGCAACTACCATTCCTCGAGCCTGCTCGGCCCCGACTACGCAGAAGCTCTGCGACGCGTACGGCATCGCCTCGTTCAAGGCCTCGCGGCCGGAGGATGTCGACGCGCGCGATCCGGGCGGCCCAGGCCGTCGACGGTCCCGCCCTCGTGTGGTTCGAGATCGCCGAGACCCAGAACGTCTTCCCGATGATGCCGGCGGGCAAGGGCCTGTCCGACCTGATCGAGACCTGGAACGAGCCCGAGGAGTGAGCGACAGGGGAAGCCGGGCCGCGACGCGACCGACCCGAGCCGGAACGGCAGCGGGCCGACGGCCGCGCCGGCGCCCGTCCCGGCCCACAGCGCTCCGCCGGCGCGGGCCCTGCCGGGCTCGGGCGAGAAGCATCGCCACGTCCTCGTCGCGATCGTCCTCGACAAGCCCGGCGTCCTCAATCGGGTCAGCTCGCTGATGCGGGCCCGGAACTTCAACATCGAGTCGCTCGCGGTCAGCCACACCGACCAGCCCGACATCAGCCGGATGACGATCACCCTCCATGGCGACGACGTCGCGGTCGAGCAGGCGGCGAAGCAGCTCTACCGGCTGATCGACGTCCTGAAGGTCCAGGACGTCACCTCGGAGCCGACCGTCGAGCACGAGCTCGCGCTGGTGAAGATCCGGGCGACCGATCGGAACCGGGCCGAGATCCTCAAGGTCGTCGAGCTCGTCGCGGCCGGGTCGTCGACCTCGCGCCCGACGTCGGTGATCGTCGAGGTCACCGGCCCCGAGGCCGAGGTCGACGGCGCGGTCGCGATGCTCCGCTCGTTCGGCATCAAGGAGCTGGTCCGGACCGGGGCCGTCGTCATGTCGCGGGGCTCCGGGTCCATCGAAGAAGCCATCAAGAGGTGAGGGCCTGATGAATCCTCGGGCGGATGGCGTCGCGGAGCTCCGCCTCCGACCTCGGAGGGCGAACGGCAAGATGAGGTTGAGGGTGCCAGTTCACGAAGGGACGATGTCTCGATGACAGCTCGGATGTACTACGACCCGGATGCCGATCCCTCGGCTCTTGCCGGGCAGCAGGTCGCGATCATCGGCTACGGCAGCCAGGGTCACGCCCACGCCCTGAACCTCCACGAATCGGGCGTCGGAGTCGTCGTCGGGCTGGCCGCCGCGTCGAAGAGCCGAGCCCTGGTCGAGGATGCCGGGCTGTTCGTCACCGACGTCGGCTCGGCCGTTGCGGCCTCGGACGTCATCATGATCCTCGTCCCGGACACGTCCCAGAAGGCCGTCTACGACGCCGAGATCGCGCCGAACCTGCGGCACGGCCAGCTGCTGATGTTCGCCCACGGCTTCAACATCCGGTACGGCCGGATCGACCCGCCCGACCACGATCGACGTCGGGATGGTCGCGCCGAAGGGCCCCGGCCACCTCGTCCGCAGCGTCTACCAGGCCGGCGGCGGTGTGCCGGCCCTGTTCGCCGTCCACAACGACGCGACCGGCGCGGCCCGCGCCCGGACGCTGGCCTACGCCCGGGCCCTCGGCTGCACCCGCGCCGGGGTCCTCGAGACGACCTTCGCCGAGGAGACCGAGACCGACCTGTTCGGAGAGCAGTCGGTCCTCTGCGGCGGCACCTCGGCGCTCGTGAAGATGGCCTTCGAGACCCTCGTCGAGGCCGGCTACCAGCCGGAGCTCGCGTACTTCGAGACGCTCCACGAGCTGAAGCTCATCGTCGACCTGATGTACCGCGGCGGCCTCGACTTCATGCGCTTCAGCGTCAGCGACACCGCGGAGTACGGCGACTACGTCAGCGGACCGCGGATCATCGACGACCACGTCCGCGGGACGATGAAGGCAGTCCTGGGCGACATCCAGGACGGCACGTTCGCCGACCGCTGGATCGCCGAGAACGACGCCGGACGCCCGGAGTTCGATCGGCTCCGGCAGGCCGACCACGACCACCTGATCGAGCGGGTCGGCGCGCGGCTGCGCGACCCAGATGCCGTTCCTCGATCCGGTCGTCCGTCCAGGCCGGCCAGGCCCAGGCGTCGGCCAGCCGAGGCGGCCACTGATGGCCGCGTCAGTACCGCGTCCGGCGGGTCCGTTCGTCGCCGCCGGGGACCGTCCGGATCTTCGACACGACCCTGCGCGACGGGGAGCAGGCGCCCGGCGCCGGGCTCACCGCGGCGGAGAAGCTCGAGGTCGCCCGCCAGCTCGTCCGGCTGAAGGTCGACGTCATCGAGGCCGGCTTCCCGGCCGCCTCGCCGGGCGACTTCGAGGCGGTCCGGCGGATCGCCCTGGAGGCGAAAGGCGTCTCGATCGCAGCCCTCGCGCGGTGCCGCGACGGCGACCCACAGCGGGCGATCGAGGCGATCGGCGTCGCCGAGCGGCCGCATCTCCATGTCTTCATCGCGACCTCCGACATCCACCTCAAGCACAAGCTCCGGATGACCCGTGAGGAGGCCCTCGCCGAGGCCGTCCGCTGGGTCCGCCACGGCCGCGAAGAGCTCGGCCGGGACGCCGAGATCGAGTTCAGCGCCGAGGACGCCAGCCGGACCGATCTCGGCGTTCCTGCTGCAGGTCTACGAGGCGGTCGTCGAGGCCGGGGCGTCGACGGTGAACATCCCGGACACCGTCGGCTATGCGATCCCGTGCGGAATTCGGCTCGCTGACCCAGGCGGTCGTCGACCTCGTCGGCGGCCAGGCGACGATCAGCGTCCACTGCCACAACGACCTCGGCCTCGCGACCGTCGAACACGCTCGCCGCCGTCCAAGCCGGCGCGCGCCAGGTCGAGGTGACGATCAACGGTCTCGGCGAGCGCGCCGGCAATGCCTCCCTCGAGGAGGTCGTCATGTCCCTCCGGACACGGCCCACCCAGTTCCCCGAGCCTCGGGACGGGCGTCCAGACCGAGCAGATCACGGCGGCGTCGCGGCTCGTCAGCTACCTCACCGGCTTCACCGTCCAGCCGAACAAGGCGATCGTCGGCGGCAACGCCTTCGCCCACGAGTCGGGGATCCATCAGGACGGTGTGATCAAGAACCCGCTGACCTACGAGATCATGACCCCCCAGTCGGTCGGCCTGACCGGCAGCCAGCTGACGATCGGCAAGCTGTCAGGGCGGAAGGGCCTCCAGGCCAAGCTCCGCGAGCTGGGCCATGAGCTCGACGGAGACCGGCTCGAGCTGGTCTACCGCGAGGCCATCGCCCTGGCGGATGCCAAGAAGGAGGTCACCGACGCGGACCTCCTCGCGCTCGTCGACCAGGAGGCGTCGCGCGTCCCGGCCTCGGTCGAGCTGCTCGGCTGGAGCGTCACCTCGTCCCACGGCGGGAAGTCCACCGGCGCGGTGAGTCTTCTCGTCAACGGCGAGGAGCGGGCCAACGAGGCGACCGGCAACGGGCCGGTGAACGCCCTGTACGCCGCGATCGACGAGGCCGTCGCGCCGGCTCTCGGCTGGCAGCCCGTCCTGACCGAGTACGAGATCAAGGCCGTGTCGGCCGGCGAGGACGCCCAGGGCCAGGTCCTGGTCCGTTGTCGCCGCTCGATCGATGATGGCCCCGGTGCGCTCGTCGTGACCGGCCAGGGGTTGAGCACGAACATCATCGAGGCATCGCTCGAGGCCTATCTCGTGGCGGTGAACAAGCTCCACGGGGCCGAGATCTCGCCGGTCTCCGGCGCCTATGCGGCGCAGCGAGCGGCGGAGGGCCTGCCCTGATGTCCTCGGGCGGTACGCCCGGCTACCGGGTCGTCGCGATCCCGGGCGACGGGGTCGGGCCGGAGGTCGTCGGCGCGGCCCGCGAGGTGCTGGCCGCGGTGGGTCAGGCCTTCGGCTTCGGGATCGACTGGGCCGAGGTCATCGCCGGTGGCGCCGCGATCGACCGCTACGGGGTCGCGATCCGCGACGTTGACGTGGCGGCCTGCGGTGCCGCGGATGCCGTCCTGCTGGGCGCGGTCGGCGGCCCGAAGTGGGACGACCCGTCCGCGGCGCT
Organism: uncultured Chloroflexia bacterium; assembly: GCA_963729175.1. GTDB lineage: Bacteria > Chloroflexota > Limnocylindria > Limnocylindrales > CSP1-4 > CAVSMY01. The sequence continues at coordinate 103,555 of CAVSMY010000017.1, read as the reverse complement.
CCGACCCGAGCAGGCGTTGTTCGCCCTTCGTGGCGGCCTGGGGCTGTACGCGAACCTCCGACCCGTCACGGTCGCGCCGGCCCTCATCGACGCCTCTCCGCTCCGGCGCGAGCGGCTCGAGGGCGTCGACGTCCTCATCGTCCGCGAGCTGACCGGCGGTCTCTACTTCGGTCGGCCGTCGGAGATCCGGACGACCGCCGAGGGGCGCGCTGCGGTCGACACCCTGAGCTACACCGATGCCGAGATCCGGCGGCTCGTGGAGCTCGGGTTCGAGCTGGCCAGAGGCAGGCGCCGCAAGGTCACCTCGGTCGACAAGGCGAACGTCCTGGCGTCACTCCCGGCTGTGGCGGACCGTCGCCGAGGAGGTCGCGGCGGAGCATCCCGGACATCGAGCTCGAGCATCGGCTCGTCGATGCCGCGGCGATGCTTCTCGTCACCCGTCCGGCAGCGTTCGATGTCCTGGTGACCGAGAACCTGTTCGGCGACATCCTGTCGGACGAGGCGAGCGTCCTCGCCGGATCCCTCGGGATGCTGCCATCCGCGTCGCTCGGCGAGCGACGGACGGATCACGGCACGTTCGGCCTGTACGAGCCGATCCATGGCTCCGCGCCGGACATCGCCGGCGCCGATATCGCCAACCCGATCGGGACGATCCTTTCGTCGGCGATGCTGCTCCGCTGGTCGCTCGGTCGCGACGATGCCGCACGGACGATCGAGGCCGCGGTCGATGCGGTCCTCGTCGATGGCATCCGGACGCGCGACATCAGCGTGGGTCCTCCCGGCGGCGCCGCCGGCGAACGGCTGGTCGGGACAAGGGAGATGGCCCGGGCGATCAGTCGATCGCATCGCGATCGCCCGGCCGGTGGCGGTGTGAGCCGTCGACCGGCCGACGCCGCGACGACCGTCCCACCCACCAGCACGCCACCTCCGGAGCCGCCACGATGACCGACCAGGACCGCCCGTCCGAGACCTCCCCGCCCGACCCGACCTCTCCGCCCGACCTGCGCGTGCCCGTCGTCCTGTACGACACGACGCTGCGGGACGGCACCCAGGGCGAGAACATCACCCTCTCATTGGCCGACAAGCTCCGGATCGCCCGGATGCTCGACGAGTACGGGATGCCGTACATCGAGGGTGGCTGGCCGGGCTCGAACCCCAAGGACATCGAGTTCTTCGCCGCGGCCCGCGGGATGACCTGGACGACCGCGCGGCTCGCCGCGTTCGGCTCGACGCGCCATCGGGCGAACCGACCCGAGGACGATCCGAACCTGCGCGAGCTCGCGGCCGCCGAGACGCCGGTCGTGACGATCTTCGGCAAGAGCTGGCTGCTCCACGTGACCGAGGTCCTGGGCGCGACGCCGGCCGAGAACCTCGACATGGTCGCGGAGTCGGTGGGCTTCCTCGACCGACCGCGGCCGGGAGGTCGTCTACGACGCCGAGCACTTCTTCGACGGCTACCGCGCCGACCCGGCCTACGCCCTCTCGACGCTCCGGGCCGCTCGTCAGGCCGGCGCCCGGACCCTTGTCCTGTGCGACACGAACGGCGGGACCCTGACCGATGACCTGGTCCGGATCTTCGCGATGCCACGCGGTCGGCGCTGGCGGCCGACCCGTCGACGCCGTGCCGGGACTCGTCTGGGGCATCCACACCCACAACGACGCCGAGCTCGCGGTCGCGAACTCGCTCGCGGCGGTCCAGGCCGGCGCGCGTCACGTCCAGGCGACGATCAACGGCTATGGCGAGCGCTGCGGCAACGCGAACATGGTCAGCGTCCTCGCGAACCTGGCCCTCAAGACCGACCTGCCGCTCGTCCCGGCTGGCGGCGGCGAGCTGACCGAGCTGACCGGGCTGTCGCGCGCGATCGCCGAGATCGCGAACGTCGTCCCCGAACGACTATCAGCCCTTCGTCGGGCGGTCGGCGTTCGCCCACAAGGGCGGCGTCCACGGCGCGGCCGTGGCCAAGGTCGAGCGCAGCTACCAGCACGTCGACCCGACGCTCGTCGGCAACGAGGGCCGTCTCGTCGTGAGCGAGCTGGGCGGCAAGGCGAACACCCGGATCCGGGCCGAGCAGCTCGGTCACCGGCTCGAGGGCGTCGTGACCCGGCCGCGCTGTCGCGGCTCATCAAGGAGCTGGAGGCCGAGGGTCTGGCGTTCGAGGGCGCGGAAGCGTCGTTCGAGCTTCTGATCCGCCGCCAGGCGGCCGACTACGCGGCGCCGTTCCGGATCGTCGACTACACCGTCCTGGTCGAGCAGCGCGAGGGCCGTGAGCTGCTCGCCGAGGCCACCGTGAAGGTCGGCGTCGACGGCGAGATCCTCCATACCGCCGCGGACGGGAACGGCCCGGTCAACGCCCTCGACGCCGCGCTTCGGAAGGCCCTGCGGGCGTTCTATCCCGAGCTCGACTCGGTCCATCTGGTCGACTACAAGGTCCGGATCCTCGATGGCGTCGCCGCGACAGCCGCGCGGACCCGGGTCATCATCGACTCGTCCGATGGCGAGCGAGAGTGGTCGACGATGGGCTCCGACACGAACATCATCGCGGCCTCGGCGAAGGCCCTCGCCGACTCGCTCGAATACGTGATCTGGAAGACCGGTGCGGCCCTGCGGCGGCGCGACGAGCGTCACTTCACGACGACCGCTCCGGGGAGGTAGACCGGCGATGTCCACGACGACCACCGACCAGCCACCGGCCGAGGCATCCGCGCCACCGCTCCACCTCGCGCGCTGGACGGTCTCGTCCGGCTCGAACATCCAGAGCCGCGGCGCGGTCGTCCTGGCATCGGGCGACCACCAGTGGGAGGCGTCCGCCGAGGGCAACGGGCCGATCGATGCGCTCTATCGGGCGGTCGACCGGGCGATCTCGGCCGTCCTGTCCGGCCATCCCCGGCTCCTCGCCTACGACATCCACGCCCTCGCCGAAGGCCCCGATGCCGAGGGCGAGGTCCGCGTCCGCGTGGCACCGCCTGCTGGCGCGGGTGGTCGGCGGGCCACCGGCCGGTATGTCGGCACGGCCCGCTCGACGAACATCGTGGCGGCGTCGATCGAGGCCTACATCGAGGCACTGAACCAGCTTCTCGGCGAGGAGCACTGGGCCGGCGCGACCGAGGCGGCGGGCAACCGGAAACGCTCGCGATCGGCGGCGGCCGCGAAGGCGCGGCGGGCGGAGCTCGATCCCGAGAAGGCCCACCACGACACGACCGCCTGGTTCGAGGGATGACCTCGCCGGTCCCGCCGGCGACCCGGGCGACGCGCCTGGCGGCGAACGGCGGGCTGGCGGCGGTGATCCTGTTCGGGGTCGTCGCGCTGCTCACGACCCAGGACCACGAGATCCGGGCGACGCTGCCGTCGTCCGATGACCCGTACGACGCCGTCGTCTCGGTGGCGATGATCCTGCTGCCCTTCCTCGTCGCGGTGACGTGGATCCGGAGCGTCCGCAACCGTCGCGCCGACGGCATCCCCGCAGCGGCCCGGCGTCGGATCCACCGGGGGATCGGCGTGTGCCTCGGGTTGGTCGGCGCGGCCACGACGGCCCAGGTCGTCGCGATCGTCAGGGTCGGCGCGCCGGATGCGCCCCTCGCCGTGCTCGGGCTCATCGCCCTGACCGGTGGGGCCACGATCGTCGCCGCAGGGCTCCTCGCCCGGGCCGTTCGGACACCGACGACGGCCCCGGGCGAGACCGTCTCTCCCGATCCCGAGCCGGACACGATCGACGACCTCGTCGCGCTGACCGTCGATGTCGGAGGGGAGCTCCGACGTGCCGTCCCGGCGGTCGGCGGGCTCGTCGCCTCGGGCGGATCGGTTCTCGATCACCTGGCCGACGCGTCGATCGGCCCGCGCCGCCACCGCCTCGCCTGGATCGCCCTCGCGTCGGTCGCGATCGGCGTCGGCGGCGCGGCCTGGCACGGCATCGCCGAAGGCGCCTGGGCCAGCCTTGCGGCGGCCGCACTCTACGGGTCGATGCTCAGCCTGGTCGTCGCGCTCGGGCTCGGGATCCTCGGGCCGTACCTTCGGGTCCTGCGGCCCGCCTGAGCCCGGAGGCCTCGTCAGATGCGTGGGTCCGGCGCCTCGGCGGCGGAGCTGGCCGTGACCTCCCGACGCCGCCACGGGACGACCCCGTCCAGCTCGATCTCGAGCGAGAAGCTGAGGAACGTCCGGACGAGGACGATGAGACCGAGGGTGGCCGCACTCTCGAGGGTCGCGTCGATCGTGATCGTCTCGACGATGTCGGCGATGATCAGGACCTCGAGCCCGAGCAGGATCGACTGGCCGATGCGGGTCCGGACCCGCTGGTACAGGCCATCACGGCGTCCCGCGATCCAGTCCATCGTGCCGTGGCCGACCGCGCGGAGCGACCCGCCGGCCAGGATCGCCACCCCGGCGATCTCGAACCCGGCGACGACCCACTCCATGACATCCTTGAACGTCACGCCCGCCTCGCGTCTCCCTCTTGCGCGCCGGCCCGTCGAACGGGCGATCGGCCTCGCCGTCGCGCCGGCCGAGTGTCGCATGGCCGCGGCCCGGTCGTGGGGCCGATAGACTCCCGGCGTGCCTGCCGTGACCGCGACGGTCGCATTCTCCGGTGAGCCCGGGGCGTTCGCCGAGGACGCCGTCCTCGCCAGGTTCGGCGATGTCGACCGGCGGCCGCTGGGCGGGTTCCGCGAGGTCTTCGAGGCCGTCGTGCGCGGCGACGCCTCGCACGGCGTCATCCCGATCGAGAACCTCGTCAACGGGACGGTCCGCGAGAACTACGATCTGCTGCTCGAGCATGACCTCGGGATCGTCGGCGAGGTCGTCGTCCCGGTCCGGCTCGCCCTGGCCGCCCTGGCCGGCCAGCGCCTCGAGGACATCGAGCGGGTCTACTCGCACATCCAGGCGCTGGGTCAGGCGGAGGGGTTCCTGCGGACCCGACCGTGGACGCTGCTCACGACCTATAACACCGCCGGCGCCGGCAAGCTCATCGTCGACCGCGAGGAGCGTGGCGCCGCCGCGGTCCTCTCGCCCCGGGCTGCGGAGCTGTTCGGGCTCGAGGTGCTCGCGTCGGACATCCAGTCCGTCCCCGACAACCGGACGCGGTTCCTCGTCCTCGCCCGGCCCGACGACGCCGAGGTCCCCGACGCCAGCGAGGGAAGCCCGGACGGGCCGCGCCGGACCACGCTCGTCTTCTCCGTCACGAATGAGCCCGGCACGCTCCTCGCGGTCCTCGAGGTCTTCGCCCAGCGTCGGATCAATCTCTCGACGCTCGAGTCACGGCCGAGCCGCGAGCGCGCCTGGGAGTACAACTTCTGGTCGGACATCGACGCCGACCGGCACGACCCGGCGATGGTCGACGCCCTCGCCGCGCTCGGGCCGATCACGACGATGACGCGGGTGCTCGGCTCCTACGCCCGGGCGTCCGACATCTGAGCGAGGCGGGTTTCCAGCCTCAGGCCGGACGGTTGCGCAGCTCGTCGCGGATCTCGGTCAGCAGCTCCTGGTCCTTCGTCGGCCCCGGGTCCGGTTCGGGCTTGATGAGCAGCTTGACCATGATGTACGCGACGAGCGCGACGATGAAGAAGACGATGATCGTGTTGATGAACAGGCCCCAATGGATCGACACGACCTCGCCCTTGGCGTTCGTCCCGAGGTCCGTCTTGATCGACGAGAAGTCGACGCCGCCGAGGGCATAGCCGATCGGCGGCATGATGATGTCGTTGACGAGGCTGGTGACGACCGCGCCGAGCGCGCCGCCGATGATGACGCCGATCGCCAGGGCGAGGGCGTTGCTCTTCGTCAGGAACTCACGGAACCCACCCATCGATCACTCCTCCGCCGGCGGTGCGCCGCCGGGACGGTCCGACGGGTCGACTGTCCCGGGGCGGCTCGTCGTGACGAAATGGACGTTCGGCTGGCGCCGACGGTCAGTGCTCGACGACCTTGTCGAGCTTCTTCGCCTGGTCGATCCAGCCTGAGATCTCCTTCTCCGACGGCACGCGGCGGACGATGCTCGGTCGGGCGGCGACGACCTCCTGGACGGTCGTCGCGAGGTTCGCCGGATTGCGCTGGGCCAGCTCGGCGGGGGAGTCGACCCCGGCGGCCTCGAGCAGGTCGGCGTACTCGGAGCCGACGCCGTCGAGGCGCATCAGGTCGGCATGGTTGACCCACTCGAGGATGAGGCCGTGGCTGATGCCCGTCGCCTCCTCGAGCGCCGTCCGGCCGCTGCGGGTCGCACCCGTGCTGAGGAGCTCATCGACCGACTCGATGCCGGCGAGGCGGAGCTTCTCGCCGTGGTCGGGCCCGATGCCCTCGATGTCTTCGACCTTCATGGCGTCCTCCCGGGGTGGCGCGCCCCCTTCGGCAGACTCGGGGGATGAGCGGATGATAGGCTCGGGCCGCGGGTGATGCGACCCCCTGACGATCCCGAGATGTGTGGCGGAGGAGCCGGTGGACAGTGCCTTCCATGACGCGATGGCGACCGGTTATGCGCTGAGCGAGCCGGGGGCCGTGCTCGGGGCCCCGATGCACGACGGCGAGGTCGCCACGGATGTGAAGGTCCAGGTGGCGCTCTCGATGCTGAACCGCCACGGGCTCATCGCGGGGGCCACGGGCACCGGCAAGACGAAGACCCTCCAGGGGCTGGCGGGTCAGCTGAGCCGGTGCCGGCGTGCCGGTCTTCGTGGCCGACATCAAGGGCGATGTCACCGGACTCGCCGCCCCGGGCGACGCCTCCGACGCCGAGGATCGTCGAGCGCTGCGCCTCGATCGGCTGGACATTCGCGCCGGCGGGCCATCCGGTCGAGTTCCTGTCGCTGTCGGGCGCCCTCGGCGCGCCCGTCCGGGCGACCGTCCACTCCTTCGGGCCGCTGCTGCTCGGCAAGGTCCTCGACCTCAACGACACCCAGACCTCGATCCTGTCGCTCGTCTTCCAGTACTGCGACGACCAGCGGCTTCCGCTCCTTGACCTGGACGACCTGCGGACCACGCTGCGGTTCCTGTCGTCCGACGAGGGCAAGCCGGCGCTGGACGAGTACGGCGGGATGTCGCCGGCGTCGCTGGGCGTCATCCTCCGGGCCATCGTCACGCTCCAGCAGGCCGGCGCCGAGCGGTTCTTCGGTGAGCCGGAGTTCGACATCGACGACCTGCTCCGGACCGATCCGACCGGTGCCGGGATCATCAGCTCGCTCGAGCTCTCGGATGTGATGGACCAGCCCCGGCTGTTCTCGACGTTCATGCTCTGGATGCTGGCCCAGCTGTACGAGACCCTGCCCGAGGTCGGCGACCTGCCGAAGCCCAAGCTCGTCTTCTTCTTCGACGAGGCCCATCTGCTCTTCGACGACGCCTCGCAGGCGCTGCTCGATCAGATCGAACGGACCGCCCGCCTGATCCGGAGCAAGGGCGTCGGCGTCTACTTCGTCACCCAGGCGCCGACCGATGTGCCGGCTTCGGTGCTCGGGCAGCTCGGCAACCGGGTCCAGCACGCCCTCCGGGCCTTCACGCCCGTCGATGCCGACAACCTGAAGAAGACGGCCCGGACGTTCCCGATGACGGAGTTCTACGAGGTCGAATCGACGATCACGAGCCTCGGCATCGGCGAGGCGCTCGTGACCGTCCTGTCGCCGCGTGGCGTCCCGACGCCGCTCGCCGCCACGCGCCTGATCCCGCCCGACTCCCTGATGGCGGCGATCCCTCCTGCCGACCTGCAGGCTCGGGTCGCCGCGAGCCCGCTCCACGCCAAGTACGGGACGACGATCGACCGTGAGAGCGCCCACGAGATCATCACCGCCCGACTCGACGCGGCCCATGCGGCGGTCGCGGCCGCGGCGGCCGCACCGCCGGTGCCGACCCCGGCCCAGCAGCAGAAGGCTGACGCTGCCGAGGCGCGCGCCGCCGAACGAGCCCGGTCGGAGGGGGAGCGCGCGGCACGTGCGCAGGAACGAGCAGACGCGGCCGCAGCGCGTGAGGAGGCGCGACGTCAGGCAGCTGCTGAGCGCGAGCGCGAGCGGACGATGCGCGAGGCGATGCGCGCCGGGTCCCGGGTCTTCAGCTCGAAGGAGGGGCAGGGGATCATCCGCGGCGTCCTCGGGACGCTGTTCGGGGGCGGCAAGTCCCGCTGAGCCTGCGTCGAGGACCCGCTGAGCGGGTCCACGCCGATCAGTCGGCCGGGGTGTCGTCCGCGGCGTCGGCCGGCTCGGGCTCCTGGAGCGTCGTCCGGTGGACCCAGCCGACGGTGTCGTCAGGCGTCCGGATGAGGACGTAGCTGCCCTCTTCGTGCATGATCTCGACCTCGTCGCCGCGATCGACCCGCCCGACCTCATCGCTCGCGACCTCGTCGGGCTCGCTGCTGACCCGCACCAGCCGGTAGCCGACGATCGCCCTGACCGTGCCAGAAGCGGCCGGCTCACGGAAGCGGAGCGCGGCGCGGCTGACCGGCGCGGACCGGTCTGAGGTCTGGCGGGCGGCCTTGACGCTCGGCCGGCGCCAGCGCGGGATGGCGGCCTCCTCGGGTGGCGTGTCGGACGCCACGACCGCGGCCGCTACGCCACGCGTCTCGGCGAATGTCGGGCCCATCGTCATCGCCGCTGCGCCGGCTCCAGCGGACATCGCCGCGCCGGCCGGGACGAGCCCGGGCTCCCGCTCGTCGCGCCGGCGGCGATCGAGGAAGGCGATGAGGAGGAACATCCCGCCGACCCCGAACGCGAGGATGATGGCCAGCCAGAGTGGCGGTCCGTCGCCGCCCGACGTCGGATCGGTCGTGGTCCCGCCTCCGCTCGCCCCGCCGGGCGGGACGACCGAGCCACCGCCGGCCGTGAGCCGCGGCGACGACGAAGCGGAGGGGCTCGGCGAGGGGGAGCCACCGGCCGATGGAGATGGGCTGGGGCCCGGCTTCTGTGAGCCGCCCGGGCTGCTCCCGGCGCCGGAGCCTGACCCGGGTCCGGACGAGGCCCTCGGCGTGGAAGCGGGCGAGGCCTTGGGTGTCGACTTCGGCGGCGGCGTCGGCGACGGCCTGGGGGTCGATCTCGGGGACGGCCTGGGCGACGGACTCGGGCTCGGCTTGGGCTTGGGTGTCGGGCTGGGGCTCGGCTTGGGCTTGGGAGTCGGGCTCGGGCTCGGCTTGGGCGTGGGCGTCGGAGCGGTGACGGCGGTCGTCCCGCCGGCCAGAGTGACCGTGCAGCCCGCACCACCGGTGCGCCGCGCGGCCGTCGCCCGGAACGAGTAGTCGTGCGATCCGGCCGCGAGCTTCGACTTGTACGTGTAGGTCACACCCGCGGCGTAGTCCGTCGTCGAGTGGGTCATGGCATGGGCCGTCCCGTCGACGATGACGGAGATCGCGTTCGGCTGACGGCCCCGGTTGTCGGCGAAGAGTGACCGAGAACGTGAACGTCGTCGCGGTGCCACCCGACTTCGGGCTGGCCGTCCCGTTCGTCAGTGACGTCGTGTGCGTCCCGGCGGAGCACGATGCTGCGGCGACCGGCGCGACCGAGGGCCCGGCAAGACCCAGACCGACCGCGAGTCCGATCGCCAGTACGACCGGCACCATCCGTTGTCGCATGTTCGTCGACGCATCCCCGGGCGTGGCATGGCCGTCCCCTCGACGGTCCGACGACGATAGGGCGAAGTCGGGCTGATGAGGATGGCCCGGAAGTCATCCCCCGGATGTCCGTGGTGGGCACCGGTGCGCGGTGACGCGGGTGGCCCTGGTGGTGCGCGGTGACGGCAGACGGTCCGGCGGTGGTCGCCGCCCCCGTACGGCCGTAGAATCGGTCCGGCTCAGCCGAGCCGCGCTCAGGAGACCGCTCCGATCATGGCCACCGCCACGTCCGTCACGCCCCATCCGATCCTGCTCGCCGGTCGATGGGTCGACTCGCCCGACCGCCTCGAGGTCGACGACCCGGCCCATGCCGGGCTCGCCGGCGTCACCTACAACGCCACGCCAGCCCAATACGACGAGGCTGTCGAAGCCGCCATCGCCGCGCTACGAGATCACCCGACGCCAGCCGGCCTTCGAGCGGAGCGGCATCCTGCGGACGATCAGTGGCCGGATCCGCGAGCGCCGCGAGGAGCTCGGCCGGCTGCTCGCGACGGAGGCGGGCAAACCGATCCGCGACGCCCTGATCGAGGTCGACCGCGCCAGCCTGACGTTCCGCCTCGCCGCCGAGGAGGCCGAGCGGATCGGCGGCGAGGTCATGCCCCTCGACCTGCTCCCGGCATCGAAGGGTCGGACGGGCATCACCCGGCGCTTCCCGATCGGCCCGATCGCCGGCATCAGCCCCTTCAACTTCCCGCTCAACCTGGCGGCCCACAAGGTCGCGCCAGCCATCGCATCCGGCAACCCGATCGTCCTCAAGCCGCCGTCCAAGGATCCGCTGACCATGCTCGCCGTCGGCGAGATCATCGCCGAGTCCGGGCTGCCCGACGGCGCGGTGAGCATCCTGCCGATGACCCGCGAGCTCGGCGATCGGATGGTCGAGGACGAGCGGTTCAAGCTCCTGACGTTCACCGGCAGCCCCTCGGTCGGCTGGCGGATGAAGGCCCGGGCCGGCAAGAAGAAGGTCGTCCTCGAGCTCGGCGGCAACGCCGGCGTCATCGTCGACGCATCGGCCGATCTGGACTGGGCCGTCCGGCGGACGCTCGTGGGGGCCTTCACCTATGCCGGCCAGGTCTGTATCAGCGTCCAACGGATGTTCGTCCACGAGGACGTCTGGGCGCCGTTCATCGAGCGCCTCGTCGAGGGCGCCGCGGCGCTCAAGGTGGGCGACCCGCTCGACCCGGAGACCGATCTGGGGCCGATGGTCGACGAGGCCGCCGCGAGCCGGACCCAGCGCTGGGTCGACGAGGCCGTCGCGCTCGGCGGCACGGTCCTGACGGGCGGCCGGGCCGAGGGCACGTTCTTCCCGCCGACCATCCTCGTCGATACGCCGGTCACGGCCCAGGTCTGCTCGAACGAGGCGTTCGCGCCGCTCGTCGTGGCCTTCCCGTTCCACGACTTCGGTGACGCCGTCCGGGCCGTCAACGACTCGATGTTCGGGCTCCAGACGGGGGTCTTCACGAACGACCTGCGGAACGCCTGGCGGGCCTTCGAGGACCTCGAGGTCGGGGGTGTGATCCTCAACGACATCCCGACGTACCGGGCCGACCACATGCCCTACGGCGGGATCAAGGACAGCGGCCAGGGCCGCGAGGGTCTTCGCTGGGCGATCGAGGACATGACCGAGCTGAAGATCCTCGTGGTCGCCTGGCCGCAGTAGCGTGACCGCCTGACGGAACGGCCGTCCCATCCGACGCGACCGCTCCCGAGGCCCGCGCGGCTCGTGGGCCACACTCGGACGCGATGGACCCGACCCTCACGCCGGCCCAGCGCGAGCTCCAGGAGCGTGCGCGGCGTTTCACCCAGGACGTCCTCCAGCCGCTCGAGCTCGAGTTCGAGCGGGCTCACGGGTCGCTGTCGACGGAGGCGCGCGCCCACATCCGCGACGAGGCGGTCGCGGCAAGGCTCCAGGGCGGCTCGTTCCCGGTCGAGCTCGGCGGCCAGGGCTGGTCGGTCCTGGACGAGGTCCTTGTCCACGAGCAGCTCGGCCAGTCGACCGGCGGGCTGTGGTCGTACATCCCCGGCGCCTACAACGCCCTGCGCCACGCCGACGATGCGCAGCGCCGTCGCTATCTCGAGCCGTCGATGCGCGGCGAGCGGTTCGGGAGCTACGCGATCACCGAGCCTGGCGCCGGGTCCGACGCCCGCGGCCTCGCGGCGACCGCGGTCCGGGACCCGGCGACAGGCGAGTACGTCCTGGACGGCGAGAAGTGGTTCGTGACCGGCCCGCCGGAGATCACCGACTTCATGCTGTTCCACTGCCTCGTCGTCGATGGCGAGGAGCGACTGCCGACGATCTTCCTGGTCGACTACGACGCGCCCGGGCTGCGGCTGCAGCACGACCCCGACTACATGCACACCTTCGCCGACCGTCACCCGCAGTTCGTCCTCGACGGAGTCCGCGTGCCGGCCTCGGCGATCCTCGGCGGGGTGGGCCGGGCCGACGAGCTGACGAACGAGTGGTTCGTCGAGGAGCGGATCCACATCGGCGCCCGCTGCAGCGGAGCGATGGAGCGACTCCTGACGCTGGCCGTCGAGTGGGCGACCGAGCGGGTCCAGTTCGGCGAGCGGATCTACGACTTCCAGGGCGTGAGCTTCCCGCTCGCCGATTCCGCCGCCGACGCGAGCGCCGCCCGGCTGCTGACCCGCGAGGCGGCCTGGCTGGCCGACGCGGGCGGCGATCCGAAGGTCGTCCACGCCAAGGCGTCGCTGGCCAAGCTGTTCGCCTCCGAGGCCGCGTTCGTCTGCGCCGACCGGGTCGTCCAGGTGTTCGGCGGCCGGGGCTACATGCGCGAGTTCGCCGCCGAGCGCTTCTTCCGCGAGCTCCGGGTCGACCGGATCTGGGAGGGGACGTCGGAGATCCAGCGGCTCATCGTCGCCCGTGGGCTCGAGCGCCGGGGCGTCCGGGCGGTCGTCGGATGACCGTCGAGGAGACGGTCGCGGCGCAGCGGGCGCTCCCCCCGATCGACCTCCGACCGCTGTTCGCCCCGCGGAGCATCGCCGTCGTCGGGGCCTCGGTCCGGTCCGGGATCGCCGAGGCGGTCCGCGACAACATCGCGGTGATGGGCGGCACGGCCCGTTGCCACTTCGTGAACCCGAAGTACGACGAGCTGCTCGGCCAGCCCTGCTACCCGTCCCTCGAGGCCCTGCCCGAGGTGCCCGACTCGGTCGTCGTCGCGCTCAACCCCCTGCGCGCCGGATCGGTGACGGCCGATGCGGCGCGGCTCGGGATCCCGAGCGTGATCATCCCGGGCGGCGGGGTGGTCGAAGGGGGCGAGGCCGCGGCGGCCATGCAGGCCGAGGTGCGTGAGATCGCCCTGGCCCACGGGATCGCGCTCCTCGGACCCAACTGCATGGGCGTGATCGACTACACGACGTCGAGCGCGACATACATCGGCGACGTGAACCCCTGGCTGCCGCGCGGCCACGTCGCGGGGATCGCCCAGTCGGGCTCGGTCACCGACGCGTTCATCCACTCCGGGACGCGGATCGGCTTCAGCCGGATCATCTCGTGCGGCTCCGAGGCGGTCCTCGACCTGTGCGACTACCTCGCCTACTGCATCGACGATCCCGAGACCCACGCGATCATCCTGTTCGTGGAGGGCTTCCGGCGGCCAGAGCGGTTCCTGGCCCTGGCCGATCGGGCGCTCGAGCTCGGCAAGCCGATCGCGGCGGTCAAGGTCGGGCGGTCGGACCAGGCGCAGGTCGCCGCGATCGCACACTCCGGCTCGCTCGCCGGTGAGGACCGGGTCACCGAGGCGGCCTTCGCGGCGACCGGCGTCATCCGCTGCGCCGACCTCGATGAGCTCCTCGAGACCGCCGAGCTGCTGGCCGGTCGCGACCGGCTCGGCCGATCCGTCGGCCGCGGCCGGACCGGTGTCGTGACCGTCTCGACCGGCGAGGCATCGCTGATCGCGGACCTGGTGCCGGTCACCGGGGTGTCGCTCCCGCCGGTGCCCGATGCCACCCGGGTCAGGATCCTCGAGCGAGCTCCCGACGATGGGCTACATCGGCAACCCGCTCGACCCATGGGGCGCGGCCGATGCCGAGGTCGCCTATCGGATCGCCTTCGACGCGTTCGCCGACTCCGGGGCCTACGACGTGCTCGCCCTCGTCCACGATTTCCCGTACCGCTCGCTGAAGAACGAGATCGACGTCGCCCGGTTCGTCAGCGAGGCGCTCGTCGGGGCGACGCGTGAGCGGCCGGACCTGCTCCCGGTGTTCGTGTCGCTGACCTCCGGGGAGCCGTCGGATGAGATCGTCGCCGCGATGCGGGAGGCCGGTGGTGTGCCGGTCCTGCGGGGGACACAGGAGGCCTTCCGGGCCATCGCCCACGCCGCACGCTGGGAGGCGCGTCGAGCGTCACGCCTGGCGGACGGCCCGCGGCGAGCCGCCTGGCCACGCCTCGCGGACGACCGGACGCCGTGGGGTCACGAGCCGTCGTCGACGCCATCCCAGCGCCTGCGGCCGTGCCCGGAACGCGAGAGCCTGGACCTCGTCGGCGCGGCCGGGATCCCGGTCGTCGACGTCCGGACCGCGCGCGATGCCGATGAGGCGGTCGACGCTGCCCGGGCGATCGGACGGCCTGTCGCGCTGAAGCTCGATGCTCTCGGCCTGACCCACAAGTCCGACATCGGCGGTGTCCGGCTCGGGCTCGTGGGCGACGCGGCGGTGCGGCAGGCCGCGGCGGAGCTGCTTGACCTCGCCGCCGACCGCGGCATCGACATCCGCGGCCTCCTCGTCGAGCCGATGGCCACCCCGGGCGTGGAGCTGATCATCGGGCTGCGGCGTGACCCGTCGTTCGGGCCGGCCGTCCTCGTCGGCCTCGGGGGCGTCTACACCGAGGTCCTCGACGATGTCGCGATCCGTCTCGCGCCGATCCAGCCCGGCGATGCCGAGGCGATGCTCGACGAGCTGCGCGGCGCTTCGATCCTCGACGGCGCGCGCGGCCGACCCGCCGTCGACCGTGCCGCGATCGGGCAGGATCATCGTCGCCCTCGGTCGGCTCGCCATCGAGCGGACCGACATCGCCGAGATCGACCTCAACCCGGTGATCGTCGGACCGGATGGCGCGACCGCGGTGGACGCCCTCGTCATCATCGACGAGCGATGACCGACCAGGCCGCCGGTGAGCCCGTCCTCCTCGTCGAGCAGACGTCGTGGGGCGTCCGCCTGACCCTGAACCGCCCGGCGAAGCTCAACGCGATCAGTGCCGAGCTCCGTGACGCCCTGACCGACGCGATCGAGGCCGCCGCCGCCGACGACCGCGTGCGGGTCATCGTGATCGCCGGCGCCGGGCGGGCGTTCTGCTCTGGCTACGACCTGTCCGAAGTGGCGCCGGAGGACGCCTGGTCGTGGCGCGAGGTCCTGGCCCGTGACGTCGCGGCGACGCTCGCGATCTGGCGCTGCCCGAAGCCGGTCATCGCCCAGGTCCATGGCTACGCGCTCGCCGGGGGGCTCGAGCTGGCGATGGCCTGCGACCTCGTCGTCGCGGCCGAGGACGCCCAGCTCGGCGAGCCCGAGATCCGGTTCGGCTCGGCGCCCGTGACCCTCCTCATGCCCTATCTGGTCGGACAGAAGAAGACCCGCTGGCTGCTCATGACCGGCGACCTCGTCGACGGCCGGGAGGCCGAGCGGATCGGTCTCGTGAGCCACGTCGTGCCGGCCGATCGGCTGACCGACGAGGTCGAGGCGCTCGCCGACGAAGCTCGCTCGCGTGGACGGCGACGTGATGGCCCCGACGAAGCTGATGCTCGACCGGGCGATGGAGGCAGCCGGCTTCCTCGAGGCCGTCGAGATGGGCCTCGACGTCCAGTCGTTCGTCAACATGAGCGCCTCGTCCCGCGAGTTCGACGCGATCGTCCGTGACCGCGGGCTCAAGGCGGCCCTCGCCTGGCGCGACGCGCGCTACGAGGAGCGCCTCGCCGAGCAGGGTCGACCGACCGTCGACTGAGCGCCCGATGATCCTCCCCACGGTCCGGGATCCCAGGTTCATCACGGTGCGTCGCGGTGGCAGCCTCCAGGATGCCGATCACCACCTCCTGGCTGTCTGGGCGGCCGACTGCGCCGAGCACGTGCTTCACCACTTCGAGCAGGCACGGCCGGACGATGACCGTCCGCGTCGGGCGATCGACCTGGGACGCGCCTGGGCGCGGGGTGAGGTCACGATGACGCAGGCCCGCACGGCCGCCGGTTTCGCGAATGGCGCGGCCAGAGACCTGACCGGCGCAGCCCGAGAAGCGGCGTACGCCGCCGCGCAGGCCGCCGCGGTCGCGCATGTGGCGGCCCACGAGCTCGGCGCTGCGGCCTACGCGGTCAGGGCCGCCCGGGCCGCGGCTCCCGAGGGCCAGCGTCACGAAGGTGGTCGCCGGGAATGCCGCTGGCAGCGCGCCCAGCTTCCCAGCGAAGTCCGGGACCTCGTCCTCGACGACCAGCGGCTTCGCAACCACCTGTGCTGGTTCGCCTTCGACTGCTGATCGAGTCGGTCGCCTCCCGCGACGATCCGCGCAGCACGGTCCTATCGCCCGGTCCGCCCGCCCGCACCGACCGTCGACCTGACGACCGCACCGGACCGAACCGGAGTCCGGCGCACCGGACAGGACGTGCTGACCAACGTACCCCGGGACCCTGACCGGCGAGCCATGGCCCGAATGGACCGGTCCCCGGAGATTCGCTACTGACGGCGGCCATCGCGGGGGCGATGTGGGGGACGACCGCCGTTTTCCAGCTCTTATCCAGGTATCCGGCCGGACATATCTCCCGGCCACCGGACAGACGGGGTGCACACGGACATGGCAGAGACGACCTTTGTGTCGACCGAGCAGGAGCGGCCGCGTCGGCGCCGCGGGCTGCTCGTCTTCCTCCTCATCGGGAGCACGGTGGCGACGATCGGGACCGCGGCGATGTCGCTCGCGCTGTTCACCGATACCGCGTCCTCGAGCGGCTCCTTCACGGCCGGGACGATCGACATCAACACGTCGCCGGCGACGCTCTTCACCGTCACGAACATGATGCCGGGCGACTCGGTGAGTGCGACCCTCAACGTCGCCAACGGTGGCAGCGCGCAGCTCCGCTACGCGATGACGAGCTCCTCCACGAACACCGACACCAAGGCCCTGCGCGACCAGCTCACCCTGACGATCCGACCGGGTACGTGCCCGTCGGCGGCCGCCACGATCTACAGCGGCCCGCTCAGCGGCGCGAGCTTCGGCAGCACGACAGCCGGGGCACAGGCCGGGGATCGGACGCTGAACCCGACGCCGACGAACGAGGACCTCTGCTTCACGGTCACCCTGCCGGGTGGCGTGTCGACCGGTAACGCCTTCCAGGGCGCGACCACGACGACGACGTTCACCTTCAGCGCCGAGCAGACGGCCAACAACTAGGCATCACCCTGGCTGACCGCGGAGGCCGCGGCTCCGGCGACGGAGCCGCGGCCCTCGCACATCCGGGTCCGTCATGCGACGACCGCACCTCCTCTCGGCCGCCCGGTGGGCCGTCGACGCCGCGCTTCTCCTGCTCGTCGTCGTGGCCCTGGCGACGCTCGTCGTCGGCCGGGTCCTGCCGGCTCTCGGCCATCAGACGGTGGTCATCACGGGTCGCTCGATGGAGCCGACGATCCCGGTCTGGTCGGTCGTCGTCCTCGAGCCGGCCACCGCGGCTGACCTTTCGATCGGCGACGTCGTGACGGTGACGACGCCGGACGGCCGGGTGACCTACACCCACCGCATCGCGGCGATCGTCGACAGCCCGGACGGTCCGGCCTTCCGGACGCATGGCGACGCCAACGCCACGGACGACCCGGTCGTCGTCCCGCTGAGCTGGCTCAAGGGCCGCTCGGTGGCGGTCCTCCCGATCCTCGGCTACCCCACCCGTCTCCTCTCGTCCGCGGCGGGTGTCATGTTCGTGATCAGCCTGTCGATGTCGCTCTTCCTCCTCGGCCGACTCATCGAGGACATCGAGTGGGACCGGCGGCGGGCCCACCGCGCCCTCATCGCCCGGATGCTCACCGACTCCGAGCGCAGCTTCCGGACCGCGGCTCGATGATCCGCCGCCCCGGTCCACGGGTCGCCCTGCTCCTGGTCCTGGCGGCGACGTCCGCGGCGCTCGGCAGCGCTCCGGTCGCGACGTCGTCAGCACTGTTCGTCGACTCCGCGACGACGACCGGCTCGGCCTCGACGAACACCCTCGATGCCCCGACGGCCGTCTCGGCGTCGGTCGCCGGACTCGTCGTCACCCTCACGTGGACGGCCTCGACCGACGCCGCCGTCTCGACGGGCTACCAGACCTTCCGTTCGACCACGTCGGGTAGCGGCTATGTCCAGGTCGGGACGAAGACGCCGGCGACCGCGACGACGACGACCGACACGGTCCCCTCTGCCGGGACCTACTACTACGTGCTGCGGACCTATGCCGGGGCACTGCCGTGGGTCAGCGCGAACAGCAACCAGGCGACCGCGGCGACCCAGACGAATACCGGCCTGAAGTCGTGTGCCTCGAACGCGGCAGTGCCGAACCCCGGCAATGGCGACGGCAACGGCTACCAGACGAACCCAGCCGAGGCCTGCGACACCGACGGCACCGAGGCCCGCGACACGAACAGCGGCACGACGACCTCGACCGTCTGCTCGGACACGGGCAAGGATCGCCACACCTTCTGGACCTTCGGCCTCGGCGTCCCCGCCGTGGTGACGTCGGTCGCCGGCATCGAGGTCCGGGGCGCCTGGCGGGCCGACTCGAGCGCAGCCACCCCGAGCATCTGCATCCGCCTCTCGTGGGACGGCGGGACGACCTGGACGGCCTACAAGCAGGTCGCGATCACCAACGTCTCGACCGCCTACACGTTCGGCGCGGCGAACGACACCTGGGGCCGGGCCTGGGCGGGTGCGAACTTCAGCGATGCGTTGTTCCGGGTGCAGGTCGCCAACGTCTCGTCGAACACCGGTCGGGACTTCTGGCTCGACGCCCTCCAGGTCCGGGTGACGTACACGCCCTAGACCACGTCCGGCCGGCGTCCGACCCGCCGGCCGGCCCATCCGGCCGCCGGCCGATACACTCGGGCGTGATGCCCACTCCAGCGCCGCGGACCGCGGCCGAGCTCCTCGTCGCCTGTCTCGAAGCCGAAGGCTGCGAGTACGTCTTCTCCGTCCCGGGCGAGGAGACGATGGACATCCTCGAGGCGCTTGCCCGACGCGGCGACGCCGGCGACCCCGCGGCGCCCCGCCACATCACGACCCGCCACGAGCAGGGCGCGGCGTTCATGGCCGATGTCTACGGCCGGCTGACCGGCCGGAGCGCGGTCGCGATGGCGACCCTCGGTCCCGGCGCGACGAACCTCGTGACCGGTGTCGCGGACGCCTATCTCGACCGCGCTCCGATGGTCGCGATCACCGGCCAGGCCGCCAGCGACAAGCTCCACAAGGAGGCCCACCAGGTCGTCGACATCGTCCAGATGCTCGCCCCGGTGACGAAGTGGAACACCCGCGTCGAGCGGCCCGCGACGATCCCGGAGATCGTCCGGCGGGCGTTCCGGGTCGCCGCACTCGAGAAGCCCGGCCCGACGCACATCGAGCTGCCCGAGGACCTGGCCGCGGCCCGGCTCGGGGTCGATGGCGCGCCGGTCCCGGCCCCGATCGTCCCATCCCGGACGTACTTCCCGGAGCCCACCGACGAGGCGATCTCCCATGCCGGTCGGCTCCTCGCGGCCTCCGAGCGGCCGCTCGTGCTGGCCGGCAACGGCGTGCTTCGGCGACACGCCTCGGACGCGCTGCGGGCCTTCGCCCGGGGGCTTCATGTCCCGGTCGCGGTGACGTTCATGGGCAAGGGTGCGATCGACGATCGATCGCACCTGTCGCTGATGGCGGTCGGTCTCCAGGCGCGCGACCATGTCCTGACCGGCTTCGATCGGGCCGACCTGGTCGTCTCGGTCGGCTACGACCCGGTCGAATACGCCCCGTCGCGCTGGAACCAGGACGGGTCCAAGCCGATCCTCCACATCGACACGACCCCCGCCGAGGTGGACGCCGCCTACCGGCCGTCGGTCGAGCTGATCGGCGACATCGACGGCTCGCTCCGACGCCTCCTCGCCGAGGTCCTGCCGATGGGCATCGGCGGTCGCGATGCCGGCGAGCGCCACGCGGCGAAGGAGATCCTCGTCAACGCCGATCTCCGCCAGGCGCTGCTCGCCGACCTGGCGGCGTACAGCGTCGACGACGGCTGGCCGATCACGCCAGGCCGGGCCATCGCCGACCTGCGCGCTGCCCTCGGACCCCTGGACATCGTGGTGTCCGACGTCGGCGCCCACAAGGTCTGGGTCGCCCGGCTGTACCAGACCTACGAGCCGAACACCGTGATCATCAGCAACGGCTTCGCCGCGATGGGCATCGCCCTGCCCGGGGCGATCGCAGCGTCCCTCGTCCACCCCGAGCGCAAGGTCGTGGCGCTGTGCGGCGACGGCGGCTTCCTCATGAACAGCCAGGAGCTCGAGACGGCCGTCCGGCTCGGCGTCGGCGTGACGGTGGTCGTGTGGCGCGACGACGGCTATGGCTTGATCGACTGGAAGCAGCGCAACGAGTTCGGTCGGCCATTCGCCGTCGAGTTCGGCAACCCCGACTTCGTCGCCTTCGCCGAGAGCTTCGGCGTCCCGGGGTTCCGCCCGGCCTCGGCGACCGACCTGCTGCCGACGCTCCGACGAGCGCTCGATGTCGCGGGTCCGGCCCTCGTCGAGGTCCCGATCGACTACGCCGAGAACCTGCGGCTGACGGAGCGACTCGGCGCCCTCGCCGGCATCACCTGACACACCCCAGGAGCCCGGCGTGGCCGCCCGCGCGGCTGAGGCCTAGGACGGGTCTCTCACCCGTGCCCCGGACCACCGGAGCGTGCCACGACCCCTTGCGGCATGGTTCGATGGCGCGGTCGATATCAGTCGCCGGGGACCGCTCGTGCCGCTTCGCGATCGCATCGATCCGCGACCGCTCCCGCACCTGGACCCGCCGCCCGAGCCGCCCCGCGAGGTCCGGCTCGTCCGGCTGCGCCTGCTGCTCGTCCTCGGCGCGACCTCGATCCTCTCGCTCCTGGCCGGCGGGCTCCTCGTCGCCCTTGTCGTCCCGGGCTTCGGCAGCTACGCGACCTCGATCGTCGATCGGGCCCCGCGCGTCGCCCTGGTCCTGCTCGCCGCCGCGTTCGTCACCGCGATCAGCGTCCTTGGCTGGATGGTCCGCCAGGTCCTCAAGCCGGCCGAGGAGCTCGCGGCATCCCGACGCGAGTACAGCGACCTGTATCTCTCGGCGCGCAGCCATGCGCTCGAGGACTCGCTGACCCGGCTCGGGAACCATCGCGCCTTCACCGATGCCGTCGATCGCCGACTCGCGGCCGCGGCCGGGCTCGGCGTCCCGCTCTCGCTCGTCCTGCTCGACGTCGACGGCCTGAAGGGCGTGAACGACTCGGCCGGACACGCCGCCGGCGACGCTCTCCTCGTCCGCCTGGCCGATCTGCTGATCGGGGGGCTGCGTACCGAGGACGGCGTGTATCGGATCGGGGGCGACGAGTTCGCGGTCATCATGCCCGCGACGGGGGCCGAGGACGCCGCGGTCGTCACTCGTCGGATCATCGAGACGGCCAGCGCGTCGGGCGAGGCCGGCGTGCCGCGGGTCGGCTTCTCGGCGGGCATCGCGGCAGCCCCCGACGACGGGGCCTCGCGGGAGGCGCTCGTCGCCGCCGCCGACGAGGCGCTGTACCGGGCCAAGCGACATGGTCGGGGCACCGTCCGCCTGCACGACGACGGCGCCGACGACGAGATCCCGGCGGTCAGACCACCGACCGCGGTGCAGGCCGATGCTGACGACATCGAGCAGGCACCACTCCTGCCCGGTCGATCAGGCCGAGCCGGCTGGACCCAGGCCGGCTGGACCGGCACCGGCTGGACGATCGGGAGCTAACCCTCCGACGCCTCGCCGACCTCGAACGCCTCGACGGCGGCGCGATAGAAGTCCGGGATCGGCGTCGGCCGGCGGGTCGCGACATCGATGAGGACGGTCGCCAGCGTCGCGGTGCACATCAGGCCATCGTCCCGGACGCGATACGCGGCGAGATCGACGGTCGCGCTCGTCCGGCCGACCCGGGTCGTGCGGATGTAGACCTCGAGCAGGTCATCGAACCGGGCCGGCGCCTCGTAGGCGACCGTGATCGCCCGCATGACGAACTCGCGCTCCCCCTGCCACAGACCGAGCAGCCCGAGGTGACGGTGGTACTCCAGCCGGGCATGGTCGAAGTACGGCAGATACCGACCGTAGTAGACGACGCCCTGGGCGTCGGTGTCGCTGAACCAGACCCGGGCGAGGGCGCTGTACCGGAAGGGCGGATGGCGATCGGTGACGCGGCCGGTCTCGAGTTCCACGAGGAAAGCGTAGCCGGGTCGGTCGACGCCCCGGTGGATGGGTCGATCAGGGGCGCCGTCCGCCGGCCTCGAGCAGCTCGCGGAGTCCCGCCTCGAGGCGGGTCGCCGGTCGCCATCCGAGGGCCCGGAGCCGCCCGGCCGAGATCACCGAGTCGCGGACGTCGCCGACCCGTCTTGGGGCGGAGCGGCGGGCGAGGGGACGGCCGACAAGATGCTCGATCCGGTCGGCCAGGCCGTTGACGGAGATCGGCCGTCCCGAAGCGATATTCCAGGTCCCGTCGGTGTCCAGGTCGGCGAGCCTGATCAGGGCTGACACCACGTCCGTGACATGGACGAGATCGCGGCGCTGCTCTCCGTCACCGTGGATCTCCAGGCTGCCGGAATGGAGGGCCTGGTCGACGAATGCGGCCACGACCGCTCCCTCGAGGCCGGCCCGCTGCCCCGGCCCGTAGACGTTCGCAGGGCGAGCGATCGCATGGGCCAGGCCCGAAAGCCTGACATGACCCTCAGCGGCGAGCTTGTGGATCCCGTAGTACGACTCCGGCGCCGGCCGTGTCGCCTCCGTCGCGGGGCGTCGACACTCGCCGTACACCGCCCCGCCCGACGACACGAACACGATCCGGTCCGCCCCGGCGAGCCGACTCGCCTCGAGCACCCGGGCCGTTCCGGCGACGTTCACCGCGAGGTCGCGAAGGGGATCCCTGATGCTCCGTGGCACGCTCGACTGGGCGGCGAGATGGTGGACCACCGCCGGTCGGAACGGCCGCATCGCGGGACCAAGATCGGCTGTGGCGATGTCGAGCTGCTCGAGCCGCGCCGCCGGATCGACGGCGGCGGGATCGCCCGTCGAGAGATCATCGAGGACGAGGACGTCGGTCCCGTCCGCGATGAGCGCGGCGACGAGATGGGAGCCGATGAACCCGGCCCCGCCGGTCACGACGGCCCGTGGCCGGCGTCGCTGCTGCATGCGTCGGTCGCTCCTGGTCGGCGGAATGGTCCCCATCATCGCCCACCCGTCCGGGTCGTGTCCGACCTCATCGGCTATCGTTCGCCTCAGACCGATGATCTCGCGAGAGTCATGCCCATGACTCCGCGAGCTGCCTGACCGGGGGCGGCCATGTGCGGCATCGCAGGCATCCTCCGCGTGGACGGCGGACTCGCGGATCCGGCCGCCATCGAGCCCCTGGTCGACGCGCTTGCGCACCGCGGGCCGGACGGCCGCGGGCGCTATGTCGAGGGTCCGGTCGCGTTCGGCCATCTGCGACTCAGCATCCTGGACCCGTCTCCGGCGGGCGCCCAGCCGATGTGTCGCGATGGCGTGGTCCTCGTCCACAACGGAGAGATCTACAACTACCTGGAGCTCGCCGAGGAGCTGCGAGCCGCCGGCGAGACGTTCTCCACGGGGACCGATACCGAGGTCATCCTGGCCGCGTATCGCGTCTGGGGACTCGACGCCATCGCGCGCCTGAACGGGATCTTCGCGTTCGCAATCTGGGATCCGGGCAAGAGAAGGCTCGTGCTTGCCAGGGATCCGATGGGTGTGAAGCCCATGTATCTGCGGCGGACCAGCCGTTCGCTCATCTTCGCCAGCGAGATCGGAGGGATCCTTGCATCACGGGCGGTCGATGCCGCCGATCCGTGGTCTCCGCAGCCGCATCCCGGTGCGGTCCACGACTTCCTCGGCCGCGGCAAGCTCGACTCATCGCTGCAGACCTTCGTGACGGGCGTCACGGCCCATCCGCCTGGCCACATGACCATCATCGAGGATCGAGATGAGCGGACGATCCCGTTCTGGCGACCACCGCCACTGGCCGACGACGCTCGACCCGCCGTGCGGGGCGCGGATCTCGAGGCAGACCAGCGACTGATCGAAGGCTTCCGCGAACGCTTTGACGGGGCTGTCCGGCGCCAGCTCCGCTCCGACGTCCCGATCGGGACGTGCCTCTCGGGCGGCCTTGACTCGTCATCGATCGTCGCGACGATCGAGGCGTCCCTGGCCACGGCTCCCAGCCGGACCACGCACGAGGCGGTCCCGAGGATGGCGTTCCACGCTCGGTTCCCTGCGGACCGGATCGATGAGTCGTGGTACGCAGACCTCGTGGCGCGGAGAGCCGGGATGGGGATCTCGTACGTGACTCCGAGGGGCTCCCCCCTGCTGCGGGCCGTCCTCCCCGTGCTGCGAGCCCAGGGGGAGCCGTACGGCAGCGCCTCGATCAATGCCCAGTTCGCCGTCATGCGCGATGCCCACCAGCACGGCCTGAAGGTCCTTCTGGACGGCCAGGGAGCAGACGAGCTCCTGGGTGGCTACTACTCGCTTCTCGGGGTCCGGACGGCGGGCCTTCTCCTTGCCGGCCACCCGATGGCCGCGATCGGCGAGCTTCGGTCCGTGATACGGCGTCGGATGCTGTCGCCGCTGCACGCGATGACGGGCGCCGTCCAGGGTGCGCTCGGCGCCTCATCGGTCGAGGCCATCCGCCGCGCCTCGAGTGGCCGGTTCGGGGTCCGTTGCTCGCCGGACCTGCGCCGCGAGCCGTCCCTCGAGCGCATCCATACGGAGCCGGGCACCCTCCTCGCCCGACGTCTGTGGCAGCAGACGATCGGCGACGGATTGCCGAGCCTTCTTCGATACGAGGACCGGAACAGCATGGCGTTCGGCATCGAGGCCCGGGTCCCATTCCTCGATCTGGAGCTCGTCGAGTTCGTGCTCCGGCTGCCCGATCGACTCCGGATCGACCGGGCGGTCACGAAGTCCGTGCTTCGAGAGGCGATGCGTGGCCGGCTCCCGGAGGAGGTCCGAAACCGTCGGGACAAGCTGGGCTTCACGGTCCCACAACGCGCCTGGTTGCGGGAGGATCAGCGTGATGTGGCCACCCTGGTGCGCGAAGGTCAGCTGGTCGGCCGAGGCTGGGTCGAGTCGTCGGAGATCGAGCGGGTCCTCGACGGGGCGGCCTCGGGACGTCGGGCGATGGAGCAGCTGTGGCGCCTCTTCATCACCGAGGCGTGGCTGCGACTCACGTGGCCCCACGACATCCCGTCCACCGGACGCGAGGTCTGGGACAGAGCGCTCCTAGTGGCGAGCCATCGAGCGGTATAGCTCGGCGAGTCTGGCAGCGCTGGCGTCGGCACTGTGGTGTTCCATGACGTAGGCCTTGAGCCCGGCAGCACCAGTCAGCGCCGCATCGCGATCGGACGCGAAGGTGCGCAACGCCGTGGCGATCGATGCAGCCGAGATGTCCGGCAGGAGCGCGCCGCGTCCGTCTGCAAGGAGGTCCGGGATGCCGCCGACCTGTGATGCGATGACCGGCAGGCCGACGGATCCGGCTTCGACGAGGACGGTCGGCAGGCCCTCGGTGTACGACGCCAGGACCAGCACGTCGGCCGCTGACATGTATCGCACGACCTCCTCATTCGGCCGGAGTCCCCGATACAGGAGGCGGCCGTCCATGTCAGGTGTCGCTCCGTAGCCGATCAAGTCGCCGGCCCCGACGAGGACGGCCGTGAACGGCGGACCCACCAGCCGCACGGCATCGACCAACTCCTGGATGCCCTTTGCGCGGATCAGGTTGCCGACGAACAGCACGATCGTCGCATCGAGGGGCAGGCCGAGAAGGCGGCGGGCCTGAGTCCGCTCGAGGGTGAGACCGGCCAGTCGGTCGTGATCGCTGCCGATCGGCAGCTGGAACGGCTCGACTCCCGAGAGCTCGCGGACGCGACCAGCCAGTGGGGCGCTGACGACGATGACGGCTGCGGCATCGCGCATGGCGGCCCGCAGATCGCGGACGCGATCCGGATACTCGTCGGGCCAGCTGTTGAGGTCTCCTCCGTGGAACGACAGCACGAGGGGCAGATCCAACTTCCGAGCCATCCGCCAGGCGGCGAGACCGGTCACGGCGTAGTGGCCGTGGATCACACGGGCGTCGGCCCAGCGCTTGCGTGTCCGCTCTGCCGCCCGGGCGATGAACCGATCCGGTCGCGCGATGCTCGGCTGGCCCGGGATGTTCAGGTAGCGCGGCCGAAGGATGGTGACCCCTTCGTCCGTCATCGACCTCGGGGCGTCCGCGTAGGACTTCCAGCGGCCCTGGAGCAGTGGCAGCGGCCAGGGCGCCATCGGGGTGGGCGTCACCACCGTCACGCGAACGCCGCGACGCGTCAACGCCCGGGCCTGGGTGGCGAAGAAGATGCCGCCGACCGGCTCCTGTTCCCAGGGGTACGTCGACGTGATCCAGACGGCGTGGGTGGGCGGTTCATCGAGGTCACCGTCGGCGGGACGGGTGTGCGGCGATCCCGACATCAGGATCCGCGCGGAGGGTCGCCCGGGTCGACCGCGGACCCGGGATGATGATCGTCGAGCGCTGCCCCGGAGCCTCCGACGGTCGGCTCGTCAAGAAGATCCCGATAGAGTTCGACGAGGCCGCGCGACTGCACCTCCCAGCTCCAGTGCGTCCTCACCGCCTCGAGGCACCGTGCCCGCAGGGCATCGCGATCGCCGGGCGGGAGTTCGAGGATCGAGCGGATCGCGCTCGCCGCCGCGGAGACATCCGTCGAGTCGACCAGACGCCCCAACGGACCGCCCGGGTCATCGACGACCTCGCGCATCGCCGGAAAGTCGCTCGCCACGACCGGCACGCCCGCGGCGAGGCACTCGAACAGCTTGTTCGGGGTCGAGAGGTAGTGGTTCAGCGTCGTCCGCTGGATCAGCACGCCACCGACGTCCGCAGACCTCACCCATGCGAGCAGTTCGGCTGGGCGGACCGCCGGCAGGAGGTGGGCTCGTCCGCCGAAGCGCGGGTCCCTGGCCATCGCGGCATACGACTCGGGGTCCGTGCCGTCTCCCATGATCACGAGATGGACGCGCTCCAGGCCCGGCTCGAGGATCGCCGCCAGTAGCTGCTCGATGCCGCGATCGGGGCCGATGCCGCCGTGATACAGCACGACCGGCTCGGACACGCCGATGCCGGCTGCAGACCGCAGCAGGTCAGGCCCCGGACCGACGGTCCTCCGCGGCGGGCAGTTGTGGACGACGACCAACCGACGCGGATGGTAGCGGCGGTCAAGGACCCGGGCGACGGCATCGTTCACGGTGATCATCGCTGCGGTCCGGCGCACCAAGCGGCGTTCGAACCCTCGCAGCAGGGTCCGCGCAGGACCCGGCAGTGTCCGGGCCGTCCCGGCCTCCACGAAGATCTCGTGTGAGTCGTAGACGATCGGGATGTCCCGCGCCCCGGAGCTGATCGCGGCGAGAGCGGGGAAGTCGTGGACGTGCCACGCGTCCACGGTCCCGGCCGCCCGGATCGCGGATCGGCCCCAGCTCCGCAGGTTGCGGGTGTAGCCGACCAGCCAGCCCGCCATGTCGGCCATCCGGCGGACCCGACCCCTTGGCCGGGTGGAGTGGACATCGCCGGTCCCGGGAAGGATGCCCGTCGTGTCCGGGCGGCGGACGATCACCCGGACGCCCTCGGGGAGGTCGGGTTCTGGAAGGTCGGGCCGGGATCCGCCCTCCAGACACACGACCGTGACCTCGATCCCACAGGACGCGAGCGTCGCCGCCTCGCGTCGGACGCGGCTGTCGAAGGTCAGGTCGCCATAGAGGGCCATCCCGACCCGCCCTCGGATGGGCAGGTCCGCGACTCCTCCAGCAGCCTCCGCCGGAGGTGCCTCGTCTGCCGTCATCCGGCCAGCTTCACCGGATCGAGCGGCGCGTCATGCCCGCCGACTCCGACGCGTCCGCCACGCTATCCTCGGATGCGATCGATCCTCGCGGCCCCGCCTCACGGTCCGCAGGCCAGCAGAGCCAGTGGAGGATGTCGATGGGCTCGGAGATCGATGCAGCGGAGTCGACATCGGGCCAAGCCCGCCCCAGGATCCGATGGCCCGACGGGAAGTCATTCGCGTTCACGGTCTTCGATGATACGGACAACGCGACGATCGAGACCGTGGGGCCGGTGTATGACCTCCTCCAGGACCTTGGCCTTCTGACCACGAAGTCCGTCTGGGCCATCCGCGGCAGTGGTGAGCCGCGCATCGGCGGGGCGACGTGCGATGAGCCCGACTACCGCGAGTGGGCCCTCGGCCTCCAGGCGGCGGGGTTCGAGATCGGCTCCCATGGTGCCTCGCCCGGCACGACACCGCGGGAAGAGGTCCGCCGGTCGCTCGATCGGTTCCGAGAGATCTTCGGCCACGACCCCGATTCGCTGGCGAATCACTCCGGGTGCCGGGAGTCCATCTACTGGGGTGACGCCCGCATCAGCGGGTCATCCCGCCTCATCTATGACGTGCTCACCCGGTTCCACATGCGGGGGCTGTTCCGTGGTCACATCGAAGACGATCCGCTCTTCTGGGGCGATCTCTGTCAGGAGCGGGTGCGGTACGTCCGGAACTTCACCTACCGCGACATCGACACCCTCGCCGCTTGCCCCGTGATGCCGTACCACGACCCCGATCGACCCTGGGTCCGGGCCTGGTTCGCCTCGGCGGAGGGGCGTGATGTCACCACTTTCAACGCATGTGTCTCGGAAGAGGCCCAGGACCGCTTGGAAGCGGCCGGTGGCGCCTGCATCATGTACACGCACTTCGCCTCTGGGTTCGTGCACGATGGCCAGGTCGACAGACGTTTCAGTGAGCTCATGGAGCGGCTGGCGGCCCGGAACGGATGGTTCGTCCCGGTGTCGACGTTGCTGGATCACATCGCTGGGCAGCAGGGGATCGTCGAGCTCGGACCTCGTCAGCGCGGGGCGCTGGAGCGCCGCTGGCTGCGAGGCAAGATCCGATCCGGCTCGACCTGACCGTCGCCCGCGCCGGGCATGGCGCGGGGATCGATCCGGCGGAGCGAGCGAGACGCATCGAAGGAGCCGAGGACGTGGCGACCACCCAGACGACACGCCGCCGAA
The DNA here is from genome assembly GCA_963729175.1 of uncultured Chloroflexia bacterium. GTDB lineage: Bacteria > Chloroflexota > Limnocylindria > Limnocylindrales > CSP1-4 > CAVSMY01. The sequence continues at coordinate 74,711 of CAVSMY010000017.1, read as the reverse complement.
TCCCGTTGGCGATGCCCGCGATCGGCGAACGCGAGCGGGCATACGTCGACGAGGTCCTGGCGAGCGACGTGCTCGCCCTTGGCCGGTTCGCCCGCGACTTCGAGGACGCGATCGCTGAGGCGACCGGCCGCCGCTATGGGATCGCCTGCAGCAGCGGCACCGCCGGCCTCCATATGGTGGTCCGGGCGCTCGGGCTCGGCGAGGGCGACGAGGTCATCACGACACCGTTCAGCTTCGTCGCGTCGACGAACTGCTTCCTCTACGAGCGCGTCGCGCCACGATTCGTCGACATCGAGGAGGACTCCCTCGGGATCGATCCCGACCGGATCGCCGATGCCGTCAGTCCACGGACGAGGGCGATCCTGCCGGTCCACGTCTTCGGCCGTCCTTGCCGGATCGTCGAGATCGATGAGATCGCGGATCGCGCCGGCCTGCCGCTCATCGAGGATTCGTGCGAGGCGCTCGGCGGCTCCATCGATGGCCGCGCGCTCGGCAGCTTCGGCCGAGCTTCGGTCTTCGCGTTCTACCCGAACAAGCAGATCACGACCGGCGAGGGCGGCGTCGTCGTGACTGACGACCCCGAGCTCGCGACGACGCTTCGCAGCCTGCGCAACCAGGGGCGGGACGAGGACGGCACCTGGCTCCGGCACATCCGCCTCGGGTACAACTACCGTCTGGACGAGCTGTCTGCGGCGGTGGGCCTCGCCCAGATCGAGCGACTGGCCGAGCTCCGCGCGGGCCGCGACCGGGTCGTGGCTGCCTACGCAGCCTTGCTCGGTGGTCAGGAGCTGATGCGGCTCCCGACGACGGGGCCAGGCGAGGACGTCGACTGGTTCGTCTACGTCGTCCGGCTCGATCCGAGCATCGATCGGTCGCGTCTCATCGCCGATCTGGACGAGCGTGGCGTCCCGAGTCGGCCGTACTTCAGTCCGCTCCATCTCCAACCATTCCTCGTGGAGATGTTCGGCTTCCAGTCGGGGGACTTCCCGGTCACAGAGCGGATCGCCGCATCGACGCTCGCCCTGCCGTTCTCGTCGCGATTGAGCGATGAGGATGTCGCCTACGTCGCGGAGGCCCTGCTCGAGAGTGTCGACCTCCAGACCCGTGTCTGACGACGATCGCGCAGGTCGTCGTCGGCCCACTGCCCGGCGGCGGGCGCCGCGCCGGGCCACGCGCGTGTGGATCGTCAACCACTACGCGGGCGCGCCCGACCAGCCGACCGGGACGCGCCACTACGCCCTCGCCCGGGCTGTCGTCCGGGAGGGCGCGCAGGCGACGATCTTCGCCGCCGGCTTCAGTCACGGCATCGGGACGGGCGTCGACCTGTCCGGCCAGCGTCTGGCGCACGCGACCCGCTACGGTGGCGTGACGTTCGTCTGGCTCTGGACCTTCCCGTACTTCGGCAACACCTGGCGGCGGATGGTCAACATGGTGAGCTTCGCCGTGGTCCTCGTCGTGGCCCAGATGGTGCGCCGGCGGCCGGACGTCATCGTCGGCTCGACCGTCCATCCCTTCGCTGCGCTCGCGGCCTGGTTCGTGTCGCGGATCCGCCGAGCGCGGTTCTTCTTCGAGATCCGGGACCTCTGGCCGCAGACCCTCGTCGACCTCGGCGCGATGCGGCCGAGCTCGCCGATCGCGCGGGTCCTGTGGGTCATCGAATCCTTCCTCGTCCGTCGGGCCGAGGTCGTGATCACCCTCCTGCCGGGGGTGGTCGACTACCTCGAAGGCCGGGGCCTGCCGTCCGATCACGTCGTCTACCTGCCCAACGGCGTCGACCTCATCGACGAGGCTGCCGTCGATCGAAGCACGGCTCCGGCCGACCCGGCTGCCGAACGGCTCATCGCGGAGATGCAGGCTCGGCGGGCCGGCGGGAGCCTCGTGCTCGGCTACCTCGGCGCCCACGGCCGGGTCAACCGGCTCGACGTCGTCCTGGAGGCCTTCGCCCGGGCCCGGACGGCGACCGCGACGCCGATGACGCTCCTGCTCGTCGGTGACGGACCCGAGAAAGAGGACCTCGTCGACCTGGCCCGGAGCCTTGGACTCGACGACGCCGCGGTCTTCGCCGATCCGGTCGCGAAGCTCCGCGTCCCGGACCTGCTGTCGGTGGTCGACGTCGGGGTCGATCCACACCACGAGGACGCCCGTCTACCGCTACGGCATCAGCTTCAACAAGCTCTTCGACTACATGGCGGCGAGGATCCCGATCGCCTTCGCGACGAGCACGGCCTACGACCCCATCGAGGCCTCGGGCGCGGGCCTCACCGTCGAGCCGGACGATCCCGGGGCCCTTGCCGAGGCGCTCGTGCAGTTCGCCGGGATGACGCCCGAGGACCGCCGGGCGATGGGTGAGGCGGGCCGGCGCTTCCTCGAGCGAGAGCACGATCTGGGACGGATCGGCCGGCGATTCGCCGAGCTGGCGGGCGTCGTGGACCCCGACGCGTCGGATCCGACCGACGCCGTCGACGGCCAGGTTCCCTATACTTCCAAGGCGCCCCCGGATCCGAGCCCAGTGTCCGGGCGGAGGCGCGGGGGGAGTGGCCGGTGAGCCGACGCGTCAAGCGGATGATCGACCTCGTGCTCGGCGGCCTCGGGCTGGTCGTCCTCTCGCCGATGCTCATCGGTGTCGCGCTCGCGGTGCTCCTGACCGAGGGCCGGCCGATCCTGTACCGGCAGCGGCGGCCCGGCCTCCACGGGGCTCCGTTCGAGCTCATCAAGTTCCGGACGATGCTGCCCGAGGTCCGCGATGCCCAGGGTCGTCCAGCGGATGACGCCCGGCGCATGACGCCCCTTGGGTACCTGCTCCGACGGACGAGCCTCGATGAGATGCCGGAGCTGTGGAATGTGGTCAAGGGTGAGATGAGCCTGGTGGGCCCGCGTCCGCTCCTCATGCAGTACCTGGAGCTGTACACCCCCGAGGAGGCGCGTCGCCATGAGGTCCGGCCTGGGATCACCGGCTGGGCCCAGATCCACGGTCGGGACGATCTGCCGTTCAAGGACCGATTCGCGCTCGACGTCTGGTACGTCGATCACTGGTCGCTGGGCCTGGACACGCAGATCCTGATGGCGACCGTCAGGCAGGTCCTGTCCGGCTCCGGGGTCTCGGAGCGATCCGCGCCGGACCAGTACTTCGAGGGCCCAAGCCCGGTCGATGCAGCGCCGGCTGAGACCCACGCCGGGGACCCGTCCGACGCGGTGGCCAGCTGAGACGATGCGAGGCACCCTGATCGGAGCCGATCGATCCGACCTGGGATCAGACGCTCGCGCGCCTGCGTCACGACTTCTATCACCTCCCGGCTTATGCATCCATGGCCGCCCGGCGCCAGGAGCCCGGGATCCCCGCCGCCTTCCTCGCCGAGGATGGTGACCGCACCTTCTTCCTGCCCATGATCGTGCGCGCGCTCGACCCGGCGCTCGCCGGCGAGGACGGCTGGCGCGACGCCTCGAGCAGTCGCTACTACCCGGGGCCCATCGCCGGATGCGAGACCGGAGCGGCGACCGGAGCGTTCCTTGCGGCAGCCCTGGAGCTCCTCGTCGTGACCCTCCGGGCGGAGGGCATCGTCGCGGCCTTCATCCGACTGCATCCGCTGCTGTCACCGTCGTTCGACGAGCTGCGACGGATCGGCGATGTCGTCGATCACGGCGACTCCGTCTCGATCGACCTCGACAAGTCGCTCGAACAGCTGCGCGGCGAGATGCGGCCGACGCATCGCCACGAGATCTCGAAGGGCTACCGGTCCGGCTATCGGGTCCGGATCGACGAGTCCTGGGACCGCTTCGACGCCTTCCTCGAGCTCTATCGCCTGACGATGGAGCGGCTCGGGGCCGCGCCTCACTGGCGCCTCGGCCGGGACGACTTCGTCGATCTCCGCGCTGCCGTTGGCGAACGCCTGCGCCTCTGCGTCGTCGAGCTCGAGGACGAGCTTGCGGCCGCGGTCCTGCTGGTCGAGGAGGACGGGATCGTCGATTACCACGTCTCGAGCACGGCACCCGCCCACATCGCCGCGAGTCCGACGAAGCTGGCCGTCGACTTCGCCACGCGCTGGGCCAAGGAGCGCGGCGCTCGAGTCCTCCACCTGGGCGGCAGCCTGGCTCGCGGGGACTCCCTGATCGCCTGGAAGCTGGGCTTCTCGCGCGACCTGTGGCCTGTCGGCTCGTGGCGGATCGTCGCCGACCCGACGGCGTACGACGAGCTCGTCAGGCGGCGCGAGGTGCTGGCGGGCGAACCGGGTGACCCGGACAGCGCCTTCTTCCCTCGCTACCGGGAGCCGATCCGTCGACCGGTCCCCCACGGAGTCGAAGCAACGGCTGGCCGACGTGGCTGACCCGATCCAGGCTGCCTCCGGGCCGATGCCGGTGGACCGTTGGGAGCACGGTTCGACGTTCCACCTCGACCTCGAGACGGGATCGACGACCTACCCGTGGGATGCCGGACGGTCGACCCTCTGGGGCAGCGGCCGAGCGGCGATGCGCGGGCTGCTGGCCTTCGGTCGAGAGCGGGGTTGGCAGCGGCTCCTCGTCCCGTCGTACATGTGCCAGACCGTGGCCGAGCACCTCGTCCGCGAGATCCACGCCGAGCCGTACCCGTTCGACCCGATCGACGGACCACGTGAGCCGATCCAGACCCGCACCGGCGACGCTGTCCTCATCATCCATGCCTTCGGTCGGCGGATCGAACCCGACGTCAGCGGGCCGGGCGTCGTCATCGAGGACTACACCCACGATCTCCTGGCTCCCTGGGCGAGCGGCTCCAGCGCCGACTACGCCGTGGCCTCCCTGCGCAAGGTCCTGCCCGTCCCGGACGGAGGCGTCCTGTGGTCGCCGGCCGGTCTCGAGCTGCCCGAGGAGCGGCCAGTCACCGCTCGGCACGCCCGCGGCGTCGCCGACCGGCTGTCTGCGATGACGCTCAAGGAGCTCTACCGGGCGGGTGCCGACCTTTCGAAGGACGGCTATCGGGCCCTCGTCGTCCGGGGCGAAGCGGAGCTCGATCAGGGAGCGATCTCGGGGATCTCGCCGTTCACCCGGGAGCGGCTGCCCACGGTCCCGCTCGCCGCGTGGCGGGTCCGGAAGGCGGCGAACGTGGTCGCGTTCCGGCGACGCCTCCTCGGGACCCCCGGAGTCGCGGCCTTCGACCTGCCATTCGCCGCGATCCTCGAGTTCGATACCCCGGAGCGACGCCGACGCGTCTACCGGTCGCTCATCGCGGAGCGGACTCTACCCGGCGATCCTGTGGCCGCTCGACTCGCCCGTCATCGATGGCATCCCGGATCGCGATGTCGATCTGTCGCGGCGCCTCATGGTGATCCACGCCGACCATCGCTACAGCGCTGCGGATATGGGCCGGGTCGCCGACGCCGTCCATCGAGCTGCGGAGGACTAGCGTGCGCGTCGAGCTGCTCGCCTGCGATGACCCCGCCTGGACCGCCTTCCTCGCGGACGTCGCGCACGACTTCTATCACCTGCCGGCCTACGTCGCCCTCGAGGCCGCTCGGGACGGCGGCGACGCCATGGCCCTCCGCGTCAGCGACGGAGACCGCGAAGTCCTCGTGCCCCTCGTCCTCCGGCCGATCCCGGGCGAGACGCTTCGCGACGCGATGTCGCCGTACGGCTTCCCCGGGCCGCTGCTTCGTGGCACGGAGGATCGGACGTTCATCGATGTGGCCCTCAGCGAGGCGGTCCAGCCGCTTCGGGAGGCAGGAATCGTCTCGCTGTTCATCCGGCTCCACCCGCTGCTCGACGATCCGCCGCCGACGTGCCCGGGCACGCTCGTCCGCCACGGTGACACCATCGCGCTCGATGCCACGCTCTCCGACGAGGCGGCCTGGAGCGAGATGCGGGGTGACCACCGGAACCACATCAACCGGGCGATCCGGCTGGGGTACCGCGTCGACATCGGCCGGAACGAGCGGGATCTGCCGGAGTTCGAACGACTCTACGCGGCGACGATGCACCGCTTGTCGGCGACCGATGCCTACCGCTACGACGAGGCGTACTTCGCCGGTCTCGATGCCGCGCTCGGGCCTCGGATGCAGATCGTCGCTGCACGGACGGGTGGCGATGTCGTCGCCGGTGCGGGTCTGCTCGTCGAGACGGGCGACATCGTCGAGTACCACCTGTCCGCGTCCGACGGCGACTACCTGCGTGACGGCGCGAACAAGCTCATGGTCCACGCGGTCCGCGCCTGGGCCCGCGAGCGAGGCCATCGATGGGTCCACATGGGCGGTGGAGTCGGCGCCGCGGAGGACTCACTGTTCTACTTCAAGGTCGGGTTCTCGCAGCGGCGATTCCGGTTCCACACCCTCCGTGTCGTGACGAACGACGACGCATACGCGCGACTCGTCCGGGCTGTCGATCCGCGGGCCGATCCATCCGATCGGCACTGCTACTTCCCGGCGTATCGATCCGCCGCCGTCACCCTGGACGACGGGGCCTGATCACGCAGGGCCACGCAGCTGGATCAGAAGCTCGACCTCGATCACGCTGGGCGTGGCGCCGGATCGTGCGTCGTGACCGGTGGCACGGTGGTCGGCCTTCCTGGGCGTGATCGATACACGAGGTCGCGCAGGCGGACGAAGATCGGCCAGCTGGTCGGTCCATCGTCGGAACCCTCCCGCACGTGCGCGAGGAATTGAAGCCCGCAGGCGATCCCGATCATCAACCAGACCTGCTTCCGGTTGTCGAGGATGTCGAGGAACATGGCCGAGGTCGCGAGCGCCACAAGACACGCCTGGATCGTCGTCCCGTAGGGGCCCCAGCCCGGCCGCAGGAGCAGCGGGCCGATGAACAGGATCATCAGCAGCAGCCCGACCGGGCCCAGCTCGGCGATGTTCGACAGCACGACGTTGTGGGCGGCGCGGTTCAGGCCGGTGTCCCCCTGGAGCGCCGCGGCCTTGATGATCTCGGGCGTGAAGGCCACCGGGAAGTTGGCATATCCGACCCCTGTTACCGGCGCGGACTGGACGATCTCCAGACCGACAGCCCAGATGTCCGTCCGCCCGGATCCGCCGCTGGAGATCGCAGTCCCGGCGCGTTCCCCGACATAGTCGATGACACCCGGGATCAGAGCCGCGACCACCAGGATCCCGGCAAGCGCGGCTGATGCCGCGACGCGGCGGCGCTTGCGCAGATGGGGAAGGATGAACAGCAGTCCGACGATGACGAGCGCGAGCCACGCCCCACGGGTGCCCGACAAGAGGATCCCGATCATCGTGACCGCCGCGGTCGGGATCGACAGCAGGAGCAGGCGCCCATCGATGAGCTCGTAGAGGCTGAAGACGAGCGCCGGCAACAGCACGGCGGCGTACTGGGCGGGGTCCTGATCGGGTAGGGCGGCGACCCGCACCCCGTCGCTCACTTGGCCGCCGAGATACGCCGCGATCCCGATGAGTGCGCTGGCGGCAGCCGAGAGAGTGTACGCCCACATGATCGAGCGGACGACCGACGGGCTGTGGACGATGAGATCGGCGACGAGCAGGCTGAGCAGGAACAGCTGGATGAGCGTGCCGAGCTCGCGGACTGTCGTCGCCTGGTCGAGGGCCCAGCCGGAGCTGACGGATCGCCCAGCCCACGTATGCCCAGGCGGCCGCCGGCATCACGCGGAGGTTCAGACGGCCCAGTCGAGGCAGCGCGTACGACACCGCGAACAGGATCGCTGCGCTGCGGCCGATGGTCCCGAGGGCCCCGAGTTGGATCGATTCGTCGAATGGGATCGTCGCCGCCACCACGAGCAATGACGCGACTGGCCACCGAAGGCTCGCCACGAAGACGAGCAGGCCACCGCAGGCCGCAAAAGCGATGAGCAGGAGGTCGAGCCGCGTGCCGACAGCGACGATCAGACAGGACAACAGGACCGCGACGACCCCGACCGGGACGAGGATCGTCCGAGGCAGATGAACCGGGGAGGATGGCCAACGGAAGGCGCGATCAGTGAGCACGGGACGGAAGGATACCCGAGGTGCCCGCACCCCCCGTATCATCAGGGACTCCGCGGGCCGGCGAACGGGCGCGCACGAACATCAGGGCCGCCGCGCTCGAGGTGTAGATGACCGGGTCCGACGCGGAACGAGGGTTCTCTGCCCGAGTCCTCGTCCTGTTCGTCACGCAGCTGATCGCGACCGGCCTCGGGGTCGTGAACGGCCTGTTGACCGCGCGACTGCTCGGGCCTGCTGCGAAGGGCGACTACGCGCTCGTCGTGATGCTCCCGGCGCTGGTGATGGTCCTGATCCAGCTTGGTCTGCCGCAGGCCCTCGGCTACTACACGGCCCGGAGCCACGTGATCGGGATCGTCCGACGCGCCCTCGGCCTGAATGTCCCGCTGTCGTCGTCGGCGATCGTCGTCACCGTGGCGCTTCTGCCGGTCCTCCAACAGACGATCGTCCGTGGGCCGTCGACCGAGTCGCTTCTCTTGGGACTGATGGTCATCCCGGTCACGCTGAACGCGACCTTCATGACGGGCATCGTCCTCGGTCGGCAAGCTGTCAGATGGAGTCTGATCGCCAATGCCGTGAGTTCGATCGCGCTGACGGCACTGATCGTGACGCTCGTCGGCATCCTCGGTCTCGGGCTGACTGGTGCCATCGTGGCCTTCCTCATCGGGACCCTCATCCAGTCGACCATCTTCCTCGTCGGCGCGATCCGGGTCACGGGGGCGATCCCGGATCGGCGACCCGTCTCGGTCGGCCAGCTCCTTCGATACGGGCTTTCGCTCTATCCGGGCACCTTGACGTCGTTCTTCAACTATCGGCTCGACATCTTCATCATCGCGTGGTTGCTGCCGGACCCGTCGGCGCCGCTGGGGTATTACTCGATGGCCGTCTCGATCGCCGAGATGGTCTTCTTCCTCCCGAATTCCGTAGCGACATTGTTCTTCCCGCGCGTGGCCGGGACCGACCGCGAGACTGCCGATGCCAGCCTCGGTCCCATCGCGCGGATCACCCTCGTGATCGCGGCGATCGCAGCCATCGCGGTCATCCCGGCATCGATCCTGCTGATCGCCATCGTCCTTCCGGCGTTCGGCCCGTCGCTTGCGCCACTCTTCATCCTGCTACCGGGCGTGGTGGCGCTCAGCGTCGGGAATGTCGCATCCGGCTATCTCGCTGGCGTCGGCCGGACGGCGCTCGTTTCGACGATCAACATCGTCGGCTTCACGGTCAACGTCGCCGCCAACATCGTGCTGATCCCGCTGTTCGACATCCGCGGCGCAGCTGCCGCGTCGCTCCTGTCCTACTCACTGACGGCGCTGGCGTCGACGATCGTGGCGAGTCGTCTTTCCGGTCGCTCGCTGGGGGAGCTCTGGCTGCCGCGACCGGCCGACATCCGGACGATCGTGGGACGCGTCCGGATGATCAGATCACCTCGGGCGCTGGCACGACTCTAGGCCGCAGCGCTGATCACGGCAGCGTGGGCCAGTCGGCCGGCGGCCGGTTGTCCCCTACAACGAGCTGCACACTGCCACCACCGTAGTCCTCGAACACGTTCCCGTCCCATCCGGTCGCGACGTTGTCCGTGACGTTCACGTTCACCGAGTCGACGACCGTGACCGCCTGGAGGTTGAAGGCCACGGGAGCTGGATCGCCGAAGGTATTGCCGGAGATCGTGATGTCCCTTGGCGGTGCGTCCGATGACCCGGTGATGAAGACACCACGTGACGACCGGATCACCGAATTGTTCGTGAAGGCGACCCGCTGGCCGCGATGGGTGTCGAGCGCGTGCCATGTCGCGACGTCGGACACGGAGTTTCCGTCAACGGTGAAATCCGACGTCGGTGGCCCTCCCTGATCGGTCAGGGCGATCCCATAGGCGTTGTTCTCGTTGACGTCACGGGGATCGCCGGGGAGCGGAAAACCGATCCGAGCGACCTGGTTCTGCTCGATCGACCCGTCGCGGCCCGACACGACCATCACGCCCGCGTACCCGCAGTCGGTCAGGTCATTCGACCTGATCTCGAGTCCAGCCGTCTGCTCTGCCCAGATCGCCGCGTTCCCGAATCCCGAGATGCTCGAGTCGCGGACCACGACAGAGGTCAGGATCTCACCGGCATCCCCGGCGATCCGGATGCCGATCTCATCGACCGCGTAGGTGATGTCGCCCCGTGCCCGACCCGCCTGCGGACCGACGATGGAGACGCCGACGATCGAGACGTCCGACGCGGCGACGGTGAGCCCCGTGGTCTCGGATGGGGCACGAAGGGTGCCGCCTTGGATCGTGACGGGTCGCGTGATCGTGACGCCAGCGCTGAAGGAGCAGCCACGCAGATCCAGCACTGCCCCGTCCGATGCGGCATCGATCCTGGGTTGGAGTGGACCGCAATCTGGATCGAGGCTCGGGCTTGCGGTCGGAGTGGTCGGGCGACCCGGGTCCCCCGATGCGCGAAGATCGACCGGACCGCTGCATCCGGCGAGGGGCCCGGCGACAAGGACCGCGATGGCGACCAGGAGCGTCGGGGAGCGTGGTCGCGACGACACCCCGGCAGGATACCGTCAGCCCTTGGCGCGGCTGCCTAGGCGTCCCGCTACCCGATCATCGCCGGCCGCTCGATCCGGCGGCCCAGCTGCTACTGGATCCGCGGGCTGTTGCCGGACGCCGAGTAGGCCCCGCCCTTCGGGTTCCACCAGCGGCCGGACGGATACCCGTGGCCGACATTGTCGGTGATGGTCGCGCTTCCGCCGACCAGACTGATTCCCCGGATGTCGGTGCAGTACGCTCGGGGTGCGTCTGACGGACAGGCGGCCTGCTGGGCGGCGGTCGGAGCTGTCAGGATGTTGCCGTCGACGATGACGTGTGTCGGACTGGAGGTCAGGAAGATCGCACGCCGGACGGCCACGATCCGGTTATCACGGAAGGTGATCCGGACGCCACCATGGGTGTCCAGGCCGTGCCAGGTCGGGATGTGCTCGACCAGGTTCCCGGAGATCACGATGTCCGATGACGGCCCTCCCGTCTCCGACGTGGCGGAGATGCCGTAGGCGTTGTTCTCATTGGTGCCACTGCCGTGGACGCCGACGCCGTTCACGACGTTGGACTGGACCTTTGAGCTGGTCACCGTCGACAACATGATCCCGGCGTAGACGACGTTCGAGATCCGATTGCTCGAGATCGTCGCCTTCGTCACGTGGTAGAGGTACATCCCGTCTCTGCCGCAGCGTGTCATGGTCGAGTACTTGATGACGAGTGCCGAGATCGGATCGGACGTGCTGCCGCTCGCCTCGACGCAGTTCTCTTGCCATCGGAACGTCGCCGCCTGGGCACCGGTCACCCGGACGTGATCGAGGATCACCCCGTCAGCCTTCACCGTGATCCCATTGTGGTTGGCCGGGGCCGAGATCGAGACACCCTTGAGCGTCATCGATCGCGAGATGACCACGGACGTCGCATACGAGCAGCCGGTGAGATCGAGCGTCCCGCCACTGCGGGTCCCGTTGATCCGTGACTGGAGCGAGCCACCGCAGGTGACGGACGCGGGTTCCGCCGTCGGCTTCGGTGTGGGAGCCGGAGTCGGATCAGGCTTCGCCGTCGGTCGTGGCGTCGGGGTGGACATCGGGCGCGGGGCGGGCGACGCGGCCGGGGCAGACGACGCGTCGACACCGTTCGACGAGGTCGAGGGAGCGGGCTGACCGGAGCCCGCCGGCGCAGCCGAAGGGGAGACGCCCGGACCGGCGGCCGAGGGCAGCGCTGCGGCCGAGGGCAGCGCAGATGAGGATGTGAAGCCCGCGATGGTCGGCGAAGCGCCCGGCACATCAGCGCTCACGACTCCGGACGCCGACGGCGCGGCGCTCGGGACGGGGCTGCTGATCGGGGTTCTGGGGGCGACGCTGGCGATCGTGAGACCAGCGCCGATGACGATGACCGCCGTCAGGGCACTGACGGCCGCCCAGCGACCTCGGGACACGCCGCTAGGATACCCGAGCCCTCCGGATGGTGCCAAACGTCACCGCACCCGCACGGTCGGGCGGACGCGATGGGGCCCGGCAGGATCGCTGCCGGGCCTCATCGATGTCATGCGACGGGGATGCCTGGTCGTGCCGAGTCCTGACCGGCTATGAGATGCCCGGGCTATTGCCCGCGGCGTCGTAGCTGCCGCTGCCGTAGTTCCACCACCGACCCGACGGGTATCCATGGCCGGTGTTGGAGTCGACCGTGGCGCTGCCTCCGAAGAGGCTGATGCCACGGATGTCGGTGCAGTAGGTGGCCGGTGCGCCGCTCGGACAGTCGGCCTGCTGTGCCGCCGTCGGAGCTGTGATGTCGTTGCCCGTGACGACCGCGTCGGTCGGGCTGCTGGTCAGGAAGATCGCCCGGCGGACGTGGAAGATCGTGTTGTCCTTGAACGTGATCCGGACTCCGCCATGGGTATCGAGGCCGTGCCACGTCGGGATGTCGGAGATCGTGTTGCCCTGCACGAGCACGTCGCTGCTGTGCGGGCCGTCTTCCTGGGTGGCCGTGATGCCATACGCGTTGTTCTCAGGCGTTGTGCCGGTGAGGCCGACGCCCGTGATCGTGTTGGAGACGACCTTCGAATCCGACACGCTGGACAGAAGGACGCCGGCGTAGACGGAGTCGCTGATCTTGTTCGACGAGATCGAGGCACTCGATGCGAAGTGGAGGTAGATGCCGCCGTAGCCGCAGCGGCTGATCGTCGAATTCTTGACCACGAGGCCCGACAGGGAGTTCGTCGACTTCCCGGCGCCGACGATGCACTTCTCGCCCCATTTGAACGTCCGCGCCTGGTCGCCGGTGATCGTCACATGGTCGATCGTCACGTTGTCGCCGGTGATCGTCAGACCCGACTCATTCGCCGGAGCGTCGATATCGACACCCTTGAGGGTCATCGATCTCGAGATCAGGAACGACCCCGCATATGAGCACCCCGTCAGATCGAGGGTGGCGCCGGACCCGGTCGCATCGATCTTCGACTGGAGCGAACCGCCGCAGTCACCCACGACGGGTGGCGGCGTCGGGTCAGGTGTCGGCCTCGGCGTCGGCGTCGGCGTCGGCGTCGGCCTCGGCGTCGGAGCCGTCGAGGGTGCGACGGAGGGTGCGACGGAGGGGGCGCTCGAGGGAGCGGTCGAGGGTGCGATGGAGGGGGCGCTCGAGGGAGCCGTCGAGGGTGCGACGGAGGGGGCGCTCGACGGAGCCGTCGAGGGTGCGACGGAGGGGGCGCTCGACGGATCGACGGACGCCGATGGGTCAGGCTGGCTGGTCGGATCGCCGGGCGCGGGAGAGGGACCCCCGGCGGCAGCCGGCGCGGCGATCGTGACGGTCACGTCGGCCACGACGACCGGAGTGCCGACCGTCGACGACAGGACTGCCTGCTGGCGGGAGAATCCGCGCTTGCTGGCGGGAGATCCGCGAACTGGTTCTACTGACCGTGCTCAGGCGGACGGCGGCCAGGTCATGCGGACCGGCCTTGGTAGCCGAGGGCACGGTGACGCGGGTGGCGAACCCGCCCTTCGACCCGACCCGTACCTGGGGCAGGCCCTTGGCCGAGCCATCCCAGGTCAGCTGAAGCCGGTCACGTGGGCTGAAGTCGCGACCGGTGACGGCCAGTCGACCTCCAGCGATGAGGCTACCTGTGACGGTGATCGTCGGGCGAGCCGCCGAGGCCGCCATGAACGGAAGGAGCAACGCGGGAAGAAGCAGGATGAGCGGGATCGTTGCGATGAGGTCGCGGGTTCGGCGGGGGCGGGGCTGGCGATTCGTCGATGACGCTGGGGTGCGCTCGTCGACCCACTTGGTGCCGTCCCAGAACATGAACAACCATCCTTTCGGCAACCCGGCTGACTTCGTGAGTCCCGTGGCTTTGCGGCCCCGCCTCGCGACGGGTGTGCTCGTTCGAGGAATGCCGGCGGATGCTATGTGCGCGGCGCTCGGGTGCCAACCCGCGCTTTCGTACGCGTACGTTCAGCGGCAGCGCGGGAGGACTCCGGTCCAGCGGACGGTCAGGTGCGGTCCGGGCCTCTCCGCAGGCCTACTGGCCGAGGGGCAGGGCCGGTACCATCGGGTCGCTCTGACGGCCGCGAACCGTTGCCTGCCCGCCCCGCGGGGCGCGGGTCAGGAGATCGTGGAGGCCTGGTCGCGACGCGACGGACCCTCGGCGGCGGCCTCCTCACGGGACGCCCGCCCGAGGTTCTCGACGATGACGATGATCGCGAGCGCGACCATCAGACCGATCGCGGCGCCCAGGGCGACGTTCGTCAGGGTCCGCGGTCCGATCGAGGTCTTCGGCGGGATCGCCGGCTCGAGGACGCTCAGCAGGTTGGACTGCTGCGGGGGGACCGTGGCGAGCAGCTGGGCCCGATCGGCCTTCAGGGCGGTGAGCTGGGTCTGAAGCGAGGCGATGCGGGCGGCCTGGTCCGGCGCCGGCGAGGCGACCGCCTGCAGGGTCGCCAACTCCGTCTCGGCCGCGTTGATCTGCGCGGCATTGTCGACGATGCTCTTCGTGTACAGGTCGTCGTTGTAGATGTTCGGTGGCGGCGCCTGCTTGAGCAGCTCCGCAGACACGGCATTGGCGATCGCAGCGGCCTGGGCGGCGGTGCTCGCCTGCGCGGTGATGATGACGAAGGTGCTCGACGGCGGCGTTCGGGCGGTCACCGTGTCGACCAAGGCGTCGGCGCCACCCTCGACGTCCGCCGCCTGCGCGGCGGCCGCGAGGACCGGCCGGGTCGTCGCGACCTCGGCGTACGTCTGGGCGAGCGTCTGAGCGATGAGCAGGTCGGTGTATGCGATCGTCGCCGACGTCAGCTTGGGTCCGACAAGGAGGGTCGTGTCCGCCTCGTAGGTCGGCGTCGACCTGGATGACACGATGAACGCGGCACCTGCCGAGAGCGCGACGGTCGCGATGATCACGACGATCCATGCCCTCGCGAGCGACAGGATGTCCCGGACGTCCACTGTGTCTCCTTTCGGCCGCGCAGTATACGCGAGGTCCCGGTCCGACCCTTCCGACGCCTATCCGCCCGCCGCCGTGATCGCCGTTCGGAGCGACTTGTCGGGATCCCGCAGGCCGTCGATGGCGCGGACGAGCGCCTTGCCCGCGGCCACGTTCGCGGCGACGTCGCGAGCGAGGGTATCCAGACACGCCTGGGCCGAGGTCGAGATCGCGCCGTAGGAAGCCTCGAGCTCACCCGAGAGGACGTGCAGGGACTCGTCCGTCCCCACCTCGGTCATGTAGCGAGTCGCGTTCGTCATGATCGTCCGGATCGTCTGGCACGACTGATGGATGTCTCCGACATCCGGCCGCTTCGACGCGGTGGCGAGGCTGAGATCCGGCGCCTGGAGGAAGGTCTGATCGTCGATGCCGGCGAGGCCGCGCATGCTCGAGAGCGTCGAGCCCGACACGGCCGAGCTCCCGGGTGACGCCGACGTTTGGGTGCCTGCGCTCGATCCCGGTGACTGGATCCCGCCGGTCGGTGAGGGCGATGCGCCAGGCCCGCGCGGCGAGGCACTCGCGACATAGCCGGTCGCCGCGAGCAGGAGGACGAGCCCGACCAGCACGCCAGCGACCTGCTCGGGGCCGAGGGTCGCGCGCAGTCCGGGTCCGCGCTCATCCATGGGAGCCGCGTCCTGCCGATGTCGACTTCTGCTCGATCGCCACCAGCTGCTCGACGCCCTCGGGAGTGCGGCCCTTGACCTGGACGAAGCTCAGAGCGATCCGGTCCGCCCGCTGGTGTCGATCCGTGACCAGCAAGCCATCCGACACGCCGATCACGTCGATCTCGTCGATGGGGCTCTGGACGACCACGAGATCCGGGTCGACGTCGATGGGACCGCGGACCTCCAGGCGCCCCGGACCCAGGGCGAGGATGTAACGCTCGCCGATGCGGAGCGACGGCGATCCACCGGTGAATGTCGCCGATGCCAGGATCCGGAGCTGGTGCGGCGAAGCGTCGGTCGACGCCGCGCGAGCGACCTCTGCCGCGGCGACCGGCATGCTCGGTGTCGGGACGGTCGAGGTCGGCGGAGCCGTGACGGTCGAGCGCGTCGGCTGTGCCGGATCCTCGCCGACCGGAGGGCTGACGCTCCTGCTTCGTCGGCTTGTCGGGCGCGCCTGCCTGTCGGTCCGTGGCCGCCCTGAGCCGTTCCCGTTCGTCTCGGCCGGGACCAGCGGCACCGCCATCGCCGGTCGAGTCTCGTCGGGGAGCAGGCCGGTCATCGATCCGTGGTCCGAGGGACCGGCCGCCGGTCGTATCGACTGACCCGGCGCAGCGGCAGGCTGCTCGAGCGACCGCCCGGCGACGCGCCGGTCGACCGGGTTCCCGCAGGCCTCGCAGCGACGAAGCCAGCCACGCGTCGGAGCATCGCAGGTGGCACAGCGACCCGGCGGCGCGACGGCGAGGAGGCCCAGGGCGATCGGTCCCAGGACGGCTCCATAGACGGCCCATGTCTGCGGACTCCGGCGATGGATCGTGGCAGACCGTGCGGCGGCGATGGAGAACGTCGCCGCCCAACAGGCGATGACGAACACGATGACGAGTTCGATCGGACTGCTCCGGGATATCAGGGATCAGACCGCGCAGCCGCGATCGTACCGCCCACCCGCCTTGCTCTCCGCGTGACCGAAGTACCTACGTGTCGCTCGGTCCGCCCGCCGCCGTCGTCGCAGGCCGGGTCGCCCGAACGACGAGAGACGCGACGAGGCCGATGACCGTGCCGATCGCCAGCCCGATGGCGAGGCCGGTCAGGTTGTCGATGACGTCGGAGCTTTCACAGCCTCGACCCAGCGGTGCGACGAGGAGCTGGGTGGTCTCGATGACGAAGGGAAGGGCGACCGCCGCAGCGATGAGGCCGAACTTGCGACGCGGATCGCGGGAGCAGCCCGAGTGCCAGGCCGAGCGGGATGAACAGGACGATGTTCTCCCGGATATCGCTCTCCCAGCGGATGTCGTCCAACGACGCAAGGGTCAACCGCTCCAGGCTGCAGGCACCCGGGTGCTCTCCGGTCCGGCCGAGCGGGGTCAGCGTGGCCGACAGGATCGTCCCGGCACTGAGGATGAGAAAGAACGCGAGGACCGGATGAGCGCCCAGCCAGCGCCCGAGGCGCCGGGCGGCGACACAGGCGACGATGAACGTGGCGACCAGGCCCGGAAAGAGCCACGGCAACTCGATCAGCGATCCCTGGATCGTCCCGAGGCCCGGGATGTGCAGGATCGGGGTCCGGGGCGGCTCAGGGTTCACAGATCGGCCACCATGGTGGGCGGGAGGATATCAGTCTCCCCGGGAATGGCCGGATGGAGACGATCCGCGGGACACGACCATCCGAGGTCACCGTGGCCCCGGCTGGACCCTCGTGGTGCGGCGCGGCACCGCTGCCCTCACGACGGGGCTCGGAAGTACTAGCAAAGAATCGCCATCCGGACTATGGTTGGGGCGACCTCGTCGGGACCGCTTCGCTAGCCGGATGCGGCCGATCCAGTCGCCATCGGGGATGTCGGCGACTCGGGGTCGGACAGATCATTCCCCCTACACGGGAGTGTCGATTTGACCGCCCGACGGTTGCGCGTGCCGGTCGGGGTGAACGGATCGGCCGCTGCGCGGCCATCCGTAGCCCGAGCGACGCCGAAGATCGTTGCCGCTCGACTTGCACGCCGGATCCAGGGTCGGCACCTGTTCATCGGCGACATCGTCGGGATCACGGTCGCTTGCGTCCTCGCCGTCGTCCTCCGCCACGACGGCATCGACACGGTCGCCCAACTCGCGGCGTTCATCCCCGTGATCGTGATGCTCATCGTCATCCGGGTCGGTGTCGGCATCCCACTGGGCCTCTACCGACGGGATTGGCGCTCGGCCAGCACCCCGGAGCTGGAGCGGATCATCGCAGCCGTGTCGCTCGGGTCCTTGATCGCGATCAGCCTGTGGCTCATCGGGATGGTCACCGAGGTCGGCTGGCTGATGGTCGTGCCGCGGACCTTCTGGCTCGCCGAGATGATCCTCTCCGCCGCCGTCATCGGCGGGACACGCCTGTCCGTGCGAGCGGCCTCGGATTGGCGCCACAGCCGTCGGCCAGCCCCGTCCGTGGACAGCCGGGCCACGCTCCTCTACGGCGCCGGGGACACAGGCGTCCGTGTGGCCCGCTCGGCCCAGCGTGAACCCGAGGCGGGGATCGTCCCGGTCGGGTTCCTCGACGACGACCCGATGCTGCATGGCCGGCTTGTCTCGGGGATCCGCGTCCATGGCGGCCTCGAGATGTTGCCGACCGCGGTCCGCTCGACCGGGGCCCGGACCCTCCTGATCACGATGCCTCAGGCCGACGGCAAGGCGATCCGCAGGGTGGTCGATGCGGCCCTCGCCCTCCAGCTCGAGGTGCGGACGGTCCCGTCGCTCATCGACCTGATGGCCGGGACGATCGACGCCCGGCGCGTCCGCGAGGTCAGGGTCGAGGACCTGCTCCGGCGCCCCATCGTGGGGCTCCAGCACGCTGAGGATGTCCACGCACTCCTGCGTGACCGCGTGGTCCTGGTGACCGGAGCAGGAGGCTCGATCGGGTCGGAGCTCGCTCGTCAGGTCCATGCCATCGGTCCGCGCCGACTGATCCTCGTCGACCGAGCCGAGAGCGCCCTGTACCTGGTCGAGCGCGAGCTCCAGACTCGACAGGGATCGCAGCCCTCCGGCACCGAGCTCGACGTCGACCTCGCCGATGTCACCGACGCCGAGCTCATGGAGCGCCTCATCGGTCGGGAGCGACCTGACGTCGTCTTCCACGCAGCGGCCTTCAAGCACGTGCCACTCATGGAGCGGTACCCGTCGCTGGCCGTCCGCGTCAACGCCGGTGGGACGATGGCCGTCCTCGACGCTGCCGAGAAGGCCGGGGTGGAGCGCTTCGTGCTCGTGTCCACGGACAAGGCGGTCCGACCGTCGAGTGTGATGGGCGCCACCAAGCGGGTGGCCGAGATGCTCGTCGCCGGAGCGGCGGCGCGGACCGGACGCCCGTACGTCTCGGTCCGGTTCGGGAACGTCCTGGGATCGAGTGGCAGCGTCCTGCCGGTCTTCCAGAGTCAGCTCGAGAAGGGCGAGCCGCTGACCATCACCCATCGCGACGCCACCCGGTACTTCATGACGATCCCGGAGGCGGCCTGGCTCATCCTGGACGCGGCGGCGCTCGGCCGACCGGGCGGCGACCTCTTCGTGCTCGACATGGGCAGTCCCGATGCTGATCCAGGATCTCGCGCGCGACATCATCCGGCTCGCCGGTCGCGACCCGGACTCCTACCCGATCGAGTACGTCGGCCTGCGACCCGGCGAGAAGCTCCATGAGCAGCTCTTCTACGACGCCGAGCAGGTCGAGGCGACGACGAGCGCGAAGGTCTTGCGGACCAGTCCTGATCACGCACAGGCGGACATCCGGACGACCGTCGACCGGCTCCTCGCCATCGCAGATGGGTTGGACGACAGGTCGCTCCGCTCGGCGCTCTTCGCCACGACGTGGGTTCCCGAGGAGTCCGACCCTGCAGCCACGCCGGGTCTGGCTGTCATGGAGCCGTCGGTCCAGGAGGGTCGCAGAGGCCAGGCGGAGGATGTCTTGGCGAGGGGCGGCGCCGTCTCCTCCTGATCAGACCCTCGCGAGCCTTCCGCGGTCGGCATCCACGGCCCGCGTCGCCTTCCCGGATGGTCGACTTCGACCAGGTGCTCGCCCGCACCACCGCTGCGTGCCCGTTCCTTGACACCGTACGAAAGTACTGGGACAGTACTAGCCAGCCCGAGGGTCGATCGCCACCCCAGTGGCTCCCCCTCGATCCCCAAGCGGTCCCCGAGACCGGACGGCGCTCTCCGCCCCTCATCAGCGTGGAGAGTGCCGTCTTTTCTTGTCAGCTCCGGGTGAGCGAGACCGGCCCGGCGACAGGTCAGGACAGCGACCCGCCGGGCTCCAGGGCGTGGACCTCGACCGCACCGAGACCCCGACCGGCCAGCTCCTCGCGGAGCGCCGCCGGCGTCCCCGCCAGGAGCGGGAACGTGCCCCAATGGATCGGCACGACGTGGTTGACGCCAAGGAGCCCGATCGCATAGGCGGCCTCGCGTGGACCCATCGTGTAGTGGCCGCCGATCGGCAGCAGGGCGACGTCCGGGTGGTACAGCTCGCCGATCAGACGCATATCGCCGAAGACCGCCGTGTCGCCGGCGTGGTAGATCCGAAAGCCGTTCTCCATCTCGACGACGAAGCCGGCTGGCTCGCCCAGGTACATCGGCGTCCCGGCCAGCGGGTTCCAGTCGCCGGACGAGTGGTCGGCGTGGGTCATCGTGACCTTGAGGCCCTCGGTCTCGACCGTCCCGCCCTTGTTCATCCCGATGATCCGGTCGGCATCGGCCGAGCAGTTCGGGCCGAGCCACAGCGAGCACTCATGGATGGCCGGCCAGGACGCCCGCGTGCGGCTCGCGATCGAGAGCGCCTCGCCCATGTGATCGCCGTGCCCGTGGGTCACCAGCATGACGTCGCAGCGGTCGACCGACTCGGCCGAGCGCGGGCTCAGCGGGTTGCCGAACCACGGATCGATGAGGACGGTCCGGCCGCCCGGCGTCGAGACCTCGACACAGGCATGCCCGTACCACGTGATCGTCGTCTCGCCACCGAGCGTCATGAACGCACCTCCGTCGGGCCATCGTAGCGAGGGTCCGGCATCCGCGCGGGCGACTGCCGGATGGCCCGCGTACACTCGCCGGCGTGTCCTCCACCGCCGTCGCCCAGAACATCGCCTTCGTCAACTGGACGGTCCTGTTCGGTCTGGCGCTCGGGATGTTCGCGGTCGTCGCGCTGACCCGTCTGCGGACCGACGCGACCCGCGGGTTCCTGTCGTTCACCGGTGTCTGCGCCATCGTCGCGGCGGTCCTGGCCTGGTTCTCGGACGGCGGCCTGCCCACGACGGTCGCCGACTCACCGGTCCAGACGGACCCGGCATGGGATGGGCCGCGACGGCTCGCCCTGGCCGCCTTCATCGTCCTGGCCGTCGCATTCGTCATCGCCATCCGGCGCGGCCGACGCGGTGCACCGTTGGCGATCGCCGGGCTCGTCGCCGGGATGGCGGTCCTCGTGACCGGGGCCCTGACGTGGGGCGGCGGCCGACCCGACGCGCTCGCCTTCCTCGCCCAGCAGACGCTCCTGGCCGCTCGTGACCGGCGGCGTCGTCGCGGCGATGATCCTCGGCCACTGGTATCTCGTGACCCCGAAGCTGCCCGAGGCGCCGCTGATCGCCGTCAGCCGCCTGCTCCTGGGCCTGCTCATCGCGATCGCGGTCCTGTCGTTCGTCTTCGTCGCGACCGGCTGGGGCGTCCCGGGCTCGGACCCAGGCGGCTCGCAGCCGTTCGCGATCCTCGTCGGGCCGTGGGCCCTGTTCGTCTGGCTCCGGCTGATCATCGGCCTGGCGTTCCCGCTGGTCGTCTCGTGGATGGCCCTCCAGACGGCCAAGACCCGGTCGATGGAATCGGCCACCGGGCTGCTGTACATCAACGTCGGCTCGGTCGCGGCCGGGACGATCCTCGCCGCCGGCGTGTTCTTCGGCGGCGGCCTGTTCATCTAGATCCCGAGGAGGTCCGATGTCCCGCGACGATGACCGCTGGTTCCCCGACGCCGCCGACCACGACTGGATCGAGTCGCTCGGCCAGCCGGTCCACCCGGTCCTGCTCGCCCTCGAGGAAGCCGCGATCCCTGATAACGTCCCGATCCTCGATCGCTCGAGCGGTCGCGTGCTGGCGGTGCTCGCCGCCGATCGGCGCCGGATCGTCGAGATCGGGACGGCGATCGGCTACTCGACCCTGTGGATGGCCCTCGCCCAGCCGGCGGACGGGACGATCGTCGCGGTGGACCCGTACACCACCTGGACCGACCGGGCCCGGGCCTCGTGGCGTGAGGCGGGCATCCCCGACGAGCGCATCGTGCTCGTCACCGCGAAGGCCCTCGACGCGCTGGCCGACGGCGATCCCCGGCTCGCTGGCCTATTCGACATGGCCTTCATCGATGCCCTCAAGCCCGAGTACGGCGAGTATCTCGAGGGGCTGATCCCGCGGCTCGCGCCCGGCGCGCTCGTCCTCGCCGACAACGTCCTGTGGACCGGGCGCTCCTCGGGTGGCCGCCCGGCCGACCCCGACGACAGGAACGTCCGGGCCCTCCGGGCGTTCTGCGAGACCGTCCTGGCCGATCCGCGCTTCAGCGCGACGATCCTGCCGGTCGGGGACGGGCTCCTGCTCGCGACGCTCCTCGGGGCACGATGACCGGCGCTCCGGTGGCCGGGCAGGTCGTCCACGTCCGGGTCCGGTTGTTCGCGATGCAGCGCGAACAGGCGGGCTCCCGCGAGGTCGCGCTCGAGCTTGCCGCCGGCGCGACGATCGACGACGCCTGGGTCGCCCTGGTGGCGGTCCATCCGGTCCTGGCGCCGGGTCGCCCGTCCGTGCGGTTCGCCCGGAACGGTGAGTACAGCGACCCGGCCGAGCGCCTCGAGGACGGCGACGAGCTCGCCGTCATCCCGCCCGTGAGCGGCGGCGCCGGCGCCGGCAGGGGACCGGGTCGGATCGTCGAGATCCGCGAGTCGCCGTTCGGGGCCGGGATCATCGAGGAGCTGACCGAGCGGCTCGCTACCGATGACGACGGCGCGGTCGTCGGGTTCCTCGGACGGACGCGTCGCAGCCCGGGTACGCCGGCGCCCGGTCAGGAGGCGGCCGCGGAGCGGTTCGCCGGCGCCGACGTCGTCGCCCTCGAGTACGAGGCCCTCGAGCCGATGGCCCTCCGCGAGCTCGACCGGATCGCCGACGAGGTCGCCGCACGGTACGGCGTCACGCGCCTGGCGATCGTCCATCGGACCGGGCTCGTCCCGCTCGGACAGGTGAGCGTCGCCGTCGTCGCGGTGGCCGGCCATCGGGGCGAGGCGTTCGACGCCGCGCGCTACGCGATGGACGAGACGAAGGCCCGGGCGCCGATCTGGAAGGCCGAGCAGTCCCGTGACGGTCGCGTCTGGGTCGGCGAGCCCGCGCGGTCGGGGCCCGCGGGCGACGAGGAGCCGGACGCCGGCCCCTGACTCGCCGGCCCCTGACTCGCCCGCTCCTGACTCGCCCGCACCGCGCTGCGCTACCCTGCCGTGATGGCGGTCCAAGCCGACGAGGAGGCGCGATGAAGGTCTGGATCAGCGTCGACCTCGAGGGCATCGGCGGGATCGGCCACGACGCGCCGACCGAGCCCGGGGCCCGTGGCTATGACGTCGCGGTCGGGCTGATGGTCGGCGAGGCGAACGCCGCGATCGACGGGGCCTGCGCGGGCGGCGCGACCGAGGTGGTCGTGAACGACAGCCACTCCTCGATGTGGAACCTGCAGGCCGAGCTGCTCGATCCGCGGGCGACCCTCATCTCCGGCCAGAAGCCATGGTCGATGCTCACCGGTGCGGGCCCGGACGCCAGCGTGGATGTCGGCCTGTTCGTCGGCTACCACACCAGGGCCGGCCACCCGAGCGGGACGATCGCCCACACCTACTCGGGAGCGCCGACCCTCACCCTGCTCGACGGCCGGCCCGTCGGCGAGAGCGGCATCAACGCCGCGGTCCTCGGAGCCTGGGGCGTGCCGGTCGGCCTGGTCTGTGGCGACAGTGCCCTCGAGGCCGAGACGGCCGACTGGCTGCCGTGGGCGGAGGCGGTCGTCGTGAAGGACGTCGTGAGCCGCCGGGCGGCCGCGTCGATCCACCCGAGTCTGGCTCGTGAGCGGGTCCGTGCCGGCGCCGCCCGGGCGGTCGAGCGAGCTCGGGCCGGTGAGCTGTCCCTCCTCGCATTGGCCGCGCCCGTCGTCATCGAGGTCGACTACGCGAACGCCGGCCAGGCCGACCACGTCGCGATCGTCCCCGGCGCCGAACGGGTCGGTGACCGGCGTGTCCGCCACACCGGTCGCGACGCCGTCGAGGCCTATCGCGGCTTCCTCGCCGGCGTCCGTCTCGCCTCCGCGGTCGGATGACCGGGCTCGCCGACCTCGACCGGATCGTCGCGATCGCCGATCCCCTGGCGGCCTCCTGGGCAGCCCGTGCGGGTCGCACACGGACGGTCGGGACCGAGCGCGCTGTCCTTCGCGCCTTCGGCGTCGGCGGCCTCGACCGCGACGGTCGGCCGCTGGCCGGGGCGGTCGTCGACCGCTGGCTCGCGGGCGGGCCCGATATCCTCGGGAGCGGGATCGCCCTGCCGTTCGCCGTCGCGGCGCTCGAGTATGACCAGCCGTCGCGCGAGCTCGCGCTCGATATCGCGAGCGGGGCGATCGACCTTGCCCTGGAGAGCCGGCTCCTCGGCGAGCCCGAGCGGCGGATCGCGGCCGAGGCCGAGGCCCGGCGCCTCGGCCGGCTGGCCCTCGAGCGGATCGACGCGAACCGGACGGCCCGGCGCGAGCTGCTCGACATCCTCGGGGACGCGGCTCGACCATGGCTCGGAGCGACCGTCGCCGAGCCGACCGCCAAGGGCGCCGGGACCGAGGCCGCCGCGCTCGTCCGGGCGGGCGCCGACGTCGATCCGCGTCGCCGTCCCGACCGGCCGGGAGTTGGCGACCCGGTTGCTCGACCTCGGGCTCGAGGGCGGCGATCCGACGATCGAGACGCCGGCGACCCCGGACGAGGATGCCGTCGCGGCGCCCGCGGGCTCGCAGCGGGGACTTGCGGCGCTCCGCCACGTGCTCGACCAGCTCGCGGCGGAGCGACGCGCCTATGTGCGTCTCGCGACGGCCGCACCGGCGCTCTCGGCGCCCGAGCACGCCGTCGTGGCGGCCTTCGAGCGGGTCGACATCGCCGAGGGAGACCCGCTGGCCGAGATCGTCGAGTCAGGCGTCGACCCCGACCGGGCCCTCGCCGATCACGCCTTCGCCTACCGTTTCCATGCCCGCAGCGGCGACATCCTGTGCGTCGGCCCGGGGCCACTCGTCGTCGCGCCGGACCTCGCCCGTGGCCTGCCACCGGACCCCGCGGGACTCGCCGGACGGGCACTGGCGCTCCAGCTCCTCGGTGTCCGCCTCGCGGTCGCCGGTGGCGCGGACCCGGCGACGATCGCGGTCGCGGCGCTGCCCGACTGGCTGCTCGACGAGCCCGACGCTGCGGCCCGTGGGCTGGCCGAGGTCTCCGTCCGACGAGCCTTGTTCGAGGGTCACCCTCTCGCCTTCACCTCGCCGACCCGGCGTGAGGGGGCGGGTCGGGTCCGGATCCCGCCGGTCTGGTCGTACCTCCTCGCGGCGACCCTGCCGGAGGCGGGCCCGACAGCGCTCGTCTATCGCGCCGGGCCGGTCGAGCGCTACGGCTTCGTCGCGGCGGAGCATCGCGCCGCAGCCGATGTCGCCGCGGCGGTCGCCCGCGGCCGCCAGCCGACGGCGCTCCGCGGTGACGCCGAGGCCCATGCCGACGCGATGCTCGCCTCGGCCATGGCGACCCTCGAACGACTGCGCGACAGCGGTTGGCGGGCGATCCTGGGCGATCCGCTGAGCGGCCCGCGACCGGCCGGCCTGGGCGGGGATGCCGTCGCCGAGTCGACCGAGGCGTTCGACCCGTTCGCCTGACCGGCGTCAGCCGCCTGACCGGCGTCAGCCGCCGCTGACCGGCGTCAGCCGCCGCTGACCGCCGGGACGATCATCACCGTCGAGGCAGCCGCCACCGGGCTCGTCAAAGACGCCGGCTCACCGTCGACGTAGACCTTGATATGGGTCCGGATGATCGGGCCGGCATCGACGAGGCGGTCCCACGTCCCGGGGACCGACCGCTCGAGTCCGGCCAGGACCTCCGCGACGTCGGTCCCCTCCAGCTCGAGCCGGCGCGGGGCGCCCGGGAACAGCGCGACGAGCGACCGTGGCAGCTGGAGGGTCGCCACCGACCGGGTCCGGCTCAGCCGATGACCGCGGCGTCGACCGACCAGATCGGCGGCAGGTGCTCCGCGACGGTGCGCCAGGTCTCGCCTTCGTCGGCGCTGGCGTAGAGGTTCCCGGCACTGGTCCCGACATAGACCCCGGCCGGATCGAGCCGGTCGACCGCCATCGCCTCGCGCAGGACCTGGAGATAGGCGTCCCGGTCGGGCAGGCCGTCGTCATGGCGGGTCCACGACTCGCCGGCGTCGCGCGTCCGCCAGACCGCCATCCGTGCGTCGGGGACGAAGCGACCCTTGTCGGCGCCGTTGAGGGGCACGATCCAGACCGTGTCGCGATCGCGCGGGTGGGCACCCATCGGGAAACCGAACTCCGAGGGCAGGTCACCGGTGATCTCCGTCCACTGGACGCCGCCGTCGTCGGTCCGATAGACGCCGCAATGGTTCTGCTGGAACAGCCGCTCGTGCCCAGCCGGGGCATCGCCCGCCGCCAGGACGGCCTTGTGGACGCACTGCCCGAACTCCGGGTACTCCTCGGGCTGGAAGCCGGCCCGGACGCCTCGGTTGCGGACGTCCCAGGTACGCGCCCCCGTCGATCGTCTCGAAGACCCCGACCGCCGAGATGCCGACCCACATCCGCTCCGGCTCGGTCGGGTGGGCGATGATCGTATGGAGGCACAGGCCGCCCGCGCCCGGCTGCCACTCCGGACGGGATGGATGGTCGCGCAGCGCAGAGACATGGCTCCACGTGGCGCCGCGATCATCGGATCGGAAGAGGCCGGCCGGCTCGACCCCGGCGTACAGGGCGCCGTGGGCCGGGGTGACGTTCCAGACCGTCGGGATCGATGGCCCGTCGTCGCCATACGTCAGCCCGGCCGACGAATGGGTCCACGTCTCGCCCAAGTCCTCGCTCCGCCAGACAGCGGGCCCGTACCACGGTGACCCGGCGCCGGCGATGAGCGCCCCGTCCGAAGGGTCGAGGCGGATGTCGTGGACCGGCCAGCCCTCGCACAGCGGCCCGCGAACGGCCCATCTGTCGCGTCCCGGGTCGCCATCGAGAACGAACGCCCCCTTCTTCGTGCCGACGAGGAGCAGGACCTTGGTGGTCATCGGTTCTCCTTCTGGGATCTGTGCCGTCAGGATTCAGACGTTTCGGAGGCCGTCGGTCTCGACACCCTCGACCGCTCGGTCGCACGTCTCGCAATACCAGCGGGCCTCGAGCGGAGTTCCGCAGACCGCGTGACGGAGCGCCTCCGGCCGATCGGCAGACCGGCTGCCCCAGTCGGCCAGGAGACGCAGCGCGCCCGCGAGCTCGCGACCGTCGGCCGTCAGGCCGTACTCGACCCGGGGCGGCCGATCGGAGTACGGGATGGCCCGGACGATCCTCGCCCGTTCGAGGCGTCGGAGACGGTCGGTCAGGATGCTCGGGGCGATCCCGGCCACGGCCTCGGACAGGTCGCTGAAGCGCCGCGGGCCGTCGAGCAGCGCCTCGACGACGAGCAGGCTCCAGCGATCGCCGACCCGGTCGAGTGCTGCCGCGAGCGGGGTCGTCGGTGCGGGCGAGGACGCCGCGCGGAGGGTCCCGGTCACGACGACGAGTGTACCCGCGTCGACGCTTGCACGTCGGAGGTGCGAGTAGTAACTTGCAAGTCACTAGTGACCAACCGGCGGTCACGCTGAGCGGGCGGCCGGATCATCGGAGCAGGAGACGATCGATCATGAGTGCACTCGAGGAGTTGAGCGCAGCCGTCAGCGCGATCGCGGAGCGAACCGGACCGGCCGTCGTCGCGATCGGCCGTCGTCAGCGCGGATCGGGCGTGGTCGTCGCGGACGGCCAGGTCGTCACGAACGCCCACAACCTGCGTGGCGACGAAGTGACCGTGACCTTCGCGGATGGCCGGGTGGCGACGGGGCAGGTGAGCGGGGTGGATGGCGACGGCGACCTCGCGGTCGTCGCGGTCGAGACGACCGGCATCGCGCCGCTCGAGTGGGCCGACGGCAGCGCCGGTCTTGGCGCGGCGGTGTTCGGTGTCTCGGCGACGGCCGGCGGCGCGCCGCGTGTCACCGTCGGGTTCGTCTCGGCGCTCGAGCGGGCGTTCCGGGGTCCCGGTGGCCGACGGATCGGCGGGAGCATCGAGCACACCGCTCCGATGGCTCGCGGCTCGTCCGGTGGACCCGTCGTCGACGCCGCCGGGCGACTGCTCGGGATCAACACGAACCGGCTCGGCGAGGGCTTCTATCTCGCCGTCCCGGCCGACTCGGCCCTGCGCGATCGCGTGACCGCGCTCGCCCGCGGCGAGGAGCCGGTCCGGCCGCGACTCGGGGTCGCCGTGGCGCCGGCGATGGTGGCTCGTCGGCTCCGCCGATCGGTCGGGCTGTCAGATCGCGAGGGCCTGCTCGTCCGCGGCGTCGAGGACGGCTCGCTGGCGGCGAAGGCCGGGCTGGCCGAGGGCGACCTGATCGTCTCGGCCGCGGGTCGTCCGACCCTCGACGTCGACGCCCTGGCCGACATCCTGGGCAGCTCGCCACTGCCGATCGAGCTGACGATCGTCCGGGGCGAGGAGGAGCGGACCGTGAGCGTCGGCGGCGAGGGTACGGCGACCGGCGAGGCCTGAGATGTCGACGACCGCACGACCCCTCCCCGGATCGAGCGACCCCGCCGTCGAGGGCGTTCCCCGGGGAGAGGGAGACCCCCGCGGCGAGGGCGATCCCCTCGGCGACTCCGCCCTCGACGTCTACTCGCGGGTCGTGACCGCCGTCGCGGAGCGGCTGATCCCGTCGGTCGCAAGCCTGCGGGTGGATCGGCCCAACGGCGGCTGGTCCGGGGCGGGGTCGGCGGTGGTCATCGCGCCGGACGGCTTCCTCCTGACCTCCGCCCATGTCGTGGCCGGCGCGCGACGCGGCTCTGCCGCGTTCGTCGACGGCCGGGAGATCACGTTCGAGGTGGTCGGACGTGACCCGCTCAGCGATCTCGCCGTCGTCCGCACGACCGACGGCGGGCTCGATCCGGCCGAGCTCGGCGACGCCGAGGGCCTCCGCGTCGGTCAGCTCGTCGTCGCGGTCGGTAACCCGCTCGGGCTTGGCGGGACCGTGACCGCGGGCGTCGTGAGTGCCCTCGGGCGCTCGCTTCCGACCCGTGACGGGCGGGCCACCCGACTCGTCGAGAACGTCATCCAGACCGACGCGGCGCTGAACCCGGGCAACTCGGGTGGGGCCCTGGCTGACAGCCGCGGCCGGGTCGTCGGGATCAATACCGCGGTCGCTGGCGTCGGGCTTGGGCTCGCCGTCCCGATCGACGCGGCGACTCGACGGATCGTCGCCGCGCTCGTCGGCGGCGGCCAAGTCCGGCGGGCCTACCTCGGGATCGTCGGCGGCCCCCGTCCGCTGCCGGGACCGGTCACCCATCTGGTCGGCCGGAGCCGCGGCCTCGAGGTCGTCCAGCTTCTCGACACCGGTCCGGCGGCCAAGGCGGGCCTCCGCCCCGGGGACGTGATCGTCGAGCTAGACGGGCGACCGATCGAGGGCGTCGGCGACCTCCAGCGGCTGCTCGTCGACGACGCGATCGGCCGGACGATGGCGATCCGTGTCGTCCGTGATGGCGGCGTCATCGACCTCGTGGCCCGGCCGATCGAACTCGCGGCCTGACCCTCGCTGGTCGTCCGGAGCGGCGCCTCGTGGTGTGACTCTGGCAGTCGGGCGCGGCAGTCGGGCGCGGCGGGTTCCGGGCCCGGCCACCGGCTGGGGCGTGGCAGCGGCATCCCGGCGCGGTTGGACCGCAGCGTTCGGGCGTGATCAACTCATGTTCATTTTCGGGACTGCCTGGGCTCCAAGCAGATCCGCGGCCGCAGCGCGGCGCCTGCGCACTCGACACTGGGCTCCTTGGCTGGCCGGATGCACATGACGTGTGCATCCGGCGCCATTGCAGGCCGGGTGCGAGGTCCCCAGGGCGGTCTGCCGGCGTCCTGACGGCGACGGGGCGACGAAGACCCAGGAATGCACATGAAACGATCACGGGATGCAGGACGCGCCGATCTGCCCCAGCGCCGAGGACGCC
This sequence comes from uncultured Chloroflexia bacterium, assembly GCA_963729175.1. Taxonomy (GTDB): domain Bacteria; phylum Chloroflexota; class Limnocylindria; order Limnocylindrales; family CSP1-4; genus CAVSMY01. The sequence continues at coordinate 44,878 of CAVSMY010000017.1, read as the reverse complement.
CGCACGCCTCGCGCAGCCCGAGGACCCCGCCGCCCGCGCGGGCCGAGGTCGAGGGTCGGCCCCCAGCCGGGCCGGACCGGGCGGGCGGATCCGCAGCCCGCGACCGGTCGGTCAGCGGCCCGCCTTGAACGGGTAGACGACCCAGGCGTCGGTCTCGACGACCGCGTGGTCGGGCCGGATCCCGACCCTGGAGTGGCTCGGCTTGTAGTGAAGGACCGCCGTCGTCGGTCGACCCCCGGCCTGCTCCACTCGCTCGGCGACCGCGGCGATCGTCGTCCCGGTGTCCCAGACCTCATCGACGATGAGGACCCGCTTGCCGGTCAGGAGCGGGTCGGCCGGGAACTGGAAGAACGTCGGCGACTCGCCCGGCTGGCCGTCGTCGTCATAGAACGCGACCGCCGCGACGAGGATGTCGCGCATCCCGAGCCGGTAGGCGAGCATCCCCGCCGGCACGAGCCCGCCGCGGGTGATCGCGAGCATCACGTCGTGGGACTCTGCGGCGAGCGCCGCCGCGAGCCGCCCGACGAGCTCGTCGATGTCGGCCCACGAGACGATCATCCGCTCGACCGTCGCCACCACCGGAGAGTAGCCTCTCGGCGTCATCCCGTCCGTCCGCGAGTCGATGAACGTCGTCTTCCTGTCGCCGCACTTCCCGCCGAACATCGGTCTGTTCTGCATCCGCCTCCGCGAGGTCGGGGCGACCGTCCTCGGGATCGCCGATGCGCCCTACGAGAGCCTTCGACCGGAGCTCCGCGACGCCCTGACCGAGTACTACCGGGTCGCCGACATGCACGATATGGACGGCCTGGTCCGGGCGCTCGGATGGCTGACCCACCGGCATGGCCGGATCGATCGGCTCGACTCGCTCAACGAGTACTGGCTCGAGACCGAGGCCCAGCTGCGGACGGCGTTCGACATCCCGGGCATCCGCCTGGGTGCGATCGCCCGGATCAAACGCAAATCGGCGATGAAGCGGATCTTCATCCGGGCCGGCATCCCGGTGGCGCCGGGTCGGCTGTGCCGGACGGCCGCCCAGGCACGGGCGTTCATCGACGACGTCGGCTATCCGGTCATCGCCAAGCCGGACGTCGGTGTCGGTGCCGCGCGGACGTTCCGGATCGACGCCGAGGACGACCTCGCCGGCTACCTCGAGCAGAAGCCGCCGGTCGACTACTTCCTGGAGGCCTTCGTCGAGGGCGACCTCGTCTCGTATGACGGCCTGGTCGACCGCGCCGGCCGGGTCGTCTTCGACGCCTCGATCACCTACGGCGTCGACGTCCTGGCGGCCGTCTCGGGGGCCGACATGCACTATTGGATCGACCGCACGGTGCCCGACGACCTGCGCGATATCGGGCGCTACATCCTCGACGGCTTCCGGGTCCGCGAGCGACCGTTCCACTTCGAGTTCTTCCGCCAGTCCGACGGATCGCTGATCGCGCTCGAGGTGAACATGCGCCAGCCGGGCGGTCTGACCATCGACATGTGGGACTACGGCAACGACATCGACATCTACCGGGCCTGGGCGGAGGTCGTCGTCCGGGGCACGACGGACCTGGCGCCGAGCCGGGCCAATGTCGTCCTGTGGGCCGGCCGGAAGGACGATCGACGCTACCGGCTGACGGGCGACGAGATCGACCGCCGCTTCCGCGACCTGATCGTCCTTCACGAGCGCGTCCCGGGCGTGTTCGCAGCGGCGATCGGCAACGACGGCTGGATGCTCCGCGGCCCGGAGCTCGGTCCGCTCCGTGAGGCGGCCGGGCGCATCCAGGCGCTCGCACGGTAGCCTTCCGCCTCGTGCAGATCGAGGAACACGGCTGGGACAGTCCCGCGCTCGGCCACGGGATGATCCTCCGGGTCTACGGCCACGATGGCCGGCCCATCCTGGCCTTCCCGCCCCAGGACGGGCGCTATCTCGACTTCGAGTCGTTCGGGATGGTCGACGCCGTCGGCGGCCTGATCGAGGCGGGTCGGATCCGGCTCGTCGCGGTCGATGGGATCGACTGGCAGACCTGGACGAACGACTCGATCCCGCCGCACGACCGGGCCGTCCGGCACGAGGCCTACGATCGCTATGTCGCGACCGAAGTGGTCCCCTGGGTCCGCGACCGGACCGGCTGGACGACGCTCTGGGCGACCGGCTGCTCGATGGGCGGCTACCACGCGGCGAACCTCACCTTCCGCCATCCGGACATGATCGACGGCCTGGTCGCGATCTCCGGGCTGTACCAGCTGTCGCACTTCATCGGCGATGCGATGGACGAGACGATCTACTTCCAGACACCGCTGGCCTACCTGCCCTCGCTCGACGATCCGTGGTATCTCGACCGGCTCCGCGCGGCGCGGCTGTGCTTCGTCTGCGGCCAGGGCGCCTGGGAGGACGAGATGCTCGCGGACACGCGGGCGATCGGCGATGTGCTCGACGCTCGTGGAATCCCGGCGATCATCGACCTGTGGGGTCACGACGTCGACCACGACTGGCCGTGGTGGCGTCGGATGCTGCCCTACGAGCTCGAGCGGATGGGCGTCTGACGTGACCGACGGCGACGCGCCCACGGACGGCGACGCGCGCCCCGCCGGTGAGGCACAGCGCGTCACCGACGAGGCGCGGCGCCGACGGACCAGCCGCGACGAGCGCGGCGCCGGGTCCCGCGACCGGCGCGAGGCGAGCGTGGTCCCCCAGGTCCCGTGGCGGCGTCTCGAGAACCCGTTCCGGCCCCTCGAGGTGCTCTCGGCGGACGCCCTCGAGGCCGTCCACCAGGCCGGGCTCCGGATCCTCCGCGACGTCGGCGTCGAGGTCCTCGGCGACCGAGCCCTCGACCGGCTCGAGGCGGCCGGTGCTCGGGTCGACCGCGCCGATCGCCGCGTCCGGCTCGATCCGGACCAGGTGACCGAGCTCGTCGCCCAGGCGCCGCCGGGGTTCCGCGTCCACGCCCGCGACCCGGAGCGCGACGTCCTCCTCGGTGGCCGGCATCTCGTGTTCTGCGCCGTGGGCGGGCCGGCGTTCGTGTCGGACCTCGACCGCGGCCGGCGGGCCGGCAACCACGCCGACTTCCTCGACTACGTCCGGCTCATCGGGGCCCTCGACGTCCTCCACCAGGAGGGCGGCGGGCCGCTCGAGCCGACCGACCTGCCGGTCGCGACCCGCCACCTCGACATGTACCGGGCGTTCGCGACGCTCCTCGACAAGCCGTGGCACGGGCTCGGCTTCGGCCGCGTCGTCGTCGACGATGCCCTTGAGGTCGCGGCCATCGCCCGCGGCGTCGATCGAGAGACCCTCCGGCGCGAGCCGACGGTCATGACCGTCATCAACACCAACTCGCCGCTCCGGCTCGACGGCCCGATGAGCGACGGCCTCATCGAGATGGCCGAGAACGGTCAGCCGGTCGTCGCGACGCCGTTCACCCTGGCCGGGGCGATGTCGCCGGTCTCGTTGGCCGGCGCGCTCGCCCAGCAGGACGCCGAGGCCCTCTTCATGGTCGCCCTCGCCCAGATCGTCCGGCCCGGCGCGCCGATGGTCTACGGGGCCTTCACTTCGAACGTCGACATGCGGACCGGCTCGCCTGCCTTCGGCACACCCGAGTCGTTCAAGGCGGCCATCGCCTCCGGTCAGCTGGCGCGCCGCTCCGGCCTGCCGTGGCGGTCGTCGAACGCGACGGCGAGCAACGTCGTCGACGCCCAGGCCGCCTACGAGGCCGAGATGAGCATCTGGGGCGCCGTCCTCGGCGGCGTGAACCTCCTCTACCAGGGCGCCGGCTGGCTCGAGGGCGGCCTCACCGCGTCGTACGAGAAGCTGATCCTCGATGCCGAGCTCCTCCAGATGGTCGCCGAGACGCTCCAGCCGCTGACCGTCGACGACGCCGAGCTGGGTCTCGAGGCGATCGCCGAGGTGGGACCCGGCGGCCACTTCTTCGGCGCCCCGCACACCCTGGAGCGCTACCGGACCGCGTTCTACCGGCCGATGCTGTCCGACTGGCGGAACTACGAGACGTGGGAGGCCGACGGGGCGCACACGGCGACGGAGCGCGCGAACCGCATCTGGAAGGCCCTGCTCGCGACCTTCGAGCCGCCGGCGCTCGAGTCGGGCCGGGCGGAAGCCCTCGACGCGTTCATCGCCCGGCGCCGCAGCGAGCTGGGGAGTTGACGCTCGCGCAACCGTTCCGGCCCTTGAACGTAACCGTCTTCCGCCATCACACCGGGTACGCTTGGGTCGTCGAGCTCATGTCGAGCGGCCACCGCTCCATGTGCCCACACCTTCCCCGAACCACTCTGAGGAGGAGACTCCGATGATCCACGACCAGAACACGCTCGCTCTCATCGAGGCGGCCCAGGCGGCGACGCCATGGTGCGCCGCGTGCGGCCAGCCGACCACCGTCGTCGACCGCGATGGTGAGCTGTGGCTCGAGTGCCTGACCCTGACCGAGGACCGGGCGCCGCTGGCGGCCGCCCTCCATGCGATCGCTCCGCACGAGCACAGCCGGTTGCTCAGCGCGGAGGAGGCGACGACGATCGCCGCCTGACGGTCGGCCGCGGTCAGGCGACCGCGCGCCCGCCGTCCGTGCCGGTCGTTCGGCCGGACGGTCCCTCGAGCAGCAGGTCGGTCGCCAGCGACCCGTCCATCGGCCGGGCGAACAGGAAGCCCTGACCGAGCTCGCAGCCGAGCCGGACGAGCCGGTCGCGCTGCTCCGGATCCTCGACGCCCTCGACGATCGTCTCGAGACCCAGCGTCCGCCCGAGGCGGAAGACCGCGTCGACGAGGGCCAATTCGCGCTCGCCCGAGCCGGCGGCCGAGACGAACGAGCGATCGATCTTCAGGATGTCGACCGGCAGGCGGCGGAGGTAGCTGAGGGACGAGTAGCCGGTCCCGAAGTCGTCGATCGCCAGCCGCACCCCGAGTGCCTTGAGGGCGTGGAGCGTCCCGAGGGTCGACTCCGCATCCTCGACCATGCTCGTCTCGGTGATCTCGAGGACGATCGATGCCGGGTCGCAGCCGGTCCGTCGCAGGATCTCGCCGACACCCGCGACGAGGGTCGTCTCGCGCAGCTCGCGAGGTGACAGGTTCACGCTGACGGTCACGCCCGACCGGCCGCGCGACATCGCCGCCCAGACGCGGGCCTGCTCGCAGGCCTGCTCGAGGACCCAGCGCCCGATCGGGACGATCAGCCCGGTCTGCTCGGCGACCGGGATGAAGTCGGCCGGCGGGAGGAAGCCGCGGGTCGGGTGGATCCACCGGATGAGGGCCTCGAACCCGGTCACCGCGCCCGAGCCGAGCTGGACGATCGGCTGGTAGTACAGGACGAACTCGGACCGCTCGATCGCCCGCCGGAGGTCCGCCTCGAGCTCGAGGCGGGTCACCGCCGCGGCATGCATCGCCGGCTCGAAGACCTCGTAGCCGCCGCGCGAACGGCGTTTCGCGGTGTACATCGCCGCGTCGGCATCCCGGAGCAGGTCCGATGCCGCCACGTCGTCGTCGTCGGCGAGGGCGATGCCGATGCTGGCCTTGACCGTCAGCTCGCTCCGCTCGACCGTGATCGGCGGCGACAGCGCGTCGGTCACCCGCTCGGCGACCCGCCGGGCGTCGTCGACGTCGCTGATGTCCTCGAGCAGGAACGCGAACTCGTCGCCGCCCAGGCGGGCGACGGTGTCGCCGGGCCGGAGGGTCGAGCGGAGGCGCATCGCGACCTCCTGGAGGACCTCGTCCCCGGCGCCGTGGCCAAGGCCGTCGTTGATCGTCTTGAAGTCGTCGAGGTCGACGAACAGGACCGCCACCCCGCGGCGCTGGCGGCGCCGGCGGCGCAGCGCGTGGGCGACGCGGTCGCCGAACAGGGCCCGGTTCGCCAGGCGGGTCAGCGGGTCGTGGAAGGCCTGCTGGATCAGCTGGTCCTCGAGGACCTTGCGCTCCGTCACATCGCGATGGTTGACGACGATGCCGTCGACGGCCGGATCGTCGAGCAGGTTCTTCGCCACGACCTCCAGCGTCCGCCATGTGCCGTCGGTGTGGCCGGCCCGGCACTCGAATCGTCGCTCGGCGTGGGGCGACGTCGCGACATAGGCCATCGCCCGGGCGACGTGCGGCCGGTCATCGGGATGGACGTCCGCCTCGAACGTCCGCTCGCCACCTTCGACCGGTGGCCTTCCCAGGACGCGTTCGACCGCCACGCTCTCGTACCGGATCGTGCCGTCGGCATCGAGCACGGCGAATGCATCCGAGGAGTTCTGGACCAGCGAACGGAAGCGCGCCTCGCGCCGCCGCAGGTCGGTCGTGAGCTCGAGCAGCTGGCGGTTCTGGAGGGTCAGGAGCCGGGATGTCCCGGCGAACGCGAACAGCAGCAGGAACATCAGTCCGGTCGCGGTCAGACCGGCGATGAGGAAGACGGCGCCCCGGGTCGCGTCGACCCGGGCGACGATCGGGGCGGCGTCCTCGTAGATCTCATAGGCACCCACGACCGTGCCGTCGGCGCCGGTGATCGGCAGATAGACCTCCAGCAGGTCATCGGCCAGGCCGTGGTCGAAGACGTTCTCGGCGCTGTCGCTCTCGCCGCGCTTGAGGTCGGACGCGACCGCGCCATCGAGGGCCGCCTGGAGGTCCTCGTCGACATCGAACTTCTGACCCCGGAGGGCCGGCAGATCCGAGTACACGACCGTCCCGTCGGGCGCCCAGATCTTGATCCGGACGAGGCCGCCCGGCCGGACGAGGTTCTCGAGCAGCCGGTCGATCTCGGTGCCCTGCGCGCCCCCGGGCTGGGTCATCGTCGAGTCGGTCAGGAGCGGGTCGACCGTCCCGCGGACGATCGTCTCGGCGCTTCGGGCCGCCTCGGCGCTGGCAGCGTCGTTCATCCGGCCGGCCACATCCTGGGCGGTCACCAGCGCCGCCCCCAGGACGAGGGCGGCAGCGACGAGAAGGACCGCGGACCGTGGCCCGGGCCTCGTCGGCCGTGGGATGGAGGGCATGCGCAACGATCGTTCCTGCTGATGGCAGTGGCAGAAGGCCACCGTAGGGTCCGACGCCTCCCGGGGCGACACGTCGTTCGTACCGCCCCCGACGGCGTCGGAAGTACCCGTCGTCGCTCGCCCACCGGCTCACCGTAACGACTGTGTTACGGTAACCACCCGGTGACGGAGCGCCTGGGCCGAACGGAGGATCGACCGACGACGATGACAGCGCGGCGGGCTGGCGGGGTGGCGCGGATCCGGACAGGCGATCCGTTCGAGGCGCTCGGCGACCCCCATCGGCGAGAGATCCTGGCCCTCCTGGGCCGGCAGCCCCGCTCGGTCGGCGAGCTGGCCGACGCGCTGCCGATCAGCCGTCCGGCGGTGTCGCGTCACCTCCGGCTGCTCAAGGAGGCCGGCCTGGTGAGCGACGAGGCCCTGGGCACGCGCCGGATCTACCACCTCGATGATGCCGGCGCCGATGCCGTCCGGGCCTATCTCGAGCAGGTCTGGTCCGAGGCGACCGCGCGCTATCGGCTCGTCGCCGACAACGGCCGCCGACGCGGCGCACGGTGACACGGACGCTGTTCCGATGATCGAGCCGATCCGCTTCGCGTTCGAGGTCGACTGCCCGGTCGAGACGGCGTTCGCCCTCTGGACCGACGGCATCGACCGGTGGTGGCCGGCCGACCACACGGTGACCGGAGAGTCGGGCCTCCGGGTCGTCCTTGAGGGCCGTCCGGGCGGCCGGATCTACGAGCGCACGACGACCGGGACCGAGCACGACTGGGGCGAGGTCACCGTCTGGCGGCCCCCCGAGCGGCTCGCCTATCTCTGGCATCTGCGGCGCGACCGCGACGCCGCCACCGACGTCGACGTTCGGTTCACCCCGATCGAGGCCGACCGGACCCGCGTCGAGATCGTCCATGGCGGCTGGGAACGACTCGGAGCGGCGGGCGAGACGGCCCGCGAGGGCAACCGTGGCGGCTGGGCGACGCTCCTGCCGCACTACGAGCGCGCCGCGAGCGCGGCGCATGGGAAGGAGGCCTGACATGGCGACCGGGAACGGGACGAAGGACGATCCCTGGCAGCTCGTGACTCCGCCCGGCACATCGGCCTACCAGATGTGGCGCGATGAGTCGGCCGATCCGCCGGCCCTGGTGTGCCAGGTCGGCGGGACCCAGCTGCGCTATCAGCTCCGATGTATCGAGGACCTGCACGCGATGCTCGTGGCTCACGGCGACTGGATGGCCCTCGGCGGGGCAGATGAGCAGAAGCCGGCGCCGGAGGGCTCGGTCGAGGCCTGGGGCCGCTCGGAGTCGAACCCGGTCGGCGGCTGGTACGGCATGAAGAAGGGTCTTCGGGGGCGGTTCGGCGTCTATCTGCCGCCGCTCCTCGAAGCCCTCGGGATGGCCGAGCTGACGCACGACCCGAAGAACAACCGGATGCGGGCGATCTGAGGGTCCCTGCTCGGCAGGACCTCCGGCGGCGAGCGAGCCGCCGATGGTCCGGCTGGTCGACGCCCCCGGGCCGCCTTACGGTCGCCCGACCGATCCCCTGGGGGAGACCTGCATGGCCGTGACGAAGTCGCGCCTCTCGCTTCCGGGCTGGGGCCGCCATGGCCCGGCCGACCCGCAGTCCGACGACCCGGCGCCGGGCGGGCCGAACGCGCCCGACAGCGCCGAGCAGGTCGAGCGGCGCACGCGCGCCCGCCGCCGGCCATCCGTCAAGAGTCTGTCCTTCTCTGCGGACGCGCTCGACGACTCGGGCGCTCGCCTGCTCCGGATCCTGCTGATCGAGGACGTCGAGGACGTCGCCGCCCATCTGCGCGACCTTCTTCGGGCCAGCCCGACGGCCCGCCTGATCGGCACGATCAGCGACGGCTCCGTCGCGGTCGACGAGGTCCGCGAGCTCCGGCCGGACATCGTCATCCTCGATACCCTGCTGCGGGGTCGGACCAAGGGCATCGACCTGGCTCAGAAGTTCCGCGCCGCGGGCCTCCACGTCGGGGTCATCGGGATGACCGTCCCGGACCGGCCGATCGCCGATCCGGCGAGCCTGGGGATCGATGTCGTGGTGACCCTGCCGCTCACGACCTTCGACATGGGTCGGGCGATGGGCGGGGCGATGGACGGCCTTCGGGCCCGGGACCCCGGACGGAGCAATCGCGTCGTCGCGGTCTTCGGTCCGAAGGGCGGTGTCGGCCGGACGACCCTGGCATTCAATCTCGCGGCTTCACTCGCGGCACAGGGCCTCCGGACCGCCCTCCTCGACGGGAGCCTCCAGTACGCGGACGTCCGGCGCCTCCTCCGGATCGGCTCTGCCGCGCCGTCGGTGTGCGATCTGCCGACCGACATGGTCCGCGGCTCCGACCTTAGTGAGACCGTCATCCGCGACCCATCCGGGATCGACGTCCTGCTCGCTCCGCCGCGCCCGGAGATGGCCGAGCTCGTCACCTCGCGCGACCTCGAGTCGATCGTGGAGCTGCTTCGCAGGTCGTATCAGGCGATCGTCATCGACACGCCGACGTCGCTGGCCGAGACGACTCTCGTCATGCTCGACGCGGCCGACATCATCCTGACCGTCGTCACCCCGGAGACCGGTGCGATCGACGCCGCCCGGACCGCCCTCGACGCGTTCGGTGCGATGGGCTATACGGATGCCAAGGTCAAGGTGGTGATCAACCGGGTCGGCACGAGCGGCGGGCTCTCACGGACGCAGATCAGCCACGCACTCGGGCGCAACGCCGATGCCGAGCTTCCGTCGGACTGGCAGCTGGTGAGCGCCACGAACGCCGAAGGCGTCCCGTTCGTCCGCGAGCGGCCCGATGCCGACGTCTCGGTCGCCGTCGCCGCGCTCGCGGCGAGCGTCGCCGCGGTCGTCGGGGCGACGCCGGCCGCCGCGCCGGTCCGGACGCGTCGCCGGAGGGGCTGAACCCGTCCTCGGGCTCCGCGAACGTCCGTCGGGGGGTCGTGCAGGACAGGATCCGCAGCGGCGGTCACGATAGGCCGATGATCGGTCGGTCGCGGATGCCCGCCGCGGCGATCGCCTCGGTCGCCGGCCTCGCGATCGCCGTCCTGATCGCCACGTCGGTCGGTCCCGCGCGCGCCGCCGGCGTTCCACCTGGACCTGTCGGGGACACGGATGCGCCCGTCACCGGCCTTGCGCCCTGGACCGGTGGTGTCCAGCTGTACCGAGCGGGGGCGTTCACGACCCAGCGAAGCTGGCTGTGGTGCACCGCCGCCGATGTCCAGATCGCCCGGAACCTCGTCCACCGCGGATCCGACCACTCGACCGCCGGACAACGCCGCTACTTCGACTGGATGCGGACGCAGAACCACTACGACCTGCCGCTCTCGGCCGGGGTCGACCCGGCCGGCTGGACGGCCGGGATGCGCCGCTACGTCGACGACCGCTATCGGCTCGTCGCGAGCCGGACCTTCGACGACGCCCTCCGTTCGGCGGTCCTGCGGATCCGCCAGACCCGGCTGCCCGTGGCGCTCGCCGTCTCACACGGGAACCACGGCTGGCTCCTGGTCGGGTTCACCGCCACGGCCGACCCGGCCGCGACCTCCGACTTCCGCGTCACCAGCGTCCGCGTCGTCGGGCCGCTGTGGGGGCTCCAGAGCCGCAATGGCTACGACATGCGGCCGGACACGAAGCTCAGCCCGGCCCAGTTGGCGCGCTTCCTGACGCCTTGGCGGTACGCCCCGCTGCGGATGGTCTGGGATGGCCGCTTCGTGACGATCCAGCCGATCCCGACGACCGCCGCGAAGGCGAGCCCGGTGACGGCCGCGGCGACGCCATCCGCGACCTCGACTCCGGACCCGAGTGCGTCACCGTCGATGTCGCCGTCAGCGGGGTCGTCGGCCGCGCCGTCGGATGCTCCACGGACGGTCCCGCCATCGGCGAGCCCCGGCGACGTGGCACTCGGGACGGACGACCCGGCGGCGTCGGTCGGCGCGCAAGTCGATCATCCCGGCCCGGCCGATCCCGGGCCCTCCGCGTGGACGACCGTCCTGGTCCCTGTGGCCGTCGCCGCGCTGGTCGTCGCGTTCCTGCTGGCGGCCCTCGCCGGCCTCGGGCTGCGCACGCGTCGCCGTCGTCGCTGACCGGCGGGGACGTGGGTCCCGGTGACGCCCTCGGCGGTCAGCCCGCCGGGCGGGCCCGGCGCGGGTTCTCGCGCCGGCGGGAGGTCCCGGCCGCGGCCTCGAGGGGGACAGGCTCGGGGGCCGGCGGCACCCATGGCAGGTCCGTCTGGTCGACCATCCCTGCGCGGATGATCTCCTGCATCTCGGTCACGACCGCGGCGTCCGTCTCGATCGGCTGGTAGGCCGCGAGGTGACGTTCGACCTCGACCGCGGCGCGTGCGGCGGAGTCGAGGCCACCGGCCTTGAGCCAGTTCTCTCGGTTGTCGCGCTCCCACATCGGGCTCGGGAGATAGAGCTCCTCGGGCCAGTGGGCCAGCGTGTGGGGGGCCATGATCAGGTGCTGGTCGACCATCAGCTGGTCGATCAGCTCGCCGGCCGGCAGGTCGTCGAGCTCCCGCATCTCGCGGACGAAGTGGAGGGCCTGGCCGCAGGCCTCGTCGTCGAACAGGAGCTTCGGGAGCGAGAAGACGAGCACGAAGTCGAGCATCCCGGGTCCGGAGACCGAGTTCACCCCGGCGAGAGCGGCGAGGAGGGCGCTCCCGAACGTCTCTGCTCCCGCCTGGGCATCGAGCGACTTGCCGTCGGACAGGGCCATGTACGACTGGGTCGGCAGGCCCAGCGCCTTCGCCACCGCGACATAGGCGACGTCGAGGTGGAGCGCCTCGATCGCGGCCATCGGAGCCGAGGCGATCTTCATGTGGAACGTCGCCGGCGCCCCGCCGAACAGGACCGGCGCGCCCGGGCGGATGACCTGGGTCATCGTGATGCCGGCCAGGACATCGACCGTGTGGAAGATGGTCGCGCCGACGAGCGTCACCGGGGCGATCAGACCCATCAACGTGACCGGCACGATCTCGACCGGGACGCCGGCGTCGACGCAGTCGAGGAGGTTCTGGCAGGAGTCTTCGCTGTAGCGGAAGTTGCCCGTCGCGGTGATCGTGAAGATCGACATCGGTCGGGCGATCAGGTCAGACCGGTCGCGCCGGAACAGCTGCATCAGCTCGATCATCCGGGGCACGCCGTGCTCGGTGAAGGCGCCCGACACGATCGGCCGCTTCGAGTTCGTCAGGCACAGGTACATCCGCCAGGCATCGGAGACCTGGGCCTCGATGTCGTTGTTGGTCGAGAACGCCGTAGCCAGATAGCGGACATGCTGGAGGCCGTCGGCGATGCGGACGTACTCGACGAAGTCGGTCGTGTCGGCCAGACGGGTCTCGCCCGTCCGGTGATCCTGGACCCGCAGGCCCGACGAGCCGGGCACGAAGTGGACCCGGTCGTCGCCCAGGTCGGCATGGGGGTTCCCGTCGCGGTCGTGGAGCACGAACGACGACGGCGCCGTCTCGATCGCCCGCTCGACGATGGCGCGCGGGAACAGGACGCGATGGCCCGCCGCGTCGAGCGGCAGGCCGGCATCGAGGAGTCGCTGGCGCATCCGCGGCCCCCGGATCTCCATGCCCGTTTCGGCGAGGATCCGGAACGCCTCGTCGATGATCCGCTCGGTCAGGGCGGGCGAGAGCACGGACAGGCTGGGTCGCATATGCAAACGATGCCATGGCGCACGGCCGCCGGGAGCGCCGGTATCGCCAGACAGGCGAACGATCAGAGCCGGCTCCGCCCTGCGGCGGCTCGGGCCTCTGCGGGCATCGAGAACCAGGCGACGAACACCTGACGCCGGCCGGGCGACCGGCTCGCGCCCCGCGGCGCGACCCGGCCGTCGGCGTAGGCGTACACCACGCTGCCATCGGCCGCGACGGTGACCCGGTCACGCAGACCAGGGCCGTTGACGGCCCCCTCGAGCGACGAGGCGCGCCAGCGCGACGACGACACGAGCTCCGGTCGAGTGAAGGTCGTCGCGCCGTCGAGCGACACCGCGCTGGCCGTGCCGATGCGCGCGTCGGTCCTCCCGGCGGCGCCAGGCGCGAGGTCGTCGATCGAGTGCAGCCCGACGAAGACCACGCCCGGGGCGACGGCGAGGGTCGGCTTGAAGCTCGACTGGGCGATCCCGTCGATCGGCGCCGGGGCCGCGAGTTCGACCCACGTCCACGTCCGGCCCCGGTCATCGCTCCGCCCGACTCGGACCGTTCCGCGAGGGCGCCCGAGGGCCGGCCGGGCGACATCCGCGACGGCCAGGATGACCCGACCGGTGCCTGCATCGACGCCGATCCCGTGGGACCACATCGGGTCGAGGTACGTGTGGGACCTCGTCCCGGGCGCGACAAGCCCGCTCGTCGTGTAGCCGTTCCGCGCGACGGTCGTCGCCATCACCGTCGGCCCGACCGAGAAGCGCTCGGCGCGAGGGTCGAACACGAGCCGCGTCACCGAGAAGCCGATCCGTCCGACGTTGTCGGCACCGCCGCGGTCGAACACATCGTCGGGGTCCCAGCGTCGCAGGTCGGCCTGGTAGGCCGAGACGTAGACGGCCCCGTCGGGCGCCGACACGACGCGGCTTCCGAACCGCCACGAGACCGGCGATCGCCGATCGGCGTCGGCCCTCGGGACATCGACCCCATGCCATGTCCGCCCGAGATCGCTCGAGGCGAGGAGGCGGATTCCGGCACCTCGAGCGCGAGGTTCGCGGAAGTTGTACGTGACGTACGCGATGCCGTATCCCGGGCTCGTGGGGTCGCGATCCACGGCGATGTCGGGGAAGCCGCCGACCCAGGCCGGAGTCTCCATCACGACGTGCAACCGGGACCAGGTGACACCGAGGTCGTCGGAGGAGCCGACGGCGATCCGGACGCCCCCGGCGGCCCCGACCGTGCCGACCCAGTAGAGGCGCGCCGCGGCCGATGGGCCGGGCCCCCATGCGACCGCCGAGTGGAGGCTCGGCCGGTATCCGCTGCCGTCCCACGGGTAGCGCGGCGTCTCCCGCCACGTTCGACCGCCGTCCCGTGAGATCCGCAGGCGGGCAGCCATGCCGGCCAGGTCAGCGGAGCCGGTCGCGCGGGTGTAGGCGATGGCGAGGATCGCCGGGTCGGTCGGGTGCGTCGCGACGATCGGTTCGAGCGCGCCGGACCAGATCGGGTCTGCCAGGTCGACCGTCGGTCCGGCCGCGACCTCGAACTCGAGCCTGGCCGGCGCCGGCTCGCGCTCGGCGGATCCGCCTTCGGGCCCGCGTGGCGGGAGGTGTGGGGCATCGGGCAGTGCGCCGGAGGGCGGCGCGCCGGACGGCGGATGGGACGCCGAGGGCGGAGCGGTCGCGCTGGCAGGCGCCGTCGCGGCGGGCGGGATGGTCGATGGCCGGTCATCGATCGCCCGCAGCGGAGCCTCAGGACCGCCGCCGGAGATGCCCGAGCATGAGGCGAGCAGGAGACCGGCGCCCACGAGCACCAGCGCCCGTCGGCCCACGCCCGGGACGATGTGTCGGGTCATGAGCCGGGCCAGCGCGAAGGGAGCGGGTCGGCGGCGTCGACCCGGGCGCCGGGCAGGAACGGAGCGAGTGCCGCGTCGAGACGGTCGGCCAGCGATCGGACGAAGGTCGCCGTGAGGTGATGGCCGTCGCGGTACAGGATGTGGCCGTCCCGGACCACCTGGCACGGCGTCTCGGGGCAGACCGCCGCCACCATGTCGAGCAGGCCTGCGCCGGTCGTCTCGGCGGCCATCCGCTCACGAAGGCCGAACTGGTCCGGGAACGCCATCGCCCGAGGGATCGCGCAGGCCCGGACGTCGCTCCGGTGGGCGGACAGGCAGGCCGGGATGTCGAACGACGCTCGCGGGTTGTCGATCATCACGGCCACCGGCGACTCGAGCTCGGCGATCGCCCGGGCCATGGCCGCCGCCTGCCGTTCCGGGCTGTCATCCGCATGCCGGGCGGCGATGATGGCTCGGTAGCCCGATCCGACGATGACCAGGTCAGGCCGCTCGGCGTTGAGGGCGGCGATGACCCGTCCTCGCCACGTCTCGCACTCGGTGTATTCGCGCTTCATGCCGACGTGCCAGACCGGCATGTCGACGAACGGGCACGACGTCTTGACGTAGGGCACCAGCCGCCAGCCGTGACGGGTCGCGAGGATGTTCAGGGCAGGGAACCAGTGGCTGGCGTGGGAGTCGCCGACCAGGGCGATCGTGATCGCGCCGTGCCGATCGCCATAGACGCACGAGGCCGGTCGAGTCCCCAGGGGCTGGGTCACGCACCCGTCGGCGAAGAGTCGCTCGATGTCGTCGCGGGCCTGGCTGACGGTCGGTCGCACGCCTGCCGGCAAGGGGATCGCCTGCCGTTCGTTCCCCTCGGGGATCGAGAGCGTCCGATCGGCCGCGACGACCGGTGCCGTGACCGGCGCCGGAGGTGGTGATGCCACGGGCGGGGTCGACGGGACCGCCGACGACGGGCTCGCCTGTCCGGTCGTCGGCGCCGGCGTGGGGTCGGTCGCGCTGTTCGACGGCACCCCGATCCCGTCCGCGTCGGGCGCCCCGGGGCTGTCAGCGTCGACCGCCGGTCCGAGGTCATCGACGCTCTGCGGGTCGATGGTCGGGTCGGCGGAGGTGGCGAGCCAGTCGCCCGAGGAGGCCTGGGTCGCGGCGACTCCGAGCGAACCCGCCAGCGCGACGATCATCGCCATCGACGTGGCCCCGATCGCGAGCGACCGCCTCGGTACGGGCGATCCGACCGCCATCGGTCGGTTGAAGGGCCGCTCGACGACCGCCCAGCTGACCCAGGCGACGACGATCGCGAGGCCCAGGAGCCCGATCGTCGTCGTCGGATCCAGGGCGGTCCCGAGGGCGATGGCGGGCAGGACCAGGATCGGCCAGTGCCACAGGTAGAGCGAGAAGCTGATCCGCCCGAGGAAGCGCATCGGGGCCACGGACAACAGGATCCCCGGGCCCCAGCGGGCTGGACCCGCGGCGATGAGCAGGACTGCGGCGATCGTCGGGACGACCGCAAGGAGCCCCGGATAGCGCATCGAGCCGTCGAGCGCCAGGGCGCAGCCGACGAGGATCGCCGCCCCGGACCAGCCCGCCAGGGCGACGACGGACCGTGGGACCCGCGTCACGAGACCGGCGCCGATGGCAAGCAGTCCTCCGGCGGCGAACTGCCAGGCGCGTGACGGGAGCATGTAGAACCCCCAGGTCGGTGACGCGTCGGTCATCACGACACTGGTCGCGAGCGACGCGACGAGGATCACCGCCAGGGCGACCGCGGCCCTCGGTCGGACCCGCCCCGCGCGGGTCACGAGGAGCAGGACGAGCGGCCAGAACAGGTAGAACTGCTCCTCGATCGCGAGCGACCAGAAGTGCAGGAACGGCGACGGCCCGCTCACCGCCGCGAAGTAGTCGCCATCCGCCAGGGCGGATCGGATGTTCGAGACCGAGAGCATCGCGGCCATCCCGTCGGTCATCGCCTGGGAGCGGTCGAGGGGAGCGGTGGCGACGTAGGCCAGAGGGAGTGTCACCGCCAGGACGACCGCCGTCGCGGGCAGGAGGCGTCTGATCCGACGGGCATAGAAGCGGACGAGCGCGATGTCGCCCGATCGCTCGACTTCCCGGACGAGCATCCCGGTGATGAGGAAGCCGCTGATCACGAAGAACACGTCGACGCCGACGAACCCGCCCGAGACGGGCAGGGCGGCGTGGAAGAGCAGGACCAGGAGGATCGCCAGGCCTCGAAGGCCCTCGATGTCCGGCCGGAACCCGACGGCATCCGTCGCGGCTCGAGCGGTCGCTCGTTCGATGGGCAGCGCGTCCATCGGGGCAGGCGATGCGACGGGTGGGGCGACGACGACCCCGGTGTCCAGCAGACCATCGTCTGATCGCACCCGGGTGCCGCTCACGCCTTCGGTCGAGCGAGAGGCGAGCCGTCGGCGGGCGACCGGACCGAGAACGAGTGCCGCCGCGCCCGCACAGGCGAGGATCGCTGCCGACCGGGTCGGATGGAGCCACATGGGCGTGCCCCCCACGCGTCGGGCCCGTGTCACCGGCTGGCCGATGTGAAGGGCTCGATCGCGGTCATGGGACGTCCCGCGGTCGGATGTGTTGCGCCCGCGGGTGCGAGACGTCGGTCGTGCCGGGGTGTCAGCCGGTGAGCGGGCCGTCGGTGGCGGGGGACTCGATGGTCGATCGCCCAGGGCGTCCGCCGGGCTCATCCTCCTCGTCGAGCCACTCCGGAGCCGGGGCGGCGGTCTCGAGATCGAGATGCCGCAGGCTGGGGACCGTCAGCGCAGTGACACCGACGATGATCAGGGTGAGGATGCCGCCGCCCACGACCGCCGGAACGGTCCCGAAGACGCTGGCGGTCACGCCGCTCTCGAACGCTCCGAGCTCGTTCGAGGCCCCGATGAAGACCCAGTTCACCGAGGCGACGCGGCCCCGGATCCGCTCCGGCGAGAGGACCCGCAGGATCGTGCCCCGGATGACGACGCTGACGCCGTCCGTGACGCCCGAGGCGAACAGCGCGACGAGCGAGACGGCGAAGACGGTCGACGCACCGAAGACGATCATGCTCAGCCCGAATCCGGCGACGCAGAGCAGGAGCGTCCGACCCGCGTGCCGCCGCGGCGGACGACGGGTCGCGATGAGCATCACGAGCAAGGCCCCGAGGGACGGTGCCGTGCGCAGCACGCCGAGACCGATCGACCCGACATGGAGGATGTCGGTGGCGTAGATCGGCAGCAGCGCGATCGCTCCGCCGAAGAACACGGCGAACAGGTCGAGGGCCATCGAGCCGAGGAGGGCAGGAGTCTTCGCGACGTACCGGATGCCACCGGTCAGGCTCTGGCGGATCGGCTCATGGGCGGCCCGCGGAGGCGCCGGGCGGCGATGGATCGTCGCCAGACAGAGCGTCGAGATCGCCAGCAGTGCCGCGATCGCGCCATACGTCGCCGGGATCCCGATGACGGCGATCGCGATCCCGCCGGCCGCGGGCCCGAGGATCGAGCCGCCCGTGCTGACCGTGCTGAGGTACGACACGCCGCGGGCCGCCTCGTCACGCGGGATGACCTGGGCCTCGAGGGCGGTGAGGGCCGGGCGCTCGAAGCCGCTCGCGATCCCGGTGACGAAGATCACCGCCAGGATGACCGGCAGGGTGAGCGACTCGAGGCCGGACGTCACGGCGAACGCCGCGGCGCAGGCGGTGACGATGAGGCTCGTCGTCACGACGATCGTCCGGCGGTCGCGGCGATCGGCAAGATCGCCGCCGACCAGAACGAGCGAGAGGGCCGGGACCGCCTCGACCAGACCGAGCCACCCGAGCGCCAACGGGTCGCCGGTGAGGATGTAGGTCTGGTATGCCACGACGGTCGCGAGCGAGCTCATCGCCAGCGCGTTCGTCGCCCGGGCACCGAGGAGAGCTCGAAACTCGCCGAGTCGGGTCAGCGAGGGTGCCGGTTCGCGTTCGGGGATCGCGGGGGACGCGGCGCTCGACACCGAGCGATCGTACCGCTCGGATCCGGATCGACGGCCGCTGGTCCCCTCGGCGCCGTGCAGCGCGCCGGTCGGTCAGGTCGCCGGCGCGCTCCGCGGGAGCGTTCGCGACAATGCCAGCGCGACGCCCGCCAGGACCAGCACGAGCCCCCAGCCGATCGCCACGCCGGTCGCATCGGCGATCGCGCCGAGGACGAGCGGGGCGATGAGGATCGCGGTACCCGTGGCCAGGGTGAGTCGAGCCCCGGCGACCGCGAGGTGGCCCGGCGCCGCGGCGAGCGCCGCCGCGATCCCCACCGGGTAGAGGACCGACACGCCGATGCCGGCCACGAGCAGGCCCAGGCCCGACAGGACCGCCAGCGTCGAGGTCCAGGCGACCACGGCGCCGAAGGCGGTGACGATCAGCCCGATCGCCGCGGGGGCCCGGACATCCCCGGTCGTCCCGATCCCGAGGCTCATCCCGACCCGGCCGACGAACATCCCGGCGAGGAAGAGCGCCGCGACGAGGGTCGCGTCGCTCGTCGCCGAGTCCGTCCGACGCTCCACGAGCGTCGCGGCCCAGAAGACGATGCAGAACTCGACAGCCACCGAGGCGACGACGAATGCCCAGGCCAGCCAGAACGCGGTCGGCAGCGAGCCCGTCTCCGCGGCCGTGGCCGACGGGTCGATCCGCGGACCCGCCCGAAGGTCGAGGGCACAGATCGCGGCGAGGGCGAGGGCCGGCACGAGCCCGATCCACCAGCCCAGCCAGCGGGTGTCGCCGAGGACGAACAGGACCGGTGCCGTGAACGCGGCGACCATCGCCCAGACATTCGCCCGCCCGAGCCGCAGACGCGACAGAGATCCGCCCGGCGCGCCCATGGTCGCGTTCGCGAAGCCGAGGGTCGTGCCCGCGCCGACGCCGATCAGGACCCCTGCTCCGAGCGTCGCCGCGACGTTCGGTGCGGCGATCAGCATGACGACTGCGGCGGCGATGAGGGCGAGACCGCCCGCCCGGGTCACGAGCTCGCCGATCCGGCGGGCGACCCGCCCGGCGAAGGCGCCGGCGATGACGAAGCCGATGGCCAGGGCGGTGGAGTGCAGGCCGACCAGCGTGTCCGAGAGATCAAGTTGCCGGCGGACGTATGGCGCGGCCGAGCCGAGACCGTAGACGACATAGCCGACGGTCGCGATGGCGACGTACGACGGCCACGCGTTACGGGAGGGGGTCATGCATGGCCACGCTATCACCCTGCGGCGTAGGCCGCGGTCAGTGCCGCCGCGCGTCTGCTCGTCGCGGGTCAGCGCGCCGCGGCTCAGCGCGCCGCGGGTCGGCGCGTGGCGGCTGCGTCGTGGTCTTCGAAGACCTCGGGGTTCGCGGGGTGGAGCGGGCGCCTGCCGGCCAGGACATCGATGACCGACGCGGTCGCTAGCTCGAGCATCGCCGCGATCGAGGCGTGGCTGAGGCCCCCGACGTGCGGCGTCAGCGTGACCCGGTCGCGCTCGAGGAGCGGAGAGCCCGTCGGCGGCTCGGACTCGAAGACATCGAGCGCCGCTGCCCGCAGGCGTCCGGCAGCGAGGGCCGCGTCGAGGGCCGCCTCGTCGACGACGCCGCCCCGGGCGACGTTCACGAGGATCGCGCCGGGACTCATCAGGGCCAGCTCGGCCGCGCCGATCAGCCCGCGCGTCGAGGCGTCGAGCGGCGTGTGGATCGTGACGACGTCGGCCGTCGCCAGGGCCGCGTCGAGCTCGACGATCTCCACGCCCGGGTCGGCCGCCGCGTACGGATCCGCGACCAGGACCCGGACGCCGAACCCGCGGAGACGCTCGCGGACCTGTCGTCCGATCCGGCCGTAGCCGACGATCAGGACCGTCGAGCCGGTCAGCTGGCCGGTCGTCGCCGGGCCGGAGCGCTCCCAGCGACCGGCCCGGATCCGCCGGTCGTGGCCCGCGATGTCACGGATCGAGGCGAGGATCAGGGCGAGCGTGTGGTCGGCGACGGTCGCGTCGTTCGCGCCCGCCGCGATCGTCACGACGATGCCGTGCTCGGTCGCGGCGGCGAGGTCGATCGAATCGACGCCGACTCCGACGCGGGCGATGACCCGCAACGACGGATGAGAGGCCAGCACCGATCGGTCGAATGGGTCGGTCGACACGATCGCCGCGACCGCGTCGCCGAGGAAGGCGCCGCAGCTCGGCCGGCGAACGCGCCCCGAGCTTCGGTGCCGATCGGATCCGCAGTCCGTGCTCGGCGAGCAGTCCGACGCCGGCGGGGTAGGCGTCCTCGTAGTCGGCGAACGTCACCAGGACGTCGCCGCTCATCGGGATCGGGCCGGGTGGGCCGAGCGCATCGAGACGATCCGTCCGATGATCAAGCTCCGAGCTCCGTCGCCACGGACGCAACGTAGCACGCTCCGCCCGGGCGAGGCGCTACGGTGAGCCGATGACGACCCAGACCATCGACCGGGCCCGGATCCAGACGCTGAAGAACGCCGAGGATGCGACGTTCCGGGAGGCCCACCCGCGCTCGGCGGCGCTCCGGAAGCGGGCTCGCACGTCGATGCCGAACGGTGTCCCGATGGCCTGGCACATGAGCAGCTACCACCATGCCCCGCCGTGGGTGGTCGACGGTGCCGGGTCCCGGTTCCGGTGCGTCGATGGCCATTCGTACCACGACTTCAACATCGCCGACCTGTCGATGTTCTGCGGCTACGCGCCCGAGCCGCTCGTCCGGGCCGTGACCGATCGGATCGCCCGCGGCAACCAGTTCCTCCTCCCGTCCGAGGACGCGATCATCGTGTCCGAGGAGCTGGCGGGGCGGTTCGGGCTGGCGAAGTGGCAATACACCTCGTCGGCGACCCAGGCGAACACGGAGGTGATCCGGGTCGCCCGCGTCGCGACCGGCCGCGAGAAGGTCGTGCTGTTCGACGGCCACTATCTCGGCCATCTCGATGAGGCGCTCGTCGAGTGGGACGGGCAGCGACGGACCGTGACCGAGGAGCGCGGCGTGCCCCGTTCGGCGACCGAGGAGACGGTCCTCGTCCCGCTCAACGACCTCGCGGCGCTCGAGCGCGCCCTCGAGACGGAGGACATCGCGGTCGTCCTGACCGAGCCGGCCCTGACGAACAACTTCGGGCTCATCCTGCCCGACCCGGGCTATCACGACGGTCTCCGGGAGATCACCCGGCGGCATCGGACGCTGCTCGCGATCGACGAGACCCACACCCAGATCTCCGGCCCCGGCGGGCTCGTGGGAGCGTGGGGTCTGGACCCGGACTTCGTCGTCCTCGGCAAGTCGGTCGCCGGCGGCATCCCGTTCGGGGCCTGGGGCACGACCGACGCCGTCGCGGAGGTGCTGCGCCAGGAGAAGGGACCCGACGGCGAGCGCTCGAACCTCGTCGCGATCGGCGGGACGCTGTTCGGCAACGCCCTGGCCATGGCGGCGGCCCGGGCGGTCCTGACCGAGATCCTCCTGCCGGACGCCTACGTCCGGACCCAGGCGCTCGGGGAGCGGCTCGCCGAAGGGATGCGTGCCGCCGTCGAGAGCTCCGGCGTCGGGTGGCACATCCACCACCTCGGGCCGCGAGCCGGGTACACGTTCCGTCCGACCCCGGTCCGCGACGCCGACGAGGCGCGGGCCTGTGCCGATGACCTGCTGACCCGGCTCATCCGGATCTGGCTCGCGAATCGGGGCGTCTGGGAGGCGATCGCCGGAGCCGGGCCGGTGTGCTCGATCGCCGCACAGGACGACGACGTCGACGCCTATCTCGCGGCCTGGTCGAGCTTGCTCGAGGCGCTGACCGCCTGACCCGCGACCGCTCGTGAAGACCACCTGACGCACGCCGCCTGGTCGGCTGGGCCAGGGGCGCCGCTCCGCCGGTCGATGGCACGCTCGAGGCCGCGCCGGGCGAGTCGTAGGCGGCCCGCGGCGCTGCCTGTCGGGATCGCCGCCGATCAGGGGACCGGATCGACCTGCCGCAACCCGAGGGTGTTGCCATCCGGGTCGCGGAACCAGGCGCCCCAGGCCGGCCCGATCCGGGCGACATGGCCGGTCGTGATGAGCGGCCCTTCGTCGTAGTCGAGGAACGTCACGCCGTTCGCCTCGAGCTCCTGGACGACCGCCCGGATGTCGGCGACCTCGAAGTGAGCGAGGGTGTGGACCGTCTCGGTCGCCGGGCGTCGGAACACCGAGATCTCGCTCGCGTCACCGCAGCGGAACCGGATCGATGCCGGGTTCGCCCACAGGAACTCCAGGCCGAGGGTCTCGCCATAGAAGGCTCGCGCCCGCTCGAGGTCGCTCACCGGGATCGTCGCCACGACCATCAACCCGCCGTCCATCGTGCCCCTCCGATCATCTCGCTCGACGTCCGGACTCTACGCCGGCTCGGCGATGGCCGCCGCGGTCGGTCACCGCGACACTGGCCGGCGCCGTCTTGACGCCCCGGGCGCTCCGGCCGCATCGTCGCGACGTGGCCGACATCACCGCCCCTGCCACCTCGCCGGGACCGCTCGGCCGGGCCCGGCCGATCGTGGTCTGGGCGATCTGCCTGGGTGCGATCGGCCTGATGATCGTGCTCCTGGCGGTCCAGACCGTGGCGGCGTCGCAGTCCGTCCCGTGGTCGCCGACGTTCGTCGGCGCGATCGTCACGATCCCGTTCCTGGCGATGGTGTCGTCGTTCTCGGTCGTCGGCGCGATCCTGCTGACTCGGATCCCGGGCAATCGCGTCGGCTGGCTGCTGTGGTGGACCGGCATCCTCCAGGTCGTCGCCGCGATCGGCCTGGTGTATCCGATGTTCCGGATCGAGACCGGCCAGGGCCCGTCCGCGGCCGCGACCTTCTTCGCCTGGGCCGCCCTGTGGTCGCTCCAGCTGGTTTTGATCGGGATCGTCGGGTTCCTGCCGCTCATCTTCCCGACCGGCCGGCTGCCGTCTCGGCGCTGGCGCCTGGTGGCCGCCGTGTACGCGGTCGTGGGCGTCGTCCAGGTCGTCGGCGTCGCGTTCATGCCGGGGCCGCTGTCGGACACCTACCCGGTCGAGAACCCGTTCGGCCTCGAGGTCGTCGGGCGGTACCAAGGCTTCTTCTCGCTCTTCACGAGCACCCTCGTCGTGGTCATCCTGCCGGTCTCGGTCTTCGCGGCCGTCGTCCGCTTCCGGACCGGCGACGACCTCGTGCGCCAGCAGGTCAAATGGTTCGCCGCGGCGGTCTCGCTGTCGGTCGTCCTGCTGATCCTCGCGACGATCGGCCCCGCCGGGGACGCGACGAACGTCATCTGGGTCATGGCGCTGCTGTCGCTCCCGATCCTCCCGATCGCCATCGGCATCGCGATCCTCCGCTATCGCCTGTACGAGATCGACCGGATCGTCAGTCGGACGGTGTCGTGGGCGATCGTCACAGGCGGGCTCGTGGTCGCCTTCGTCGTCCTCGTGGTCGGGCTCCAGAGCGTCCTCGCCCCGATCACGGAGGGCAACACCCTGGCGGTCGCCGTCTCGACCCTCGTCGTCGCCGCGCTGTTCCAGCCGATCCGCCGGTGGGTCCAGGCTGCCGTCGACCGGCGCTTCGACCGGGCCCGCCACGATGGCGAGGAGCTCGCCAGCGCGTTCGCCGACCGGCTCCGCGACGAGGTCAGCCTCGAGACGATCTCGCGCGACATGGTCGGCACGATCGACGCCGCGGTCCGACCGACCGGTGTCGGGCTGTGGCTCCGTGGGGGTCCCGCGGGGCGCCCCGACGCCGGCTGAGCCGGCCGATCGGCACTGGCGCGCCGTCGCGCTGCGGAGCATGCTGGGCACATGATCATCGTCAGCACGCCGGTCCTGACCGGCCAACGCGTCGTCGAGGTGAAGGGCCATGTCTTCGGGCTCGTCGTCCGGAGTCGCGGGCTCGCCGGGAACATCGCGGCCCAGTTCCGGTCGCTCGCCGGCGGGGAGATCCACGAGTACACCTCGCTGCTCGAGGACACCCGCCGCCAGGCGATCGATCGGATGGTCGAGAACGCGACCCTGATGGGGGCGAACGCGGTCCTGTCGTTCCGGTTCGACAGCTCCGAGCTCGGCGGCTCGATGTCGGAGATCGTCGCCTACGGCACCGCGGTCGTCGTCGAGCCGGATGCGACGGCGACGTCGTCGGTGATGGACTGACAGGGGAAACGGGATGCTCACCTTTGCGCGCGCCTTCGTCGTCGTCCTGGGAGTGATGCTCGTGGCGGTGGGCATCTGGATCGCCGCCGTCGAGAACGAGGGCTCGATCGGGCTCGTCCTCGTCGGGCTCATGACCGCGTTCATCGGCGTCGCCTGCATCGTCTCCATCGGCCTCGAGCGGATCCGCTACCGCTCGGCCGCCGCGGAGGTCCCGGCGACGGTCGGGCCACCGGGCGGCGAACCGGGTGGGACGGCGCTCGACTCGCGGTTCCAGCCGACCAACGAGGTCTTCGTCGACCCGACGTCGGGCACCCGGATGCGGGTCTTCCTCGATCGCGACACCGGCGAGCGCCGCTACCAGCCCGAGGGCTGACCCGGCGCGCGTCGTGTTCGGACGGGCTCTCGGCATCGTCCTGGTCGCGAGCGTCGTCGTCGGCTGCGGCATCGGCGCCTCGTCACCGGCGGCTGCCACACCCTCTGCGACCGGCGGTCAGGTGTCCGGGTCGCCGGCCATGTCGTCGCCGACGTCCTCGGTCCCGTCCCCGTCGCCATCCCACCTCGCATCACCGGAGGCCTCGTCGATGCCGAGCGTCGGACCGTTCACCCTCACCTCGACCGCCTTCCGCGAGGGCGGTCCGATCCCGGTCGAGTCCACCTGTCACGGCCGGGACGTCTCACCCGAGCTGTCGTGGTCCGACCCGCCCGCCGGGACGACGGCGCTCGTCCTCTTCGTCGACGATCCCGACGGCCACGACTGGGTCCACTGGTCGGTCCTCGACATCGCGGCGTCGACGACCCACCTCCCGTCCGGTGTCCCGCCGACCGCGGCGACGCCACAGCAGGGCCGCAACGACTTCGGGAAGGTCGGCTACGGCGGTCCGTGCCCGCCGTCAGGCACCCACCACTACCGATTCACCCTGACCGCGCTGGCCGCGCCACTCGGCCTCGCCGATCACCCCGACGGCCGGGCCGTCCGGCAGGCGCTCGCGGGCGCCCAGGTCCTCGGTGCGGTGACCCTGACCGGCACGTTCCGGGCCTGACCCGTCAGGATCGGATGCCGAGCTCGACGGCGACCACGTCACCCAGACGGAGTCCCTCGGCGGCCCTGACGGCGTCGCGGATCGGGACGACGAACCGCCCGTCCCTCGGCCACAGCGAGGTCTCGAAGACGGTCGCCCCGATCCGGACCCGGACCGGGATCATGCCCCAGCCGTAACTCACGATCGGGGACAGGGACTTCAGCAGCTCCGAGCCGCCTTCGGGCACGGTGACGAAGTGGAACGGTGCCGGACCGCGCCAGTACCACAGCTCGCCGACGAACTCGAGACGGACGGAGGCCAGGTCGATCACGCCCCCGAGTATCGCCGCGACGTCAGCCGGCGTGCGCTCGGGTCATCCCGAGATCGACAGCAGGGTCGTGAGCACCCGAAGCGTGGCCGCTGCGATCAGTCCCAGCGCGATCGCCGCGGCGAGTGCCCGACCGAAGTGCGGCGAGAAGGCCGCCGCCCCGCCGAGCCCGAAGCTGCTCACCGCGACAAGCCCGATGAGGCCCAGGTCGACCACCGCGGCGATGTCCGTCGCGACGAGGAGGACGACGGCCGTGAGCCCGGTCAGCCCGGCTGCTGCGCCCAGAAGCAGGAAGCGGGCGGGCTGCCCGAGCGCCGGCACCGCGTCCTCGCCGGTCGCGCCGGAGAGCGCCCACAGGCCGATCCCGGCAGGGACGCCGAGCGCAGCCGCGATCGCGAACGCGACCACGCCGAAGACGTTGCCGAAGACGTCGCGAAGCCATGTCGTGGCGGGCGTTGATGCCCGGGAGCCGTCTCCGAGGATCAGGGCCGCGAGGCCAAGGCCGAGCAGGACCACGGCGGCGACGCCGAGCATCACGAGCATCGTCCGGACGACCAGGATCACCCGACGATGTGGGCGCCCGGAGGTGTCCTCGGCCGGATCGGCCGTCGAGGTCTCGATCGTCACGTCGATGCCCTCCGAAACGAGGTCCGGCCGCCCCCGTGGGGACGGCCGGACGTGAGCTGCGAGGTCGTGGTCGCTACGGCGCGAGATAGGCGGCGAGTGCCGTCTTCACCGCGTCCGATACGATCGTCGGGCCGCCCAGGACGATGATCTTCGCCGGCTTGAGCCGGGTCAGCTCGGCGGCCACGGCCGCCGTGATCGCGTTCTGGCGGACCAGCAGGACCGGGCCACCGTCGGCGGCGGCGGCCGGCCCGGCGGCGAGTGCATCCGGGAAGTTCTGGCCGGTCGCGATGAACACGACCGGGACGCCCGGCGAGAACGTCGCTGCCGAGACCTTCGCGGAGGTCGTGTAGCGGTCCAACCCGAAGAGGCGGGTGACGGTGCCGGTCGTGTAGGAGCCGAGCGCGGTGCTGACGGCGTTCGACACGATCACCGGACCACCGAGGATCACGATCTTGGCGGGCTTGAGCCGGCCGAGCTCCGTGGCGACGGGCCCGGGGATCGTGGTGGAGGTGACGAGCAGGATCGGCCCGCCGAGCTTCGCGACGGACGCACTGCCGGACAGCGCGTCAGGGTAGTTCTGGCCCGTCGCGATGTAGACGACCGGGACGCCGGGCGAGAAGGTCGCCGCGGACAGCTTGGCGGCCGTGCCGTAGCGGTCCTTGCCGTAGATCCGCGTCACGGTGCCGGTCGTGTAGGCGCCGAGCGCGGACTTGACGCCATCGGACACGATCTTCGGGCCGCCGAGGACGATGATCTTCGCCGGCTTGAGGCGGGCGAGCTCGGTCTGGACGATCGACGGGATCGAGTTCTGCCGGACCAGCAGCACCGGCCCGCCCAGCTTCGCCGCAGCCGGACCGCCGGCCAGGGCATCGGGATAGTTCTCGCCGGTGGCGATCAGAACGACCGGGACGCCCGGCGAGAAGGTCGCGGCAGACACCTTGGCGGCGGTGCCATAGCGGTCGCTGCCGTAGATCCGGATGACCGAGCCCGGGGCATTCGTGACCGTGAAGCTCTGCGACACCGGGGTCGCGGCGTTGTACGTGGCGTTGCCGGCCTGGCTCGCCTGGATCGTGCAGGTGCCGGTCGTGACGAGATGGACGGTCGAGCCGCTGACGGTGCAGACACCGCTCGTCGTCGAGCTGAAGCTGACGGCGAGACCCGAGCTGGCGGTGGCGCTGACGCTGAAGTCCGCGGCACCGAGCTGCTTGTCGGCGAGGGCGCCGAAGGTGATCGTCTGGTTGACCTTGGTGACGCTGAAGCTGCGCGAGACCGAGGGCGCGGCGTTGTAGTTCGCGTTGCCGGCCTGGTCGGCCTTGATCGTGCAGGTGCCGGTCGTGACGAGATGGACGGTCGAGCCGCTGACGGTGCAGACGCCGGTCGTCGTCGAGCTGAACGTGACCGCGAGGCCGGACGACGCCGTGGCGCTGACCGTGAAGTCGGCCGCGGTGACGGGCTTGTTCGACAGAGCGCCGAAGGTGATCGTCTGACTGGCCTTGCCGACCGTGAAGCTCTGCGACACCGACGGCGCCGCGTTGTACGTGGCGTTGCCGGCCTGGTCGGCCTTGATCGTGCAGGTCCCGGTCGTCACGAGATGGACGGTCGAGCCGCTGACGGTGCAGACGCCGGTCGTGGTCGAGCTGAAGGTGACCGTCAGGCCCGAGCTGGCGGTGGCGCTGACGGCGAAGTCGGCGGCACCAGCGGGCTTGTTGGACAGTGCGCCGAAGGTGATGGTCTGATCGGCCTTGCCGACCGTGAAGCTCTGCGACACCGGGGTCGCGGCGTTGTACGTGGCGTTGCCGGCCTGGCTCGCCTGGATCGTGCAGGTGCCGGTCGTGACGAGATGGACGGTCGAGCCGCTGACGGTGCAGACACCGGTCGTCGTCGAGCTGAAGCTGACGGCGAGACCCGAGCTGGCGGTGGCGCTGACGCTGAAGTCCGCGGCACCGAGCTGCTTGTCGGCGAGGGCGCCGAAGGTGATCGTCTGGTTGGCCTTGGTGACGCTGAAGCTGCGCGAGACCGAGGGCGCGGCGTTGTAGTTCGCGTTGCCGGCCTGGTCGGCCTTGATCGTGCAGGTGCCGGTCGTCGACGAGATGGACGGTCGAGCCGCTGACGGTGCAGACGCCGGTCGTCGTCGAGCTGAACGTGACCGCGAGGCCGGACGAGGCCGTGGCGCTGACCGTGAAGTCGGCCGCGGTGACGGGCTTGTTCGACAGAGCACCGAAGGTGATCGTCTGGCTGGCCTTGCCGACCGTGAAGCTCTGCGACACCGACGGCGCCGCGTTGTACGTGGCGTTGCCGGCCTGGTCGGCCTTGATCGTGCAGGTCCCGGTCGACACGAGATGGACGGTCGAGCCGCTGACGGTGCAGACGCCGGTCGTGGTGGAGCTGAAGGTGACCGTCAGGCCCGAGCTGGCGGTGGCGCTGACGGCGAAGTCGGCGGCACCATACGTCTTGTTCGAGAGGGCCCCGAAGGTGATGGTCTGACCAAGGGTCCCGATGTTGATCGAGACCGAGCCCGAGTCATCGTTGTAGTTGCCGCTGATGTCGGTGAACGTCCAGTCGGCGATCCCGCCGGGGACGTTCGTGAACGTCGCACCCAGGTCGAGGGTGTCGAGCGCCGTGACGCCATCGACGCCATAGCAGGCACCGGTCGCGCCGTGCGGGTTCCCGTCGAACGGGCCGGTGAAGCCGACGATCGACGAGCAGTCAGGGTCGGCCTTGGCGATGTCGATCGACGACCGAGCCGGACTGGTCTGCGTAGTTCGTTCCGCCGGTGAAGGTCCAGTCGGCGGTCCCGCCCGGGACGTCGGTGAACGATCGCTCCGAGATCGAGCGTGCTACCGGTGGCCGCCGCACCGGCGTCGACGCCGGTGCATGCGCCGGCCGCGCCATGGGCGATCCCGTCATAGGTCCCGCTGAAGCCGATGATCGAGGAGCAGTCGGCATCGGCCTTGGCGATGTCGATCGAGACCGAGCCGGAGTCATCGTTGTAGTTGCCGGAGGTATCGGTGAAGGTCCAGTCGGCCGTCCCGCCGGGGACGTCGGTGAACGTCGCACCCAGGTCGAGGGTGTCGAGGGCAGTGACCCCGTCGACGCCGTAGCAGGCACCCGTGGCGCCATGGGCGGTGGCGTCGTACGGACCGCTGAAGCCGACGATCGAGGAGCAGTCGGCATCGGCCTTGGCGATGTCGATCGAGACCGAGCCCGAGTCATCGTTGTAGTTGCCGGAGGTATCGGTGAAGGTCCAGTCGGCCGTCCCGCCGGGGACGTCGGTGAACGAGGCACCGAGATCGAGGTCGGTCAGCGGAGTGACGCCGTCGACGCCGTAGCAGGCACCCGTGGCGCCATGAGCGGTGGCGTCGTACGGACCGCTGAAGCCGATGATCGAGGAGCAGTCGGCATCGGCCTTGGCGATGTCGATCGAGACCGAGCCCGAGTCATCGTTGTAGTTGCCGGAGGCATCGGTGAAGGTCCAGTCGGCCGTCCCGCCGGGGACGTCGGTGAACGTCGCACCCAGGTCGAGGGTGTCGAGGGCAGTGACCCCGTCGACGCCGTAGCAGGCACCCGTGGCGCCGTGGGCGGTGGCGTCATACGGACCGCTGAAGCCGACGATCGAGGAGCAGTCGGGATCGGCCTTGGCGATGTCGAAGCTCTGGAAGACGGACGGCGCCGGGTTGTACGACGCGTCGCCGGCCTGGTCGGCCATGATCGTGCAGCCGCCAGCGGCCAGGATCGTGACGGTCGTGCCGGAGATCGAGCAGGTGCTCGGGGTCGTCGAGGTGAAGCTGACCGTCAGCCCGGACGAGGCGGTGGCGCTGACATCGAAGTCGGCATCACCGAAGGTCTTGTCGGCCAGGACAGGGAAGTCGATCGTCTGGTCGGCCTGGCCGATGTCGATCGAGACCGAGCCCGAGTCATCGTTGTAGTTGCCGGAGGTATCGGTGAAGGTCCAGTCGGCCGTCCCGCCGGGGACGTCGGTGAACGTCGCACCCAGGTCGAGGTCGTGTCGAGGGCAGTGACCCCGTCGACGCCGTAGCAGGCACCCGTGGCGCCATGAGCGGTGGCATCGTACGGACCGCTGAAGCCGACGATCGAGGAGCAGTCGGCATCGGCCTTGGCGATGTCGATCGAGACCGAGCCCGAGTCATCGTTGTAGTTGCCGGAGGTATCGGTGAAGGTCCAGTCGGCCGTCCCGCCGGGGACGTCGGTGAACGTGGCACCGAGGTCGAGGTCGCCACTCAGGTCCTCGCTGAAGACCCCGGTCGCGGAGCCCGTGGCGCCGTGGGCGGCGCCGTCATAGGTGCCGCTGTAGCCCGACACGTCGATGACGGCGTCAGCCTTGTCGACCGTGAAGCTCTGGAGGACCGGCGTCGCCGCGCTGTAGGTGGCATCGCCGGCCTGGTCGGCCTGGATGGTGCAGCCACCCGCGGCGACGATGTGGACGGTCGTGCCGCTGACCGTGCAGACGCCCGTCGTGGTCGAGCTGAACGTGACCGTCAGGCCCGACGAGGCCGTGGCGCCGACCGAGAAGTCGGCATCACCATAGGTCTTGTCGGCGAGCGAGCCGAAGGTGATCGTCTGGTCGGCCGTGCCGACGGCGAAGCTCTGCGAGACGGGTGACGCGGCGTTGTAGTTCGCATCGCCGGCCTGGTCGGCCCTGATCGTGCAGGTGCCGGTCGTGACGAGGTGGACGGTCGTGCCGCTGACGGTGCAGACGCTCGCGGTCGTCGAGCTGAACGTGACCGTGAGCCCCGATGAGGCCGTGGCGCTGACCGAAAAGTCTGGATCCAGGACCTGCTTGGCTGAGAGGGCCCCGAAGCTGATCGTCTGGTTCGCCTTGCTGACGGTGAAGCTTTGCGGGACCGACGGCGCGGCGTTGTAGGTGGCATTCCCGGCCTGGTCGGCCTGGATCGTGCAGCCGCCCGCGGCGACGATGTGGACGGTCGTGCCGCTGACGGTGCAGACGCCGGTCGTCGTCGAGCTGAAGGTGACCGTCAGGCCTGACGACGCCGTGGCACTCACCGCGAAGTCGGCATCGCCGAACGTCTTGCCGCCGAGCGCGCCGAAGGTGATCGTCTGATTCGCCTTGCCGACGACGAGCTGACCGGATCCGTCCAGCGTGTCGTTGACTCCGCCGGTGCAGTTGGAGCTGTTGTTGCTCCGGCGTGTCGCGGTCATCGTGATCGGGTACGTGCCGAGCGGTGTCGAGCCCAACGTCGCGACGACCACGACGATCGTCTCGGTGTCACCGCTGGCGATCCCGACGCAGGTCGACGACTGGAGGCTCGCTCCGGCCGGCAGGCCGCTGATCGACGTGATCGAGACGGACCGGGCCTGTCCGAGGAAGTTCGTGACCTGCACGTTGTAGGTCGTCGTCGAGCCCGCTGGCACGGGGCTCGGCGACTGCGCTCCGGGCGTCACATCGATCAGCAGGGCGGACACGGAGAGCGGCGCCGCGAGGGCGGCGAGGAGGAGGAGGCCAAGGCCACCCGCGATGAAGCGTCGTCGACGCTGCGTAGCGATCGTCACAAGATGCATCTGGGCCAGCTCTCCCGCCTGATGGTGCGCGCACTCGACCGGTCATCGGCCACATCAAGCCCGGCCTCCATCGGCGCAGGGCACGATGGGGGAACGGGCGTACTGCACACCATCGCGCCGAAAGGGCGGTGCGCATACCCACCGGAAAGTACCGGGTCGGTGGTGGACCATCCCGCCGTCGGCCCGCTCACGGCACCGTCCGGGGATGAGAGACTTGCCGCGATGCCCGACGAGGCGGCCGGTCCGGGACTCTTCCGATCGTTCTTCCATCGGCCCGATGGCGAGGCCTTCGAGCTGCCGGTCGAGGGCCGACTGGCATCGTTCGATGGCGCCACCGGCTGGCTCGGCTCGCCGCCGTTGAGCCCCGAGGGACTCCGGGGCCGGGTCGTCCTCGTCGACTTCTGGACGTATACCTGCGTGAACTGGCTGCGGACGCTGCCGTATCTGCGGGCCTGGGCGTCGACCTACGAGCGTGCCGGGCTGACGATCGTCGGTGTCCACACGCCCGAGTTCGGCTTCGAGCGCGACATCGAGAACATCACCGAGCAGGCGCGAGCCTTCGAGGTCGGCTATCCGATCGCGATCGACAGCGAGTACCTGGTCTGGAGCGCATTCGCCAACCACTTCTGGCCGGCGCTGTATGTCGCCGACGCCGAGGGACGGATCCGCTTCCACCACTTCGGCGAGGGCGAGTACGCGATGACCGAGATGGTCATCCAGCAGCTGCTCATCGCCGCCGGCGCCCGCGACGTCGACCGGGGCCTCGTGATGGTCGAGCCGCAGGGGCTCGAGGTGGCCGCCGATCGCCGGACGCTCCGGTCACCCGAGACGTATGTCGGGTCCGATCAGCGCACCGGCTTCGTGTCCGAGGGCGAGGCTGTGTCCGGTCGACCGCACGCCTACGACGTGCCGGGTCGCGTCCCGCTCAACCACTGGGGGCTTGCCGGGAGCTGGACCGTCTCGCGGCCCGCCGCTGCGTCGAACGAGCCGGGCGCTCGGATCGTCTTCCAGTTCCACGCCCGCGACCTGAACCTCGTCATGGGACCGACGACGAAGGGCGTCGCGATCCCGTTCCGGGTCCGGCTCGACGGCCGGCCGATCGACGGCGCCCAGGGGACCGACGTCGATGCCGACGGTCGAGGCATCCTCCAGGCCCAGCGGACCTACCAGCTGATCCGCCAGTCCGGGATCGTCGCCGAGCAGCGCTTCGAGATCGAGTTCGAGGAGGCCGGCGCCGAGGCGTACTGCTTCACGTTCGGCTAGCCACGAGAGCCCGACATCAGTGGACGTCCTGCCCGAAGGCCGCCGGGTCGACCCCGGCAGCGGCGGTCGCATAGTCGTGCCCGAAGTACTTCATCGACAGGGTCTTGAGGGTGCCGTCGGCGAACCGCGCCTCGAGCGTCCGGTTGACGAAGTCGAAGAGCGACTTGACGTCCTTGCCGGACGACTTGTCGATCGCACCGGCAGGGATGGCGATGTACGCCTCGGGCTCGATGCCGCGGAGCTGGACGCCCTTGTCGATGAGCCCCTGGGCGACCGTGTCCGCGCAGAGGAACGCATCGAGCTTGCCGTCGGCGACGTCCTGGAGGCCTGCCGCCTCGACCGCGTAGCCGATGATCTGGGCATCGTCGACCTCGTAGCTGATGTCCAGGCCCGGGACCTTGAGGCGCTTCTGGAGATACAGGTCGGCCCAGCAGGCCGTGCAGACGCCGATCCTCTTGCCATCGAGGTCGCTCATCTTCTGCGCCGTCGCATCGCTCTTGACCCACAGGCGCTCAGGCGACCCGATGTACGGCTTGGTGAAGTAGAGGTTCGGCATCCGATCCACGGCGACCCCGATCGAGGCGAAGGCGATGTCCCAGCGGTCGCCCCAGTGACCTGCCAGCATCTCGGTCCAGGTCGGCACGACATAGCACGGCTCGACCCCGAGCGCATCGGCGATGAGGTTGCCCGCGGAGACGTCGTAGCCGTCGAGCTCGGCACGGGTGAGCTGGTCGTCCTTGCAGTGGGACCCGGGCGAGCGCGCCGCTCCCTCGACCGCGAAGGACGAAGGCGGATACGCCGGGTCGGTCGGCAGGACCAGGGTTCCACGTGCCTGGATCTGGGCGAGCTTGTCGTGCGCCGGGTCCGCGCCCGTCGAGGCAGCCGGCGTGGCACCGCTCCCGCATCCGACCAGGACGAAGAGGGTCAA
The DNA here is from genome assembly GCA_963729175.1 of uncultured Chloroflexia bacterium. Taxonomy (GTDB): domain Bacteria; phylum Chloroflexota; class Limnocylindria; order Limnocylindrales; family CSP1-4; genus CAVSMY01. Next base: position 10,625 of record CAVSMY010000017.1, on the reverse strand, counting down.
GACTCCGGCCACCCACCGCGCAGGCGTGATTCGTGGCTGGCTCACCGCGCCCCCTCCAAGCGTTCGTCGATCTCGAGCGGGAGTCTAGCGTCCCGCCCGGCGGAGCCGCTCGCCGGGGAGCTCGACCGGATGACGGACCTGCTCGCCACGCGGATCGGTGCTCGTCGGTGCACCAGCGCGGCGCGATCCTTCGTGGCCCGCCGGGCGGCGGTCCTGGGTGGATGCCGGCCGGGCGTCGCCTCGGCCGAACGACCTGCCATGGCCGATCGAGGCCCCGCGGCTCTGACGACGCGCTGCACGAGAGGGTCGTCGTGAGTCGCCGTGGCGACGGCCCGGGTCGCCGGATCGGAGGCGGATGGGCTCGGCGCGGATGGAACGATCTGGCTCGAAGCCCGGTACCACTTCCCACGGCAGCGGCCGCCGCAGGAGGCGCTGGATCTCGAGCAGGATCTCGGCCTCGTCCACGCTCACGAGCGAGATCGCCCGGCCGCCGACGCCGGCGCGGCCGGTCCGGCCGATGCGGTGGATATAGTCCTGTGCCACGGTCGGGAGCTCATAGTTCACGACGTGCGGCAGAGCCTCGATGTCGATGCCTCGGGCAGCGATGTCGGTCGCCACCAGGATGCCCACGCGCCCGGCCTTGAAGGCATCGAGCGCCTTGGTGCGTTGACCCTGGCTCTTGTTGCCATGGATGGCGGCGGCTGCGATCCCGTCCCGGACGAGCTGCTCGGTGAGGCGATCGGCTCCGTGCTTCGTCCGCGTGAAGACCAGCGCCTGCGAGACGCGGCGCGAACGGACGAGGTGGGTCAGCAGGTCGCGCTTGCGCTCGCGGTCCACCCGGATGACCACCTGCTCGACGAGCGCGGCGGCGGTGTTGCGGGGGGCCACATCGACGGTCGCGGGATCGACCAACAGGCCGGCGGCCAGGGCGCGGATCTCGTCCGAGAAGGTCGCCGAGAACAGCAGGTTCTGGCGTCGGGCGGGGAGCAGCGCCAGCACCCGGCGGATGTCGCGGATGAAGCCCATGTCCAGCATGCGGTCCGCCTCGTCGAGAACGAGGATCTCCACCCGGGAGAGGTCGATCGTCCGCTGCGACACGTGGTCGAGCAGCCGGCCGGGGGTTGCCACGACGATCGGCGGGCCCTTGCGGAGGGCGCTCGCCTGCGGGTTGAAGCCGACTCCGCCGTAGATCGCCACGGAGCGGACGGGGCGGCGCTTCCCATACGTGCGGACGCTCTGCTCCACCTGGAGCGCGAGCTCGCGGGTGGGCGCGAGCACCAGCGCCCGGACGGGTGCGCGCCTCTGCTTGCCATCCGCCGAGCCGGCGTCGCCGCTGTGCCGGTCCGACTTGGCGAGGACCTGCAGCATCGGAAGGACGAACGCGGCCGTCTTGCCGGTGCCTGTCTGCGCGGCCGCGAGCACGTCGCGGCCGGCGAGGACGAGGGGGATGGTCTGGCGCTGGACCGGCGTGGGCTCGTCGTAGCCCTCGTCGGCGACGGCGCGCAGGTAGTCGGGCGCCAGCCCGAGGCTGTCGAAGGTCACGGAGTAGGTGCTCCCTGAGGGCCCTCCCGCAGATGCGGGGCCCGGTCAGGGCGGCAAGAGGATCGAGATCGGGCGGCCGAGGCCGCGGACGCAGACCGGAGCGTCCGTCGAGCGCGAAGACCAGGAGTGTACTTCATCCATCGATCGGCGCCGTTCGAGCACCGGACCGAAGGAGCGCGTCCGTCTCGGCGAGCGCGGGCGTCGCCCCGAGTCGCTCGAAGACCTCGCGGGCACGCTGCAGGATCGGCCTCGCCTCGGTCGGCCGATCCAGCCGGAGCAGGCATCGACCCTGGCCAAGAAGCGCGAACGCCTGCTCGGGCACGACGCCGAACCGCTCCCAGCGACCCGCGGCATCTGCGTACTGCTCGGCGGCTGCCGGGAGGTCTCCGCGAGCCTCGGTGGTCACGGCCCGAGCCGAAACGACCGAGTGCTGGTCGTACGGATAGCGGGGCTCCGGCGCCGCGACGAACTCCTCGGCCAGGCGCAGGTCGCCGATCGCGACTGCCGTCCGGACCATCCATGGAAGCAGCCCGGACTCGCTCGTGAACGCCTTGCTGTTCGGATACGCCTCGACATCGGTCAGCAATGCCCGCGACGCCTCCGTCTGCCCGAGGCTCGCGCGCGCGATCGCCGAGATACCGAGGCACGAGACGATGCTCGGTCCCATCTCGGTCCGGCGCGCCGTCTGCTCCAGCCAATCGAGCCCACCGGACACGAGCTCGCTCGTGCCGCGCAGGACGTGGATCATCGCCTCGAGGACGCGGATCCCCAGGAGCGCCCAGAGCTCCTGGTTCGCCTCCATCCGCCGGGCTGTCTCGGCGACGCCGCGGAGCGCCTCATCGGGTTCTCCCGTCTCGTAGAGGATGTTGAGCAGGTTCATGGTCATGAAGTCGACCGACGACGAAAGCCCGCGCGCGGCGGCGAAGGCGATCCCCTCGCGCTGGATGTCGAGGGCCGCTGCGGGCCCGCGGGCGAGGGCCAACGCAGAGGCGAGGTCGTTGTACGTACCGGGCACGCCACGGCCCCCGGCCTCGATCGCCAGCGTGATCGCCTCTCGCAGGTCCTCGAACCCGCCCGGATCTCCGAGATCGACACGCGCCAGGCCTCGCACCCGCACCGCCAATGCTGGACGGCGCATGCCGTTCTCGCTCGCGATCCTCAAGGCACGATCCGCCGTGCGGAGGGCGTCATCGTCGCGTCCCTGTTGGATCTCGTTGGCCGCCACGCGTGCCAGCACGTCGAACAGCTCTGGACCAGGAGGCAGCGGTTCGAGCAGGATCGCGGCCTCCGGCATGATCGTCCATTGGCGCGGATCCCCCATGGCCTGGAGCGCCCCGAAGTGCGTGAACATGGACCGGGCCGCCGCCCGGAGGTCCCCTCGTTCGAGGAACGACGTGGTCGCCTCATCGAGAGCCGCCGACGCCTCTCGAGTCAGTCCCACCTCGTAGGCGACCTGGCCGAACCTCGCGAGGATCTCTGGTCGTGCATGGTGTCCCGAAGGCGCCAAGGACAGCGCCTTCTCGAACTCGGCCAAGGCCGTTGCCGCGTCGAGGTACATCGCCTTCTCGCCCGCCAGCATGAGGAACCGCAGCGCCCGAGCCTCGAGCTCGGCGGCCTGCTGGGTCTCGCCGGCGGCCCGGGTGAGCTCGAGCGCGGTGGCGTAGTGGTGGGCAAGGACCTCGGCGATGTCCTCGGAGCGGTCGCCCGCTTTGGTCTCGAGCCACTCCGCTGCGGCGACGTGGCGCGCCGCCCGTGCGGCGCGCGGGAGCTGCGAGTACGCGATGTCACGGACGAGGACGTGCCAGAAGGCGTACTCGGTCTCACCGGCCATCGAGGAGTGGCGGGCCGCTCGGACGAGCTCCTTGCGAGCCAGCTCGCGCATCGCCTCGGTCACGGCGGCCACCTCGCGCCCGCCCATCTCGGCGACCGCGCCGGCCCAGAAGACCTTGCCCACGACCGCGGCGTCGGCGAGCAGCGCCTTGCGCTCGGCCGGCAGCGTGTCGAGCCGGGCAGCGATGAGCGCCCCGATCGACTCGGGCAGGGGGACCTCGGCGCCCGGCCGGAGCGACACCGTCCCATCGGTCTCCACGAGCAGGTCGCGATCGCGCAGGAGCCGGACGAACTCCTCGGCGTAGAGCGGATTGCCCTCGGCCCGCTCGAGGATCGGTGCCTGGAGCGCCGCTGGGACGGCGGCACCGAGTCGCCCGGCGACCAGCCGTCCGGTCTCCTCGTCGGTCAGCGGCGCGAGGTTGATGCGGTTGACGTTGGGCAGGCCAGAGGCGAAGGCCGCGTGGCGCTCGAAGAGCTCGGGCCGAGCGGTGGCGACGAGGAGGAGGGGGACGCCCTCGGCTCGATCGGCGAGGTGCTCGAGGAACGCGAGCATCGCGTCGTCGGCCCAGTGGATGTCCTCGAAGACGAGAACGGTCGGAGCTTCCTCGGCGACCGTCTCGAGGAAGGTCCGCCAGGCGGTGAACAGCTCCTCTCGCTCGGCGCCCGAGGATGGCATCGACGCCGACCAGCGGCAGGAGCCGTTGACGGAGCCAGTCGCGGTCGGGCCCCGCCGGCGACCGCGTCGTCGATCTTGGCCGAGGCGACGGTCAGGTCGTCGGTCTCGAGGATGCCGGCCTGGGCCTTGACGATCTCGCCGAGGGCCCAGAACGTCACCCCGTCGCCGTATGGCAGGCAGCGGCCCTGGCGCCAGGTGAGTGCCGGCGCGGCCGCCTGGGCATGGGCGAGGAGCTCGGCGACGATGCGGCTCTTGCCGATGCCGGGCTCGCCGACCACCGTGACGAGTTGGACGGTGTTCGCGGCGACGGTCTTGTCGAACAGGCCCTTGAGCAGTGCGAGGTCGATCTCGCGCCCGACGTAGGGGGAGTCGTGGGCCCGGGTCAGGTCGACCCCGAGCCGGGCTCGCGGGGCGAGCGCATGGAAGACCCGGACCGGCTCGGTCTTGCCCTTGAGGCGTCGCCGGTGCGAGCTCGGTGTACTCGAAGGTCGCCTTGGTCGCCTCGTACGTCCCGCGACCCACCGCGACCCCCATCTCGGGCGCGACCGACTGGATCCGGCTCGCGGTGTTGATGGCGTCGCCGGCGAGGAACCGCTCGCCCGAGCCCGGGGTGACCCCGAGCCGGACGAGCGCCTCGCCGGTGTTGATCCCGATCCGGAGGCGCAGAGGAGCACCGCCGATGCCCGGCAGCCGCTCGGCGTCCTCGCAGATCCGCAGCGCCGCCCGGACGGCCCGCTCGGGGTCGTCCTCGTGGGCCGCCGGGACACCGAACACTCCCAGCACCGCATCGCCGATGAACTTCTCGACGACCCCGCCGTGCGCCTCGATCTGCCTGCGCGCGAGGGTGAAGTACGCGGACAGCATCCGGTCGATGTCCTCAGGGTCCGCCGACTCCGACGTGGCGGTGAAGCCGACGAGGTCGCAGAACAGCGCCGTGACGACCTTGCGTTCCTCGGGCGGAGGGTGCGGCGGCAGGAGCCGACCCCAAAGCGGTACCGCATGAACCGCAGAACCGCTGGCCCTCGGGGTTGTCCGCCGCACAGGACGAGCAGGCGACCATCCACGGCAGCGTATCGGAGGGATGGGCCGGTCGCGCGACCATTCCGGGTCGTCCCGAGTGGAGGATGACGGCCTCGAGCCTCGAGTGACCGATGGCACTTGGCGGGCGACATGGACACGACGATGCTGCGAGCAGCAGGGCGTGTCTCGCTGGGTTCATACCCCGGTCGCCCGGGACCGACCCGGTGCACTGTCCGCATCGTGCGGCTTCAGGCATCTCCTCGGTCAACCCATCCGATGGACCGCCAGACTGAGAGGTCGTCGATGGATCCGAATGGAATGACTGCCGGGTCGTCGGATACAGACAGCCGGGGATCGAACCACGCCGCGTCCGGCGGGGCACATGTGAGCAGCGAGGCGGTCTGGCGGGCACTGGCGAAGGGCTCGTTCGCGATCGTCAGTCATGTCACCGCTGCCGGCGAGCCTCGATCGAGCGGGGTGATGTACGCCCTTGTGGACCAGCGGATGTATGTCGCCGTCGCCCCGGACGGGTGGAAGGCGCACGCGATCGCGACGGGACAGGAGGTCGCGGTGACCGTGCCCGTCCGTCGCGGTGGGATCCTGGCGCTGCTGACCCCCATCCCTCCGGCGACGATCAGCTTCCATGCACGAGCGATCGTCCACGCGGCGGGCTCCCTCGATCTCGCCGTGGTGTCGAACGAGCTCCAGAGCATCCTGCCCGAGGCACGGCAGGCGAGCAGCTGCGTCCTGGAGCTCACGCCCGAGGGTCGGTTCCTGACCTACGGCATCGGCGTCTCGCTCCTGGACATGCGGCATCCGGATCTCGCGCTCGCTCACGTGCCGGTCGCGTAGCTCAAGGACATACGCCATGAAGATGTTGATCGCCGTGTCATCGAAGCACGGCAGCACCAGAGAGATCGCCGAGTCGATCGCCCAGACCGTCCGTGAGTCCGGCATCGAGGCGGACGTCGTCGATGCCGAACAGGTCGGTTCCATCGAGCCGTACCACGCCGTCGTGGTCGGAAGCGCCATCTATCTGGGCCGCTGGATGGGGCCCGCTCGCACCCTGGTCAAGGACTCCGCGGATGCCTTGCGGGCGCGACCGGTATGGCTCTTCTCGAGCGGGCCGCTCGGGCGCGACATCGACGATCCTGCCGATGCCGCAGAAGGGAACAAGCTCCGGGAGCTCATCGGCGCCCGCGACCATCGTCTCTTTCCCGGCAAGGCCGACAAGCAGGAGTTCGGCTTCATCGAGCGCCGGGTCATGTCGATGGTCAAGAACCCGTATGGCGACCATCGCGACTGGGCCGCCGTCCGGGAATGGACCTCGTCGATCGTCGCGGAGCTTAAGGCCGCCCCTGTCGGCGTCCACTGATCTTCCGGCACCGCCCTCGCGAACGGCTATCGTGGCACCACGGCTCGCGTGGTCGCGGCCACAACGCCCCGGCTACGGCGTCCGAGTGCAGGGAGGTCGATGGTGTTCGTCCCGCTCTCCGTCCTCGAGTTCCGGGACCGCGCGGCCTTGTTCTTCGGCGACAAGGTCGGCGTCATCGACGGTGAGGCTCGGTTCACCTACAGCGAGTTCGCGACCCGGACCCATCGACTGGCGAATGCCCTCGTCGAGCTCGGTGTCGAGGGCGGCGACCGCGTCTCGTTCATCACCTTCAACACCCACCATCTGCTCGAGGCGTACTACGGCGTGATCGAGGCAGGCGCCGTCCTGAACCCGATCAACATCCGGCTGGCACCGCACGAGATCGAGTACATCCTGGGTCACGCGGCGTCCAGGGTCGTCTTCGTCCACCGCGACTTCGAGCCGCTCGTCAAGGAGATCAGTCCGCGTCTGTCGCCACGGCCGACGTTCGTCGTCCTCGATGGCGACCCCGGCGGGATCGCCGACCACGAGTACGAGGCCCTCCTCGCCTCGGGCGCGCCGGATCCTCGGCACCCCGACATCGACGAGAACTCGATGGCGGAGCTCTTCTATACGAGCGGGACGACGGGCCTGCCCAAAGGCGTGGCGATGACCCATCGCGAGCTGTACCTGCACAGCGTCGCCGCCGAGATCGGCCTGGCATTCACCGAGGACGACGTCGTCCTCCACGTGGTGCCCCTCTTCCACGTCAACGGCTGGGGGACACCGCACTTCCTGACCATGGTCGGGGGTCGCCACGTGATGCTCCGCCGGTTCGACCCGGGTGCACTCATGGCCCTGGTCGAGCGCCACCAGGTCACGCGGTTGCTGGCGGTCCCGACGATCTTCAATGCCCTGCTCCACAGTCGGGAGCGGTCCAGCTACGACCTCTCGAGCCTTCGGCAGCTGATCATCGGTGGTTCCCCGGCATCGCCGGATCTCGTTCGGGCCCTCGAATCCGAGTTCGCGACGCGGGCGATCGTCGGCTACGGATTGACTGAGACGTCGCCGATCATCACCCTCGCCCAGCCCAGGGGGTTCCTGACCGACAGCGAGCCGGTCGAGCGCCGACAGGAACGCCAGGCGATGACCGGCTGGGCGATCCCGGGTGTCCGGATCCGGGTGGTCGATGCCGAGGGAGCCGACGTCCGACCCGACGGCGAGCAGATCGGCGAGATCGTCGTCCGCGGCAACACCGTGATGGACGGCTACTACCGCGACCCGGAGGCGACGGCGGCCACCATCCGTGGCGGTTGGCTCTACACCGGTGACATGGCGACGATCGATCCGGCGGGCTACATCATGATCAAGGACCGGTCCAAGGACGTCATCATCAGCTCCGGCGAGAACATGTCATCGGTCGAGATCGAGGTGGCGCTCGGGTCTCACCCAAGCGTCCTGGAGTGCGCGGTCGTCGCCGCACCCGACGACAAGCGCGGCGAGGTGCCCATCGGGATCGTCGTGCTCAAGCCGGACATGACCGCGACCGCGCGCGAGCTACAGGCACACTGCCGGGCGCGGCTCGCCGCCATCAAGGTCCCCCGGAAGATCGTCTTCCGCGACGCGCTCCCGAAGGGCGGAACGGGGAAGGTCCTGAAGGCCGAGCTGCGCGAGCCCTTCTGGGCCGGAATGGACTCTCGGGTCCACTGAGTGCAGGGTCATGGTCTGTAGAAGCTGTCGCCCTCGGTCCGGATCTCGGCGCCATGGTGGCCGGCGATCACCTTCCGGACGAGTGCTCGGTACGTCGCCAGGAGCTTGGCCGCCGCCTGGTCTCCGGAGCGCTCGACAAAGGAGCTGTAGCCGCGCAGGTCGCTGAACAGAAAGCCACGCGTGCCGTCGGTCAGGGAAGCGCCGGATCCCCTGCTCGGGGACGATGGCGAGAGTCCGGGGATCGGAGGGCTGACGTCGGGCCCAGCCCCCCGGTACGCTCGAGGCCGCCGGGGGTGGCGACTCCGTCATCGCGGGCCCTCCGCTCGCGTCCGGTTCCGGACCGAGCCAGCGCATCCTAGACCTCGACCCAGAAGGAGTCCATCGGATCTCACCGACTACTCGTCAGGAGCGCTCCTGGGCTTCCACCGCTGACGACCACCCCGCCCCCGACGGCTGAGCCTGGCTCAGCGAGCCGACGGCTCGCTCCGGACTAGGAGGAGACAAGATGGAAGGGCCCTCGGATCGTCTCCGAGGGCCCTTCAAGAGCGGGTGCGTGCTGGGCTAGAGATCCATCGCGTTCATCCGCCATCGGGCAAGGACGAGGAGGACCACCAGTCCCACAAGCCAGGCGACAGGAGTCACGAGTGAGGCCGGGCCGCCGGTCGAGATCGCCACGGACCAGTCGAAGATCGAACCCGGGAAGAAGGGCGCCAGGACCGGGACGACGCCGCCGACGATGAGTGGCGCGGCCAGGACGGCGATGCCGATCGCGCCGACGGCGGCCTGGCTCGGAACGACCGTCGCGGCCGCCAGCGCGACGGCGACGAAGAACGCCGGCACGGTGACGAGCGTGAGGCCGAGGGCGATGACGGTCGCGAGGTCGGGGAGCCCGTACAGAACGGTCACCAGCGCCGTCGTCACGGTCAACGGGATGATGACCGCGACCACCCAGAGCACGAGGGTGGCCGTCAGCCACTTGCTGGCCAGGACACTCGTCCGCGACACCGGCTTCGAGATCGTCCAGGCAAGCGTCCCGCTGTCGCGTTCGGCGAGGAGCAGGCTCATCGTCGCGAAGATCACCGCCAGCGCGATGAACTGCGTCCCGAGGGCGAACAGCACGTTGTCGAGAGGCTGCACGGACAGGACCTTGGCAGGACCGTCCGCCGGATCGGCAGGGAAGGACCGGGCCGCCCACTCGGTGATCCGGGCATTCGCGGCTGCGAGGGCGAACACGAAGGTCGTCACCCCGAGGACGATCCATGGCCGCCTGGCATGGAGCCATTCGGAGAGGTCCTTCCGGATGACATTGCGAAGGCCGAGCAACCTCGGCCGATCGAGCTCCGCCTGGCCGACGGCAGACGGATCGACGGTGACGGCATTCATGCTGCACGCTCCTTGGGGTCGATGAGCCGGAGGAAGACCTCCTCGAGGTCGACCGTCTCGGGGGCATTGGTGACGAGGGTGAGGTCTGACTCGACCGCATAGCGCGTCACGCCGCGCTGGACGGCCTCGGTCTGGCCGGCACGCGCCTGGATGAGGAACGTGGCCTGATCCCGATCGCGACCCTCGAGCTCCACGGACGCGACTCCGGGGAGTGCGGCGAGGCCGCCAGCGGTCGCGTCCGTGGCACGGCGCACGACGACTCGGACGCGATCGCGGGTGAAGCTGCCGAGCAGCTCCTGGGTGGGCGCAGCCCGGACCAGGCGGCCCTGATCGAGGATCGCGACGTGGTCCGACACCCGCTGGACATCGTCGAGGATGTGCGTGGAGTAGAAGATGGTCGCCCGGCCGCGCAGGCCCTCCATGAGATCGAGGACGTCGCGCCGGCCGATCGGATCGAGCGCGCTGGCGGGCTCGTCGAGCAACAGCACCTGCGGCTTGCCGATGAGGGCTTGGGCGATGCCCAGCCGCTGTCGCATCCCGCCCGAGTAGGTTCGCGTCGGGCGATCGGCGGCGGCAGTGATCCCCGTCATCTCGAGGGTCACATCGATCCGACGCTCGATCGGATCCTGGACCCACGGGTAGAAGCCGGCGACGTAGCGGAGGGTCTGGCGCGCGGTCATCCAGTCGTAGAAGCGGGGTTCCTGGCCCAGATAGCCGATCGCCCGCTTGAACGATCCGCCGGCCGCGAGCGGGATCCCCGCGACGGTAGCGCTTCCACTGGTCGCTCGAGTGAGGCCAGCGAGGATCTTGATGGCCGTGGTCTTGCCGGCGCCGTTGGCGCCGAGGAAGCCGTAGATGGAGCCCTGCGGGACCTCGAGGCTCAGGCCGTCGAGCGCCCGGACGCCCGGATAGTGCTTGGTGAGATCGGTCGTGGAGATGGCTGAAGGCACGTGAGCTCCTTTCGGTCAGAGGGGACCTCGTGGTCCGGTCTCCACCGTGGGGGCTCGGGGGTGGCACGCCATCCGGGCGAACACCGAGTGCGACACGGATTCGATGTCGCCCGCTTCGCGGTCGCCCGACGTCAGGCCGGCTCAGTCACCGGGAGACTGG
>CAVSMY010000016.1:0-74777 GCA_963729175.1 uncultured Chloroflexia bacterium | reverse complement strand
GGTTCCCCGATCAGCCAGGGTCCTGGCCAACCTGCTCCTGTTTGTGCCTGGAGCGCGACCCTGACCGCTGAACAATTCGCCGCGTGGGGTTGGCGGATTCCCTTCCTCGGCAGCATTGTCATCTATCGCCGTTGCCCGTACATCCGGGCTCGAAGCTCGAGGCAGACCCCAGCGTTCGTCGAGGCCACGATCGAAGCCCTAGCAGCCCACCAAGCCCTGACCGGTCGGCGGTCTAAGGGTTCTCCGCACACAACCACGCCCCGTGCTCCTGCTGCTGCTTTCCTGGGCACGCTCGGTCAGCTTCTACTGTCGCGGTCTTCGGGTTGAGCTACCTCCCGAAAGGAACCGGAAACGACGTCCCAGACGGCCCTGCTGATTCTGGTGATTGCGAACGGAGTATCTGTGCTGTTCGCCATCGCGGGTGGCATTGTCTCGATGTATCGGTCGCAAACCGTCTGGTACGCGGGCCTTGCCGGCTGCTTCATCGGAATCCTCGCGTTCTTCACCCTGATCAAACAACGCGGTTATTGCCGGCAACCATCGTCACGGTGATCCGGTCGATCCAATTCCTCAGCGGCACCCAACCGGCCCCTTCGCGGAACAGTTCCACCGAGATGCGCTTCAGCGGGGCGGCCATCGCTCACACCTTCGCCAACCTGTTCTTCTCGCCCAGGCTTCGTTGCGACAGCACTGGTGGCGGTCGGCGGCACGGCTCTGTGCACCACGTACACACTGCTCGTGCTTGTCGTGTCCGCCGTGGCGGTATCCCGATTGTCGGACGGCCGCCACCTCAATCTGACCGACTTCACCGAAGAGATCGCATCGCAGACGAAATGCATCCCGCCTAGGACCTCAAGGCGCTTTTACTTTACTGCGAAACAGGAGGAAGTCTGTGCAGCAATACCAGCTTTACATCGACGGGCACTGGAAGTTACCGCGGCACCGGCTGTAAGGGCTTCGATAACTGACCACCCATACCGTGGTGAACCCTGGGCCCGACATTCCCCGCAGTGGGTCGGCGGACATCGAACGGGCAGTGGAGGCCGGGACGTCGAGCTACTACGCAGGGCCCATGGCCTAGACATGTCCGCCTCACAGCGCGGTGCGGTCATGCGCAACGTCGGCGACCTGATCGGAAAGCACGCGAAGCGACTCGCCGAGGTCGAGGTCCGCGACAACGGCAAGCTGCTCGCGGAGGTGAATCGGGGGCCTCAAGGCCATCGCGGAGACCTGGTACTACTACGCGGGCCTCGCGGACAAGATCCAGGGCGCCTCGATTCCCGTCGAGAAGACCGGACACGCTTGCGTTCACGACGCGGGAGCCGATCGGCGTGGTCGCGGCGCTGACCGCCTGGAATCACCGTTGGATTCGTGGCCGGTAAGTGCGCACCGGCGATGGCCGCAGGTTGCGCGGTGGTTGTCAAGCCATCGGAATTCGCTTCGGCCAGCACGCTCGAGTTCGCCGCGCTGACCGAAGAGGCCGGAGTGCCGGACGGCGTGTTCAACGTCGTCACCGGGCTCGGGCCGGAGGCGGGATCGCCGCTTGTGGAGCATCCGGACGTCGCGATGATCTCGTTCACCGGGTCGGACGCGACCGGCGCAGGGTCTACGAGACGGCCGCGCGGAGCATGAAGCGTGTCGCGCTCGAGCTCGGCGGCAAGTCGCCGAACATCGTGTTCGACGATGCCGATCTCGACCTCGCCGCGACCGGCGTCGTGTCCGGCATATTCGGCGCTGCAGGCCAGATGTGCACGGCCGGGTCACGCCTGCTCGTTCAAAGTCCATCAAGGACGCGTTTACCGAGAAGCTCGTGGCCCTCGCGCGCAACGTCGACTCGGCGATCCGATGCATCCGGAGACGAACGTCGGTCCGATCACCACGCCGCCGCAATACCAGAAGGTGCTTCACTACCTCGACGTTGCAAGGGCCGATGGCGCGCGGTGCATCCTCGGTGGAAAGCCCGCGGCAGGCCCCGGTCTCGTCGGCGGCCAGTTCGTCGAGCCGACGATATTCACCGACGTCGCAACGATATGCGGATTGCGCAGGAGGAGGTCTTCGGCCCCATCCTGTCCATCATCGAGTTCGAGGACGAAGAGGAGGCTGATTCGCCTCGGCAACGACGTCGCTTACGGGCTCGTGGCCGGCGTGTGGACGAAGAGCATCGGCCGCGCAGTGCGCATGTCGAAGGCGCTGCACGTCGGCACCGTATGGGTCAACACCTATCGCACCTACAGCTACATGGTGCCTTTCGGCGGCATGAAGCGATCCGGAGTCGGACGCGAGAACGGGATCGAGGCGGTCGACGAATACCTCGAGAACCAAGAGCGCTCGTGATTCCACGATCGACGACGCGCCCCGGCCAATCCCTTCGTGATGCGGTGAACCTCCCCCATGATCCAGTGCCGAGAGATCCGCACTGGCCGGCGACGATCGAAAAGAGCATGTGATGACCGTGTCAAGCGCAGCCAATCACTCCCGCATCTACATCCCCCGAGGCCGACTCCATGGACGGCGTGTGGTCATCACCGGCGCCGCTGGGGGGATCTGGTCGCTCGGTAGCCCAGCTGTTCGCCCGAGAGGCCCCTCCCTTGCCCTTCTCGACCGCGACACCGACGGACTCGAGGAGACCGCGGAAGCAACGGGCACCCCCCCGCTTCGCCGTCGACATCGTCGACGAGAGCGGCGTCTCATCTGTGATGGAAAGGGTGGCCGAGAGCCTCGGAGGCATCGACGGACTCGTCAACTGCGCCGGGATCTCGTTTGTGGAAAGACAGCCGACGTCGCCGCGGACGCCTTGTGTCCAGTCCTCGAGGTCAACCTCACCGGGACCTACATCGTCTCGCGGGCTGCCTGCCCTGGCTGGATCGCGAACCGCAGGCGACCATCGTCAACATCGCCTCCGCGAGGTCTGCTGCCGAATGCACCTGGGTACACCGCCTATGCAGCCTCGAAAGGGCCGGTGTTATCAACCTGACCAGAGTTCTGGCTGCTAGTCTCGCGCCCCGCATCCGCGTCGACAGGTGCCTCGTCCGGGCATGGTCGACACCTCCATGGCAATACGGCTACCGGGACAACGCCGGCGAGCACTACGTGCTGAAGCGATTGGCCGAACCTGCCGAGATTGCGCAGGTGATTGATCTGCACGTACGCGTCGATCGTCCCTGCATGAACTGGAGCCGCGACCGCCGTACCCACGGGAGGCCTGAAATCTTCTTCATCTCGATGCGCCGATCAACGGCATCTGCATCCGACATCAGCCTGGCCCCCACAGTGGGCGGGTGCTCGTCTCTACTGGCCGCTCGGACCCCGTGACGTCCTACGCTAAGTCAAAGAGTGTACACGATGTACTTTTCAAGACCCGTCAGCCGAGCGGTCGCCGCCTCGATGCGCACAAGGCGGCGCGTGGACGCTGGCACGATGATGGCGACATCAGGCCAAACGGCGGCGGTTCCGTCGTTGTGGGCGCCGCTGCGGGTGCCTGCATTCCGGGTCCTTTGGCTGGCCCAGCTAGGCACTATGCTCGGCACCGATGCAGACAGCCAGCGGAGCCGACATGGTCGTCAGCCACTCTGCCGCGCTGGTCGCGCTCGTCGGTGCCGGTGGCCGCGGTGGTGCCGATGTTGCTTTTCGCACTCCCCGCAGGGCGCACTGGCCGACATCATGGGAGATCTGACGCATCGTTTGCCTGATCGCCGTCCAGCTTTTCCAACTGGTGGTCGGCTGCTCGCTGAGCGTGTTGACTGCACTGAACCGCATGCCGCCGGCCCTCTCTCCCGCTGACCCTTCACCCTCCGCCGGGCTCGCCCGCCTGCACGCGGCGATCAGTCGGGTGGGCCGAGGAGCGCGCCCCGTGCAGCAGATCACAGGGGTTCCCGCGCCCGCGCCGGCCCGGGCGCGGCCATCACGGGGCCGAGCGTCGGCCGAGCCCTCGCCGGGGTAGTTGTTCGGCCCGCGAGGGCGCGCGCCGGGCGCGGCGGCGGCGCGGGGGCGCATCCACGGCAAGCGGCCAGCCGCGCAGCCGCCGCGGCCCTGCTCTCTGCCGCGCCGCCCCCGCGGTCTCTCTCTCTCTCTCTCGCTCCGTCCAGCGGGCTGCCAGGCGCGGGCGCGGGCCGGGCGCACGCACGCGCGCAACTGTCCTCGGGCAGCCAGGTAGGCAGCAGAGACGCCCCCGCGGCCGAGCTCTCCCTTTTTTGTTCGAGGCCTGCGGCCGGTCCGGCCGCGCCGCCGCGCCGCCCCGATCACCTCGACGCCCTAGGTTCACTTAAGTTCTGCTGGCGCGCGGCGGGGAGCCGCCGGGCGCGCCGCGCCGGGCGCCGCGGGGCCAGCCATGGCGCGGGACCCGACCGCCGAGCCGCACGGGACCACGCCGCGCCGTCCCAGCGCGCCTCCACCCGTCCGTCGCCACGCATGTGCCGCTCCGCGGGCGCGCTCGCCCCCTCGCTGGCGGCAGCCGGGCTGGGGGCACGGCCGGGCGTCCAGGGCTTGACGGCTGGTTACCGGGGGCACGGCACCTCTTCCCACGGTCGGGCTGGGTTGTCGACGACAAAAGAGTTTCTCGCTGCATCCAGGTGCCGGACGTCGAGCCGCTCTGGGGAGTCCCGTCGCCGCTCACCGTCGGGCGGCGCGGGGCTCCTCGCGGGCCGCGGCGATGTCCTCCTCGCCCGCCGCCACGCGGCAACTCGCCATCCCCCGACCTCGCGCATCTTGGACCGCGGCAACGCCCGTCGACCGGGTCACGGGACCCCATCCGGCCGACGAGCCCGATTGCAGGAGGGCCCGTGTTGGTCGTGGTGCGCTACGTCATCCCGCCAAAGACCCAGGAGCAGTTCTTGCGGGCCATGGAGCCGGTCCTGTTGATCTCGCTTGTGGACAACGGTGCAACGAGCTGCGAGTCGTATCGCGACGGCGCTGATTCTTTCGGTGTTCCATCTGTCCGAGTCCTTTCCCACCTGGGGAGGAGCACTTACGCCAACACACAGCAGACTGACCGGGACCCCGATCGCGAACACGCGAGGAGCCGGCACATTCTTTCGCCTTCACGTGTTCGTTATCGTTCCCGGCATACCTTTCCTTATTCTTCGCATGGCCGCAGGAAGGCACATGATGATCAAACGCTGCATCCAGGAAACACAGGTCTCGGCCATTGGGCTTGGCGGCATGCCGATGTCCGTCGAAGGATGTCGGCCGCGACCGCTCTATCCGGACGATCGACGCCGCCCTCGACGCGGGCGCGCCTTGATCGAGACCGCGGGCGGCCTATCACCTGGGGTCGGACGCCGTCGGTCACGACGAGACCGGACACAACCAGGAACTCGTCGCCGAAGCGCTCCGCTCATGGAACGAGTGCCGACGAATTCTCTGGCGACCAAGGGCGCTCATCTTCATACGGCCATGGGACCTGGCTGTTGGATGGTCGGCCGGAGTACATCAAGAAGGCGGCAAGAGCCTCCGCTCGTCGCCTCGGCGTCGACTCCATCGGGCTGTACCAGTACCACCGACCGGATCCGGAAATGCCCTACGAGGACACGATCGGCGCGCTCGTAGAGCTTCTCGACGATGGCGTGATCCGGATGACTGGCATTTCCAATGCGAATTCGCCCAGATTCTTCTCGCTAACAAGGTCCTGGGCGGCCGTCCGGCGTCAGTACAAAACCAGTTCTCGCCATCGCTGCGTTCTAGTTTGCCTGAGCTCGAGCTGTGCGCCGAGCTCGACATCGCCTTCCTGCCGTGGAGTCCGCTCGGCGGGATCTCCCGGGCCGGCGACCTGGGAAACCGGTATGCCGCATTCGCGGACGTCGCAATGGTGCGCGGCGTGAGGCCCAGCAGGTGTGCCTCGCCTGGGAGCTCTCGCTCTCGCCGACCGTGATCCCGATTCCAGGGGCCTCCCGGCCCGAAAGCATCCTTGACTCGGTGGGTGCCGTCGATCTCGTCCTCAGCGCAGATGAGATCGCTGCGCTGAGCTTCGCCGAAGCCTGACACGCAGGGCTTGGTCGGCGCGCTTGTACCTGGCTGCGTTCGTCTTCGTCGACCGCCTGCGACTGCGTCGTCGCCAGCCCCAACATCCGGGCCGGGGCGTCGCAGCCGGATCTGGATCCGCAGGGCTTGCTCCAGGCGCGCATCCTGAAGGGTGTACGCGGAAGCATTGACAGGATCCCATTTAGCGGGATATTGTTAGATGATTGATGCACTGCCGCCCGCGCTTCGGGCGATGCTCCACTTTCGTCCACGGCGCCTCGAGCGCCCCCAAATCTGACGCAACGAGGATCGACAATGACGACGGCACCTTTGACCCACACCCCTTATGAATCAGGTGTACCGGCCTCGGCCCGCGACTTCAGCGTGATGGACCGAGTTGTCATCGTCACCGGCGCCGGCCAAGGCATTGGTCGTGAACTGGCGCGTCAGTTCGCGGCCGCCGAAGCCATCGTCGTGGTGGCAGACCTGGACTTCGCGAAGGCGGAGGCAGTCATCAAGGAGATCAAGGAAGTTGGGGGAGCACAGACGACGGGTCCAGGCGCGGCGGCAACACCACGTATTGCTGGCACGCGTCGAGCAGGTCCGGCGCGGCCGGATGCTCAGCCGCGATCGCGTCGACGACCTCACGGACGAGGCGCTGCTCGGCCCGGGCGTCGGACCCATCGGTCTCCGCGGTCGGCGCCGGGACACCGGGTCGCCAGGTCGGCCAGAGCTCCCGGGCGATCCGGACCATCTCCGAGCGGACCGCGACCGCGTCCCGCTCGGCGGCGGCCAGGACCCGCTCCGGCGTGAGGTCCGGGTCGGACAGGGTGTGGCGGAGCTTCGCCGAGAACAACTCGGGCCCCAGGACGCCGTCACCCGTCGCGCCGGGGAGGACGACGTCGCGGATGTGGTCGGCGAGTCGCTCCACCTCGGCCTGACCGGTGGCCGCGGCGGAGCGCAGTCGCGGCAGGATGGACGCGACGTCCCGATCCGTCGGCGCCGCAGCCTCTGCCTCCGCGAGGGCGTCGGCGATGATCTCCGACACGCCCGGCAGCTGGTCGACCGCGGTCGCGGCGTGGATCCGGGCGACCGGACGGTCGTCGGTCCCGGCGAGGCCGGAGATCGCGGCATCGACGAGCGCCGGCAGGCCCTCCAGCCGACCGGTGAACGCCGCGAGCCGGGCCGCCAGCGGGGCGTGCTCCCGGGACACGAGCAGGAACAGCCCGTCGCCCAGGAGATACGTCCAGGACATCGCATCCCAGGACTCCTCGCGCAGCACCGTGTCGCCGAACCGGTCGGCATCGAGGGCCGCGAGGAGGAGATCGCGGTCGAGTCGCTCGTCGGGCGAGAGCGCGTCGTCCTGGAACGCGACGAGCTCGGCGCTCCAGGCGTCCGTCGCTGCCAGTCGTGCCTGCCTTCCCGCCTCGGTCATGTCCGGCCACCGGCCGTCGTGAGCGTGGGCGCCGATGGCCGTCGCGCGGACGGGGTGGAGCGCGAAGTACGCCTCCAGGAAGACCGCGACCCGGTCCGCGAACCGCTCGGTCGTCATCGCCCGAGTCTAGCGGCCGGGCGGCTACCATCGGCGGCGTGTCGACACCCGCCCCGATGCCCTGGGTCGCGCCCGTCGTCCTCGAGGGCCGGACGATCCGACTCGAACCACTCAGCCCCGGACATGTGCCCGGGCTGGTCGCAGCCGGCGCCGACCCGGCGATCTGGCGCTGGTACATCATCGAGCCGCCGACGACCGCGGACCTGATGGGGGCCTGGGCAGCGGAGGCGATCGCGAACGCCGCGGCCGGGACAGAGCAGGCGTTCGTGACGATCGACCGGGCCACCGGACGGGTCCTCGGCAGCACCCGCTACATGGCGATCGCGCAGGCCCACCGCCGCCTCGAGATCGGCACGACCTGGCTGACGCCGGCGGCCCAGGGCACGGCCGCGAACGTCGAATCGAAGCTGCTGCTGCTCGACCACGCCTTCGACGTCCTCGGGGCGAAGCGCGTCGAGTTCAAGACCGATGCGAACAACGCCGCGTCGCGCGCCGCGCTCCTGGCGATCGGCGCGACGTTCGAGGGGATCTTCCGTCGCCACATGGTCCGCTGGGATGGCGGCAACCGCGACTCGGCCTGGTACGCGGTCGTGGACGAGGACTGGCCGACGGTCCGACGCCACCTCGCCGCGCGGGTCGAGTCACGGCTGGCGGCCGCTGGCGCGTCTCTGCCATCATCGCCCGACGGAGCCGGCTGACCGGCGGAGCCGATCGCGGCGGTCGGATCGTTACGGAGGGGTCGATGCGCAGCTTCATCGTCAGCGCGATCGTGGCCGCGGTCGCGATCGCCATCACCTCGATCGTCCTGCCCCAGATCTCGTATGGGGATGAGCCGGCCAGCCTCGCGGTCGTCGCCGTGATCTTCGGCCTCGTGAACGGGCTGGTGAAGCCGATCGTCCGGCTGCTCGCGCTGCCGCTCCGGATGATGACCCTCGGGCTCATCAGCTTCGTGATCAACGGCCTGCTCCTCCTGCTCGTCGCCTGGCTGTCCTCGAAGCTTGGATTCACGTTCACGATCGACACGTTCCCGCCCGACCTGTCGGCTGCCACGTTCGTCTACGCGATCGTCGCGGCGGTGATCATCAGCGTCGTGACGACCGCCGTCGGGCTGGTGGTCCGCGACTGACCGGCGGCGGCTCCACCACCTGCCCGTGACTCCCGGGCCGTCGCCTGCGGTCGCCGACGCACTCCGCCGGGCCGCTCGACGGTCGGGCACCCCGGCATACGTGACGGATCTGACGGCGCTCCGCGAGGACGCCGGCCTGGTGGCGGCGGCGTTCCCCGACCCGTGGATCCGGCAGTTCTCGGTCAAGGCCAACGACGTCCCGGGCATCATCGCCGCGGTCGCCGCCGAGGGCTTCGGCGCGAACGTCGTGTCCCGGGGTGAGTGGCGAGCGGCCGCCGCTGCCGGTGTCCCGGACGACCGGATCAGCCTCGAAGGCGTCGGCAAGACCGACGCGGACCTGCGGGCCGCGATCGACCGTACGGCGAGCGGCAGCCCGCTCGCCTGGGTCGCGGTCGAGTCGGCCGACGAGCTCGACGTCCTCGCCCGCCTCGCCGCCCGTGCCGGTCTCGGGGCCGGCGTCCGCCCGGCGCTCGAGGTCCTGCTGCGTCTCAACCCCGCGGTGGCGCCCGAGACCCACGAGGGGCTCGCGGTCGGCCGAGGCGCCTCGAAGTTCGGGATGGACGAGACCGAGCTCACCGGCGCCGCCGAGATGGTCGATGCCCGCCCCGGCCTGCGGCTCCGGGGGATCCACGTCCACGTCGGGTCGCAGCTCGGCGCCGTCGACGCCTGGCGCGAGGGGATGCGCCGCGGGCTCGCCGTCCTGGCGCTCCTGCGCGGCGGTCACGCCGGCTGCGACACCCTCGATGTCGGCGGCGGCTTCCCGGTCGGCGACGGCAGTGCGCCGGTCCCTTCGCCAGAGCGGTTCGCTCGCGAGCTCCCGGCGCTCGTCGATGCGCTGCCGCCGGATCGCCGACCCGCACGCCTCGCGGTCGAGCCCGGTCGGGTGCTCGTCGCCCGCGCGGGCTGGCTCGTCGCCCGGGTCCTCCACGCCCGGACGCGGGGCGGCCCGCACGTCGTGATCGACGCCGGCATGACCGAGCTGATCCGGCCGGCCCTCTACGACGCCCACCACCCGGTCGTCGCCCTCACCTCGCTCGGCCGCACGGTCGACGCCGGCCGGGCCGCGCGATGGGCCGAGGCGGGCTCCGCGGTCGACCGCGTGCCGACCCGCGTCGACGGCCCGATCTGCGAATCGACCGACGCCCTCGGGATCCACGACCTGCCGGCCCTCGCCCGCGGCGACCTCGTCGCGATCGGGCTCGCCGGCGCGTATGGCGCGTCGCAGTCGTCGACCTACAACGGCCGGCCGCGGCCGCCCCAGATCCTCCTCGAGCCCGATGGTCGGCTCGGTCCTGGCGCGGCGACGCGGTTCGCTCGCCTCGCTGATCTAGGGGCCTCGCCGCGACCCTGAGCGGCGTTCCACCGGACGTGGCAGGTCACACCCACCACCTCTGGGTCCGATCGCCGATCCGGCGTCGCTCAGCGCCATCTGTGGCAGGCCACACGCACCGCGACGCGCCAGGCCCGGAGTAGCACACCCGTCGGACCGCTTCCCCGGTCATGCCGTAGGCTGTGTCGAGAGATGTCGACGCCACGGCGCGCCGGTCCCGCGGCCCTCGGCCTCCTCGCCTGGGCCGTCCTCGCGGTCGCCCCCGCCTGCGCCGCGGGTCCCCCGTTCCCCGCACCCGTCGCGGGCCAGAACGTCTACGACACCGCGGAGATCTGGTCCGCGGCGACCGAGCGCCAGGCCGAAGGGATCGTCGACGCCATCGAGTCCCGCACGGGGGCCCAGATCGTCGTCTACAGCCAGAACGTCGGCTTCGAGGTCGACGAGGAGACCGCCAAGCACCAGGCGGCCGCCCTCGGGACGCAGTGGGGCGTCGGCCGCGGCGGCTTCGACGATGGCCTGGTGCTGCTGTTCGACATCGACCCGTCGGGCGAGCACGGCCAGGTCGTCTTCGTCTCGCGGCGACGGCTTCCGGAACACCTATCTGTCCGATGCGGACACCGACCGGATCTTCGCCGACCAGATGCTCTCGTCGCTGCGCGAGAGCCCGCCCGACTTCGACGCGGCGATGCTCGCCGGCGTCCGGGCCGTCGACGCCGCCGCGACGCCGGAGCAGGCCGCCTGGCTCGAACGGGCCCGGATCTTCAACGCCGTGGTGGGGCTGATCGTCGCGCCGGTCGTCGCCCTCGCGCTCATCGCCTGGGCCCTCTTCCACTGGCTTCGCTACGGCCGCGACCCGGTCTATCTCGATGACCCGTCGATCCTCATGCCGGCTCCGCCCGACGCGCTGACCGCCGCGACCGGCGCCCTCATCTATGACGGCGGCACGTCGCGTCGGGCGTTGACGACCGCTCTGCTCGACCTCGCCAGCCGCGGTCAGCTGGCATTCGAGGACGTCCCGAAGTTCATCGGCCACAGGGTCGCGGTGATCCCGCGTCCGTCGGCCATCCAGGACGACGTCGCCGCCGCACGCCAGCGGCTTGCGGCGCGCCGACCGATCTCCCCGGCCGAGGAATACGCCCTCCACGAGATTCGCGCCGTCGGGACCACCGCCCAGGGCGCCGCTCTCGACGAGGTGGATCAGCTGAAGTTCGGGACCAAGGTCGAAGGCTTCGACTCGCGACTCGAGGACTTCGCCGTCTCACAGGGCTGGTTCAAGGACGCGCCGAGGACGGTGAAGAACCGCTGGCGCGGCCTTGCCGTCCTCGAGGGCGCCGCTGGCGGCGCATGCCTGATCCTGGCGAACATCGCCACGATCAGCGGCTTCTTCCTGCTCGGCGGCTTCCTCATCGCGGCCGGGGTCGTGACCCTCGTCGTCGCTGCGGCGATGCCGGCGCGGACGATGCAGGGCGCGATGATCCGGGCGATGCTGGCCGCGTATCGGCGGACGCTCCACAAGACGATGGAGCAGGCACGGTCGATGGACACGGTCGTGGCCGACGCCGGCAAGGCCGGGCTCAGCTGGATCGAGACGCCCGACCAGGCACTCGTCTGGGGTGTGGCCCTCGGGCTGCAAGGCGACGTCGACGGCGTCCTCCAGCGGTCGGTCGAGGACCTCCACGCCGGCCGCGCGACGCCGGGTGCGATCTACACCCCGGTCTGGTACGGAGCTCCCGGCTCGGGCGGTGGCGGCGGCGGCTCGGCCTTCTCGGGCTCGGCCATCCCGAACCTCGGCGGGATGGTCGCGGCGCTCGGCGCCGTCGGCAACGCACCGTCCTCGAGCGGCTCGGGCGGTGGCGGCGGGTTCGGCGGTGGCGGCGGGTTCTCCGGCGGAGGCGGCGGATCGTTCTGACGCTAGACTTCCGGTCATGGGTGCGACCGACACGATGGAAGTCTTCTTCGAACGGCTGAACGCCGGTGACCGCGAGGGCGCCGTGGCCCTGATGGACGACACGGCGGAGATGCGTGTCCATGTCGGTGACAGCGTCCAGACCCTCCGCGGCGTCGAGCGCGTCGGCGGCTGGTTCCTCCGCGGCGACAAGGGCCTGAAGATGATCCCGGGCGAGGTCCGGGACATGGGGAACACCTATCAGGCCGACCTGATGGTCGTCCGGCCGGGGGCGCCGTCGCAGCACATCGACGCGTCGTTCCGGGTCGAGGCCGGCAAGATCACCGCGATCAACATCGCGCCGCGGACGTAGCGGACCTAGCGGACGCCGCGGCCGGACGGAGCGACCGCCGCGGACACCGCGGCCGCGAACGGAGCGACCACGGCGCGGCGAGGCGTCAGCCGGTCGGCGACGCGGCCGGGGACGGGCTCGGCTCGGAGGTGACCTGGTCGGGCGGGGCGGCCGGGATGATGATCTCGTCGCCGACCTTGATCTTGTCCGGGTTCGGCAGCGTCTCCTTGTTGGCCGCGATCAGGTCGTCGAGCGAGACCCCGAACTGGGCCGCGATCTTGCTCAGCGTGTCACCGCTCTTGACGATGTAGGTCTGCGGCGTGGGAGATGGCAGCGGCGTCGGCGAGGGTCGCGGCGTGGACGAGGCCGCCGCGGCGGACGGCGTCGGTGTCGCCGACGACCCGCCCCCGACGTCGAGCAGCAACGACGGCAGGAAGAACAGCGCGACCGCCGCGATCGCGACGGCGGCGATCCCGATGATCAGCGGCGAGAGGTTCGGCAGACCCGTCCGCGTCCGGAGCGTCGGATACGCCTCGAAGCGGCGCGGCTTCTCCCACGCCGGGGCGCCCGGATCGCGGCGCCCGACGCTTGGGCGTCGGTGGCGGGGTCGACGTGTCGTCGTAGCGGGTCCGTCCGGCGGCCGGCCCGAAGCGGCGCATCGACGCCTCTTCCGGCGTCTCCGGCGCCAGGTCGTCGTCGACGCTGTACGGCACCGCGGACGGGGCGTTGGATGGCCCGTTGGACGCCGCCGCCGGTGGCGGCTGCCGCCCGGCGAGGAAGGCCGGTGCGTCGGGCTCATCGTCGGCCGGATGGCCGTCGGTCGCGGCTGCTCCGGCGGCCGCCGCTCCGGCAGCGGCCGCGCCATCCGCGGCACCCGCGCTCGATGGCGTCCACGGCGGCGGCGCTGCCCATTCCCGCTCGGTCTGCCGGCGCGGCCAGATGTCGTCCTCGTCGTCCGCGGGCATCGGATCGCGACCGGAAGAGGCTGCCGGCGGCTCGGATGATCGATCCGAGCTCGCGACCGGCTCGAGCGCGGGGACGTCGCCGACCGCCACGGCGCTCGCGGCAGCGGCTGCCCCGGCAGCCGATCCGCCCGCCGAGCCGGGCCGGACGCGGGCAGCCTCGCGGCGGGCCCAGTCCACGAATGTCGGACAGGTGGCGAAGCCGGCCGACAGGCAGTACCGCTCCTGATGGGCGAGCGCACGTGGCGCCGGGCGGACCTCGGCATAGCATCGATGGCGGTGATCGGGGGTGGCGCCGCGACCATCGCGGTCGTCGTCGAAGGCGACGAACGGGCAGGCGACGGTCGAGAGGTCGGGCGTGGCGCCTCGGTCGCTCACGGCCCGATGATACCCGCCGGTCCGGCCCGGCCGCCGAGCGTCGCGAGGGGTCGATACACTGACCTTGATGCCGACCGTCGACGGGCCCGCGCTCCTCGCCGCAGCCGAGGCGATCCTGCCGCAGGCCGTGGCGATCCGGCGGGAGATCCACCGCCGGCCCGAGACCGGTCTCCAGCTCCCCGCGACCCAGGAGCTCATCGCCGGCGAGCTCGACCGGCTCGGCCTGCGCGCCACACCGGGACGATCGATCACCTCGCTCACGAGCGTCATCGAAGGCGCCCGGCCGGGTCCGACGATCCTGCTCCGGGCGGACATGGACGCCCTGCCGCTGACCGAGGACACCGGCCTGTCGTTCGCCTCGGCGATCGACGGGACGATGCACGCCTGCGGCCACGACCTGCATGTCGCGATGCTGCTCGCCGCGGCCGGCCTGCTCGTCGAGCGCCGGGGCTCGTTCGCCGGGCGGGTCGTGCTGATGTTCCAGCCCGGCGAGGAGGGCTTCGGTGGTGCCCGGATCATGCTCGAGGAGGGCCTCCTGGAGACCGCCTCAGAGCCACCCGGGGCGGCGTTCGCGATCCACATCGGGACCCGCTACGCGTCAGGCGTCGTCGCGGCCCGGCCCGGCCCGATGCTGGCGTCCTCGGACACCCTCCGGATCACCGTCTCAGGCCGCGGCGGTCACGCCTCGACACCGCACCTGGCTCTCGACCCGATCACCGTGGCCGCGGAGATCCTCCTTGCCCTCCAGGCGATGGTCACCCGCCGGATCGATGTCTTCGACCCGGCCGTCGTGACGATCGCCCGCGTCACCGCCGGGACGACGACGAACATCATCCCCGAGACGGCCACGCTCGAGGGGACGATCCGGACCGTCTCCGGCGACACCCGCGAGCGGGTCATCGAGGCGATCCGGCGAGTCGTCGACGGCGTCAGCGCGGCTCACGGTGCGACCTCCACGACGGTCGTCGATCCGGGCTATCCGGTCACCCTGAACGACGACGCGTTCACCGCCTTCGCGATGGATGTCGCCGCCGGGATCGCCGGGCACGACCGCCTGAAGACGCTCAGGGCCCCGATCATGGGTGCCGAGGACTTCTCCTACGTCCTGCAGCGGCTGCCCGGAGCGATGTTCTTCGTCGGCGCACGACCGGCCGACCAGGATCCCGCGACGGCCCCCCAGAACCACTCGAACCGGGTGGTGTTCGACGAGCCGGCGATGGCCACGGGCATCGCGCTCTACGCGGGAGTCGCGCTCGACTGGCTCGCCGCGCAGAGCTGAAAGGCGTCCGAGAGACGACCACCACCGGACGGCGTTGACCCCTGCGGCGGACCGCTCCACACTGCGGGGAAATCCACGAAGACCGGCCCGATCCGCGGCCGCATCGGCCCAGCCGAAGGAGTCCCATGTCCCGACTCACCCGTCTTCTCGCTCCCCGGACCGGGGCCCGAGCCCACTGCGACCTGCCGTGCGGCGTGTACGACCCCGAGCAGGCCCGCATCGAGGCCGAGTCGTGCTTCCGGATCATGGAGAAGTACCAGGCCAACGAGGATCCGGCGTACCGGACCCGGGCCCTGGCCATCAAGGAAGAGCGCGCCGAGCTGGTCAAGCACCACCTCGACGTCCTGTGGCACGACTACTTCAAGCCCGAGCATCTCGAGGCCGTGCCGGACCTTCACGACCTGTTCTGGCGGGCGACCAAGGCCGCCTCGAAGGTCAAGGCATCGGTCGACCCGGCCGACGGCAAGGCGCTCCTCGGGGTCATCGACGAGGTCGACGCGGCCTGGAAGAAGACCGGCGGCGAGCAGAAGACCCGGGTCGCGGGCCGGCCGAGCTGACCCCCCATCGACCGGCGGCCCAGATCCGCCACCGGCTCGCCACCGCCCTGAGGCCCCGCCGGACGGCGGGGCCTCGACGCGCGGGTCCGATCGTCGGACTGGCCCGCAACGGGCCGTGGCGGGTCGCGATCGCCGAGGCGTCGATGCTGCCGGCGCTCGAACCCGGCGATTGGCTCCTGGTCGACCCGACCATCCGCCGCTGGCCCCGAAACGGGACGCTCGTCGTGGTCCGCGAGCCGGACGGTGGCGCTCTGGCGGTGAAACGGGTCGCCGCCGGGCCGCTGTCCCGCGTCCCGTACGCCGACGGCTACCTCCACCTGGCCGAGGACGAGGCCTGGCTGGTGTCGGACGCGACGGCCGAGGTGACGTCCGCGGCGGGCTTCGGCGAGCCCATCGACTCGCGCCGCTATGGCCCGGTGCCCCTGGCGTGCCTCGTCGGCCGACCGTGGTTCCGCTACGGCCCACCGCGCCGGGTCGGGCGGCTCAGGCAGCGGTCGCCGGCGTGAGTGCCAGGCCTGCGGCGCGACAGTCCGCGGCGAACGCCGCCTGGGCCTCGACGGTCGGGGACCACCGGGTCGGGAACGCGATGAGCCGATCGAGCCCGGTCGCGGCGAACGCCGCCAGCCGATCGACCCGCTGCTGGCCCGCCTCGCGGACATCCTCATCGCGGATGTAGTAGCTGATCCGGAGGGTCGCGGGGTCGCGGCCTTCGCGCTCGCAGCGCTCGTGGACCGCGACGATGCGCGACCCGACCTCGTCGGGCGAGAGGAACAGCAGGTTCAGCTCGTCGGCGTAGGAGATCGCGTAGCCGGCCGTCCTCCGGATCCCGTTGCCGCCGACGATGATCGGGATCCGAGGGCGCTGGACCCCCTTCGGGACGTTGATCGCGTCCTTCACCGAGGCGTGCCGGCCGTGATACGTCGCGCGTCCCGGTGCGAGCATCCGGGTGATCGACCTCGAGGTGGTCACCGAGGGCGTCCATCCGCTCGTCGAGCGGCGGGAACCCGAAGCCGTACGAGCGCCACTCGTCCTCCTTCCAGCCGGCGCCGATGCCGAGCTCGAACCGGCCGCCCGAGATCACGTCGATCGTCGATGCGAGCTTGGCCGTGAGGGCCGGGTTGCGGAAGCCGGCGCAGATGACCATGTGCCCGACCCGGACACGCCGGGTCGCCATCGCGATGCCGGTGATCGCGGCGAACGATTCGAAGGTGATCTCCTCGGTCGGGACCGGGACGGTCGTGAAGTGGTCGAACAGCCAGAGGCTCTCGAACCCCAGGGCCTCGGCGTCCTGGGCCAGCTCGATCGTCCGCGTCCAGGCGGCCGCGGCGTCCCAGCCGTTGTATTCGCCCTTCCAGCCCTGGGGCGTCATGAGACCGACCTGCATCCGCTCCATCCCATCCATCCGGCGTCGCCGCGGACGCCCATCGACCGTCGCGCAGGCCGTCGCACCGGACGGGTCGGGTCCGGTCAGGGGCGGGCGCGTGCCTATCATCGCATCCATGGACGCGACGACCGCCGGCTTCGACCCGACCGCTCCCCTGCCCGGGCCGCCGGACCCGTGGGACTCGACCCATCAGCCGTCGGCGACCGGCGGCCCACCCTTCCACATGACCGACATGATCGCGGCGGAGCCGGCCTTCGCCGTGCGGCTGCTCCGGCGGCTGGAGGATCCGGCGGGCGCCGGGGCGGCCGTGACCCGTCTGCTCGGGACGATCCGCGAGACGTCCGCGGCCGGTCTGCCGATCGTCGTGACCGGCTGCGGGACCAGCGAGCACGGTGCCATGGGCGTCGTCGAGCTCCTCCGCGATGGCCTCCACTGGTCCGACTTCCCGGGCGTCTCCGCCCGGCCGATCGCCGCCCAGGCCTTCGAGCTGGCGCTCGACCCGCCGTCGGCCGGGCTGGTCATCGGCATCTCCCACGAAGGCGGAACGTGGGCGACCAACCGGGCGCTCGAGACGGCCCGGGCGGCCGGCGCGCGGGTCGGGCTCGTGACTGTCACCGCCCGCTCCCCCGGTGCGGTGCAGGCAGATCCGGGCCTGGTCGTCGAGACGGCGGAGCTCGACCAGAGCTGGTGCCACACGATCGGCTACCTGTCGCCCCTCGTCGTCGGCGTCGCGCTGGCGGCGGCGCTCGACGATGAGCCGATCGGCCCGGTCGCCGATGCCCTGGCGCCCGCCCTCGAGGGCGGCAACGGCGCGATCTCGTCGATCGAGGCCGTCGCGTCGGCGCTCGGCGATGTCGGGCGGATGCTCGTCATCGGCAGCGGCGCGGATCGGGTCGCCGGCCGCGAGCTGACGTTGAAGCTCGAGGAGGGGACCTGGATCCCGTCGGCATACCGCGACCTCGAGACGATGCTCCACGGGCACTGGCCCGCCACGGGCCCGGCCGACGGGCTGGTCCTGATCCTCGACCGATCGCCGCGGTCGGGATGCCCGGATCGCGCGGGCACGTCAGCTTCTCCGGGCCGCGGCCGAGATCGGGATCCGCAGCGCGGCGATCCTGGCGGAGGGCTACGCCGCCGAGCTCGCTCCCGGGCTGACGCCGGTCGGTCGGATCGTCGTCCCTGAAGCGCCGGACCTGTCGGGACCGAGCGCGGCGCTGTTCACGACCGCGACCCCGCTCCAGCTCCTGACCGAGCGGATCGCCCGGGTCCGGGGCACGGACCCCGATCCGATCCGGCGCGACGATCCGCGCTTCGTGGCGGCCGGAGCCGCCGCCGAGAGCTGAGCCGCGGCGCCGCGACGGCGCCCCGACCCCATCAGGCCCGGACGAGGGTCTCGGCGATCAGGTCGATCATGTCGTGGTCGCGCGGCAGGAAGTCCTGGAGCATGATCCGCTGGGCACCGGCAGCCTCGAACCGGGCGACCATCGCCCGCGCCTCGTCGGGCGTCCCGAAGATCCAGCGCTTCCGGCGCTCGGCGAACCACTCCTCCGCCTGCTCGTCGATCGAGAACGCCGCCAGCAGCCGCCGGCTCCGCTCCTCGACCTCGGCGGGCGTCCGCCCGACGAGCACGCCGACCATCGCCGATCGCGACAGCGTCGCCGGATCGCGGCCGACGTCGCGACACGCGGCGTCGAGGGCCGCGTTGACCTCGGCGATCCGCTCGGGGCCGGATGAGGAGACGTTGAACTCGTCGGCGTAGCGGGCCGCCAGGCGGAACGAGCGCGGCGAGCCCTCACCACCCACGAGGATCGGCGGTCGAGCCCGGCCATCGGGTCGGTCGGCGACGGGCTTGGGGGCGAACAGCGCGTCATCGATCACCACGTGCTGGCCGTGGAACGACCAGCCGTCGGGCTCGTCCCACAGCCCGTGGATGACCTCGAGGGTCTCCTCGAGCATGTCGGCCCGGACCTTGATCGCGGGGAACGGGAAGCCGTGGCGACGATGCTCCACCTCGTGCCAGCCGGCGCCCAGCCCGACCTCGACGCGGCCGCCGCTCATCTGGTCGACCGTCGTGACGATCTTCACCAAGCTTCCCGGCGTCCTGAACGTGACCGGCGAGACGAGGACGCCGAGGTTGATCCGGTCGGTCTCGCGAGCCAGTCCGGCGAGGACCGTCCAGGCGTCGGTCGTCGGACGACCGGCCGGCCCCGGGAAGCTCTCGTAGTGGTCCGATCGGAACAGCGCCTGGAACCCACCCGCCTCGACGCGACGGGCGATCGCGAGCTGCTCGTCGTACGTGAGCCCCTGCTGCGGCTCGAGCATCAGCGCGAAGCGCATCGAACCCTCCAGTCCCTCATCGCATCGCCTCCACGGCTCCTCCACACGGTCGGGCCACGATCGACGTGTCCGTGAGGATGCTGCAGGAACCATGAAACGTCGTTGTTGACGAAATCTTCCGTATCGATATGATAGTTCACATGGTACGAAGTACGTCCGACGCCTCGGAGCCGCGTGATCCGGCCCGAGCGGTCGCCGGCGCGATGGAGGAGCTGAACGGCGCGATCCGTCTGCTCCGCTGCGCGTCGACCGGACGGATGATCAAGCAGGGCGTGAGCATGACGCATCTTCACGTCATGTGGCGCCTCGAGGAGTACGGCACCCTGCCGATGAACCGTCTCGCCGACATGCTCGATGTCTCGTTCTCCAATGCCACCGGTCTCGTCGACCGGATGGAGGAGCGCGGGCTCGTCGAGCGGGTCCGCGATGTCGAGGATCGGCGCGTCGTCCTCGTCAGGCTCACGCCGGCTGCCCGGGTGATCCTCGAGGAGGTCGCGGTGATGAAGCGCGACCTGACCTTGGCGGTCCTCGAGCGGCTCGACGCTCGCCAGCTCGATCGGCTGTATCTCGCCCTGAAGGACTTCCGGCAGGCGATCCGCGACGAAGCGGACCAGTATCCGGAGCGATTCGGCGGATCCGACGGCCACGACCATCCGGTCGGCCACGATCACGGACAAGCCCACGGCAGCCACACGCACACGAACGCGACCGCGCCAGCGACAGCGGGAAGGGAGCTCACGACTCGATGATGGAAGGCGGATTCAGCGAGCGGGACATCGTCCCGACCCTGGAGGAGGACCCGGCCCTCGGGCTCTCCCACCGCGCGAAGATGGAGATCCTCTTCGCGGTGATGCTGGGGCTGTTCCTCGGCGCCCTCGACCAGACGATCGTCGGTCCGGCACTGCCCACGATCGTCACCCAGCTGACGGGCAACGACTACTACGTCTGGGCCGTCACGATCTACCTGCTCACGAGCACGATCAGCGTCCCGTTCTGGGGCAAGCTGTCGGACCTGTACGGGCGCAAGCCGATCTACATGCTCGGTATCGCCATCTTCCTGATCGGCTCGGCCCTGTCCGGCCTGAGCCAGAACATGGCGATGCTGATCCTCTTCCGAGGGATCCAGGGCGTCGGTGCCGGGGCCTTGTTCCCGGTGGCGCTCGCGATCATCGGCGACATGTTCACGCCGCAGGAGCGCGGCAGGTACCAGGGCCTCTTCGGCGCCGTCTTCGGCATCGCCTTCGTGGCCGGTCCGCTCATCGGTGGCTACCTGACCGAGAACGCCGGCTGGCACTGGATCTTCTACGTCAACATCCCGATCGGGATCGTCGCCCTGTTCGTCATCAACCGGCTCCTGCCGGTCGTGAAGAACCCACGCGCGACCCGCAACTTCGACCTGATCGGCGGGGCGATCTTCACGGTCTCGATGATCTTCCTGCTGGTCGGCCTCACGAACAAGCAGTTCGGCGACTGGGCAGATCCGACCGTCGGCGGCTTCATCCTCGTCGGCCTGGTCGGGACCGTGCTCTTCATCCTGGCCGAGGCGCGGGCGAAGGAGCCGATCGTCCCGCTCCACCTGTGGCGCAGCCGGACGTACTCCGCCTCGATGGTCTCGACCTTCTTCGCGGCCTTCGCGTTCTTCGGCGCCATCGTCTTCCTGCCGCGCTGGTTCCAGGTCGTCGAAGGCTTCACCCCGACGAATTCCGGCCTCGCGGCGCTGCCGCTGATGGTCGGCCTGATCTTCAGCTCGATCGCCTCCGGGTTGATCGTGTCCCGCACCGGTCACTACAAGTGGCTGCTCGTCGGCTCGATCGCCGTCATGGGCGTGGCCGTCTTCCTGATGACCGGGCTCACCAAGGACACGCCGGTCCCGGTCGTGTGGCTGTGGATGTTCCTGGCCGGCCTCGGCGTCGGCCCGACGTTCTCGGTCTTCACGATCGTGATCCAGAACGCCGTGCCGTTCCGCGAGCTCGGCGTGGCGACCTCGAACCTCACGTTCTTCCGCCAGATCGGCGGCACCGTCGCCCTGGCGTTCGTCGGCACGATCTTCGGGACGACGTTCGCGGAGGACCTCGTCCCGCAGTTCCAGGCGGCCGGTGTGCCGGAGCCGCTGATCCAGCAGTTCCAGCAGAACCTGGGCACCTTCGACCTGTCACAGCTGACCGGGGTCGGCAACCTCACGGCGATCCTGCAGTCGGTCATCCCGGCGCAGTTCCAGAGTGCGATCCCGGCGATCATCGAGGGCATCCACGGGGCCTTCAGCCTCGCGACCGCCCAGACGTTCTGGCTCGGCGTCCTCGGCTCGATCCTCGCGGTCGGCGCGGCCGTCGCGATCAAGGAGATCCCGCTGCGGGCCTCCAACTCGGATCCGGTCCCGACAGAGGCGGGTGCC
Source organism: uncultured Chloroflexia bacterium (assembly GCA_963729175.1). Classification (GTDB taxonomy): domain Bacteria; phylum Chloroflexota; class Limnocylindria; order Limnocylindrales; family CSP1-4; genus CAVSMY01. The sequence goes on along the minus strand of CAVSMY010000016.1, from coordinate 53,288 downwards.
GGTCACGTCGGCTCCCCGGCGTCCTCCGTGCCGGCCGGCTCGTCGGCCTCCGCAGGGACCTCCGCGGCGTCGACGACCGACTGACCTTCCTCTCGTCCCTCCTCCTCACCGGCCCCGGCGCATCCGCGCCGGGGCCGGTCGCGTCCTAGGATGGCCACGATGACCGCGCCCACCTTCGACTTCCCGCCGCACCTCCGAGCACCGGGCTCGAGCGGTCCATGGACGACGCTCCTGGCGGCGGACGAGCTCGCGCCCGGGACCCTTCGGCGCGTGTCGGTCGGCGAGCTCGACCTCCTGCTGGCCCACCTGCCGGGCGGCATCGTCGCCGTCGACGACCGCTGCCCCCACATGAGCGCGCCGCTGTCGCTCGGGACGCTCGACGGCTGCATCGTCGCCTGCCCGCTCCACGAAGGCCGATTCGACCTCTGCTCTGGCGACCCCGTCCGGATGCCGACGACGGGCGGCCTCGACCCCGACGGCGTCTACCACCCCACCTGGTCGCCGGCCGGCAAGGAGCCGAAGGTCGACCCACCCGGCCTGAAGGCCGAGGCCCGCCGCCTGACCCGGGTGCGGCGCTTCCGCTACTACCCGCTGCGGATCGTCGACGGGACCATCGAGGTCCGCCTGCCGGTCGCGGCGGGATGAGCGCGACCGGGTCGATCGCGCCCGAGGGGGCCGAGCCGGGACCGGTCATCCGGATCGTCGACCTCCGGGTGGTCAGAGGCGGGACGGCCGCGGTCGATGGCGTGTCTGTCACGATCGACGCGGGTCGGGTCACGGGCCTCCTCGGTCCATCGGGGAGCGGCAAGTCGACGCTGATGCGAGCGATCGTCGGTGTCCAGATCGTCACGAGCGGAAGCATCGAGATCCTCGGCCTGCCGGCTGGCTCCGCGCCGTTGCGCGGACGGGTCGGCTACCGGACCCAGGCACCGTCCGTCTACCGCGACCTCACGATCCGCGACAACCTCCGGTACTTCGCCAGGATCATCGGCGCCGGCGACGACGACGTCGAGCGGGTGATCGCCCAGACCGACCTGAGGGGCGATGCAGACCATCTGGTGGGGCGCCTGTCGGGCGGCCAGGAGGCACGCGTATCGCTGGCGGCAGCGCTGCTCGGCGATCCGGCGGTCCTCGTCCTCGACGAGCCGACGGTCGGGCTGGACCCCCTCCTCCGCCGCGACCTCTGGGACCTCTTCGGTGCGCTCGCCGCCGCTGGTCGGACGCTCCTTGTGTCGAGCCACGTGATGGACGAGGCGGCCCGGTGCGATCGCCTCCTGCTCCTGCGCGGCGGTCGCGTCATCGCCGACGACGCGCCCGCGGCGCTGCTCGCCCGGACGGGGACGGACGACCTGGATGGGGCATTCCTCGCGCTCGTCGAAGGTCACGTCGGATGACGGCCCGCCGCACGTTCGCGACGGCCGGCCGGGTCCTGCGCCAACTGCGCCACGACCCGCGGACCATCGCGCTGCTCCTCGTCGTCCCGGTCGTCCTCATGGGGCTCCTGGCGTGGATCTTCCCGAGACCGCTCATCGACCCGTTCGGGCCGCTCCTGCTCGGGATCTTCCCGCTTCTCGTCATGTTCCTCGTGACGTCGGTGGCGACGCTCCGCGAACGGACCGGCGGGACGCTCGAGCGGCTCATGGCGACACCACTCGGCAAAGGCGACTTCGTCGCGGGCTATGCGCTCGCGTTCGGGACCCTCGGGCTCGTCCAGGCGGTCGTCGTCTCCGTGTTCACCTTCGGCCCGTATGGCTTCAGCGTGACGGGCTCCGCAGCGCTCGTGGGACTCGTCGCAGTCATCGACGCGATCCTCGGGACGGCGATCGGGCTCTGCCTCTCCGCGCTCGCCCAGACCGAGTTCCAGGCCGTCCAGTTCATGCCGATCGTCCTGATCCCGCAACTCCTGCTGTGCGGCCTCTTCGTGCCCGTCGACGCGCTGCCCGGCGTTCTTCAACCGATCGCGGCCATCCTGCCCCTGACGTACGCGATCGACGCGACGAGGCAGGTCGTCGCGTCCCCCGAGGTGACCGCGGAGTTCTGGCGCGACATCGCGATCCTGGTCGCCTTCGTCGTCGCCTTCCTCGCCGTCGGGGCGCTCACGCTCCGTCGCCGGACCCCCTGACGCCCACTCCACCTGACGGGCAGGCGGGAAAAGCGCTCGATCAGCTCCGGATGTCGGTCTGCCCGTTCGGCATCGTGCGCGTGCGCGACCGGACGATCCGGAGGACCTCCGCGGGGTCGTCCACGACGGTCAGGAGGTCAAGGTCCGAGGCCGCGATCGCCCCCGCCGGCAGGAGCGTCGTGCGGGCCCACTCCAGCAGCCCGCCCCAGTAGGCCGTCCCGACGAGGATGACCGGGAAGTGCTCGATCTTGCCGGTCTGGATCAGCGTCAACGCCTCGAACAGCTCATCGAGCGTGCCGAACCCGCCAGGCAGGATGACGAATCCGTCGGCGTACTTCACGAACATCGTCTTGCGGACGAAGAAGTAGCGGAACTCGATCCCGAGATCGACATACGCGTTCAGGTGCTGCTCGTTCGGGAGCTCGATGTTGCAGCCGATCGAGAGCCCGTGGCCCTCCTGGCAACCGCGGTTGGCGGCCTCCATCGTGCCCGGCCCGCCACCGGTGATGACCGCGAAGCCGGCCTCCGCGAGGCCCCGGCCGATCGTCCGCGCAAGCTCGTACGACGCGCTGCCCTGCTCGGCCCGCGCCGAACCGAAGACGGCGATCGCGTCGCCCACCTCGGCCAGCGCATCGAAGCCCTCGACGAACTCCGACAGGATCCGGAGCGAGCGCCAGGGGTCGGAGTCGAGGAACGGCGGCCGGGTCGGACCCGCCAGGAACTTCTCGTCCTCGGTCCGCCGGACGCCCTCCGGCAGCTTCTCGCCGGCGCCGTGCCGGACGACCGTCCGGCCGGCACGGCGGCGAGGCGTGGGCTCGCTCATCGTCGGGATCCGTGGCTCATCGGACCGAGGATGACACGAGCCAGGCCTTCCACGTCGCCTCGGCGCGACCGGCGCTGACGTCAGCACCGAAGCGGACGAGCGGCAGGCGCAGCAGACCCTGGTCGGCCAGGAGCCGGGCCGCGATCTCGGCGTCGTCCATCCGGAGGTACGCCAGGCCGCCGTCGCGGTAGGCCTTCGAGCCGTCGTCGAGCAGCGCCCGGGCGCCGAGTCGCTCGACGAACCGACGGAGCTCGCCCGGCGCCATCGGCTTGCGACGCAGGTCGACGAGATGGATCGCGACCCGGCGCTCCTTGAAGAACCGCAGCGCGGCCCGGGTCGCCTGGTCATCGTCGCGGCCGAAGATCTGGACGCTCGGGCCGTCGTGGGTCGTCGTCACCCGCTGAGACTAGCGCCGCCGGGCCGACACGGCGGCACGCTCCGGGGACACGCCCCGGCGGGCCGGCACGGTACGATGCCGTCCAGGAGGTACCGCGGTGACGGTCTGGTTCACGGTCGATCTCGAGGACCGCCCCGGCGCCCTCGCCGAGATGGCCTCGGTGCTGGCCGACCGGGGCGTGAACATCACCGGGATCGTCGGCGTGGCCGAGGACACCGGTGGCTCCCTCATGCTCACGACGAGCGATCCGGCGGCGAGCCGCAGCGCGCTCGAGACCGCCGGCATCCGCTTCGAGGAGCACGACCCGGAGTCCGGCCCCGCCCCCGAGACCCTCACGGTCGCGGACGCGCGGCGCGGGCGCTGAGCCCGGGACCGCGGCCGATGACCCGCCGCCGCTCGAGCGGTCCGACCGCCGCGTTGCGGGTCGTCCTGCCCGACCGCCCCGAGATCCTTCCGGCCGTCGCCGCGCGGTTGGCGCATGCGGGCGCGCGGGTCCGGACGATGACGACCGTCCGGCGGCTGGACGATCCGGAGGCGAGCGATGCCGCCTCGAGCGCCCGGCCGCGGGATCCCGAGGCCCTGGTCGAGGTCGAGATCGAGGTCGAGGACCTCGAGGCAGATGCGGCGATCGCAGCACTCGAGGGCCTGTCCGAGCTCCGCTCGATCCGACCGACGAGCACCGCGGATCGCATCTGGGGCAAGCGGATCATCGTCGTCGGGGGCGGAGCCCAGGTCGCCCAGGTCGCGCTCGGCGCGGTCAGCGAGGCCGACCGCCACAATCTGCGAGGCGAGCGGATCAGCGTCGACACGATCCCGCTCGTCGGGGAGAAGGACATCGCCGGCGCCGTCCGGGCGGTCATGGACCTGCCACGCGCCCGACTCCTCGTCCTGGCCGGGTCGATCATGGGCGGCGAGATCAGCACGGCCGCGGACGAGCTGCGGGCCCACGGCATCCCGATCATCGCCCTGAACATGGTCGGGTCGATCACCGAGCACGTCGACCTCGTCGTGTCGGACCCGGTCCAGGCCGGGACGATGGCCGTGATGGCCGTCGCCGACACGGCGACCTTCGACCTCGAGCGGCAGCGCGGCCGGCGCTACTAGCGGACGATGTAGGCATGCGGATCGCGACCTGGAACGTCAACTCGCTCAAGGCCCGGATGGAGAAGGTCGAGTGGTGGCTCGAGCGGGCCGACCCCGATGTCCTCCTGATGCAGGAGACGAAGCTGGCGGACGCCGACGCGCCCTCGCTCGCGTTCACGATGGCCGGCTACGACCTCATCCATCATGGCGAGGGCCGCTGGAACGGGGTGGCGATGGCCATCCGACATGGCCTCTCGACCGGTGGGATCGTGACCAACTTCGGTGATGGTGCCGTCCGCGACAGCGGGCCGGGATCGTCCGCCACCACCGGCGAGGACTTCGACCCATCCGATGAGGCGCGGATGCTGAGCGTCGTGGTCGAGGGCACGAGGATCGTCTCGGTCTACGCCCCTAACGGCCGGGTCGTCGGCTCGCAGTTCTATCTCGGCAAGCTCCGCTGGTACGAGCGCCTGCGGTACTGGCTCCGTCAGTCGGCCGACCCGCACGAGCCGCTCATCATCGGCGGCGACTTCAACGTCGCCCCGACCGACGCCGACGTCTGGGATCCGAAGGCCGCCCATGGCGGGACGCACGTCTCGGGACCGGAGCGGGTCGCCTTCCAGACCCTCCTCGACTGGGGCCTCGTCGACGCCTACCGGGCGGTCCGCGAAGAGCCCGGCCGGTACACCTGGTGGGACTACCGGGCCGGCAACTTCCACAAGAACATCGGCATGCGGATCGACCACCTGCTGGTGACCCGGACGGTCGCCGACACGCTGGTCTGGGCCGAGATCGACCGGGAGGCCCGCAAGGGCACGCCGGTCCCGTCCGACCACGCTCCCCTGCTCATCGACCTCGAGAGCCCGGGCAAGGAGCTCGACGCCGGCTGGGAGGACGCCGAGGTCCGGATCGCCGCGCGGGTCGGCAAGGGCTGATCGCCGCCCCGACGCCCATCGCGATCGTCGTGTAACCTGCCGCGTCGCATGACGACCCGCTGGTCCGCACTCTCGCTGTCCCGCATGCCGGTGGGGCGTGAAACGGGTCATCCAGCCGCCTGCCGGCAGCTGACCAGCCCTCGGCACGGCATCGCGAGTCACCTGGCGCATCTGATGGGACCCCGTTGCATCAAGCGCGACCGCCGAGCGTCTGCCACGATGCCCACCCGTAGGCTGCGGCCCGCATGACGGTGGACAGCGGCGTGACCACGGAAGTCCGCCTGATCGAGCTCGAGAAGCACTTCGGCGCGGTCGTCGCCGTCGACCATGTCTCGCTGGAGATCCGGTCCGGTGAGTTCTTCAGCCTCCTCGGGCCATCCGGCTGCGGCAAGACGACGACCCTGCGGATGATCGGCGGGTTCGAGCTCCCGACGGGCGGCCGGATCCTCCTGCGCGACCTGGATGTCACCGACGCGCCACCGGACAAGCGGCCGGTCAACATGGTCTTCCAGAGCTACGCCTTGTTCCCCCATCTCGACGTCGCGGCGAACATCGGGTTCGGCCTGAAGCGCAAGCACGTCGAGAAGGACGAGATCGCCCGGCGGACGGCCGAGATGCTTGACCTGGTGAACCTCACCGGCTACGAGCGGCGCAAGCCGAACGAGCTATCCGGCGGGCAACAGCAGCGGGTCGCTCTGGCGCGAGCGCTCGTGAACCGGCCCAACGTGCTGCTCCTCGACGAGCCGCTGGGGGCCCTCGACCTGAAGCTCCGCAAGCGACTCCAGCTCGAGCTCAAGCGCATCCAGACCGAGGTCGGGATCACGTTCGTCTACGTGACCCACGACCAGGAGGAGGCGCTGACGATGAGCGATCGGATCGCCGTCATGCAGAACGGCCGGGTCGAGCAGCTCGGGACGCCCGAGGAGCTGTACGAGCGACCGACGACCCGGTTCGTGGCCGACTTCATCGGGACGACGAACCTCCTGAAGGGCACGGTCGAGGAGGTCGGCGACGGCGCGGCGGTGGTCCGGCTCGACTCCGGCGAGCGCTGCCGCGTGTCGCGCGACGGGCTGGGCACCGGCACGGCCGTCGACATCAGCATCCGGCCCGAGGCGGTCGAGCTCGGCGACCTGGAGCCGGGCGAGAGTCTCGGGCTCCAGGCCACGGTCCAGCAGGTCGCCTACCTCGGCGCGGCCGTGTCCTACCAGACCCGCACGGATGGCGGCATCTCGATCGCCGTCACCTCGGCCCGGACCCGACAGCGATATGCACCCGGCGATGCGGTCCGCCTCGCCTGGGATCCGAGCGATGCACTCGTCCTCGCCGAACCACGGCGTGACCTGGAGGAGACACCGACATGAACGACGGACACGACGGCTCGACGATCGACCTGGAGCGGGCCCTGGTGCGCTACATGGCCGAGCGGCGGGTGAGCCGCCGTCAGCTGCTCGAGCGGATGGCGGCGGTCGGCACGACGGTCGCCCTCGCACCGGTCATCGCGGCCTGTTCCAGCTCGGCGACCCCGAGTCCGTCCGCGGCGGCCTCGCTCGCTCCGTCGCCGTCGGCCGCAGCCAGCGGCGCCGCAGCCTCCCCGAGCCCGGCCCCGTCGACCGAGCCGTCGCCCAGCCCGACGCCCGAGGACAAGCTGAACATCTACAACTGGGATGCCTACATCGGCGAGGACACCGTCCAGGCCTTCCAGGCCAAGTACAGGATCGCCGTCACGTACGACAAGTTCCCGGATGAGGCGACCCAGCTCGCGAAGATCCGCAGCGATGGCAAGGGTGGCGGCTACGACATCACCTACCCGGCCTCGACGAACATCCCGTCACTGATCAGCGAGGGCGTGATCCAGCCGCTGGACCTCGCCCTGATCCCGAACGCGAAGAACGTTGGGACCGAGTGGCAGAACCCGGGCTACGACCCGGGCAACGCGAATTCGATGCCGTACATGTGGTGGACGACCGGCTACGCCTGGGACGGCGACAAGATCAAGGATGAGCTGACCGACTGGACGGCACTGTGGGACGAGCGCTTCAAGGGCCATCTGGGGATGCTCGACGACCTGCGCGAGACCTTCGCCGTCGCGGCGTTCCGGCTGGGCCACGACCCGAACACGACGAACGACGTCGACCTCGACGCGGAGCTTGCCCTCCTCGAGCAGCAGAAGCCGCTCGTCCGCATCTACACGTCCGATGATATCGGCGACCTGACGAGCGGTCAGCTCTGGATCACCCACGCCTGGTCGGGCGACTACTACCAGATGCTCGCCGACAAGCCGAATACGAAGTACGTCGTCCCGGCGTCGGGGCGCGATCCGCGGCTCGGACACGATGGTCGTGCTGTCGGGGGCGCAGCACCCGGTCGCCGCGAACCTGTGGATCGACTTCAACCTCGATGCCCAGGTCAGCGCGTCGAACTCGAACTTCATCGGCTACATGGGCCCGAACGCCGCGGCCCAGCAGTTCATCGACCCGACGATCCTCGACGACCCGACCATCAACCCGGCGAAGGCGACACTGGACCGGCTCGTCGAGCTGCTCGACCTCGGCACCGACCTCGACAAGTACACCCAGCGCTGGAACCAGCTGAGGGCCTAGTGGCGACGACCACCGCGGGCTCCGAGGCCGTCCCCGCGACGACGGCGCGACCGCGCCGGCGACCCCTTACCGAGCGGCTCGCCGGTCCGGTCCTCATCGCGCCGGGCGTCATCTGGCTGGGGCTCTTCTTCCTCGTCCCGCTGGTCATCATCTTCGTCGTCAGCCTCGGGACGAAGGACGCGACCGGCCACGTCAGCCTGGCGGCGCCGGACCTCCACAACTACGCCGAGGCGACCCGGGCGGAGTACATCCCGGCGTTCGCGAACTCGCTCCGCTACGCGCTCATCACGACGATCTTCTCGATCCTGATCGGCTATCCGATCGCCTACTGGATCTCGCGCTACGGCGGCCGCCACAAGGTCCTGCTGCTGATCCTCGTGATGCTGCCGTTCTGGACGAGCTACCTCATCCGGACGTATGCCTGGATGATCATCCTGCGCGACAACGGCGTCCTCAACGCCCTGCTCTCGGCGGTCGGGATCATCAGCGATCCGATCCCGTTCCTCAACACCGACTTCAGCGTCGTCCTCGGGATGGTCTACGGATTCCTGCCGTTCGCGATCCTGCCGCTGTACGTCTCGATCGACCGGCTGGACGGGAACCTCGTCGCCGCCGCGCGGGATCTCTACGCCAGCGGTCGGCAGGCGTTCCTCCACGTGACCCTGCCATTGACGATGCCGGGCATCATCGCCGCCGCCCTCCTGACCTTCATCCCTTCGATCGGCGACTACGTGACGCCGGACCTGCTCGGCGGGGCCCAGACGACGACGATCGCGAAGGTCGTCCAGGTCGTCTTCACCTCGGGCCGGGACTGGCCGTACGGCTCGGCGCTCGGGTTCCTGCTCATGCTCGTGACCCTGGCCGGCACGCTCGTCGCGCTGCGCTGGGTCCGGCGGGAGACACTGGGCGGATGACGACCGGACGGAACCGCTGGCTCACCGGGTTCGCGGTCCTCATCTACGCCTTCCTGTTCGCCCCGATCGTCGTCCTGATCATCTTCAGCTTCAACACCTCGCGCCGGAACTTCGTCTGGCAGGGCTTCACCCTCGACTGGTACCCGAAGCTGTTCGCGAACAGCGGGCTGCTCGACGCGCTCGGCATCACCCTCCAGGTCGCCGTCATCGCGGTCCTGGTGTCGACGATCCTCGGGACGCTCCTGGGGCTCGGTCTGGCCCGTCTGAAGTTCCGCGGCAGCGGCGCGACCGAGACGCTCCTGCTGCTGCCGATGGTGACCCCCGAGATCATCATGGGCATCAGCCTGCTGATCCTGTTCGCCCAGATGTTCGGCCAGAACGGCTCGGTCGGCCAGATCTCGGTCGCCCATATCACGTTCTGCATCTCGTATGTGGCGATCGTCGTGCGGGCCCGGGCCGCGAACATGGATCCCCGGCTCGAGGAGGCCGCCCGCGATCTCGGGGCGTCGGCCCGCGGGGCGTTCCTCCACGTCACCCTGCCGCTCATCGCGCCGGCCGTCGCGGCCGGGGCGATGCTCGCCTTCGCCCTGTCGTTCGACGACCTGGTCATCACGTCGTTCAACGCGGGGGTCGGCTCGACGACGCTGCCGATCTTCATCTACAGCTCGATCAAGTTCGGCGTCTCGCCCCAGATCAACGCGATCTCGACCCTGATCGTCGTGACGGTCTCGATCGCCCTGTTCCTGTCGTGGCGGTTCGGGGCGTTCCGGAGCGAGAGCGTCCGGGTGGTCGACGAGCCGGCCTGAGCCGGCGCCGATCCCCCAGAGTGCCTGGCGCCGATCCCGGCGTCCGCGCGATCAGCCCAGCGGGACGGTCTTCTTCGGGTCGATGAACGGGATCGCGGCGGTCCGGGCGGGCCAGCGCTCGCCCTCCGCCGACTCGATCTCGAGCGGCGTGCCCGGCGCCGACAACGCCGTCGGGACCCACACGTAGCCGATGTTCTTCTCGAGCCTCGGCGACCAGATGAGGTCGGTCACGCGTCCCGACCCGCTCGCCCTGGTGGAAGGCCGGGCGCTTGTCGGCGATCTCGAAGCCGAGCGCGTCGCCGTCGACCTCGACCCCGACGAGCCGCTCGCTGACGGCGCTCGCGCCGCCCCGGGCCCGGATGTCCTCGAGGGCTGTCTTGCCGATGTAGTCGGCCTCCTGGACCTCGACGAGCCGCTCGAGGCCCATGATCTCGAACGGGTTGTTCCTGATCGTCATGTCCGAGCCGTAGTTGAAGATGCCGGCCTCGATCCGACGGGCCTCGCACGGCGCGATCGGCCGGATGTCGTGCGGCTTGCCGGCGTCCATGAGCCGATCCCACAGCTCCCCGCCGCGCGACGGGTCGCGGAGATAGACCTCGTAGCCGACCTCGCCGGTCCAGCCGGTCCGGCTGATGACGACCGGGATGCCGTCGACCTCGGTCGTGAGGGTCCAGTAGTACTTGATGTCCCGGACCGCCGGCGCCGAAGACCGTCTCGCATGACGTCCTTCGACTTGGGACCCTGGACCTGGACCGGGTAGACCTCCGGCTCGCGGACCTGGACGTCGAGCCCGGAGTAGACGGCCGACGCCGCGGGCCCACAGACCGGCGTCGCTGTCGGCGAGGGCGAGCCACCAGCGGTCCGCCTCGACCCGCAGCAGGACGGGGTCGTTGACGATGCCGCCGTCCTCGGCCGTGATGAGGACGTACTTGCCCTGGCCGACCGCGCACTTCGTCAGGTCACGACAGGTCAGACGGTTCGTGAACTCGCTCGCATCCGGGCCCGTGATCTCGACGATCCGCTCGACCGACACATCCCACAGGGTCACGCCGTTGAGGAGCGCCCAGTACTCCTCGATCGGGTCGGCGTAGTAGCCGGGCAGGTACATGTGGTTGTAGATGTCGTACGCGCTGCAGCCGGCCTCGAGGGTCTTCTCGAAGAACGGGCTCGCGGCGGTACCACGGCCCGAAATAGAGGGTGGAGGAGGCCGTGGTCGCCGGGGTCGGCGCGACGGGATGCGGTCATGGGTCATAGAGCCCTCTGCGCGACAGGGGGAAGTGGCCGTCATTCTCCGGCGACCCCGGTCTATTGCCTCTCTTGTCGCGCCTGATGGACCGGCCGTTCCGCATGCGGGCGGCTCTGCGCGGCAGTGGGCCGTCCCACTCTCCCCGGACGGGCGTCCCACGCACCCCATTCTCGATCGGCCGCCTTTCCCGGTCGCGGTCGGCCGGACCTCCTCCTGCGGACCCGGTGAAGCTCGGAGTGGTCACGGATCCGCACTGGATGCATCGACCGGACGACGTCTGGGCCCTGGCGGAGGGCGCGGAGCGCGGCCGCGACCAGCGAGAACGCCCAGCCGAGAATGCGGTGCGTGAAGCGACCGTGCCGCGGTCCATCCCAAGGCCCGCAGCACGGCGACGACCGGGGCCCGCAGCACGGCGACGACCGGGGCCCGCGGCCCTCACGCGGTCGCGGGATCAGGGCAGCTCGACCCGCTCGTGCCAGACCGGGACGTGGACGTCGAAGCCGAGCGCCTCGACCTTCGGTCGCATGAGCGTCCTGCGCCTCCGGGTCGCCGTGGACGAGGAAGACCCGGCGCGGAAAGCCCGGGTCTCCGCGATGTCGGTCGCGCCCGAACCCGGCGAGCCAGTCGAGCAGCTCCGACTCGTCCGCATGGGCGGAGAAGCCGCTGATCGAGCGGACCTGGCAGCGGACACGGCGCACCTGGCCGTCGATCAGGACGGTCTCCGCGCCGGCCTGGAGATGCGCCCCGAGCGTCCCGGTCCCCTGGTAGCCGACGAACAGCAGGACCGCCGACGGGTCGTCGATCAGCTCGCGCAGGTGGCTGACGACCCGCCCGCCGGTCAGCATCCCGTTCGAGGCGACGATCATGTACGGCCGTGGCGCCTTGGCGATCGCCCGGGACTCGGAGACAGCGTTGGTGATGTGCTGGTCGGGATAGTCGAGCGGTGACTCGCCGCCGTCGAGGAGGGCCTTGGTCTCGACGTCGTAGTAGTCGGGGAAGGCTCGGTAGATCGCGCTCGCCTTCGAGGCCATCGGCGAGTCCAGATACAGCGGCAGGAGCGGGATCTCGCCGGCGGTGATGAGCCGGTCCAGCTCCCACACGACCTCCTGGGTCCGGCCGATCGCGAACGACGGGACGAGGAGCACGCCATCGTGCTGGGCGACGAGGCGCACGGTCTCGGCGAGGATCCGGACCGACTCGGCCTGGGGCTCGTGCTCGCGGCCGCCATAGGTCGACTCGACCAGGACGTAGTCCGCCGTGGTCATGACCGTCGGGTCGCGCAGGATCGGGGTGTCGCGGCGGCCGAGGTCGCCCGAGAACACGAGGATCCGCTCCGGGCCACCGCCGTCGGTCACCCGGAGCCGGATGATCGCCGAGCCGAGGATATGGCCGGCGTCGACGAACAGCGCGTAGATCCCCGGCGCGACCTCGATCTCGGTCTCGTAGTCGACGCCGCGGAACCCCTCCAGGGCGGCCTGCGCTTCCTTCTCCGTGTACAGGGGCTCGTCGAGGTCGGCGTCGAGGACCGCCGGCTGGGCGACCAGCGCGGCTTCCGGATCGCTGGCGGCGACGGGCCTCTGCGGGTCCGCCGGATCGCGGACGAGCAGGGCAGCGTCCTCCCGGCGACGGCCGAACCGGGCCGGGTCGCGACGGTCGGACGGGCCGACCCGGCGGTCCGGGAGACCGCCCGGGCGCTGTCCTTCTGCGGCGCCGGCCCCGGTCACCGGCTGGATGGTCGTCGGGACGTGCTCCGCCTGGGACGTCCCGATGCCGAGCTCCGAGCCCTGCTCGGCCAGGTCGACCGCCGCTTCGTACGCTTGACGTTCCTGGGTGTCCTCGGCGACCGCGCGGTCCGGGTGGCGGCGCTCCCAACGCTCGCCCCGCTTCGCGAACTCCTCCTGGAGCTTGCCCGAGTCGAGCAGGACGAGCGCCGCGAGCTCGACCGTCCCGCGGGTCGCCCAGATCGGTCCCCGAAAGCCGCGATCGACGACATGCGGGATCAGTCCGCAGTGGTCGAGGTGGGCGTGGGTGAGGAGGATCGCGTCGAGCGACGCTGGGTCGTAGGCGAGCGGGATGCGATTGCGGATCGACTCGTTCGGGCTGCCCTGGAACATCCCGCAGTCGACGAGGATCCGGGCCTGCGACGTCTCGACGAGGAACTGGCTGCCCGTCACCGTCCGGGCACCACCGAGGAACGTCAGGCTGATCGGCATGCCCCGGAGTGTGACGGTTCCGGGCGACGGTGTCGGCCCGGGGCGCGGCGGGCAGACATCACGCTGACTGATGAGCTCGGGAGTCAGCGAGCGTGGCCAAGCTCGGCAAGTCGTGGTAGGTGGCGAGTCCACGCAAGGTAGGTCGTCGGATCATCACCCAGCGTGATCTAGGGTGCCTGCTGGCCGACCTCGCCCGCGCTCGCGCCGACGCCGCCCCCTAGACCGGGATCAGGACCAGGGCATCGACCGCGATGGCGACCATCAGCAGCGTCAGGTAGCTGATCGAGTACTTGTAGAGCCGGATGGCGCCGGCCGTCGACGCCTCCTCCGACGTGCCGTTCCGCCACAGCCGGTAGGCCTGCCACAGGAAGACCGCGCCGAGCGCGCTGGCTGCCACGAGGTAGATCAGGCCCATCCGCGCGACGGCGAAGAAGATCAGCGAGATCGCGACGAGCAGGATCGTGTAGAGGCCGATCTGGCGGGTCGTCTCGGGGATGCCGCGGACGACGGGCAGCATCGGGACATGGGCCGCCTCGTAGTCCTTGCGGATCCGGAGGGACAGCGCCCAGAAGTGCGGCGGCGTCCAGTAGAACACGAGGGCGAACAGCATGACCGCCGGCATCGCCACCGAGCCCGTGACGGCGGCCCAGCCGATGACCGGCGGGAGCGCCCCGGCGGCTCCGCCGATGACGATGTTCTGGGTCGTCGTGCGCTTGAGCAGGATCGTGTAGACGACGACGTAGAACGCGATCGCGAGGAGCGTCAGGAAGGCCGCCACGAGATTGACGAACCAGGCCATCAGGGCGATCGAGATGACGCCCAGGACGATCCCGAAGACGACCGCCCGATGCGGCTCGACGGAGTGGGCGGGCAGGGGCCGGCGACGGGTCCGCGTCATCAGCTCATCGATGTCGCGGTCGAGATACTGGTTGATCGCGTTCGCGGAGCCCGCGGCGAGGGTCCCGCAGACGAGCGTCCAGAGCACGAGCCAGCTCCACTCCGGCACCGCCATGCCCGGGACGTCGCGCGCGGCGAGGACCATCGCCGGCACGGTCGTGATGAGCAGCAGCTCGATGATGCGCGGCTTGGTCAGGGCGACATACGCGGCCACCGTGTCGCGCAGGGTTCGGTCCGGGCCTGGCGTGTCGTCGGTCGCGCCGGCCGGGCGGCCGTCGGACGGGCTGCCGCCTGCCGGGACGGCGACCCGGGCCGCGTAGTAGCTCGCCAGCGCCAGCCCGACCATCGTGGCCCAGATCATCGCCCCCAGGGCGACGTGGAGGGTCTGCGTCCATGGCTCGAGCCTGGTGATGATCTGGAGCCCGCCGATCAGCGCCTGGAGGGGATACAGCACGGCGGCCAGCGTCGCGAGCCGGACGATCGTCCGATCGGAGCGATGGCCCCGCCACGCGGCGACCCAGACCGCCGCGACGATCAGCCCGACGACGATCGCGACCCAGCGGTGGAGGACCTGGGCCGAGGTCGCGTCGGTGATCGCCGGAAGAAGGGTGCCGTCCATCAGCGGCCAGTCGAGGAACACCAGAGCCGCCCCCTGGGAGGTCACGTTCGCCCCGAACAGGAGCAGGACGAAGACCGACACCGCCCCGAAGGCCGCGAGCAGGGTGAACCGCTGGCTGCCGCCGCGGCGCGGCAGATGGGCCGGGTAGCCCGACCGGACCACGAGGAAGACGAGCAGCGCCTCGAGCGCCATCGCTGTCGAGAGGTGGGCGGTGACCGAGGCGGGTGTGTTGCCCTGGAGGACCGTCTCGCGGCCGAGCCAGGCCTGGAAGCCGGTCAGGATGACCGCCCCGAGCGAGCCGAAGACGAGCGATCGCCGCTCTCGATGGTCGATGACCGCCAGGCCGAAGAGCCCCAGGATCATCACCCCGATGACGACCGCGACGGTCCGGTGGATCCACTCGAGCCAGACCTGGTAGCCGGCGTCGAGGCCCGGCAGGAACTGTCCCTGGAAGCAGCCGGGCCAGTACGGGCAGGCCAGGCCGGAGCCCGTCGAGCGGACGGCCACGCCGAGCGTCACGAGGGCGAGCGTCGTGACGAGCGTGATCGCGGCGAGGACCCGGAAGCGGGAGCGCGTGGAGCCTGGGGGCACGGCGGCATTCTATCGCCGCTCGGGATACCCTTCGGCCATGCGTCCCCCTCTCGCCGCTCTTGCGATCGGCGCTGTCCTGATGGTCGCCGCGTGCACGACCGGGACCCCGTCGACGCCATCCAGCTCGGGCGCGTCGCCGGTCGGATCCGCCGGCCCGTCGCCGAGCGCCTCAGGGGCCCAGATCTTCTCCGTCTACCCCGTCATCGTCAGCACCGAGCAGGTCGTCGGGCCGAACCGGTTGCTGTTCGGCTTCGTCGACGGCAAGACGAACGCCCCGGCCGCCGCGCCGGACCGGACGGCGTCCGTCACGACCTACCCGAGCTCCAAGGGGCCGTCGGCCGCGGTGTCGGCCAACGGCACCTTCCTCTGGACGATCCCCGATCAGCGCGGCATCTACCGGGCCGACCTGACGTTCACCGAAGCGGGCCCCTGGATCGCCTACTTCGACACCGCTCCGAAGGGCGGCGCGAGCGAGAAGATCGGCCCGTTCCAGTTCGACGTGAAGACCGACGCCTCGGCGATCCAGGTCGGCGAGAAGGTCCCGAGCATCGCCACGCCCACCCTCGCCGACGTCGGCGGCGACGTGAAGAAGATCTCGTCGGACACGGATCCCGACCCGGCCTTCTACCAGACCTCGGAGGCCGACGCGGTCGCCGGCGGGAAGCCGTTCGTCCTCGTCTTCGCGACACCGGCGTTCTGCACGAGCAAGGCCTGCGGGCCGCTGCTCGACGAGGTCAAGTCGCTCTCCAAGGACTTCCCGGACCTGACGTTCATCAACGTCGAGCCGTACAAGCTGACATACGCCGACGGCGCCCTCCAGCCCGTCCTCGACGCGAACAACCAGCTCCAGACGGTCGACGCGACGAACGCCTTCGGGATCCTGTCCGAGCCGTGGGTCTACGTCGTCGACAAGACAGGGGCGGTCGTCGGGTCGTTCGAGGCCACGGCCGACACGACCGAGCTCTCGGCGGCGATGAAGAAGGCCGAGGGCGCCTGAGCGGCGACGCCTGAGCTGCGGCGCCGCGTCAGCCGGACGGCGGCGGAGCGTCGACGAGGAACGTCGCGACGCGGGTCCCGTCCGCGGCGACGTGGTAGTAGACGACGATCGGCAGGCTCGTCGCGGCGTGCTCGGTCAGGTGCCCCGGCGGGAACGAGCCGGGCTGGAGCGGGCCGATCGCGAACTCGAGCTCCTCACCGGTGTCGGTCCGGAGGGTGAAGCCGTTGACCCGATCGAGCCCGCTCGAGCCGATCCGGGTGACGACTCCCGTCGCCGTCATCGAGTCCCGCTCCGAGCCCTGGCAGCCGCCGACGACGGCACCCAGGAGGAGGACGATGACGCCGAGCGCCGCGAGCGCGACCGGCGGCCTCACGCCGAGGCGCCGGCTCCTGCGCCGACGCCGGTCCCCGAGGAGCCGGGCGTGACGAGCGGCGTGCCATCGGCGCAGCGCGGACAGGTCGCGTCGCCGGCCTCCCACGTCGGCAGCTCCATCCGCCACAGGGCCTGGAGCGGGTACGTCCGCCCGGTCATCGGCGAAACGAGGCTCTGGAGCCCCGCCGAGCGATCGACCAGGACGTGGCAGCCGACGATCTCACCACCGGCCTCCTCGACTGCCGGGAGCATCGCCAGGAGCGAGCCGCCGGTCGTGAGGATGTCGTCGACGAGCAGCACGCGCTCGCCGGGCTGGATCGCGAAGCCCCGCCGGAACGCCCGCCGGACCTCACCCTCGGCGGTCCGGACCTCCTCGGCGAAGATCGCCCGCGTGCCGAGCTGACGACCGGTCTCGAAGGACAGGATGACGCCGCCGGTGGTCGGGCCGGCGACGAGATCGACGCGCCGCGAGCCGTGGGCGGCCGCGGCGTACTCGGCCGCCCAGAAGCCGCACAGCTCGGAGGTCGCGGCAGTGTCCTGGAGGACGAGGAACTTCTCGAGATAGCGGTCCGAGTGGCGGCCGCTCTTGAGCTCGAAGTGGCCCTCGCGGAGCGCACCGGACGAGCGGAACAGCGCCTCGGTCCGGTCGGCGATCACCTGCCGGGCGGCGATCTCCGCGCCGCGTCGAAGCGTGGTCATGCGCCGAGCACCATGGGGTCGATGCGGCGGACCTCCCGGACGGCATCGAAGCCACTGTCGGTCGTGACGATCTCGTCGATCCCTTCGTGGATGCAGGTCGCGAGATGCACGAGGTCGCGCGCCGCCAGGTCAGGGTATCGCCCGGCGAGAGCGGGCACCCTGCGCATCAGCGCGTGGGTGATGGGCAGGACCGGCGCGAACGTGTCCATCGTGCGGGCCGCCACACCGACGGCAAGATCGGGGCGCCCGATGCTGCAGGTAGCGGTGCACGATCTCCTGGACGACTTCGACGGACGTGACGGCCGCCAGGTCGCCGCCGGCGATCCGCAGGAGGATACGACCGCACGGGTCGCGCATCGGGTGATCACCGCCAGCCGCGTACATCAGCACCGCGGTGTCGATGAAGACGGTCACCAGTCGCCCAGCTGGCTGCGCATGATCTGCGCCTTCATGACCTCCCAATCATCGACCGGGGCGTTCATCGCCAGGATCTCCTCGACCGCCCGCATGCGGGCATCGTCGCCGGGGTCGACGTAGCTGTCGACCGCGTCGCGGATGACCGCCCCGACCGATCGCCCCTCCCGCGCGGCGATCCGCTTCAGCTTGGCGACCTGCCCCGGGGACAGCAGCACCTGGGTCCGCTCTGTGAACATGCACATACCATACCATGCGCCGTTCTCCGCCCGCGTGGACGGGCGAGCACCCTGCGTCAGGGCCGGTATTCGACGCCCTTGGCCGAGGCGGGTCCCTTGCGTGCCGGGCGAGCCGTCCCGATCAGAGGCGCATACGAGGTGAAACCGCGCCGGCGACATTCCGCCGCGAGCTCGCGGACGAGCCGGACGGGCAGCGTCGGATCCGCGAAGATCGCCGTCCCGACCTGGACCGCGGTCGCGCCGACGGCGAGGAAGTCCAGGACGTCGGCGAGCTCGGTGATGCCGCCGATCGCGACGACCGGGATGTCGACGACCTGGACGGTCTCGTAGACGATCCGAAGCGCGACCGGCTTGATCGCCGGGCCGGACAGGCCACCGTAGATGTTCCCGAGCAGTGGCCGGGACCGGTCCGGCGCGACCGCGATCCCCGACAGGGTGTTGATCGCCGTGAGGGCGTCGGCGCCGGCATCCGCGATGGCGCGGGCGATCGGCCGGACATCCGCGACGTTCGGGCTGAGCTTGACGAGGAGCGGCAGGTCGGTCGCCCGACGGACGGCCGCGGTTACGGCCCCGGCAGCCTCGGCATCGATGGCGAACTGGAGCCCGCCCTTGCCGACGTTCGGGCACGAGATGTTCAGCTCGATGCCCGCGACGCCGGGCACGCCGTCGAGCCGCCGGGCGACCTCGATGTAGTCGCCGATCGACTCGCCGGCGACGTTGACGATGACCGGCACGCGCCACGTCGCCCACTGGCCGGTGTACTTCTCGATCACCGCGTCGACGCCCGGGTTCTGGAGACCGATCGAGTTCAGCATCCCGCCCGGTGTCTCGGTCACCCGCGGAGGGATGTTGCCGACCCGTGGCTTGAGCGTGGTGCCCTTGCAGCAGATCGCGCCGATCGCCTGGACGTCGACGACGTCGCCGTACTCGATGCCGTAGCCGAACGTCCCCGAGGCGACGAGGATCGGGTTGGCGAGCCGGAGGCCGCCGGAACGCGGGCGCGAGGTCGACCGACAGATCGACGGCCGCGGCCTCGTCGGCGGTCTCGTCGGCGAGCCGCCGCGCGGCGTCGTCGGCGGGACGCGCGGGTCGGGACGTCATGACCCGCTTCGCCGGAGCCGGGACGATCGCGCTCTTGGCCTTCCGGACGGTCGGGGTCCGTTTGGCGCCCGACCGGTCCATGGCGGTCACGACCCGCCGCTTGGCCTTCACCAGCCGGACTCCCAATCGACCTCGGCGGAGCCGAAGACCGGGCCTTCGCGGCAGACGCGCTGGGGCGAGCCGTTGGTGCCCATCACGACGCAGCCGAGGCACGCGCCGACGGCGCAGCCCATGTTCTGCTCCATCGAGACCTGGAGGAACGCCTTCCGGCGTGATGCGACCGAGCCGAACGGGTCCGGCTTGCCGGCGCCCCGCTTGCGGCCGAGGTGCGCCACCCCGAGCCGCTGCCGGCGACCCTCCGCCTGTCGGGCCAGGGCGGCGAGCATCCCCTTCGGGCCACAGGCGAACGCCTGGTCGGCCCACGCCTCGACCTGCGGGACGAGCTCGGTCACGAAGCCGTGATGGCCGAGCGAGCCGTCGTCGGTGGCGACGATGTACTCGACCTCATCCGGCAGCAGCGAGCTCGGGTAGACCTCCCGGGCGCTCGCGGCGCCGAACAGGAGGGTCACCTGGCGACCGTCGCGGATCGCCTCGTCGGCGAGCATCCGGACCCCGGCCATCCCGAGACCGCCGGCGATGATCAGGAGGTGGCGGCTCCGCGGATCAACCTCGAACGGCCGGCCCAGCGGGCCCATCACATCGATCGGGTCGCCCGCTCGGAGCCGCGCCAGCCACTCGGTGCCACGACCGATCGTCCGGAAGTGGATCGTCACGATCCCGCTGACGGGATCCGCGGTGTTGATCGAGAACGGCCGGCGCAGGACGAGGCCGGAGTCATCGCCGGTGCGCACATGGACGAACTGGCCGGCCCGCGACCCGGTCGCGATCGCCGGAGCGTGGAGCGCCTGGAGCCACTGGCCCGGCAGGATCTCCCGACTCTCGACGAGCTCCGCGGCCGCGAGCCGCATCCGGCCCTCAGGCGGTGCGGGTGACGCGACCGCCACGCTCAGCTGGACCCGTCGCGCCGCTCGACGCCGTCCCCACCCTCGTCGGCGTCCTCGTCGGCGTCCTCGTCCGCGTCGTCGGCGTCTGCGTCGTCGTCCGCCTCGTCGTCCTCGGTCTCCTCGTCGGTCGCCGCCCCGGCGACACCGTCCGGAGAGACCTCTGGCCACGCCTCCGCGACCGAGTCGGCGAGGTCGCCGAAGACGTCCGTCGGGTCGTAGAACTCGACGAGCGCATCCGGCGAGAGCAGCGACCGCCACTCGCCCGGTGCGTCCTCCGGGACGACCTGGGCGCGGAGTTGACCGTCGGCCGTCAGGACCAGACGCTCGTCGTCGTCGTCGACGATGACGACCTCGCCGAGATGCCGGCTCACCGGTCCCGCCGCCTCCTCGAACTGCTCGAGCAGGCGCGCTTCGGCCCGCTGGCTCCGCTCCTGGAACGTCAGCGAGAGGTCGTACAGCCGGTGGGCCGCGTCGGCCTCGTCGCTCGGCTCGCCGTCGGGTGGCTGGCCGGCGGCCCATGCGTCGGCCGCGCCGGCGTATGCGTCACCGACGCCGACCGTCTCGTCCGGGGCGATGCCGGCGGTCTCGAGGAGGTCCTCGGTCGCGGTCGGCTCGGGCGGCATCCCGGCGGCCTCGCGGGCGGCCTCGGCGAAGGCGCGTGAAGATGTCGGCCAGGTTGTAGAGCTCGACGAGCTCGGCCGCGCTCTCGATGATCTCGGTCTCGCTCACCCACTCGCCGGTGTCCTCGTCGAGGTACCGGCTGCGGCTGCGGAACGTCAGATCCGGCGCGATCGAGAGGTAGTCGGGATCCTCGTCGATGAGCGTCAGTCCACCGACCTCGTCGATCCGATCGCGGTTCGCGTCGAGGAACCGGCGAAGCTGCTCCGTCGACTGGCTCAGGAAGTCCGAGCGCTCGAGGGCGGCGTCCGCCGCCAGCTCGCCGAGCATGCTGTTGCGGCTGTCCATGGCGTCGCCTCCTCTCTTCCTAGCCGTGGTACTCGAGGTCGGGACCCATCCGCTCCCGGAGGAACATCGAGTGGTGGCGCTCGAAGATCCATTCGCCGGCCCGGTGCCCGAGGGCCCGGGTGGCCTTCGTCGGCCTCGAGCTTGTCGAGCGTCGCGTAGTCCGGCAGCTCGAGCAGGATCACGTTGTCGAAGTCCCAGCCATGGGCGACGTTGTACCAGCCAAGGAACCGGATCCCGAACTTCTCCTCGTAGATCTTGACCTGCTTGGGGAACTGGGTCCGCATGAAGGTCTTGAAGAACGGATCGCGGCCGCGGCGGACGGAGAAGAAGGTCGCGAGCACGGGCACGGGAAGCGAACCTCTCGATGTCGTCGGGTCGGCCGGGCGGCAGGCGGCCGGCTCGGCCGCGGCTATTGTCGCACGGGGTCGTCGGCCGGCGAGGCGGGCGGGTCCGCGTCGCGGTCGGGGTCGAGGGTCTCGTCGCCGCCGGGCGACGTCGTGGCGGAGCCACCGTCGGTGGTCGACGCCTCGGCGGGCCTTCGAGTCGGACGCGGCGTCGTCGCGGCCTCGTCCTCGAGCTCGCCGACGGTCCGGGTCCGGGCGCGCCACGGGCCGGCGTCGACCCTCCCGTCGGTCGGCGGCGACGAGACGGAGCAGGAAGATGATCGTCTGGCCGCTCACCAGCAGCAGCCCGAGCGTCGTGAACAGCAGGACGGCGCTCACCCATGACGGCGCGCTGGCGCTGACGCTGAGGGGCGTGGCGATGATGAGGACCACGAGCACGACGAGCTGGATCCGGAAGCAGCCCAGGCCCGGGCCGCGAGCCGGCTCGAGGTCCGCGCCCTTGTACTGCACCGGCCCCGTCGGTCGCGGTCGGGCGCGGCGGCGTCGGATCGGCGTCCGGGTCGAACCGTGGGTCGGGCGAGTCGGCAGGCGTCCGGCGGCGGACTCGGGCGCGGCGCGACTCGGGGCGGCGGACTCGGGCGCGGCGGATGGGTCGGTCACGGCCGCGAAGCCTACGCGGCAGGCGGCCATCCGCGCCGAGCCGCAGGGCGATCGCTCGAGGACGCCGGCGGCGGCTCCCGAGCGCCAGACCCTCGACCACTGCCGCGCCCCGGGCAGCGCGGCGAGGATCCCCGGGGTCGAGATGACCTTCCACGACCGCGATCCGCCGCCGAGGATGATGCGCTCGCGGGCCATCGACCCGTGCGTCGACCCAGATCGGCAGATCGGCCGGCAGCCCGAAGACCGTGACCCCGCCGATCTCCATCCCGGTGAGCGCCCGCGTGTCGTCGGCCGACGCGAACGACGCCTTGCGCCGATCGAACGATCGCGGACGGTGCGGTTGACGTCGAGGCGTGTCGTCGCCAGGACGACGCAGGCCGCGAAGACCGGCGGGTCCGACTTGCCGATGACGACGATCGTGTTCGCCGAGTCCTCCGGAGCGAACCCATAGGGGCGCAGAACGCGGCCGTGTCCGCGAGGGCCGGGTCGCACGGGAACAGCTCGTAGTGGCACGCCGGTCGACGCGACGAGCGGCTCGAGCCAGGCGCGGGCGGCGCTCGTCGATGGGCGGCGGCGTGGCTTCGGACATCGGCAGGCGAACGATACGACGCGACGCGCCGGGCACGCGCCGGCTACCATCGACGCCGATGCCCACTCGGATCGATCCGCCTCCCGCCCGACCCGTTCGACCCGACCTCGCCGCGCGCGCCGACAGCGGACGAGGTCGACGCCTTCCTGGAGGAGTTCGCCTGGCATCCCGAGCCGGAGCTGCTCGGCTACCGCTATCGCGACGCGAGCCGACCCGCGCTCGAGCGGCTCGGTGCCCGCGACGTGGTCCGCGGCCCTCGACTATCTGTTCGACGAGGCCTTCCGCCGGGCCATCGGCCGACCGACCGGACTACGCCGAGCCTGCGCAGCGACTTCTTCGGCCCGAGCCGGCGGCCCGACGCCGGCGCCCCTGGAGCCCTCGACCTCCGCCGCGATCCTCGACGAGTTCACCGCTCGCCTGGCGGCGCATCAGCTCAACGCCGTCAGCACCCGCGGTCATTCAGCTACTTCACGCCGCCGCCGTTGGCGATGTCGATCGCCGGCGAGGTCCTCGCCCAGTGGACGAACCAGGGCATCGACGTCTGGCATGCCGGACCCGTCGGGGCGTTCGTCGAGGAGGAGGTCCTCCGCTGGCTGTGCGATCTGGTCGGCTACGGCGACGGCTCGTTCGGGATCCTCGCCTCCGGCGGCGTGATGGCGAACTTCATGGCGATGGCTCTCGCACGAGACATCCACCTCCCCCACCTCCGCGGGTCGGCGGAGCCGCCGCGCGGCCGAGCCCTCGAGGGTGCCCGCGTCTACACGAGCGACCAGACCCACTTCTCGATCGCGCGGGCGCTCGACGAGCTCGGCTTCCCGCCCGAGACCCTCGTCGTGCTGCCGTCCGACGAGCGGTTCCGGCTCCACGCCGCGCCGGTGGCCGAGGCGATCGCCCGCGATCGCGCCGCCGGGCTGACCCCGTTCGTCGATCGCCGCCGTCGCAGGCTCGACGAACACCGGCTCGGTCGATCTCATCGGCGAGCTCGCCGTTCTGGCCGAGCAGGAGGACCTGTGGCTCCACGTCGATGCCGCATACGGCGGCGCCGCCCGGCTCTCGGAGCGCGATGCCTGCCGCGTGCCCGACCTCGATCGCGCGGACACGCTCACGATCGACCCCCACAAGTGGTTCTTCCAGGCCTACGACATCGGCGCCCTCCTCGTCCGGCGCCGACGGGACCTGCTCGACACGTTCCACCGCTCGCCGGAGTACTACCGCGGCGGCGAGGCCGACGCGCATCTCGATGACGCGCACCTGGAGGACGAGCCGCTGAACTTCTACCAGCACGGCTTCGAGGGCACCCGGCGCTGGCGGGCCCTGAAGCTGTGGCTGTCGTGGAAGCACCTCGGGACGCGCGGCCTGGGCCGGCTGGTCGAGATGAACGACGACCTGGCCGCGACGCTCGCGCGGCGCTGTGCCGAGGCCGCCGACCTCGAGGCCATGCCGCCCGACCCCGAGCTGTCCGTCGTGTGCTTCCGGCACCTCCCAGGTGGGACGCTGCCCGACCCCGATGACGACGCCGCGGGCGAGCGGCTCGACGCCCACCAGGATCGCCTCGCCAGGGCGCTCGAGGACTCGGGCGACGGCTGGCTCTCGACCACGCGGCTGCGCGGCCGGACGTGGCTGCGTGCCGGGATCGTCAACTACCTCGCGACCGAGGTCGACATCGATCGACTCCTGGCTCGCCTCCGGTCGATCGCGGCGGACGCCGACCCGGCCTCCGAGGCCGATCCGACCTAGGCGGAGTCGCCGCCGCTCCTGGAGCCGTGGCGCGAGCGCGCCGCGACACGATCCTGCGTCTTCCACCACTCGCCGGCGATCGGCAGGAACCAGGCCCGGCCCTCGTACGGCGCCGGCACGAGCGGGAACCGCAGGCTCGCGAGGGTCGGCGCCGGCTCGCCGCCGAGGGCCCAGCCGACCATCCGCTCGCCGAGCCAGGGCAGGATCGCGACGCCCGAGCCACAGCAGCCCGAGGCGTACCAGGCGCCGCCCATCCGGCCGACGTGCGGCATCCGGTCGAACGTGAAGGCGACCTTGCCGCCCCAGGCGTAGTCGATCGGGACGCCCGCGAGCTGGGGATGGACCTCGACCATCGCCCGCGACAGGATCCGGGCGTACTTGTCGATCGAGCCCGGCCAGAACGACGCCCGCCCGCCGAAGAGCATCCGGCGGTCCGGGGTCAGCCGCCAGTAGTACAGGAAGTTCTTCGTGTCGAAGAACATCCGCCGGGTCGGCATGAGCTCGGCCGCCAGCTCCTCCGAGAGCGGCTCGGTGGCGACGATGTACGAGCCGATGCTCATGATCCGGCGGCGCAGCCCGGGCAACAGCCCGTCCGGGTAGCCGTTCGTGGCGACGAACACCTCGCGGGCGAGGACCGCCCCGCGCGACGTCTCGACGACGGAGCGGCCGTCCGCCTGCGGCCGGATCCGCCGTGCCCGAACGCCCTCGTGGAGATCGGCCCCGGCCCGGGCGGCGGCTTCGGCGATGCCGGCGTGGTACTTGGCCGGGTGGAGACCGCCACCGGCGTCGATGACGATCAGCCCGTAGTAGGCGTCGGTGGCGATCTCGGTGTGGATCTCGGTCCGCGGGACGACCCGCGCCGGCGTCCCGACGCGGTCGAGCGCCGCGACCGCCTCGTGGAGCTCCTCGACATGCGACGGCGCATAGGCGAGCTCGGCGTAGCCCGCGCCGTCCCAGTCGGCGTCGATGCCGTCCTCCGCGATCGTCCGCTCGGTCCAGGCGACCGCCTCCATCGAGTCGGCGTACAGGCGCAGGCCGCGGTCCTGACCGTAACGACGGACCAGCGAGGCGGTGCCCCACTTGTAGCCGGGGTGGCAGAAGCCGCCGTTGCGGGTGGAGGCGCCCCAGCCAAGCCGCTCCGCCTCGAGGACGACGACCGATGCGCCGAGACGCGCCGCGTGGCGGGCGGCCGACGAGTCCCGTGAACCCGCCACCGACGACGACGAGGTCGGCGGAATCGGGCAGCGGCCGGCCGGACCGGTCGGGCAGGACGGGCGCCTGGACCTGCCACAGCGAGCGGTGCTCGACCCGGGACAGGGGGTCGCGGGAGGTGGGCATCGGGCGGGCAGCGTAGCCGATGGACCACGTCGCTTGGCGGCTCTGCCCACCCGGCGCATCATGCGTGTCACCGCGGGGAGTCGCGCCGTTGCTCATCGAACCGACACCGATCCGGCCGCCGACGCGCGGGTCGAGGGCGCGCCTCGCCGCCAGCGATCGAGCGCCCGAGCGACTCTGGTACCTCCGCTCGGTCCAGCCGCTCTTCGACCCGACGGCGGAGGCGGGCGTCGGCGTGGCATGGCTCGTCGTCGACGACGCGACCGGCGTGACCCTGGCCGATGGACGGACGCCGTGATCGTGGCGCGCGAGCGATGCTGATCGAGCCCGCCAGCGTCGAGCCGCGCCGTGGCGGACGCCTCCGGCTGCTCGCGGCCCTCCTCGCCCCGCCGGTGATCCTCGCCGCAGTCGTCGGCGGTGCGGTCCTCGGTGGCTCGGGGTCCGCGCCGTCCGACGCACGCCGCAGCGCCGCTGCCGTCGCGGCGTCGAGCGCGTCGTCGCCGGTCGACGCCATGCCTCGAGCGACACAGCCACCGGGGATCCTCGGCCAGCCCGGTCTCGCGGTCCGGCCGGTGGTGCTTCCGACGTCCGTGTCGGGGCTGGCCGTCAGGTCCGTCGCCGGGGCGACCGGCGACGAGCTCCATGGTCGGACCGAGGGGCTCGTCGCGATCGGCGGCTGGCTCTCGTTCGTCGGTGCTGTCGGCGCCTGCCCGCCATCCTCCGCCGTCTCCGACGACGTGTACTGCCAGAGGGAGCTGATCCTGGCCGACGATCGCCTGGTCGACGACCAGAGCCAGGCCCTCCATCCGATCGCGATGCCGGGCGTCTTCATCCCCTGGAGCGGGCGGGACGACTACCGGACGATGGCGACCCCGGTCCAGGTGGTCGTCGTCGGCGTCTTCGGCGAGACGCGGGCCGGCGGCTGCTTCGTCGAGGGCAAGCCGTGCGGTCCGTCGCTCGTCATCGAATTGGTGGTCTGGGTGGATGGGCACTGGCGTCGATACGGTTCGCAGCTCGGGCCGGACATCGCCGTCGCGGATGTCCATCTGACCGCGCTCGCCCGCCACGCGATCAGGGCCCGGAACGTCGCGGGAGGCGGCAGCCTGCTCATCGACGTCGCCGTCCGACCGTCGACCCTCAACGACATCGATCCGGAGGCTGCGGCGTCTCTCGGCCCGGCTCCACCCTCCATCGTCTGGTATGCCCGGATGGCGTCCCGACCGCTGGCCGGCGGCCAGCCAGGCGTCGCCTGGCTCGTCCTCGACGACGCGACCGGGCGGATCCTCGCTGGCTGGGATCCCTCGTCTCGGATCGCCTGGCCCCGCTGACGGCCCGGCGACGGACGCTCAGACGTCCGAGCGCGTCTCGGCGAAGGCGAGGCGCCCGCTCGCCACCGTCGCGAGGACGACCCCCGCGATCGTCCGCCCGAGGAGCGGCGTGTTCGTCCCACGGGACCGCAGCGATCCGGGTCTCGACCGTCCATGACGCCCCACGATCGAGGACGACGAGGTCCGCCGGCTGACCCGTGGTCAAGCCTGGCGACGGTCGCCCGAGCCGCTGACCCAGGATCCGGGCCGGCCCTGTGGTGAGGGCGGCGACGGCCCGCTCGAGCGACATCTCGCCGGCGTCGACGGCGGCCAGGATGATCCCGAGCGCCGTCTCGATCCCGCTGATCCCGTTCGCCGCCTGGCCGAACTCGACGTCCTTGTCGACGACCGTGTGGGGCGCGTGGTCGGTCGCGATCGCGTCGGCGACCCCGCTCCGCAAGGCCGCCCGGCAGGCTGCCGCATCGATCGGCGACCGGAGCGGCGGGTTCACTCGACAGGCGGTGTCGTACGGCGCGGCGACGAGCGCCCGATCCGCCCACGGATCCCTGGCGTGGTCGCCGTCGAGGGCCTCCCAGGCCCACCGTCGGGCCCCGGCGAGCCACTCGTCCGAGAGGGCCAGGTGATGCGGCGTCACGTCGCAGGTCACGGGCAGGCCCCGCTCCTTCGCCGCCGCGATGAGCGACAGCGCGACCGAGGTCGAGACATGGGTGAGGTGGAGGCGCGCCGCCGGGGCGTCGCGGACGACGTCCTCGAGGAGCGCGAGGTCGCGGGCGACGGCCGCCGCCTCGGCTGCGGCGGGCCAGCCACGGAGTCCGAGGATCGTGGCGATCAGGCCGTCGTGGGCCTCCGCGCCGGCGGTCAGCGTCACGTCCTCGGGATGCTCGATGACCGGCAGCCCGAGCTCGCCGGCGTAGGCAAGGGCGCTCCGGAACAGCGCCCCTGATCGGACCGCCGACCCGTCGTCCGAGAACCCGACGACGCCGGCGTCCGCGAGCTCGCCGAGCCCGGCGAGTGCCTCGCCCGCGCGTCCGGCCGTGACGGCCCCGATCCCGAGCACCGAGACCGGCGATCCGGAGGCTGTCGCCGCGGCGCGGACCCGGTCGAGGACGCCCGGTTGGTCGAGCGGTGGATCCGTGTTCGGCATCGCGCAGACGGTCGTGAACCCGCCGTGCGCCGCCGCCGCGAGCCCGCTCGCGATCGTCTCCGCATCCTCGTTCCCCGGTTCGCGGAGATGCGCGTGGAGGTCGATCAGCCCGGGGATCACGACGATCCCGCCCGGGTCGATGCCGTCCGCGTCGGATCCCTCGAGCCACTCGATGTCCTCGATCAGGCCGTCCCGGACGACGATCCCGCCGGGCCCGGACCGGCCGGAGGCGGGGTCCACCAGCCAGGCCCGATCGATCTCGAGGTCCGCCACGACGCCGCCGATCTCCAGCCCGTCGACGAGCAGCGCCTCAGCGACCACGCCCGGCCTCCGACCCGCCCGTCTCCGACACGCGACCAGTCGACGTCCCGGCCAGGAGGTACAGGACCGCCATCCGGATCGCGACGCCGTTCGTCACCTGGTCGGTGATGACGGAGCGGGGCCCGGCGGCGACGTCGGGGGCGATCTCGACCCCCTCGTTCATCGGTCCCGGGTGCATGACGAGGACCTCGGGGCTCGCCGCGGCGAGCCGCTCGCGGGTGATCCCGTATCGCGCGGCGTACTCCCGGAGCGACGGCAGAAGGCCACCGGCCATCCGCTCCCGCTGGACCCGAAGGGCCATCACGACATCGGCGTCGCGGACCGCCTCGGCCACGTCCGACGTCACGTGGAACCGGCGCCCGGCAGCAGCCCCGGCCGACGCCCAGGCCTCGAACCCGCGCAGCAGCGTCGAAGGCCCGGCCAGCCACAGGTCCGCGCCGGCCGCCGTCAGCGACCAGACATTCGAGCGCGCCACCCGCGAGTGGAGGATGTCGCCGACGATCGCGATCTTCCGACCCGCGACCGAGCCGCCGGGCAGGTGCGCCCGCATCGTGTACAGGTCGAGGAGGGCCTGGGTCGGATGGGCATGCCAGCCGTCTCCGCCGTTCACGACGCTCCCGCCGAAGGTCTCGGCGGCCAGGTAGGGCGCCCCGGAGGTCGGGTGGCGGATCACGAGGATCCGGGCACCGAGCGCCTCGATCGTCCGGACCGTGTCGACGAGCGACTCGCCCTTCGAGACCGACGACGTCGCCGCGGCGATGTTCACGACATCGGCCGAGAGGTTCTTCGCCGCGACCTCGAAGCTCACCCGGGTCCGCGTCGAGGCCTCGTAGAACAGGATCGTCGCGGCCAGACCGCGCAGGGCCGGCACGCGCGGGATCGGCCGCGACAGGACCTCCTTCATCGCATCGGCGGTGACGAGGATCCGCTCGATGTCGGGCCACGACAGGACGTCGAGATCAAGCAGGTGGCGATGACGCCACGGGACCCCGACGACCGCGTGCCCTCCATCCGCCGCACCTGTCTCCACGGGCGTCTCGCCGGGCAGGGATGGAGCCGAGGTCACCCGACGGCCTCGGCCAGAGGCGTCTCGACCTGGTCGATCGAGACGGCGTCTTCGCCGTCGACCTCGGCCAGCAGGACCCGGACGACCTCCTCGCGGGACGTCGGGACGTTCTTGCCGACGTGGTCGGCCCGGATCGGGAGCTCGCGGTGGCCCCGGTCGACGAGGACGGCGAGACGGATCGCACGGGGCCGGCCGAAGTCGACCAGGGCATCCATCGCGGCGCGGATCGTCCGACCCGTGTACAGGACGTCGTCGACAAGGACGACCGTCCGGCCGTCGATCGGGAAGCCGATCTCCGTGCCCTTCACGAGCGGCTGCTGGGCGACGAGCGACAGATCATCGCGATAGAACGTGATGTCGAGCGCACCGACGGGCAGGTCGACCGACTCGTGCTCGGCGATCGCCTCGGAGAGGCGGCGAGCGAGGGGCACGCCGCGGCGCTGGATCCCGACCAGGACGAGCCCGTCGGTGCCGGCGTGCTTCTCGACGATCTCGTGCGAGATCCGGACGATCGCGCGACGGACCTCGTCCGAGGTCATGATGCGGCGGCCGGTCAGCACGCTGCGGAACCTCCTTCCCGGCCTCGCGGGGCCGGTCGTTAAAGGGTGGAGGCATTATCCGCGTTCCGCTGCCCGCCCGCGACCGTCCGCCGGGCGGGCCACGCTCGGGGACGTCAGTAGACGTAGACGGTCACCTTGGCCGTCCCCGAGGTCGACGGACAGCCGCAGATGGCGAAGAAGTCAGGCCGGTACAGGTCGATGACCCGACCGCTCCCGAACGGCCCGTAGTCCTCCACGGTGCGCTCGAGACAGCCCCCGGCGCCGCAGACCCGGATCACCGTCCCGGCCGGCAGCCGCATCGCCGTCGTGCCGGCGTCGTAGAACGTGGCCGTCCCGGTGACCGTGGAGCGGGCGGGCTTCCAGTCGAACCCGCCGTGCGGCCCGGGCTGCGTCACCCGGGTCCGGGACGGCAGCCGGAGCTCGCCCGAGCCGGGCTCCGGGAAAGACGAGGTCTGCCTCGACCGCTCTGACGCTGTCGAGGCCGGCGTCAGACGCCCCGATCGACGACGTCGACGAGGCCTGGCGCGCGTCGAGGAGGACCGACTGGAACGCTGCTGCCTGGGGTGACCGCGACGAGATCGGTGTCGCGGAGCCCGCCAGGCCCGGCAGCGCCAGCAACGCGAGCGCGACGGTGAGCGCCGCCCCCGCGAACAGCGTCCGGGGCCGCATGGCGGGCGGACCATACGGTCGGCGGTGCCTCGCCACTGTGGATAACCGCGGCTGGCTCGCCGGCGACGGACGACTGTCCCACCCTGTGGGACGGGCCGGGTCCTCCGGGCGCTGCCGGCCGGCCGGCCCGAGCCGTCAGCGGACGACGAGGATGGGGTCGTCGCCGGAGCCTGGCTCGCTCTCGGTCTGGCCGGCCGAGTCACCCGTCCAGGCGAACACCACGAGCCGGCTGCCTTCCCCGTCCTGACCGGGCGGGGTGGCCCACGCGAGCCGACCGGAGCCGATCGAGAAGCCGGCGAGCGCGGGAACGGCCTCAAGCTCCGCCGCTCCCGACGGGTCGAGGAGGCCCTGGACCGGGTCGAGGAGATGGAGGGTCAGTGATCCGATCGCCGAGTCGGCGGAGTCGGCCAGCCAGAGCGCGAACCGGGTCCCGGTCTCGTCCCAGCGGACATCCCAGTCCCGGATCGTGCCGTCGGTCAGGGCGATCGGCGTCGAGGCGACGGGCGACGGCGAGGATCCGTCATCGACGGCTCCGGTCGCGGTCGGATCCCACGCCACGAGGACGAGCCGGCCGACGCCGGGTCGCCATCCGACGCCACCGGGATCGGTCTCGATGGTGCCCTCCCAGTAGATCGCGAACCGGCCGGTCGGATCGACCACGGGCCGCCAGATCGGTCCGCCGGCGAGCGTCTCCTGGACCCCGGTCGTGGGGTCGAGGAGGAACGAGACGGCGGTCCGGCTGTCCGGCACCGGCGACGAGCCGGCCTCAGCCGATGGATCGGCCGAGGACGATGGCTCGGAGGGCGGCGATGGCGCGACCAATGGCGATGGCTCGACGGATGGGGAGGCACCCGCGTCGTCGGACGGGGAGGCGCTCGGATCGCCGGATGGGGAGGCGCTCGGATCGCCGGATGGGGAGGCGCTCGGATCGCCGGATGGGGAGGCGCTCGGATCGCCGGATGGGGAGGCGCTCGGATCGGTCGCCCCGTCGGGCAGCTCGACCCGGCTGCCGAGGATCCGGTCACCGACCCAGGTCGCGAACACGGAGCGGCCGTCATGGGTCACGGGATGGGCGATCGCATCGCCCGGCTGCCAGACGTAGATGTCGGGGCCGCGCGACCCGTCGGCCGGGCGCGCCGCGAAGGCGAACCAGCGACCATCCGGCGAGTACGCCGCGGACTCCCCGACCACGATCACGTCGGCCGCGATGGCGATCGGGGCATCGGCGCTCGCGCTCGGCGATGGCTCGGGCGATCCGCTCGGCTTGGTCGAGGGCTCGACCGTCGGCGACGCGGACGGCTCGCTCGTCGGCGACGCGGACGCCTTCGGTGATGGCGAGATGCTCGGTTGGTCCGATGGCTTGACGGTCGGCTCGGTCGACGGCTGCGTCGAGGGTGCGGTCGTCGGCTTCGACGATGGACTCGGCTTCGGGCTCGCGGACGGGCTCGGACTCGGGCTCGGACTCGGCGCCGGTGTCGCCGATGGCGTCTCGGCCGGACTCGCACTCGGACTCGACGACGGCGTGGACGGTGTCGGGGCGGGCACGACATAGATCGTCCCGCCCGTGTCGCGGGTCGACGCCTCGACGACGACGAGCGTGTCGTGCTTGGGCGACTGGACGATCGAGCGGGGCGCCTGATCGAGGGTGAAGGTCCCGGCATCTGCCGAGAGCGGAGCGCAGTCGGGTCGTGTCTCGGCGGTGCAGACCTGGTCGACCGGGGCATGCGCGAGCGAATACGTACCGTCGTCGCGCTTTGTCACCCAGGCGACGTCGCCCGCTCCCACGGTGATCGGCGTCGGTCGCGCGACGAGGCTCGGCGGGGAAGAAGTACCGGGGCTCGCGGCGATCGACGGTCCGGGCACGACGCCCGGCGAGGACAGGAGCGAGGCACCGACGACGACGCCGACGACGAGGACACCGGACAGGGCACCGAGCGGGACGAGCGAGATCCGACGCCGCTCCGGTCGCCCGGCCGCGCTGCCGGCCTCTCCGGCCTCGAGGGCTGCGCGGGTCCGGGCCCACAGGTCCCGGGGCGGCTCTGGCGCCGGCATCATCCGCAGCATCGTCCGCTGGCTTTCGTAGTCGGCGGCCGCGGTCGTGCAGTCGGCACAGGTCGCGAGGTGTGCGTCGAGCCAGGCGGTGTCGACATCCGAGAGCGGCGCCTCGAGCCGATCCGAGAGAAGGGACCGGGCACGGGCATGCGCGTCGTCATCGGGTCGCGCACGCCGGCGCGGCAGGAACGGGATCACGCGATCGGACCCCGCTTGTCGCCGGTTCCATGCGCGGCGTCGATCGCCGCCTCGCGCTCCGCGGTCTGGCGTCGCTCGTCGGCGAGGGCCTGGCGGAGCGACTCTCGGGCTCGAGTGAGCAGGGCTCGCGCGGCGACATGGCTGACGCCGAGGACCGCCGCCAGCTCGATGCCGGTCAAGTCCTGGACCTCGGCAAGGATCAGCGCCTGTCGCTGCCGGACCGGGATCCGCTCGAGGGCCCGCTCCAGCTCGCCCGACAGTCGCAGGTCGAGGGCCTGGTGCTCGGCCGATGGGGCGGCGCCGCGCGACTCACCCGACCAGGGGACCATCCGCAGGACCTTCCGGTGCCGGATGTCGTCGAGGGTGACCCGGTGAGCGATCTGATACAGCCACGCCCGGGCGTTCTCCGGCTTCTCGAGGGTCGACTGGGCCTTGTACGCCTTGATGAACGCGTCCTGCGTCAGGTCGGCCGCGAGATCGGCGTCGCGGACCATCCGATACACGTACGCGAAGATCTCCCCGTGGTGTCGGGCGAACAGCTCCTCGAGGAAGGCGTTGGCGGCCGCGCGCTCGTGGTCCGAGGCGGGCTCGCTCATCGCCGTGATGGACGGGTGGGGCAGCGGGAAGGCGAGGACGCCGATGCCGGTGTCGCCTGAGGCCATCGTTGCTCCGGTAGGGTGATCGGGCAGCGCACCGGATACAGGGCACGTCCCGGTCGCGGGCTGGAGACGAGGGGCACCCGGATCGTGTGACGCACCTTCATCGTCCGCCCTCGTGGATCCCCGGCGCGACGGCCGGCTCGGCGGTCGTGAGGAGCTCCTCGACGGCCTCCTCGGGCGACACCGGGTTCACCGGCAGCCCCGATCCGAGCTCCAGCCCGGCGATCGCGCGGAGCCGCGGATGGATCTCCCAATGCCAGTGATACGTCGCGTCGACACGCTCCCGGAGCGGCGCGGTGTGGAGGACGAGGTTGTACGGGGGATGGTCGAGCACCGCGAGACGGGTCAGCGCCTGACGTAGCGCCTCGGCGGTCGAGGCCAGGTCGGCGTCGCTGGCCCGGCCGAAGTCCGCCTCGTGGTGGCGCGGCACGATCCAGACCTCGAACGGCGAGCGGGAGGCATAGGGCGCGAAGGCGACGCTCGAGGCGTCCTGCCAGACCAGCCGGGCCCCGGAGCGGGTCTCCTCGCGGACGAGTCGGCAGAACGGGCACTCACCCTCCCGGATGATGAACCGCGCCGAGCCCCCCAGCTCCTCGCCGACCCGGTGCGGGACCTGCGGCAGGTCGTAGACCTCGAGGCAGAGATGGTTCGTCCTGGCGCCCGCCTGGACGCCCCAGTTCTGGACGACCTGGACATATTCGACCGCCTGCTCGTCGCGGGCCGCGGCGATGCCATCGCGGACACCCGCGAGGAGACCGCGTATGAGCTCGGTACCGACCGCGTGGAGCGGCCGATGCTCGCCCGGCGGCGCGAGGACCGCCTTCCACGACCCGGCGGCGCGGGCATGGGCGAAGGTCATCTGGGCCAGCCCGGCGTCGAGCTCTCGGGCCTCCTCCTCGGTGCCGACGACGTTGAACGCGCTGGAGCGGAGGATCCGCGTCCGGATCCCGTCGCCCGGCGGCTCGGCGCAGTTCTGGCAGGCGTCCTCGAGGGCCAGCGCCGGGACGCGGAAGCGGTCGCGGTGGAACTGGCGGTCGACCATCGTCGCGACCCACCAGCCGGTGATCGCGTCCTTGCGGAGCTCGAACAGGCCGCCGGCCACGGGCGCGCGGTCAGTCGGTGTGCGAGGCGCCGAGACGCTCCGCGAGGTGGCGGGCGAACACGTCGGACGCACGCTCGACCGACGCGGTGCTCGGCGGCTCGGCCGTCCGGCCGAGCTCGTTGGCGACCGATGTCACGACGACCCCGGGCATCCCGCACGGATCGATCAGGTCGAAGTCCGCAAGGTCGGTCGTGATGTTCAGGGCGATGCCGTGGTACGTGACGCCGCGCTCGACCCTGATCCCGAGGGCGCCGATCTTGCGCGGGCTCGGACCGTCGACATCGACCCAGCAGCCGGGATGGCCCTCGCGTCGGCCGGCGTCCGCGACGCCGAGCTCGGCGCAGGTGTCGACCATGGCGCCCTCGAGCGCGCGGACCAGCGGCCGGAGCAGGAGGCGACGGTCGGCGAGGCGAAGGATCGGATAGGCGACCAGCTGGCCGGGACCGTGATAGGTCACCTCGCCGCCCCGCTCGACGCGGATCAGCTCGATGCCGCGACTCGCCAGCTGACGCTCGGTCGCCCGGACGGATGACGGGTCGGCGTGGCGACCCAGGGTCAGGACCGGCTCGTGCTCGACGAGGAGCAGGCGGTCGGTGATGCGCCCGTCGGCCCGATCGGAGGCGAGGCGACGCTGGAGCTCCCAGGCCTGTCGATATGGGACGCGTCCGAGCCAGACGACCTCGAGCCGCGGCGCGACCGCAGTCGCCGGGTCGGGTCGTTCGGGGATCCGGAGGTCGCCGTCGGGCGCCTCGCGGACGAGCGTCTCCACGGGGCCACGATACCAGCCACCGCCGCCCGAGGACTCCGGTCGGGCGGTCACCGAGCCGGTGCTCCTGAGCACCGTCTCGGGGCAGCTGGTGTACCCTGACCGCCGGCTGCCCCCCAGCGGCCCCGCCACGGACGGGCTCCCCGGCCCGTTCCGCGCTCCGCCCGTCGCCGGGACGACGGCCCACGACGAGGGTCCGCGCACACCACGCCTCGCGGACCACATCTCGCAGCCTGCGGCGCATCCCGCTCCGGTGATCGTCGACGCACGCCCGGCACCGTCGGTCAACGACCATCGGAGCCCCCGCTCACCAGTCCGTGTGCGTCCACGCCCGCCTGCCTCCGGTCCGGCGACAGCCCGTCGGCTGCCCACGCCCCGGAGGCCATGTCGAACGATCGCTGCGCGCCCCAGTCCACTCATCCCGCGACCGTATCCCGCTGCCCACGATGCCGGAGATGCTTCCAGGGCATCGTCGGACTCGGCATCCATCAGGGCCGCCGTGGGCCCTGCCACGACCCCGAGGCCGTCCGACGACGCGCCCGTGAGCGTGAGGCGCGCTATCGGGCCCGCGATCCCGAGCGCCGTCGCGCCCAGGTCCGCGAGGCCCGTCGCCGACTGCTCCAGCGACGTCCCGGGTACTTCGTCGCCTGGCGCCGCGCTCATCCCGACAGAGAGCGGGAGCGGCGTCGACGCTGGCGACTGGAGAATCCGGAGCTGCTCCGGGCGCAGCGGCAGCGCCGGGCAGAACGGAACCGGATCGACGTGACCCCGCTGCCCCGGTCGCACGCCGATCACCCGCTGTTCGAGCGCGCCTGGGCGATCCTCCATCGCCTCGGCATCCGGCGCGACGATCACCTTGCGGTGATCCACGACCAGCGCTGGGAGGAAGCATGCTCGGAGGTCGTGCTGGCGCTGATCGAGGGTCGCGACCCGACCGTCGCGGCCCGCGAGGTCATCGCCCGCGAGCGACGGTTCGACGCCCTGCACGTGCCGCTGGCAGACTGGCTCGCGGACCGCGAGGCAGCCTGATGCCCGCGGCGACCGGAGCCCGCGACGGGCCGGTGGCGACGTTTAGACTGCCGTCGCGATGCGCGTCCTGGTCCTCGACGGCCCGAACCTGAACCTCGTCGGTACGCGGGAGCCGGCGATCTACGGCTCCGAGACGCTCTCCGACATCCATGCCCGTGTTCGCACGCGGGCGGCCGAGCTCGGCGTCGAGGTCGAAACGTTCCAGTCGAACCATGAGGGCGCCCTCATCGATCGGCTCCATCGCAAGGACTTCGACGCAGCCATCGTCAACGCCGGTGGCCTGACCCACACGTCGATCGCCCTGCGGGACGCGCTCCTGGCCGTGGAGCGGCCGTTCGTCGAGGTCCATCTCTCGGACCCCTCGACGCGCGAACCCTTTCGGCACGTCGACTACATCCACGACATCGCGATCACCTCGATCGTCGGTCGGCATGGGGATGGCTACGTCGAGGCGATCGAGCTGCTGGCGGAGCGAGGCCGCGGAGGCGGTCCCAGGGCCTGAACATGCCAGTCCCTGACATGGTCCCCGGGCGATGATCGACCGGTGAGCGACGCGCTGCCGCCCGAGATCCTCCTTGAGGGCTACCCGCCGCCGATGCGGGCGATCGCCGAGGAGCTGCGCGTGATCGTCCGGCGGACGCTGCCGGAGGCGACCGAGCGGGTCCGACCGGGCTGGCGGATCATCGGCTACGACGTCGCGGTCGGTCGACGGATCGCACTCACCTGCTTCGTCTGGCCCGAGCCCGAGCACGTCCATCTCGGCTTCCAGAACGGCGTGCTGATGCGGGACGCTGCCGGCATCCTCCAGGGCGCCGGCATCACGAAGCTCGTCCGGTGGGTGACGTTCGAGCCGGCTGACCCGATCGATCCGGCCCGGCTCGAGCCGCTCATCCACGAGTGCGTCCGGATCGCCGCGATGTCGCCGACCGAGCGACGGTTCCTGGCGGGCTCTCCCCCGTCCGCCAAGGACCGTCCGTAAGGCCTCCCGCCCGTGCCACTCAGGGTCACGTGACCGTCCGACACGCTTCCGCACGCCAGGCGGACGAGTCGGTTAGCGCGCGACGCGGTATCGGAGGTAGACGACGCTCGAGCTGAAGGTGCGGGTCTCGACGAGTTCGAGATCCACCCGGCGCTCGCGCCGCGGAAAGTACGGGATGCCACCGCCGACCAGCACCGGGTAGACCACGGCCTGGTACTCGTCGATCAGACCCGACGCGGCCGCCTCGGCGGCGAGCGTCGCGCCGCCGATCGCGATGTCGCCCTCACCCGGCTCCGCTCGCAACCGCTCGATCTCCTCCGCGACGTCGCCGGAGGCCAGGCGGGCATTGCCCTGGACCGCCGACAGCGTGGTGGAGAACACCACCTTCGGGAGCGGCTTCCACAGCGCGGCCCACTCGACCTCTGAGTCGTCGAGCGATCGATCCTGGTCGGCGGTCTCCCAGTACAGCATCGTCTCGTACAGCCGTCGTCCCATGAGGTGGACGCCGACCTCTCGGATCTCCTCGATCCAGAAGCGGAAGACCTCGGCGTCGGGCGCCGTCCAGTCGAAGCCGCCGTCCGGCCCGACGATGTAGCCGTCGAGCGAGACACCCATCGAATACGTCACGCTGCGCATCAGACGTCCTCCTCGGTCAGGGTTCGACGATACGACGCCCGAACGCCGTACAGGAGCGCTCCGGCCTCTTGACATGTGACTATCTAGTCACCTATCGTCGGGTCGTGGACCCGATGGCACCGGTCTTCCGGGCGCTGAGCGACCCCAGCCGCAGACTCCTGCTCGACCGGCTCTTCGAGCGTGATGGCCAGCGTCTCGATGAGCTGTGCTCGTACCTGCCGGAGATGACGCGGTTCGGGGTGATGCGGCACCTGGGCGTGCTCGAAACGGCGGGCCTGATCACGACGCGGAAGGTCGGGCGCGAGAAGCGCCACTACCTCAACCCCGTCCCGATCCGGCTCATCCCCGATCGCTGGATCGGCAAGTTCGCGGCGCCGGTGCTGGGGACGATGACGGCTCTCAAAGACAAGCTGGAGGACAGGACCGATGTCCAGCCCCGATCACATCTACAGCGTCCTCATCGATGCCGAGGCCGGCCGCGTCTGGCAGGCGATCACCGACGGCGCCGACACGGAGCGCTACTACTACGGCACCCGGGTCGCGTCCGACTGGGCGACCGGGCGCGCCGGTCGTCTACTCCTACCCCGACGGCTCCGTCGCGGCCGACGGGTCGGTCCTCGACGATCGACCCGCCGAACCGGGTCACGCTGTCGTTCCACGCCCGCTGGGACCCGGACATCGAGGCCGAGGGACCGGTCCAGATGACCTGGGAGGTCGAACCGCAGGGCTCCCAGACCAAGCTCACGGTGACGATGTCCGGCATGGGCCCGCGGACGGCGCAGGACTTCGTCGGCGGGATCGTCTACATCGTCTCGAACCTCAAGACCCTGCTCGAGACGGGCTCGCCGATGGCCGCGGGCGTCGCCGCCGGCTGAGCCGCGAAGCTCACGGGTCGCCCGCCCGCCGTCCGGACGGGGCGGGCCGACCCTCAGCCTGTCGCGAGGTGGAGTGCCCGATGACCGAGCCTGACCTGACCGACGACGCCGTCCGGGCGCGGGTCGACGAGAACCGCTGGTTCTGGCTCCTCCTGCTGACCGAGGGCCCCGAGCGTGACCAGGACGACACCGAGGCGGAACGGATCCAGACCTGGATCACCTGCGCCATATGTTCGCGCTGGAACGAGCCGGCCAGCTCTCGCTGTTCGGGCCGGTCCGCGACGCCGGTGAGCTGCGCGGGATCGGCGTCCTGCTCGTCGAGACGCGCGAGGAGGCCGAGGCGCTGATGGCCGATGACCCGGCGGTCAGCAGCGGCCGCCTCCGGGCGGAGGTCCGTCCGTGGTTCACCCACCCGGGCGGAGGCCTCCGCCGCTCGTGACGCTGGAGATCAGCTCGCGGATCTGACCTCGGCCGTTGGACGGCGAGCCGCGACCGTCGCCGACGCCTCGGCCGCCCGGCGTGCCTGCTCGACGCCCGCGCCGAGGAGCCCGCCGAACACGATCGTCGCCCAGCCGAAGATCCCGGCCTGGAGCCCGATGTCCGTTCCGCGGCCGAGGACGACACCGAAGCCGACCACGTCGAGCGCGAACGGGAGCAGCCCCAGGATCGCCGCTCCGACCAGCCCGGCGACGTAGGAGCCACCGTCCGCGACCATCCGGTCGCCGACCCAGAAGCCGTACCCGAGGAGGATCGGCGCGAGCACTGCCGGGACGAAGAACGTCCGCAGGTCGGGCACGGATGCCTCGATGAGCAGATGCAGGCCGCCGGTCAGCACCAGGCTGACCACCGGCCACAGGAGGGTTCGTCCGAAGCGGTCCATCGTCGTGGCTCCCTATCCCGTCGCTCGCAGGCCCTCGCGGCCCGGAGGATCGGCCGGCCCGGCTGCGGGCCCGTCGCCGACACCGATCCTCGGCCGCGGACCGCCGCCCGGCCAGTGCGACGTTCGAAGCTGGTGGTGCAGTTTCTGCACTTGGAATCTGGCCCCGAGCGCGCGAGACTGAGCCCGTGCAGTACCAGCAGATCTGTCCGGTATCGCTCGCCAGCGAGGTCCTGGCCGAGCGCTGGACGCCCCTGATCCTGCGCGAGATCATCCTGTTCGGGAACCACCACTTCACCGAGATCCGGCGGGGCGTCGGGCGGATCTCGCAGAGTCTGCTGGCGGCCCGTCTGCGGACGCTCGAGGAGGCCGGGATCATCGAGCGCCGGCCGAACCGCCTGGGCAGGGGCTGGGAGTACCACGCGACTCCCGCCGGCCAGGGCCTCGAGACGGTGCTCAACGAGCTCGGGATCTGGGCCCAGCGCTGGGTCGAGCTGCGCCGCGAGGACTGCGACCCGGCATATCTGATGCTCACGGTCAGCTCGCTCCTCGATCGCGACCGCGTCGCTGGCCGCCAGGTCACCGTCCGGTTCGAGTTCCGTGAGCACCCGAAGATCTACTGGCTCGTCCTCGACGGGCCGGAGCCCGAGCTCTGCTATAACGACCCGGGACGGGACGTGGACCTGGTCGTGACGGTCGACGAGATCGCCTTCGGCCGGGTGCTGATGGGCCGGGCCCGGATCAGCGACGCGATCTCTCGCGGCGACATCGAGCTGGACGGGCGGCCAGAGCTCATCCGCGACTTCCCTCGCTGGCTCGGCCCCAGCCGCTTCGCGCCGTACGCGATCCCGGCCTGAGCTCCGGGCCGACGCGAGCGGCTCTTGCGTCGACCTCAGATCCGGTGGCGACGGAGGTTGTCGGGGAATGTCGGGCCCGGTGGCGCCGGGATCGCGGCGAGGACCGACGGGTCCGTCGCGGCATGACGACGCGCCACCTCGAGCCGAAGGCTCTCTTCGCCGCGGGCCATCGCCCACCGATGGTTCGCCGCGAAGACCGGCTTGATCGCGAACGACATCCGCCGCAGGAGACCCTTCTCGGCGGAGATCCGCCAGTCGTAGGTCACCTCGGTCAGCGGGCCGTCGGGCCCGTCGGCCATCCGTCGCGGGGCCAGGCGCCAGATGCCGCGCCCGACGAAGTCGCCGAGGGCCTCGATCCGGAAGCCGTAGGGCGGGTCGGACTCGGAGACCCGGAAGGTCCACCGGAGCGTGTAGGGCAGGAAGCCCTTGGTGGACAGATCGACGACCTTCCCGAGCCCGGTCCCCGGGTCGCCCGGCTCGCGGACCCGGACGGCGAGGTAGACCGAAGGCCACCAACGGGCCAGGTCGTCGGCGTCGCCGAGGATCGCGCTGATCTCCTCGGGGGTCGCCCGCACCAGCCACGTCGTGACGAAGTGATAGTCGTTCGCGGCCATCGGCGCCAGCGTATGCCAGGCCGCGTCGTCGGGTGATACGGTGCCGCGTCGGCGCTGACGAAGTCTCAGGAGACTCTCAGCCCATCGTGATGGACTGACCGACGACCAGACATCCACGACTCGGCCCACGCCGAGCCGACGCCCAGCCCGGAGCCTGCCCGATGGATCGCATCACCACCCTCCCCGTCGTCGAGCTCATCGAGGACGACGACGATCGCTCGCTGTTCGATCGCGGCCTCGCCTACGACCTCGCGACGCTGGTCGATCGTCGCCAGGTGCTCAAGCTCATCGGCGCGACCGGCCTGACCGCCGGCATCGCGGCCTGCGCACCGGGTGCGACCCCGGGCGCATCCGCCGGCGCCTCATCGAGCGCATCTGCCGCCACCTCGGCCGCGGCATCGTCGGGGACCGCGTCCTGCGCCGTGATCCCTGAGGAGACCGCCGGACCGTTCCCCGGGGACGGCTCGAACGGCCCGGATGTCCTGAACCAGAGCGGGGTCGTCCGGAGCGACATCCGGTCGAGCTTCGGATCGTCGTCCACGGTCGCCCAAGGCGTTCCGCTGACGATCTCGGTCGCGATCCAGGACGCGACGAGCAGCTGCGCCCCGATGGCCGGCGCGGCGGTCTACGTCTGGCACTGCGACCGCGAGGGCGACTACTCGATGTATTCGCAAGCCGCCGCGAACGAGAACTACCTGCGCGGCGTCCAGGAGGCGGGCGACGACGGGGTCGTCGCCTTCCAAAGCATCTTCCCGGCGTGCTACTCGGGCCGCTGGCCGCACATCCACTTCGAGGTCTATCCGAGCCTCACGACCGCGACCGACGAGTCGAACAAGATCGCGACCTCGCAGATCGCCCTGCCGAAGGACGTCTGCGACGCGGTCTACGCGACCAACGGCTACGAGCAGAGCGTCTCGAACCTGTCGCAGGTGACGCTCCAGAGCGACAACGTCTTCGGCGATGACGGCGGGGCGCGCCAGCTCGGGACCGTCAGCGGCAGCCCGTCATCGGGCTACACGGTGGCGCTCACAGTCCCTGTCGGGGCCTGAGATACCGGCTGGTCGTCAGCGAGCGATCGCGCGTCAGCCGAACGAGACGACCCGCGAGCCGCAGATCGGGCACAGCCCGGCGACGGCGAGGCGGCCGTTCGTCAGGACCATCGGTCGTGGCTCGCGGAGGGTGACCCGCAGGCGATCCTTCAGGCAGTAGGCCAGGTCGCGCTCTGCCGCCGCGACGGGCAGATCGGCCAGCCGGGCGGCCAGGCCGGCGCGGCGCTCGGCGGCGGCGCTCAGCTGTGACGACCGCTTCGCGACGAGCCGGTCG
The DNA here is from genome assembly GCA_963729175.1 of uncultured Chloroflexia bacterium. GTDB lineage: Bacteria > Chloroflexota > Limnocylindria > Limnocylindrales > CSP1-4 > CAVSMY01. The sequence goes on along the minus strand of CAVSMY010000016.1, from coordinate 10,530 downwards.
ATGTCGGCAAGCTTCGTCTCGAGGCCGCGCCGCTTGCGCAGCGCTCGACGATCGAGCCTGGACGTCGATGCGGAGCGGGCGGCCGCCCCGCGTCGCATGTCTCCCTGATGCGCCATCCCACATCCCTCATGCCCTGGTCGGGCCGCCCGGCCCGTCACGGCCAGCATCACCCAGGCGATCCGCTGGCGCGATGACTCGAAAGGGTCATCGGGGTGAGAGTTCCGGTCTCCTTCGACCTGGGCGCTCGACGGTCGGTGCGCTTGAACACGGGTACACTCGGTCCGATGCGTATCCGGGTCGTCCCACTCCTCGCCGTCGCCGCGCTCGCGGCTGGCGTCGCCGCGTGCCAGGTCGGGGGGTCCTTCGCGCCGTCGGTCTCGCTGCCGCCGTTGCCGTCCGGGTCGTTGGCGATCCCGTCGGTCTCGCTGCCACCCCTGCCGTCCGGATCGCTCGCGGTCCCGTCGGTCTCTCTCCCGATCCGCTCACCGAGCCCGTCGCCCGCCGCATCGCCATCGCCGAGCCCGAGTCCATCGCCGGCCGCATCGCCATCGCCGAGCCCGAGGCCATCGCCATCGCCGGCGGCATCGCCGAGCCCGAGTCCATCGCCGGCGGCATCGCCATCGCCGTCGCCGAGCCCGAGTCCGTCGCCTAGTCCGAGTCCGTCGCCGGCGGCATCGCCGAGCCCGAGTCCATCGCCGGCGGCATCGCCATCGCCGTCAGTCCGAGTCCGTCGCCCAGTCCGAGTCCGAGTCCGAGTCCGTCGCCCAGCCCGAGCGCGTCGCCGAGCGCATCTCCCAGCCCGAGCGCGTCGCCGAGCGCATCGGCGTCACCCAGTCCCTCGCAGAGCCCCTCGGAGGGCAGCGGCTCGACCGGTTCGAATACCCCGCTGCTGCTCCTGATCATCCTGGTGATCGTCGGTGGCGGCCTCCTCGTGTGGGCGTACATGCGATCCCGCGACAGCGGCGGCCCCGCCACGGGCGGCTGATCTCCCCGGATCGGAGACCACGCCGGAGGTCGATGGTCCGACCGCATCCCGAACGGATGGGTCAGTGCCGGGATCCGGCCGGCCCTGCTATCGTTCTCGGTGGCCGAACCTCCTCACCGAGGACGGGGGACCCACCCGACGGGGCCAATCGCGGATCGTCCGCGACGGCGAACCCACGCCGAGCCCGACAGCTCACCTCGCAGGCCAAGCGGGCGCGTCGAGGTATGTGGTGGCTGGGTTCGCTCTGGATCGTGCGCGTCAGCGACGCGCTGTCGGTCGAAACCTGTCCCTTGACCTGACCGCCGCGATCGGCGTCGGCATCGGCGTCACCGCGGTCTCGACCCTCATGCCCGTCATCGCCCGGCGCTCCGGGGTCGAGCCGATCGGGCTCGCGGTCATCGCCGCGGCGCCGTTCGTCGCGAACGCCCTCGGCGCCTTCGCCGGCCGCCTCGGGCCTCGGACGCCGCCACACCTCGGGCTCATCCGCGGGATCGGCGCGGCATCCCTCGTCCTGCTCATCGCTTCGACGGCGCCGCCGGTCGTCGCCCTCGTCGCGACCGCCTTCTGGCTCAGCATCTCGTTCGGCGGCCCGTTCCACCTCCAGCTCTGGGGAGCGATGTACCCGGCCCGCCTGCGCGGCCGGATCGTCGGGGCGATCGGGACGAGTCGCGCGGCCGCGACCGCCGTGGCGGCGATCGTCGGTGGCGTCGCGGCGGATCGGATCGGCGGGCCGGCGACGGTCGCCGCGATCGGGATCATCGCCGCGGCATGCGCGCTCGCCTATCCGGGGCTGCGCGCCCGGGTCGTGGACCGGCCACCGCGGTTCTCGCCGCGGGACTCATTCCGAGCCCTGACCGAGCGCCCGATCCTCGGGCGCGTCGCCCTCGCCCAGGGCTTCTACGGCGGTGGCCTCGTCGGGGCCCTCCCCCTCTACACCCTCGTCTATGTCGACCGGCTCGATCTGTCGCTGGCCGACATCGGCGTCATCGGGCTGCTGACGGCGGCATCCACGACTGCCTGCTTCCTGCTCTGGGGCACCGTCGCGGACCGTTCCGGTGGGGTCGTCGCGATGCGGATCGGGAGCGGTCTGGGACTCGTGTCGGTCCTCGCCGTCGCGCTCGCCCCGAACGTCGGGCTGATCTGGCTGGCGGCTGTCGCCGCCGGCGCCGCGAGTGCCTCGATCGACGTCGGGCTGGCGACGGTCGTCAGCGACGAGACGCCGCTCGCCGACCGGGCCGCCGCGATGGCCGGGCTCAATGCGCTGACGGGCATCCGCGGCATCGCTGCCGCGCTGCTCATGGGCACGCTCGTCGAGGTCGGGGTCGTCGGTGTCACCGGCGGGTTGCTCCTGTGCGCTGCGGTAACGGCCGTCGGCGTGGTCCTGTACGCCCGGACGCCGTCGCGAGCCGCGCGACGGGTGGCGCCGTCGCGGTTCGGGGCCCGGACCCCGGATGCGGTCGTGAACAATTCATCCGGGACGACGCGGACGGGGCGCCCCGCGGGCATCGCGGTCGATCTCCCGTAGACGGAGCAGCGACGGTCAGCCCTACGTGTGGCGTCGGTAGCGGTGGCGTCGGGCGCGCATCCGGACCTGGCCGCCATCCATCGGCACGATGCTGATCGAGCCGTCCGGCTCGAGGGTGGCGCGCTTCACCTCGCCCACCGACTCGAGCCCATGCTCCCGCAGCGCGGCGCTCAGATCATCGTCGTCGAGCTCCTCCTTCGCCAGGGCCTCGTCGAGCCATCGACCGTCGAGGGCGACCGTCCTTGCCTCGAAGTCGAGGAGCCGGCGGACCAGCGGCACGTGGCGTCGCAGGATCGCGAGCAGGCGGTTCAGCGAGAACAGCGTGATGACGATCACGAACGCGCCCGGGATCGAGAAGTCCGGACCGGTGATCGCCGGCTGGAGGGCGTTGGCGGCGAGGAGGATCAGCGCCAGATCGAAGGTCGTGAACTGGCCGACCTCGCGCTTGCCGAACAAGCGCAGGGCGACGAGGAAGAGGAGGTAGACGACCGTCGTCCGGATGACGAGCTCGAGCGGGCTGATGGTGAACCACCACACGGCCGGATGGTCCCACAACGACAGGCCATCGCCCGGCCCGGCTGGTCACTCCTCCGGCACGAGCCCGGCGCCTCCGGCGGCGGCGACCTCGTACACCCGGGGCGTGAGCCCGGTGCGCGCCGGGTACGCCGAGAGGACGCGCTCCCGAAGGTCGGCTTCTCGGCCGCGCTCGACGAGGTTCACCGTGCAGCCTCCGAAGCCCGCGCCGGTCATCCGGGCCGCGACGACGCCGGGCGTAGCGACGGCGATCTCGACGAGCGCGTCGAGCTCCGGGGAGACGACCTCGTAGTCGTCCCGCAAGGAGGCGTGGCTGGCGGCCCACAGGCGACCCACGCCATCGAAGTCTTCAGACTCGAGCGCGGCGACGGTCCCGGCCACGCGGGCGTTCTCCTCGACGACGTGGCGGCAGCGCCGGAACGTCGTCGCATCGACGCGGGCGGCGACCGACGGCAGCATCTCGGGAGTCACGTCCCGGAGCGACCGGATCGTCGGGATCCGCCACCGCCAACGCCGCGACAGCGGCCTCGCACTGTGCCCGGCGCGCGTTGTACTGCGATCCGGTGAGGCTCCTCGAGGACCCGGTGTGGATGACGACGAGCCGGTGCGTCGCGGTCGGCAGCGCCACCGGGTGCCAGTCGAGCGAGCGACAGTCGAGGAGCATGGCCGACCCCGGCACGCCGCAGGAGCTCGCGAACTGGTCCATCAGACCGCAGGCGACGCCGACGTAGGCGTTCTCGGCCCGCTGGCAGATGCGCGCGAGCTCCATCGGCGGGATCGACGCCGGCTTCGCGGCGAGCGCCCACGCGGACGCCAGCTCGAGCGCCGCCGAGGAGGACAGGCCGGCGGCACGAGGAAGGGAGGAGTCGACGATCCCGCGGATGCCATGGGTCGCGATCCCGGCCTCGGCGAGGGCCCACGCCGTCCCGGCGACGTAGGCCGCCATCCCACCAGGGTTCGGCCCGATCGCATCGAGGTCGAACGACGCCTGCTCGCCTGTCGTCAGGCTCGAGAGCTCGACGCGGCGGTCGTCGGTCGGCACGAAGGCGATCCGGATCTCGAGGTCGATGGCGGCGGGCAGGACGAGACCCAGGTTGTAGTCGGTGTGCTCGCCGATCAGGTTGACCCGGCCCGGAGCATGGACGATCCGGATCGCGGCCGGGTCCGCCGCCGCTTCGGCGAACGCGGCCGCCAGGCCGGCCCGGAGGCTGGTCGGGAGCGGGCCGGGGCGACCCCTCGGCTGCCCGGGCGACGTCTCCGCTCACCCGGTCACCCGGTGCCTTGGCCGGCCGGGGTCACGACGAACCCAGGGTGCTCCTCCCGCGGTGCCACCGGGACGTCCCTGAGGCGAGCCGCACTGTCCTCCGGCAGCGTGTCGTTGATGAAGAGCAACGTCGACGTCTCCACCGACGCCCGGATCTTCGTCAATCGCTCGGATCGATGCGGCGGGTACAACTCGACCGCGACGTGCCAATCCGCCGATCCTTTCGGCGCCTCGTGGACGACGGACATATACGGGAGCTCGAAGCCGAACAGGCCGTCGTAGCGGGATGTCACATCGTGGAGCGCGCCGGCGAGCGAGCGCGACTCCTCGGCGGTCAGGTCGGTCAGTCGCCTGGCACCGTGACGGATCGCCCGGATGTGGATCTCGAACGGCCAGCGCGACGCGAACGGGACGCCGATCGCCCAGTGCGGATCCTCTCGGACGACCCGCTCGGATCCCACCTCATCGCCGATCACCGCGCAGGTGACGCACGCCCGGGTGCGAACCCTGCCATCCACGAGTGCCGCGGCCCGCCTCTCGAACCAGGGCGGGAGGTGTCCGAACGCGTAGATCTGGCCGTGAGGATGAGACAGCGTCGCCCCGATGTCCGCGCCCCGATTCTCGAACGGCAGGACGCACGCGAGTCGCTCGTCGGCCCATAGCGCGGCCGTCCGGTCCCGCCACACGGCGATGACCCGGGCGGTCTCGGCCGGCGTCAGCGTCGCGAAGCTGCCTTCGTGGCGCTCGGTGTACATCACGACCTCACAGGCTCCGAGCGAGGGTGCCAGGCGCGGGTCGGTCGGGTCGGCGACGGGCGGCGGATCGAGCGTGAAGGCAGGGAACCGATTGTCGAAGACCGCAGCGTCGTAGCCGAAGATGAGCTCGGGACCCCCGGGGCAGAGCGGGCACCCGTAGCGCTCGGCCGGGCTGCCCGGCAGCATGCCCGTGCCTGTGGACGTCGAGCTGTGGGGGCGCACGTTGCGCGCCGGAGAGACTGCCACCCACGAGGCCGAGAGCTCGTCTCGTCGAAGGTGAAGGTCCGCCGGCTCGGAACGCGGCGCATCGGACGCCGGCGACCCGCGGACCTCGCCGTAGACGTGGATCCGTCGGCCGTCAGCCTGGACGAAGGTCGTGCGGGCGAGCGGCTCCGGGATCGACATGGCCAGACCATACCCGCACGGCCGGGCGAGAATGCGTGGATGCGGGAGGGTCGGGTCGCAGGCGGTGCCTGGAACGTCGTCGAGATCGCCAACGCCCACGGGATGCGGGCGCGGCTGACCGATCTCGGAGCACGCCTGGTCGAGTTGTGGACGCCCGATCGTGACGGCAGGCTCGATGACGTCGTCCTCGGGTTCCCGACGCTCGAGGAGTATCGGTCCAGGCGATCGCTGTACGTGGGCTGCACGATCGGTCGCGTGGCGGGCCGGATCCGGAACGCCCGGTTCACCCTCGATGGGGTCGACCACGAGCTGACGGTCAACGAACCCCCGAACCACCTCCACGGAGGCAGCGGAGGCTTCGACGATCGACGCTGGTCGATCGACGAGGTCTCGGCATCGGCCGTGTCCTTCGGGCTGGTCAGCGAGGACGGCGAGGAGGGCTACCCCGGCGTCCTTCGTGTCACGTCACCTACACGCTCACCGACCGGAACGAGCTCGTCATCGACTACGTGGCGGAGACGGACCGACGGACCCCGGTCAGCCTCACCCACCACTCCTACTGGAACCTCGGTGGCCACGGGTCGTTCCGGGACGTGCTCGATCATGACCTCTGGGTCGGGGCATCGAGCTGGATGCCCTCGGATGCCTCGCTCGTCCCGACCGGCGTCATCGCCTCGGTCGCAGGGACGGCCCTGGACTTCCGGGAGCCGACCCGGATCGGCGCGCGGATCGAGCCGTTGATGGGGACCCCGACACGGGGCTACGACCACACCCTGGTGCTCGATGCGGGCCTGGAACCCGCCGGCGTGCCCCGTCCGGTCGCCCGCCTCCACGACCGCACCTCCGGCCGGACGATGGAGCTCCTGGCCACCGAGCGGACCCTCCAGGTCTACTCGGGTCAGATGCTGCCGCGGCTCATCGGCAAGCACGGGGCGCTCTACGGACCGTTCGGTGGGCTCGCCCTCGAGCCGCAGGGCTTTCCGGACGCGGTCAACGAGCCGGCCTTCCCGTCCGTGATCGTCGAGCCGGGGGCTCCCTACCGGCAGCGCTCGATCCACCGGTTCGCGGCCGACTGACCGCACCCCGCCGCCGCCGACGGCCCGGGGCGTGGCTGGGCTCCGGTTCGACGGATGCAGGATCACCCTTGACGGCGGTGCACACGAGTGCATACACTCGATTGCCGCACCGCGAGTCCGTCCTCCGTGGATGGCCGTGGGCGCGAGGGAGTCGGATGAAGGCCCTCGGCGACCGAGAGGTCTGGTTCGTCACCGGCAGCCAAGCGCTCTACGGCGACGACGCGCTCCGCACAGTCGGCGACCACGCCATCGAGATCGCCCGCGCGCTCGACGAGGCGGACGCGATCCCCGTCCGGATCGTGCCCAAGCCGGTCGTCGCGACGACCGAGGCGATCCGCGAGGTCCTGCTCGCGGCAACGGCCGCCCCGGGGTGCATCGGCGTCATCGCCTGGATGCACACCTTCTCGCCGAGCCGGATGTGGATCCCGGGCCTCATGGCCCTCCAGAAGCCGCTCCTCCACCTCCATACCCAGCACAACCGCGATCTCCCATGGGCGGAGATCGACATGGACTTCATGAACCTCAACCAGTCGGCCCACGGCGACCGCGAGTTCGGGTACATCGAGAGTCGGCTGCGGCTCAGCCGGACCACCGTGGTCGGCCACTGGCGCGACCCCGAGGTCATCGACCGGATCGCCGTCTGGGCTCGGGCCGCCTGCGGCATCCATGAGCTCCAGCGGCTCCGGCTGGCCCGGTTCGGCGACAACATGCGCCAGGTCGCGGTGACCGAGGGCGACAAGGTCGAGGCCCAGATCCAGCTCGGTGTCCGGGTCGACGGGTTCGGGGTCGGCGATCTCGTCGCTTCCGTCAGGCGGCGTCCGACGCCGACGTCGATCGGCTCGTCGACGACTACGACGCGAGCTACGACATGGCGCCGTCGCTCGCGGCGATGGCGATCGTCGGTCGGCGCTCCGCGACGCCGCGCGGATCGAGGTCGGCCTGCGGTCGTTCCTGGAGGAGGGCGGCTTCGGCGCCTTCACCGACACGTTCGAGGACCTCGGCGATCTCGTCCAGCTCCCGGGCATCGCCGCCCAGCGGCTCATGGCCGATGGCTACGGCTTCGGTGCCGAGGGCGACTGGAAGACGGCCCTTCTCGTCCGGGCGATGAAGGTCATGGCGACGGGCTGCCGGGCGGGACGTCCTTCATGGAGGACTACACGTACCACCTGGCCCCGGACGGATCGAAGGTCCTCGGGGCCCACATGCTCGAGGTCTGCCCGTCGATCGCGGACGGGCCGCCGTCGTGCGAGATCCATCCCTTGTCGATCGGCGGCCGGTCTGACCCGGTGCGGCTCGTCTTCACCGCCCGACCGGGCCCGGGTGTCGTCGTCGGCCTCCTCGACCTCGGCGAGCGGTTCCGACTCGTCCTCGACGACATCGAGGTGGTCAGGCCGCCCGAGGAGCTGCCGCGCCTCCCGGTCGCTCGCGCCCTGTGGGCGCCGAGACCCGGGCTCAAGGTGGCGGCCGAGGCCTGGCTGCTCGCCGGCGGACCGCACCACACGAGCCTCAGCACCGCCCTGACCCGGACCCATCTCGAGGACTTCGCCGAGATGGCGGGCATCGAGCTCATCGCCATCGGCGATGGGACGACCGTCACCGACATCAAGAAGGAGCTGCGCTGGAACCAGGCGTATCACCAGCTCGCGCGGGGGCCGTAGGTCGCGAGCGAGCCGTCCGGGTCGGCGGGCCCTCCGGTGGATCGAGACAGCGACCCGGGAGACCGACCGCGGGCCGCGTCGACACGACGCCCGGCGCGGAGAAGGGAGGGTCCTGCGACTGGAGGAGATCGGAGTCCGGCGGGGCCGGGCGATGTGGTCAGGTGTATGGAGGATCTCGCGATGATGAGACAGGGCGTGCGACGTGGCGGGCTGGCGGTACTGGTGACCGGCATGCTCGTCGTGCTGAGCGCGTGCAACGCTTCCTCTACGCCATCGCCCGGCGGGAGCGGCGCCGCCGCCGCCGGGGCACCCGCGCCGCGCAGTTCTGCTCCGGGGTGAACCTCGTGTTCTTCCCGGGCGGCACGCAGGGCGGCGGCTTCGAGACCGTCGTGTACAACGGCGCGAAAGCGGCCGAGGCGGCCTTCGGGCCGAAGATCACCTACCAGTGGTCCGACTGGGACCCGAACAAGATGATCACCCAGTTCCAGGAGGCCCTGGCGACCAAGCCCGACGGCATCGCCGTCATGGGCCACCCGGGTGACGACGCCTTCGATCCGCTCATCAAGCAGGCGATGGATCAGGGCATCCTCGTCACGGTCATGAACACCGAGCTTCCCAAGGCAGAGGCGAACTACGCCTCCCAGGGCCTCGGCTACGTCGGTGCCGTCCTCTACGACGCCGGCGCGGCGCTCGCCAACGAGGCGATCGCACGGGGCGGGCTCAAGTCAGGCGACCGGGCGTTCGTCTGGGGCCTCGAGTCCCAGGCCGGCCGCGGCGAGCGGACCAAGGGCATCCACGAGACGCTGACGAAAGCGGGCCTGACCGTCGACTATCTCGAGATCGACGACGCGACCAACAAGGCCCCGGCCAACGGGACCGCGATCTTCACCGGCTACGTCTCGGCCCATCCGGACGTCAAGGCCATGTTCATCGACCACGGCAACCTGACGTCGACCATCCCGACCTACATGAAGGCCGCCAACCTCGCGGCTGGCAGCGTCTACACGGCCGGCTTCGATGCCTCGGCCTCGACGGTCCAGGGCATCAAGGACGGCTACATCAGCCTGGTCATCGACCAGCAGCAGTACCTCCAGGGCTTCCAGGCGGTCGAGCAGCTGTGCCTCACCAAGAAGTACGGCTTCAGCGGCCTGTTCGTCAACACGGGCGGCGGCTTCATCGACAAGTCGAACGTCGACGTCATCGCCCCGCTCGTGCAGCAGCAGATCCGGTAGCGTGGGACCGACTGGTCCGATGACCAGCCAGCAGGCTGACGGACGCGAGGGCGCCCGTCAGCCTGCTCCACTGCCGAGCCCCGCCTCGAGCTGCGGCATGTCTCGAAGTCGTTCGGCGGCGTCCACGTCCTCGAGGACGTCGACTTCCGTCTCGGCGCCGGCCGAGGTCGTCGGCCTGCTCGGCGACAACGGGGCCGGCAAGTCGACGCTCATCAAGATCATCACCGGCGTCCATCCGCCGGACAGCGGCGAATCCTCTTCGCCGGCCAGCGGATCGAGGGACTGACCGTCCCGAAGGCGCGCGCACTCGGCGTGGAGACGGTCTTCCAGGAGCGGGCCCTCGCCGATGACCTGTCGCTCTGGCGGAACATCTTCATGGGTCGGCCGATCTCGAACCGTCTCGGGTTCCTCGCGTCGGCGAGATGCGGCGGGCGACGGCAGAGCTCATGGGCGAGTCGATGGGGTTCACGTCGGCGGCGCTGACGCCAGACACGAGTGTCCGTGGGCTGTCGGGCGGCGAGCGCCAGGGACTGGCCATCGTCCGGGCCCTGCACTTCCAGGCCGACGTCATCGTCCTGGACGAGCCGACGATGGGCCTGTCGCTCAAGGAGACCGAGAAGCTCCTCGGGTTCGTGGACGGCATCCGGGACGCCGGCAAGTCGGCGATCTTCATCGATCACAACATCTTCCACGTGTACTCGGTCGCGGACCGCATCGTCGTCCTCGACCGCGGCCGCGTGGCAGGTGAGTTCCCGACCTCGCGCTATTCGCTCGAGGAGCTCATGGGCATCATGCGCGAGGTCGCCTCGGCCGGCACGTACACCGAGGCCGAGCGCTATCGGGGTCCTGGCGACGCTGCCATCGAGCAGGCGGGGGGCCTGCGTGAGCGCGTCGCCGCGGACCGCGGCCTCGCGCCGGAGCGGCGTCAGCACGCGCCTCGCCCCGTGGGCGTCGCAGATCGGCATCATCACCGCGTTCCTCCTGCTCTGGATCGCGTTCGTGATCCTCGCGCCGAGGACATTCCTCGACACGCCGATCTATCTGTCCTTCGCCCAGACGACGCCGTACTTCGCGATCGTCGCGATGTCGCTCACGA
>CAVSMY010000015.1:0-134118 GCA_963729175.1 uncultured Chloroflexia bacterium | reverse complement strand
CTCGCTACGTCTCGCCGCTTCGGCCTCCAAGGTTCCGCGAAATGTGTGGATGCCCATCCTACGACCGCGCGAATCCAACGGCGGTCCAGCCGGTGCCGGCGGACTGTCAACAGCCCGGGCTCACAGGTGCTGGACGGAGCGATGCCTCGCGCCACGCGCCAGCCAGCGATCCGGGTCTTCCGCCATCGAGGGCGCCCATTCGACCGTTAAATCAGGAATCAGACCTCACGCGAGAGCGACGCCCAGCCAGCTGGCGACCTGCTCGCGCGATGGAACCCGACCCGAAATCACGACTGCACCGTCGATCACCAGGCCGGGCGCCGACATGACGCCGCGCGAGGCGATCTCGCCGTACTCGGTGACGTGGGTGATCTCCGCATCGATGCCGGCGGCATCCACTACCTCGCGGACGATATTTCTCGGTGTACTGGCACTTCTGGCAGCCGGGACCGAGCACTTCGATGACGCGCATGGCGTCCTCCTTCAGGCGTACAGAGCGTTGAACAGGTAGCCGACGAACAGGTCCCCGACGGCGACCACGCCGGCAAAGACCGCGATGAGCTGCGGCTTCATGACCCGCCGGAGGATGACCATCTCCGGGAACGACAGCGCCGTGATGGCCATCATGAACGCGAGGGCCGAGCCCATCGGCAGACCCTTGGCGATGAGCACCTCGATGATCGGGATGGTCCCGGCAGCATTGCTGTACAGCGGAACACCGAGCAGGACAAGAGCGGGGACGGCGAGCGGGTTGCCGCTCCCGCCGATCGAGACGACGAGCTCAGTCGGGACGAAGCCATGGATGACCGCACCGATCCCGATCCCGACGAGCACGAATGGCAGCACCTTCCACACGAGGCTGCGCGTGGACGTCCAGGCGTCGCGGACCCGGTCCTCGAGCGTGATCTTCATCTCGATGGGCTGGGCGCCACTCGCCTTGATCTCCCATACATACGGCTCGACGTAGCGCTCCAGGTGGAGGCGGCCGACGACCAGGCCGGCGACGACCGCGACGCCGAGTCCGGCGGCGATGTACATCACGGTGACGGCGGGACCGAACAGGCCCCACAGCAGCACGATCGCGATCTCGTTGACCATCGGCGAGGCGATGAGGAATGCGAAGGTGACGCCGAGCGGGACACCAACTTCCACGAAGCCGATGAACAGGGGCACGGCCGAGCAGGAGCAGAACGGGGTCACGACCCCGAAGCCAGCCGCTGCGATCGTCCCGGGTAGCACGCCACGGCCGGCCAGCGCCGACCGGACGCGCTCGGGCGACACGTAGGAGCGCAGGAACGAGACGAGCGTGACGATCCCGGTCAACAGCAGCAGGACCTTGGGCATGTCATACAGGAAGAACGCGACCGAATCGCCCAGCTGCGAGCCCTCCTGCAGGCCGAGCAGCTCGTAGGCGACCCAGTTCGCCAGCGGGAGGGTGATGAACCACGCGACGAGCCAGGCCACGACCGCCAGGCCGACGGTCGGCCAGAACGGCACGTGGGCGCGGCGTAGCGCCAGGGCGGTCATCGCAGGAGGCGCTGGAACGCGTCGAGGGCAACCGCGCAGGCTGCCGCGTCGCGTTCGTAGTAGATCCAGCGAGCGTCGACCATGTGCCGGCTGGCGCGGACCAGCCCAGCGCGGCGCAGCTTCGCGAGATGGTTGCTGACGTTGTTCTGGCGCTCACCGAGGGCCGCCGCCATCTCGCAAACGCAATGCGGGCCGGAAACCAGGATGGCGATGATGCCGGCCCGGATGGGATCGCCGAGGAGCGCGGCAGTCTCGGCCACATCGTTGACCTCGGGCGGCATGATCTCCAGGCGCAGCTCCGGAAGGACCGGCAGCTCAATTCGGTCGGCCATCACCACGCATCCTTCGTGGCCGGATGGGAACGTCTCATCACGCGATGAACATCACACCAACGCGTGAGGTACCGCACGTGGCGTTCGGCCCCATCCACGAGGGTCCGTCGGCACTCAAGTCACTTGAAGGTCAAGGATGGCTACCGAAGGACTTACACCGGCTCACAATCGCCGCTTGAGGGTTACACCCTGGATGGCTGCCTCGGGAGTCTCAACGCCGAACGTGTCGGTGCGTCGGTAGGCCCCTGCTGGACGGCAAGCCCAACGAGCAACAGGGCTCGTCGTTCGACGTCCGCCCGAGTCGGCGGCACGCCCGAGCTGATGCACTCCAGGACCACGCCATCAAGGAGCGCACCGAGCGCACGAGCGGTCGTCTCCACGTCCAGATTCGACGAGAACTCGCCCGAGGCGACGCCTTCCTGGAGCATGACCGTCGCGACGGTCGCGATGCGTTCTCGTCGCTGGGCGACCATGTCGCGGATCAACGGCTTGCGCGACGAGGCCGCCCAAGCCTCGGCAAGGAACGCCGGCACGCCAGGTGCCTCGATCGTGTACCGATACCAGCCGGCGATCGCGCGGCTGATCTTGGTCCTGGACGAGCCGTCCGATCGGATGTCCTGGAGCACGGCGTCGCTCTCCGCCTTGTTCGCCGCGAGGATGCACTCGCGGATGAGTTCGTCCTTGCTCGCGAAGTACGTGTAGATCGATCCGACCGACAGACCAGCGGCCCGGGCGACGTCATGGGTGGTCGCCTCATGGAACCCCTTGGCGACGAACACGTCGCGCGCGGCCCGAAGGATCGACTGCCGTGTGGCTGCCTCTCGTTCGGCGGTGATCCTGGGCATCCGGCGCGTCCTCGTCTACTCATGATGAATGACTCTCTGTTTCCGGTGCGCTCACAGCCAGCTCGGTTGCCCTGATCGTGCTCGCGCTCGGGTTCATCGCCTCCGCCTCTGCGGTCGTCCCGGGTTTCGCGGCGCTGCTCACTGGATCCAAGCCCTACCTGGCTCTCGCCTCGCTCGGCGGCCTCGTTGCGCTGGTATGCGGCGCCATTACCGTCACTCAGGCGACCGAGGGAACGCTGGCCATCCTCGTGATTGCCACGATCGGCCTCTGGGCGGCCGCGACCGTGCGGCACGGCATCAGTCATGAGACGAGGCTGGCGATCGGCTGAGGCAGTCGCCATCCATCCGAGACGGCAGAAGGCGACCCACTCGCACGGGTCGCCTTGTCTTTGCCGCCTGAATGAGGATTGATGCGATCCGTCAGTTCGACCGGCGGCGAGGTGGACCCGGTGGCGTGAGTCGCCCCGCCGCGACTGCTTCTTCGTAGTCTGAAGCGGCCCCTACCTCCCGGCCCGCTTGTGAGGATCCCCGCCGGAAACAGCCGGTGAATCGTCAAACCGGGACCGCTTGGTTAACCGGGAAACGGGCTCGGACCACAACCTGTCGTGCGTGCCTGCACGCGGACTACAACACGAAGGGCAGTGGAGCCGACACTCGGATTTGAACCGAGGACCTGCTGTTTACGAAACAGCTGCTCTACCGCTGAGCTATGTCGGCGCGGGAGCCAGTGTAGCAAGCACGGTCGAGGTCGGCCCCGAGCCCGGTCCCGCGCGCGATCGCGTCGAGCAGCTCCGTCAAGACCGTCGGACCGGCCTTTGTCAGGACTCGGGACGGTGTGGCGCCCAGGCGATCACTCCGCGGTCGACGGATCCAGCCATCCGACGTCGGGGGCGTAGTCCGTCGCCACGACCCTGCCATCCACGATCACCGACGCCCAGGCGTAGAAGGGACTGCGCAGCCCGGCCGTGCCGCCACCGGCGATATCGCCGCCAAAGCCGAGCCGCGCGCCGATCCCGGTCCACTCTCCAGGGAAGAAGGTATCCCAGTAGGTGCCGCCGACGTCACCGTAGGGCGGTCCGACCGCCGCGACCGTGCGGCCGGTATGGAGGTCGGTGATCCAGGCACGGTGTGCCCGCGCGCCTGGCGCGGTCGTCGGGATGTTGTCGATCCCGAACCGCCGGTCTGGGATCCCGTCACGATCGTCATCGACGACCACGCCGTAGGCGATCCACTGCTCCGTCGGCGGCACGAGCGGCGGGAGGTCTGATGTGAGGTCGATGACGACCCGGGTGTAGGTTCCTTGCAGCTCCCGGATGTCGACCCACGGATAGACGGCGGACCCGGAGTCGCCCGACGGATCCGGATAGGTCGCAGCCAGATGAGGGCCTGTCTGCGGCCGGATGACCGCGCCTCCCTCGGGCTCGGCGCGGACCGGTGCGGGCCAGTCCTCCGCCAGACTCGCCTGGGTCCACAGCAGCGGCGTGGGCGTCGGGCTCGGCGTCGCCGTGGGCGTCGCTCTTGGGGCGACGACGGCGGGCTGGCTGGGACCGGTACTGGCAGCATCGGTCGCTGTCGGTGATGTCCTCGGGACGACCACGATCAGGGATGGCCGCTGGTTGCCGACGAACAGGGCCGACGCAACGAGCGCCATCAGCACCGCGGCGGCGACGAGGAGCCATGCCCCGCGGTTCGTCTGGACACGTCCCGTCGCGTCCTGCAGACCGCTGAGCTCGATCGCCCGACCCACGAAGGCGGGTACCGGTCGCTGCTGTGCCGTGGTCTCGGCCGCGTCCAGGACCCGCTCGCGGAGGGTCGGATCCGCGTGCCCGGGAAGGTGCGCGCGAAGGGCGCGAGAGATCTCGGCATCCGACAACCGCCGGCCGTTCATGCCTCTGCCTCCATCGCCCGCTCAAGAGCGGTGCGCGCTGCATGCAGGCGCCACTTGGCTGTCCCGATCGGGATCCCGAGCGACCGCGCGATCTCGGCGACCGGACGCTCATCGACGTGATGGAGGACGAGGATCATCCGATCCTTGGGTCGCAGGCGATCGAACGCCCGTCCGATCGCGTCGTTGTCGATCATCTCGTCCATCTGGGTCCTGGCGTGGAGGTCCTGCGGCGGTTCCGGAAGCGAGGCTCCCGCGCCGGGATCCACCGGTCGGACCGAGACCTCTCGGAGGCGGACCCGGTGTCGGCGCGTCATCAGCGCGGCGTTCGCCACGATGCGGTTGAGCCAGCCGTCGAAGGCCGCCGTGTCGCGAAGACGGGGGAGCTGTCGCCACGCGGCCACGAGCGCGTCCTGGGTCGCGTCGGCCGCGTCCGAATCGTTCGCCAGGATCGACCACGCGAGGCGATAGCAGCGGTCGATCCGGGTGTCGACCAGCGTCTCGAACGCTGCCGCATCGCCGGTCCGAGCACGTCGAACGAGCGCGTCGTCGGCCGACACCGCCGCCTTCGCTGCTGTCGTCAGCGCATCCATGTGATCCCTCGGACGGAACGATCCTAGCCCTCGCCTGTCGCGACGTCGCTTCGATCGCTGTCGTCGGTGTCCAGATGCCGCCTGTCGCTGCCAGGTTTGGTCGTCGTCTTCGACATCGATGCGCCAAACCGCGCCGTGCTGGCCGGCATCTAGCGAACACACCAGGGAGCTCGGTGACCGGGAGGGTCCACATGAAGCGCACGTTCGCCGCCGCTGCCGTCGTGGCCGTGGTCGTGATCAACGGTTGTTCCGACGGGCAGGCAGTCGGCAGCGGAGCCGCGGCGTCACCGAGTCGGGCACCGACACCGACGACGGGTCCGGCCAGCGCGCCACCGAGCGCCTCAGCGGCAGCCAGTGCCGCTGAAGTACCGCTCCGCGACGGCCCGCTGCAGGATGGGACCTACGTGACGGCTCCGTTCATCCAACCCGGCAGCGACGCCTGTTTCGTGCCGCCGCAGCCCGGATGCATCGACGCGACGAACGACGACTCGATCCGCGTCACCTTCACCGTCCCCGACGGCTGGGCAGGGATCGGGCCCGACGGGATCTGGCTGGCCTCGGTCGGGAGTGAGCCGCCTGGCGGAGCAGGCGCGTCGTTCAGCCGGGGTGCGTCGTTGTACAGCGATCCGTGTCGTGCTGCCGGGACGCCCGAGATCCCGGTGGGTCCGACCGTCGCTGACTTCGTCGACGCGATCTCTGATCATCCTCTCCTCGACGCGACGCCTCCCGTGGACGTCACCCTTGCCGGGTACTCCGGGAAGTACCTGGACATCCAGGTCCCGGCCGACCCGACGATCCAGGGGAGCAGCGAACCCGCGAGCCTCGCCGGATGCCCGATCTACCGGCCGTGGGAACCGGGTGTCTTCGCCCAGGGCCCGAGCCACCGATGGCATCTCTGGATCCTCGATGTCGAGGGGGTCCGCGTCGTGGTGGAGACGATGGACTACGCTGCGACCTCGGTCCAGCATCGCGCCGAGCTTCAAGCGATCGTCGACTCGGTCCGCATCACGCCCTGAACCGTCGACCCGGTCGAGCACCATCGCTCGCGTCGAGCCCGGGCCGTCCCCGCTCGCGCCGCCGCGCTCGCAGATCGCCGGATCGCGACGATCTCCGGCGCGAGCGGGCGAGGCCGTCGAGGACGATGTCGAGCCCGGATTCGAACTCGTCGGCGTAGTCGTAGCCCGGCTGCATGACGTGATCGGCGAGGAACTCGACGAGGTGCGGGTACTGGTCCGCAGGGAACGGGTCGAGCATCGCCTGGGACACCTCCGCCACGTCGCTCTGGGTGTCGAACGGTAGGTTCAGCTTCGTCAGGGCGAAGCCGTAGATGTAGCTGTCCAGGAGCGAGTACGCATGGGCCGTCGCCGCGGCGTCGAAGCCGCCGGCCCGGAGACAGCCGATGACGGCGTCGTGATGGCGCAGGTTGGCAGGACCAGGGTGCGCCCGTGACTCCATCAGGCCGATCGCCCAGGGATGACGGGCCAGAGCGTCGCGGACCGCCAGCGCCCGGTCGCGCATCGAGGTCCGCCAGTCCGCACCCACGACCGGCACCGGGATCTCCTCGAACACCAGGTCGACCATCCCATCGATGAGGTCGTCCTTGTTCGCCACGTGCCGGTACAGCGCCATGGGTGCGAACTCGAGGTCTTCAGCGAGCCTTCGCATGGTCAGCGCGTCCAGGCCGCCCTCATCGGCCTGGGCGATCGCGGCCTGCAGCACCCGCTCCCGTCGGAGGCGGCTGCGCGCCTGCGCACGAGCGGTCGCGTCTGCGGCCATCTTCACGGATCCCTCATGTCAGCCCGCGAGAGTCGGGAATGTCCTTGACAGCGTACACCGTACGCGTTAGCGTACACCATACACCGTTGCGTACATCGTACGCTACCGACAACACGCGCAAGCGAGGAGCACGAATGAAGGCGATCGTCCAGGACCGATACGGCTCACCCGCCATGCTCAGGCTCGGCGACGCCGACCGGCCCGAGATCGGGGACAACGACGTGCTCATCCGCGTCCAGGCCGCGTCGATCCATGTCGGCGACATGATGCTCATGCGGGGCACTCCGTACGTCATGCGGTTCGCCACCGGACTCCGCAAGCCGAAGCAGCGCGTCCCGGGCACAGACGTCGCGGGCACCGTCGAGGCGGTCGGCAAGGACGTCAAGCGGCTCCAGCCCGGGGACGAGGTCTTCGGCTGGTGCTCCGGCGCCTTCGCCGAGTTCGCGGCGGCGCACGAAGACCAGTTCGTCCTCAAGCCGGCCCACCTCACCTTCGAGCAGGCCGCTGCCGTCGGAGTGTCCGCGTCGACCGCCCTCCAGCTGCTGCGCGACCAGGTGAAGATCCAGCCGGGCCAGAAGGTCCTCATCAACGGTGCCTCCGGGGGCGTCGGGACCTTCGCGGTCCAGATCGCCAAGTCGTTCGGGGCCGACGTCACGGGCGTCTGCAGCACGAAGAACGTCGACCTGGTCCGGTCGATCGGTGCCGACCACGTCATCGACTACACCCAGGAGGACTTCACCCTGGCCGGACCGCGCTATGACGTCATCCTCGACAACGTCGGCAACCACTCCCTTGCCGACACGAGGCGAGCGCTCACACCCGACGGGACGCTCATCCCGAACGGCGGGGGTCATTCGGGCGGCGGGCTCGGGACGGTCATCAAGGCGCACATCGCCGCGACGTTCGTCCGACAGCAGGGTCGCCCCTCGATCAAGTTCACGAACCGGGACGACCTGGTCGCCCTCATGGGACTCGTGGCCGCGGGCCAGGTCGCGCCGGTCCTCGATGCGACCTACCCGTTGAGCGAGACCCCGGCCGCGATCGGCCACGTCGCCGAAGGACACGCACGCGGGACGGTCGTCATCTCGATGCGGTAGCGCAGACCCGACGGACCTGACGGCCTGATCGGATCAGGCCGACCGAGTGGGGACTCGAATGTCCGGTGCGCACCGGTACCGTCGGGACTTGTGAGGGCCTGCCGGACATCGGTAGCGTGGCGAGCATGTCCCGTCGTCGTCATGTCGGCCTGGTCTTGGCCGTGGTCGTCGCCCTGCTCGCGATCGTCCCGCCGGCGACGGTGGTCGCCGCCGGGATGTTCACCGACGACGATGGGTCGCCATACGTGAGTGCCATCGAGAACGTCGCGGCCGCCGGCGTCATGCCCGGCTGCACGAGCACCCATTTCTGCCCGGACACGCTGGCGACCAAGGCACCGATGGCCGTGTACCTCTCCCGAGCCCTGAAGCTCACGGCGACGGTGGCGCTGCCCTTCGACGATGTCCCGGCCGACAAGGCGACCGAGATCGCCAAGGTCGTCGCGGCCGGCATCATGACCGGCTGCTCGGCGACGAAGTTCTGTCCCGCGGCGAACATCACCCGCGGTCGGATGGCCCAGATGATCGTGACGGCGCTCCATCTGACGGCGACGGGTGCCGGCCTGTACAGCGATGTTCCGGCGTCCCACCCCTACGCGACGGCCATCGAGCGACTCCGCACCGCCGGGCTCGCGGTCACCTGTGCGAGCGGCCGCTTCTGCCCGGACGCGAAGCTCACCCGCGCCGAGACCGCGGCATTCCTCGCCAAGGTCATGGCTCGCCCGACCGTGACGGCGCCACCGCCGACCCCGGGGAATCCCGGCGGCACAGCAGCGGTGCCACCCGAAGGCCATGTCGTCGACACGTCTCACCCGGACCACGTCGTCGGGACGGGCACCCCGGCGAGCTGCACCGGGACCGCCGTCGCGGCGGCGGTCGCCCAGGGCGGGATCATCACCTTCGACTGCGGGCCGAAGCCGGTGAGCATCCCGATGACGGTCACGGCCAAGGTCTTCAACGACAAGCCGGACGTCGTCCTGGACGGGGGTGGCCTGATCACCCTCGACGGCCAGCGGGCCCGACGGATCCTGTACCAGAACACCTGCGACCAGGCCCAGGTCTGGACCACGAGCCACTGCCAGGATCAGGAACACCCGGTGCTGACCGTGCAGGACATCGTCTTCGCCAACGGGCGGTCGACCGGGACCGGGACGATGGACGGGGGCGGCGCGATCTTCGTCCGCGGGGGTCGGCTTCGGGTCATCGAGAGCCAGTTCTACGGGCATCGGTGCGCGTCGAGCGGGCCCGATGTCGGCGGCGCCGCGATCCAGGTCTTCTCGCAGTCTCACGGACTGCCCGTGCTCGTGGTGAAGAGCACGTTCGGGGGCTCGGGCGAGCGCGGCAACCAGTGCTCGAACGGCGGGGCGATCTCGAGCATCGGCGTCTCGTGGACGATCCTGAACAGCCGATTCACCGGCAACCACGCGATCGGGACCGGAGCGAATCCGGCCAAGCCCGGGACACCCGGGGGTGGCAACGGCGGCGCGATCTACAACGACGGCAACACGATGCTGCTCCACATCGAGGGGACGACGATCTTTGGCAACACCTCGCACCACGAGGGCGGCAGCGGGATCTTCTTCGTCAGCAACGATCGGTCGGGGTCGGTCGAGATCAAGGACTCGGACCTTCACGACAACACCGGGGACGGGTTCAAGACCTACCCGGGGATCTTCTTCCTGGGCGACACGATCACCTTCCCGGGCTCGACGGTCAGCTAGCGATCGTCGGCGTCTGGGCCTGCGCCGCTCTATGCGACTGCCAGATGGGCCAGCGCGTACTCGTCCAGGCGTCGGAGCTCGTCTTCGTAGACCGGCCGGAGCAGGCGCCCCGCGAACAGACGGTTCATGACACCCTCGAGGCCATCGCTTTCGAGGACGGTCTCGAACCTGACGCGGCTGCCGTGGTCCAGCGGCTCGAGGGTGAAGGTGGTCCTGAGGCCCGAGCTCGTTTCCACGACCTCGCGGCCTGGCACGGTCTCCTCGACCGAGGCGACCATCGTCCTCGGGCGACCGCCGAGGGTCATGGTCGATCGGTATTCGGTCCCGCTGCCCACGCCACCCTTCAGGATCTCGAGGTCCGTGAAAGCCGGCGGCAGGAAGCCACCCGGTCGATGATGCTGGCGGTAGTCGATGATGCAGCGATAGATCGCGTCGGCCGGCGCGTCCATCACGCGTTCGGCGATGACCCTGGTGCTCATGGCAGTGTGACTCCGGTCGAGAGGACGCCTGCAGCTTCGCGGGCGGTGTACCATCTGGTACATGTACCGGATGGTACACTTACTCGGATGCGAAAGCAAGACCTTCTTGCGGCGATCGTCGCGGACGCCCAGCAAGCCGGCATCGGCGATCGGTCGCTGCGTGACATCGCCGCCGCCGTCGGCACGAGCCATCGGATGCTCATCCACCACTTCGGTTCGCGCGAGGGCTTGCTGACGGCCATGGTCCAGGAGGTCGAGGCCGAGCAGCGCCTCTTCCTGGCCAGCCTCGATCACGGGCCCGAGGAGATCCTGGCCGCGATGTGGCAGCGCCTGCGCGACCCCCAGCTGTGGCCCGCCGAGCGCCTGTTCTTCGAGTGCTACGCTCGGGCCGCTCGAGGAGAGCGGCCGTTCGACCGGCTGCTGCCGGGCCTGGTCGACGACTGGCTCGACCGAGTGGCCGAGCTCGGGACGGTAGGCGCCTCGGACGCAGTTGAGGCTCGGGCGCGGGCTCGACTCGGTCTGGCCATCTTCCGGGGCCTGCTGCTCGATCTCGTCGGGACGGAAGATCGCGCCGGTGTCGACGCCGCGTTCGCCGAAGCTCAGACGCTCGCGGCGGCTGCCCAGCAGCTGGCGATCAGCCAGGGCCCGGCGGATCGCGGGGCCGTACGATCGGCCCGCCAGCTCAAGGAGGATCGATGAGCCAACAGCTGCCGGCACGGGCCCGCTCCGCGATCGAGGCCGGGCCGATCGCCCACATCGTGACGCTCGACCCGGACGGGACGCCGCTCGTGACCCTGGCCTGGATCGGGCTGGAGGGCGATGAGATCGTCTTCGGGACACTGCCGGACCAGCGCAAGCTTCGGAACCTCCGGCGGGATCCGCGGATCGCGATCTCGTTCCAGACCGGGCGACGGACCACCTATGGCCTCGACGAGTATGTGGTCGTCAACGGCCGGGCGACCGTCGTGCCGGGTGGCGGCGCGGACGTGCTCCAGAAGCTTGCCCGCGTCTACCTCGGCCCTGACGTCGTGTTTCCGGGACCCGGCGCCCCGCCCGGCTTCGTCACCCGGGTGCAGGTGGACCGGGTGTCGGGTCTCGGGATGTCGACGGACTGATCCCGCGGGTCGGGTCCGTCAGCTCCAGAACTCGTCGTTGGCGTACGGGTCGCCGGGGTGGAACCACGACTCGGTCACCTTGCCCTCGCGGATGTGGAAGACCTGCGCCGCGGGCTGGTCCAGCGTCCGGCCAACACGACTCCCGGTCGTGCGGACAAGGGCGACCGCGTGCTCGTCGTTGGCCAGGACGTCGTGGATCTCGACCCGGAAGGTCCCGCCCGAGAGCTCCGCGATCCTGCCGAACAGGGCGAATACGGACGCCTTGCCGCGGTAGGTGCCGCTGACCGGACTCCGCCCTTCGCCGTACCAGGCGATGTCGTCGGCGAAGAGCTGGTCGAGCGTCGCCATGTCACCCGTCCCGAACGCCGCAAAGCCACGGCGGACGAGGTCCTCGTTCGGATGTGCCATTCGGGGCTCCTCTCAGATGGCGGGATGGGATGGATGGACATCGTCCCACCGGACACGCGAGCGAGCAACGCCCGGCATCGCGCGTGACCCCATCGCGGAAGGCCGCGATGAGTTCCGCCCTGTGACGACGTATGACCGGTGTCGAGCCACCGCACGATCGGTGATCCGGCGCTCCAGGAAGTCCCGAGATCCAGGTACCACGGCGACCGGCGACGCCGCCCGGAGGCGAGGTCGCCGGTCGAGGTTCGGATGGCGATGCGGAGTGGTGGGGGTCGCCGCGCGTCCCCGCGCAGCGACGTGGTCACGCCTCGGTGAGACCGACGACGTGCCCCTCGGGATCGGCGACGAGCGCGATCGTCGCGCCGGGTCCCGGGCTGAACTTCGGCATGACGACCGACCCGCCGAGGGCGGTCGCCCGCTGCAGGGTCGCATCGATGTCGGACACGGTGACGTAGCCGGTGACGTGGCCCGGCGTGCCGGCCGGCGCCTCCCCGACCCCGACGATCACGCCGGTGTCGTGGTTGTCCGTCATCCCGTAGCCGCCGGGATTGGCGGTATCGAACTTCCAGCCGAACAGGTCGCTGTAGTAACGCTGGAGCGCCGGGGCGTCCTTGCCGACGACCTCGAAGTGGATGACCTGCGATCCCATGATCGTGCCTCCTGTCCCATCCGGCCGTCATGGTTCCGCGCGGCCGTCGAGAGGACGACGACCGACGAACCCGGAAATCGACAGGACGTCCCCGGTGCTCCTCAGTCGTCAGGGGACGGTGGCGCGGCCGCCATCCGGGCCATGAACCGTTCGGGATGGTCGAGCGGCGTGAACCCGGATCGGGCGTAGAGGGTCTGGGAGAAGCTGGTGGCCAGGAGGAACCGGCGGATCCCGACGAGATCGGGATGACCGATGACGACATCGACGAGCCAGCCACCGAGGCCCGCCTGCCGGAGGTCCGGATCGATATAGACGTCGCACAGCCAGGCGAACGTCGCCCGGTCGGTCACGACCCGAGCCATCCCGACCTGACGGTCGGCATCGAACAGGGCGAAGACGAGGGAGTTCGCGAGCGAGCGCTCGATGACGTCGGCCGACCGACCGACCGCCCAGTAGGCATCGCCGAGGAAGCGATGGACGGCCGCGTGATCGAGCCGCTCGGGGTCGGTCGTGATCAGGTACTCGCCGCGCCGCCACTCCATGTCCTGCCGATCGTACCCGCCGGTAACGGCTCCCGACCGCGCTACCATCGGCCCGCCATCCGGAGCTCGGCGAGGTGACCCTTCGGGAGCTCCTCGCGACCTGGGCCGTCCACGACCTCGATCACGTCGCCCAGGCGTACGCGGCCCTCGCGGCGACCCGCGACGCGGCAGTCGGACCCTGGAAGGCCTACCTCGGGATCCTGCTTCGCCGAGAAGGCTGACCCGAGCCCGGGCCGAGTGCCGGGCGACGCGCCCTCAGCCTCGCAGCACCGCCGCGATCGCAGCGCAGGCGGGCCCGATGTTCGTCTGATGTCAGCCCGGCCACGTTGACCCGACCGGCTCCGACGACATAGACCGCGCGATCCTCGCGGAGCGCGGTCACCTGGTCGGCCGCGAGCCCGAGGAGCGAGAACATCCCGCGCTGGGCGAGGAGGCCCGACCAGTCCCCCGGCGCGCCCGCTGCCGCGAGACCCTCGACGAATGCCCGCCGGTTGGCGTGGATCCGGCCGCGCATCATCGCGACCTCGTCGATCCATGCCGCCCGGAGTGCCGGGTCGGCGAGGACGGTCGCGACGATCTCGCCGCCATGGGCCGGCGGGTTCGAGTAGTTCGCCCGGACCGCGACCTTGGCGTGGCTCAGCAGGGTCGCCGGCGTCGGCCGGCGTCGCGGCGACGATCGAGAGCGCCCCGACCCGCTCGTCGTAGAGCGCGAAGTTCTTCGAGAACGACGAGGCGACGAGAGCCTCCGGGACCCGCTCGACGATCGCGTGTAGCCCGACGGCGTCCTCGACAAGGCCATCGCCGAAGCCCTGGTAGGCGAAGTCGAGGAGTGGCAGGACGCCGCGCTCGCCGAGGACATCCGCGATCGCCCGCCAGATCTCCGGATCGGGGTCGACGCCCGTCGGGTTGTGGCAGCACGCGTGGAGGACGACGACGTCACCGCTCGGGACGGCCGCCAGGGCATCGAGCATCGCCTCTGCGGCGAGCCGTCCATCGGCCCCGCGATACGGGTAGCTGCCGGTCGCAAGGCCCGCCGCGGCGAACACCTGCGGGTGGTTCGGCCAGGTCGGCGTCGAGAGCCAGACGGCGGCCTCGGGACGGATCCGGGCGATGAGATCCGCGGCGACCCGGAGTGCGCCGGTCCCGCCCGGCGTGTGAAGCGTCTCGACCCGACGTGCCGCGACGGCCGCGTCCCCGGCACCGAAGACGAGGTCGCGGACCGGGCGGAGATACGCTGGGTCGCCGGCGATCGGCTTGTACAGCTTCGTCGTCTGGGCCTCGAGGATCCGGCGCTCCGCCTCGGCGACGGTCGCGAGGACCGGGGTGATCCCGGACTCGTCGACGTAGACCCCGGACGCGAGGCTGATCTTCGAGGGTCGCGGGTCGGCGGCGTATGCCTCGGCCAGGCCGAGGATCGGATCGGGTGGCAGCGGGGCGAGTCCGGCGGCGAGGCCGGCGGTGGCGATCGTCATGGTCGGATGATCGTAGCGGTCATGGCAGGTGGCTGAGGGCATCGAGGGTCAGGAACTCCGCCATCTCATCGCTCAGGACCAGGCGGTCGAGGAGCACCGCCGCTTCGTCGAGCCCGGGCCAGGCGGCGCGCAGCGACGCGAGCTCGTCCGTCCGGATCGCCAGGTAGGCCGCGTCATCGAAGGTCCCAAGGCCATCGACCGTCGCGCCGTGGCGCCGCCAGGCCCACAGCTGGGCCCGACAGATCTCGGCCGTCGCGACGTCCTCCATGAGGTCGTCGATCGCCGCCGCCCCGTTCCCGCCGAGCCATGCGGCCAGATAGCGCAGCCCGACCCGGACGTTCGTCCGGACGCCGGCCTCCGAGACGCGGCCGTCGGGCACGCGTCAGGTCGAGCAGAGCGGCGTCCTCGACCGGGGGCTCGCCGCGACGCCGGTCGAGCTGGTTCGGGCGATCGCCGAGCCGCCGGTCGAACTCCTCGCGCGCCACCGGGACGAGGTCCGGATGGGCGACCCATGTCCCGTCGAACCCGTCGCCCGCCTCGCGCTCCTTGTCGGCGTGGACCCGGGCGAGGGCCCGCTCGTTGACCTCCGGGTCGCGGCGCGACGGGATGAACGCCGCCATCCCGCCGATCGCGTGAGCTCCATGGTCGTGGCAGGTCCGGACGAGGCGCTCGGTGTAGGCCCGCATGAACGGCACGGTCATCGTCAGCTGGGCCCGGTCGGCGAGGATCGAGACGGGCGAGTCGCGATGGGTCTTGATCGCGCTGAACAGGTAGTCCCAGCGGCCGGCGTTGAGGGCGCTGGCGTGATCCCCGAGGGCCGCCAGGATGCCGTCCATCTCGAACGCCGCGGGCAGCGTCTCGATGAGGACGGTCGTCCGGAAGGTGCCGTGGGGCAGGCCCAGCCGATCCTCGAGCCAGCCCAGGACGTCGTGCCACAGGGCCGCCTCGGTCGCTCCCTCGAGCTTGGCCAGGTAGAGATACGGTCCCGACCCGCGCTCGACGGACTCGGCCGCATCCCAGAAGGCGTACAGCCCGGCATCGAACAGGCTGCCGCTCATCGGCGCTCCGTCGACGAGGGCCCGCGGCTCATCGAGGTGCCAGCCGCGCGGCCGGACGACGAGTGTCGCGATCTCGTCCCGGAGCCGATACGGTCGGCCGTCCGGGGCGTCATAGGCGAGGGTCCGGCGGACCGCGTCGTGGACGGCGGCCTGCCCGACCACGAGGTTCGACCAGGTCGGCGACAGCGCGTCCTCGAAGTCGGCCATGAAGACGCGGGCGCCCGAGTTGAGGGCGTTGATCATCATCTTCGGCTCGGCCGGCCCGGTGATCTCGACCCGTCGGTCGACGAGGCCGGGCGGCGCCGCCGGGACGACCCAGGGCGTCCCGTCGCGCGGCGGTGGGGGAGAGGCGAGGGACCCGCCAGCGGCCAGCGCGGCCCGCCTGTCGGCTCGGGCGGCAAGGAGCCCGTGACGCGCCGGGCGGAATGTGCGCTCCAGGTCCTCGAGCAGCGCGAGCGCCTCGGCGGTCAGGATCCGGTCAGCCTCGGCGCTCCGCGGCCCGATGATCTCCACGCCGAGATGGTATGCGCGATGCGCTACCCGCCGGGATGCCGCCGGTGAGCAGCGCCGGTGCTGAGCACAGCGCTCGCGCACCCGCCGGTGATCACGCTCAGTGATCGATCCCGCCGGTTTGCACGCTCGGTGCGTGCATCAGGGCGACGTTCCCGACGCCCTCCGCGCTCGATGATCCGTGGTTCCATCAGCCACCGTGATGGCATGCCGTCGCGGACCGTCGGTCGCCGCTGACCCTAGGCCGCGGCTCGCGGCGGGACGCGCTCGTAGAGCCGCCGGGCCCAGATCGCCGCGCCGATCGTGATGACCACGCACCAGGCGACCGCGACGATCCCGTCGTCGCCGTACGGCGTGCCGAACAAGAGCCCCCGGATGGTCTCGGCGATCGGCGTGAACGGCTGATGCTCCGCGAACCAGCGCAGCGGCTCGGGCAGCGACGCCGTCGGCACGAAGGCCGAGCTGAGGAACAGGAGCAGGATGAGGATCATCGGCGTGTTGCTCGCCGTCTCCACACTCCCGCTCGACATCCCGAGCGCGACGGACAGCCAGCTGACCGCAACGCCGGTCAGGGCCAGCAGTCCGACCGCCGCGAGCCACTGGAGCGGGTCGGTCGTCGGCCGAAACCCGATGATGAGGGCGACGACGACGACGATCACCATCGCGAGCGCGGTCTGGATGAGGCTCCCGATGACGTGGCCGCCGAGGACGGCGGCGCGGGCGATCGCCATCGTCCGGAACCGGGCGATGATCCCGGCGGTCATGTCCATCGCGACGCTGATCGCCGTCCCCTGCCCAGTGCCGACGACGGTCATGAGCAGGATGCCGGGGATGACATAGGCGATGTACGCCTCGC
The DNA here is from genome assembly GCA_963729175.1 of uncultured Chloroflexia bacterium. Classification (GTDB taxonomy): domain Bacteria; phylum Chloroflexota; class Limnocylindria; order Limnocylindrales; family CSP1-4; genus CAVSMY01. The sequence goes on along the minus strand of CAVSMY010000015.1, from coordinate 117,256 downwards.
GCCCGACGGCCGCCCCTCCCGGTCCGGCGCCGGCGACCCCGAGCCCCGCTCCGAGAGTGCCGCCGAACACGTAGACGAACAGCAGCAGGAGCACGACGGGGAGCGCCGCGACGAAGAACGTCAGCGATGGGTACCGGCGCATCCGGCGGAGGCTCCGCCGGAGCATCGTCATGGAGTCGGTCAGAGCGTATGCATTCATCTCGTGGGCACCTGCAGATCGTCGCGCTGGCCGTCCGTCCGGCCGGTCAAGGCAAGGAACACATCGTCGAGGTCCGCGGATCGGACTGATAGCCCGTCGACCTCGATCTCCTCTGCGTCGAGCCGATCGAGCATCGAGCGCAGGGCGTGGACGCCGCCATCGTTCGGGAGCTGGAGCGCGAGGCTCGCGTCATCGCGGGACCCGCCGCCGAGTGCGAGCGTGGCCCGGTCGAGGTCGACAGTGTCGCCGAACTCGAGGCGGACGCTGCCGCCCGGGACGAGCCGCTTGAGCTCGGCCGGCGTCCCCTGGGCGATGATCCGTCCGCCGTCGAGGAGCGCGATGCCCTGGGCGAGCCGGTCGGCCTCCTCGAGGTACTGGGTCGTCAGGAGGATGGTCACGCCATCCTCCACGAGTTCGCGGACGATGTCCCACATCACCCGTCGGCTGCGTGGGTCGAGCCCGGTCGTCGGCTCGTCGAGGAAGATGATCCGGGGTCGGCCGACGAGGGTCATCGCCAGGTCGAGCCGTCGGCGCATGCCACCCGACCAGGTCATCGCCGGCGTGCCGGCTGCGTCGACCAGGTCGAACCGCTCGATCAGCTCGGCCACCCGCCGTCGTCCCTCGTCCCGGCCGAGGTGGTGGAGGTCCGCCATGAGGCGGAGGTTCTCCTCGCCGGTGAACTGGACGTCGACCGCCGAGACCTGGCCGGTCAGCCCGATGAGCCTCCGGACGGCGTCGGGTTCGCGGGCGACGTCGTGGCCGCCGACCAGGACCTCTCCGGCGTCGGCCGGGATGAGGGTCGACAGGACGTGGATCGCGGTCGTCTTGCCGGCGCCGTTCGGTCCGAGGAGGGCGAAGACCGTGCCCGCGGGAACGTCGAGGTCGATGCCGTCGAGGACCACCTGGGTCCCGTAGGTCTTGCGCAGGCCGCGGACGGTGATGGCCGTCGCCGGCGCGATGGTCGTGTTCATCGGGCACCTCCGTTCCGAGGCGCCGGATGGCGCCGATCAGATCTCGAGCTCCTCCACGCTCGGCTGCCGTGAAGCCCGGGCGACCATCTCGAAGAGCTCGGCCGGGACCTTGTCGCGGAGCTCATCGAGGGTCGGGACGACCTCGAGGGTCGCTTCCTTCGGGGATGCGCCGTAGCGGACGTTGCCGATGCCGAGGTGGCCGCGCCACCCTGCTGGCTTGCCCTCCGCGTCCACCATCCAGTAATCGGCCTCCCGCTCGACGTGGAGGACGTACTTGCCGGTGCGGCCGCGATAGACGCGGAAGCGCTCGGCCCGGCTGTCCCGGGTGTCGGCCCACTCGCCGACGAGCACCGCCGTGAAGCGGACCTTGCGGCCGGAACCGATGCCGACCCGGACGACGATGTCATCGAAGCCGCCCTGGAGGCCCTCCTGGAGGTCGACGTATCGACGGAGGGCGGTCGCGATCGCGGCTGAGAGGTTTCCGCCGGCGAGCTTCTGCGCTCGCTGGAAGAGTGGGAGGTCCCCGTCGGAGACGTAGATCGTCTTGTTCGGCACGGCCACATCGTACTCTGCTTCTCGTGCGGAGGAGGTATGCGTGTCAGTATACGTATATCAGGGACTGCGTCAAGTCCCGCCGGCGGATATGAAGAGCCGGCGCGGGAGGGACCCGCGCCGGCTCCGTGGAGCTAAGAGGGCGATGGATCAGCTCTTGATCCACCAGTCCTCGATGTTCCAGATCTCGGTCGCCGACGACGGGTTCCACTCGAGGTTCTGGATCCTCGAGGCGTAGCCGCGGACCTCGTTCCGGTAGTACAGCGCCTGCTCGATGAGCTTGTCGACGTAGACCTTCTGGACCGTGTAGGCCGCCGAGACCTGGTCCTCGGGCTTGATCGCGCTCTGGAGGACCTGGAGGGCCGAGTCCATCTGCGGGTCGTTGAAGCGGATCGTGTTGTAGCCATTGCCGTCGTTCGCGTCGGTCGGGATCTGCTCCGAGGCGTAGCTGTAGTAGTAGTTGCCGAAGACGTCGAACGTCAGCGAGTAGCCGAACTCGGCCGTGTCGTAGTTGCCGTGATAGGTGTTGCACTTCGTGTCGGGCGCGACGTCCTGCCAGTTGGCGAACAGCACGTTCGTCGAGTCGACGAACTCGAGGTCCAGCTGGATGCCGATGTCGGCCATCGACTTCTTCAGGAACTCGCCGCCGGTCGTCCGGAAGCCGACATTCGAGCTGCAGTGGAGGAACTCGAGCGGCGCGCCGCCGTTCGGCATCTCGCGAACGCCGTCGTTGTCGGTGTCCTTGTAGCCGGCCGCGTCGAGCGCCGCGTTGGCGGCCGCGACGTCGTAGGCCGGGCAGGAGACCTGGTCGTCCGGGATCCGCCAGTAGTTCGTCGGCACGGCGTTCGTGCAGACGTTCGCGTCCGAGACCTCCGAGCCCGGGAAGACCGTGGTGAACATCGCGGTCTTGTCGATCGCCTGGGCCATCGCCTTGCGGACGATCGGGTCCTTCAGCGCCGGATGCCCCTTGCCCTGGCCGAGGCCCGCCTGGTTCAGGTCGAGGTGCTCGTACAGCCAGGCCGGCGCGAGGATCGCCCGGCCGGTGCTCGGGTCGACATCCTTGATCGCGTCGTAGTCGGTCTGGACGAGGTCGAGGGCGACGTCGGTCTCGCCGGTCAGGAAGGCGGCGATCAGGCCCTCCTTGTTGTCGGGGTAGTACTTGAACGTGACCCGGTCGAGGTACGGCGGGTGGTCGCCGGCCTTCCAGTCGTCGTTGCGCTCGAGCTCGATCGTGTCGGACGACGCCGTCACGTACTTGAACGGGCCGTTGACCGGGGCCTTGGCGATGTCCGGCGAAAGCGGGTAGGCCTGGTTGCCCTTCTCGATCGGGATCGTCTTCATGTAGTGCTCGGGCAGGAACGACGTCCCGAACAGGCCGTAGTAGCCGGCGTATGGCTCGCTGAAGTGGACGGTCGCCTTGAGCCCGTCGGTGGAGACGTCGATCGTGTCGATCTTGTCCCAGCCGAGGGTCGTGATCCCGACCTGCTTGGGGTCGAGGATCCACTGCCAGGTGTACTTCAGGTCGTTGAGGGTGAGCGGCTCGCCGTCGCTCCAGAGCAGACCGGGCTTGAGCTCCAGGTCCACCGAGAAGCCCTTGCCCGAGCTGTCGGTCCGGATCGAGCCGTCGGAGAACTTCGGCATCTTCGCCGCCAGGTCCGGCTTCCAGTGGCCGTCGGCGGTGACGGTGAACATCGCCCGCATCGTCGCCGCGAAGACGTAGCTGTTGGCGAGCGAGGTGGAGATGACGGGGTTCAGCTGATTGGCGGCCTGCCAGTCGGAGATGACGATGTTGCCGCCGGGCGTCCCCTGCGCTCGGCGTGTAGGTGTAGTCGAACAGGACCGACTCGAAGTCCTGCGGGCTCGGCGAGGGGGCCGCCGATGGCGAGCCGCCTCCGCTCGATGGCGCGGCGCTCGCGGTCCCACTCGGAGCGGTGCTCGGATTCGGCGTGGTCGCCGTGCTGCAGGCGGCGATGACGATCGCGGCCGTCGCGAGCAGCGTCGGCAGACGTCGGTGCATCCGTGATCCTCCCATCGGTCTCCCATCTGGCCATCCAAGGGCCGCTCGCTCCCAGCCCGGATCGGGGATCGCCGCCGCCGCCTTCCCGGGCCGAGGCGCGCACAGACCGTGCGAGCGGTTCGACCGCCGGCACGGATCGGGAGGCGAGCGGCGACATCCGTCGACCGGGAAGGGGGAGGGGCGGGCCGCGAGATGCGGGATCGCGACCCACCACCGCCCGTGGGAGTAAGGGGGTCCGGCACCCGCCGGCTCGAACGTTCGGGCCCGGCTGGACTCGCCACAAGGCGCACCGGGCCACGATCGGATGGGACCACCCGGGCCACTCGTCGTCCGCCGGGATAGGGCCACCGGACGGCCGCGGGACCGTCGACAGGCGGACCGGTCTGAACCTCCGCAGCGCTTCGACGGGTACAGCCGGACGACGGGAGGAACGGTCGCTGCCAGCCCGGGCCGGACCGTCGCAGGGGATGCCCGGACCGTGTCGCCCACCACACCGATCGTGCTCGACCGCTCGAGCGACGTGCCGCTGTATCGCCAGATCGAGGACCAGCTGCGCTCCGCGATCCGCGATGGGCGTGTCCGACCGGGCGCCCTGCTGCCGGGTGTCCGGACTCTGGCCGGCGCCCTCGGGGTCGCCCGGATCACCGTCGCGACGGCGTACGACCAGCTCGCCGCCGAGGGCTACGTCGACGGCCGTGTCGGATCGGGGACACGGGTCTCGGCGGATCCGCCGGGGACGGAGCCCCGGGCTTCCGGTGCCCCGGCCTCGCCGTCGGCGCCGCCTGCCGGCTCGTCTCCGCCGATCCGCCATGCGAACGCCCCCGATCGAGGTCCGATCGATCTGCGGCCCGATGCGGCGCGTCTCGACGACTTCCCGTTCGTCACCTGGGAGCGGCTGCTGCGTGATGCGGTCCGCGAGCTTGCGGCATCCCGGACCGTCGCGACAGGCGAGCCCGGCGGCGACCCGGTCCTCCGGGAGGTCCTGGCAGCGCGTCTCGGCGCGTCGCGCGGACTGGCCTGCGACCCGAGCCGGATCATCGTCTCGACCGGCGACTGGGCGGCAGTCTCGACGATCGCCGATGCCGTCCCCGGACCGGCCGCTCCGGCGGTCGTCGAGGACCCGGGTCCGGGTTGGATCCGCGATCTCCTGGCGGCGCGCGGGCGCCGGATCGTCCCGGTCCCGGTCGACGGCGAGGGCATCCGGACCGACCGGCTGCCGCCCTCACTGGGAGCGCCTGTCGGCCTCGACATCCTCGTGCTGGTGACGCCCGCCTGGGGCGCGGTCCTGGGTGGGACGCTCCCGCCGGAGCGCCGGCGCGAGCTGCTGGCCCGCCTCGGGCGGACGGTCCGGATCGTCGAGGACGACCGTGACGGCGAGCTCCGGCTCGAGGGTCCACCACCACCGGCGCTCGCGTCGCAGGACCCGCTCGGTCGCGTCCTCCACGTCCGTGGCCTCGAGCGCGACCTCCACCCCGGGGCGCGCCTCGGCTACCTCGTCGTCCCGGAGTCCGACGTCGAGCGGTACACGTCGTTCGTCGCCCCGCAGGGCCGGGGGCCCGGGATCATCGAACAGCGGACCTTGGCGCGGTTCATCGAGTCTGGCCAGTTCGATCGCCATCTGCGGCGGCTGCGGCGACGCCTGATCGGCCGTCAGGCCGCGCTCATCGACGCCCTTGACCGCGTCGCCCCCGGCCGCCTGGTGGGCGTGCCGGCCCAGGCCGGCAGACACATCGTCGTGCGGGTCGTCGACCCCCGCCTCGACGCGTCCCGGATCGTCGCTCGGGCGGAGTCCGTCGGGGTCCGCCTCGGGCCGGCCCTCGGCGACGCCGTTCATCGTCGGGTTCGGCGGGGAGGAGCCCGACCGGATCATCGGCGCGGTCCGGCGTGTGGCGCGCGTCATCGACGCGGAGGAGGCGTCGACCGACGACCGGACCGCGTCGCCGATCCCGGGTGTGATCGGGGTCGTCGGCCGGCGCTGGACGGCCGCGGCGGGCGCTCCCGGCTATGCCATCGCGGGTCCGCAGGAGCGGCGCCACCAACCCTGACCCGCCGGTGTCAGGCGTCTCCGGCGCACGAGGTCGTCAGCGCACGTACGTCCTGAGCCGGGCCTCGAGGGACAGCGCGATCGACCCCGGGGCCGCCGAGGACGATGATCTGACCAGGGCGGAGCCGCGACAGCGCCGAGGCGGTCGGGGCGGGCAGGGCCTTCGGTGCGGTCAGCACGATCGGCAGGCCCCGATGACCGGCCGCCGCGGCACCGGCCAGCGCATCGGCGAAGCCCAGTCCGGTCGCGACGTAGGCGGCGTCGAGGTCGGTCGGGAAGCGGGCCGCGACGGCCGCGGCGGTCGCGTATCGATCCGCGCCGGAGATCCGGCTGACGCTGCCGGCGGTGTAGGCCGCGAGGGCCTGGGCCGTCTGCGCGGACACGGCACCGGACCCACCGAAGATGACGATCTTCCCCGGGCGCAGCCGTCGCAGCTCGGTCGCGATCGATGACGGGATGCCGGTCGGGCTCACGAGCAGCACGGGGCCGCCGGTCGATGCCGCCAGTGCCGCTCCGGCGAGCGCGTCCGGGAAGTTCGCTCCGGTCGCGATGTAGGCGACCGGGACACCCGGGTCGTAGCCCGACTTCGAGATCGCGGCCGACGTCGCGTAGCGATCGGCGCCGGCGATCCGGGTGACCGAGCCGCTGGTGTAGGTCTGCAGGGCAGCGAACACCGACGCCGAGACGGCGCCCGTGCCGCCGAGGACGACGATCGATGCGGGGTGGAGTCGCCGGAGCTCGCCGATCGTCGACGTCGGGATCCGGTCCGGCGCGGTGAGCAGGATCGGACCGCCACGAGCGCCGGCCAGCGATGCGCCGGACAGGGCGTCGGGGAAGTTCGACTCCGGTCGCCACATACACGACCGGGACGCCGGGCGCGAACGTCGCCGCCGAGATCGCCGCCGCGGTCGCGTAGCGATCCGGTCCGGCCAGCCGGATCAACGCGGGCGGCGTGATCGTGACCGCCTTCGGCGCCGAGGTCACGACCCGCCCGTCCCCCAGGAACGCCTTGGCCACGAGCGTGTGACTGCCGAGGCTCGTCGTCTTCGGATCCCAGACGACGTCGACGGGTGCGAGCCCATCGGTCGCGATGAGCGCTCCGTCGAGATAGAAGCGGACCCATTCGAGATACGTCGAGCGGTCGTCGCCGACCGACGCCGTCAGATGCACCGGCCCCGAGACTCGGCGACCCGGCCGTCGGTCGCAGTGATCGTCAGGCGGGTCTGGGCCGACGTGACCCGGATCGAGGGCGCATCGGTGATCTCGCCGTTCCCGAGGAGCACCCGCGCCGAGATCGAGGTACGTCCCATCGGCCTCGGGGGTCCAGGGCACGGAGTACGGTGCCGTGTCGTCGTCGCCGACGTCGACCCCACCGGCCATGACGTAGACCCGCTCGACGCCACCGGCCGGACGCGGCCCCGCTGACCGTGACCGAGACCGGCAGGCTCGCCGCCGAGCTGGTCGAGCCGGTCGTCGGGGTGGTGATCCGCGCGACCGCGCTCGTCGGGCCGGTGAGTCGGACGAGCCGCGGTCGACCCGCGAAGGTCCCCGATGCGGCGCCCTTGGTCCAGCTGACCGTCGGGACGATCGCCGTCACGACCGGGTGGCACGCCGGTCTGGTCGAGGGTGCCGGTCCACGTGGCGCCGGACGCGTGCGTCAGGCTGCCGAAGGGTGTGTCCACGGCGTCGATCGTGGCTCCCGACGGCGCCGTCACGTCGACCGAGATGGGGACCGAGCCACCGATCACCGCGCCCTCCGCGGGAGCCGTCACGGTCGCCGACCCGGCGGTCGCGTCGACGGTCACAGTGACCGGATCCGAGGTCCGGATCGTGCCATCGCCGAGCGTGGCCCGGACGGTGACGACGTGATCTCCGAGGGATGCGGCGCCGGCGTCCCAAGTGACGCTGAACGGGGCCGTCGGGTCCGACCCGACCGTGACACCGTCGACGAGGAACTCGACGGAGCTCGCCCAGGCCGTCTGCTCATCGACGACGGCGATGAGTCGGGTCGAGGATGGCGCGATCGTGCTGCCGTCGAGGGGCGCGATGACCCGGACGGTCGGATCGAACGCGATCCCGACGAGCCGGGGCAGGGTGGTCCGGACGAGACCCGATGTCGTCGTCACCCGGGCCTGGACCTCGACCGGTCCGAGTCGCCCCCCGAGCCCGATCGTACCCTGGTACGGCGCCGCCACGTCGGTCGCGGCCACCGATCCGTCGAGCAGGATCTGGACCTTCGCGATCGACCCGCCCGATTCCGGGTGGGCGTCGACCTGCCAGGGCAGAGTCCCGGCGAGTGGCTGGGTGGGGCTCGGACGGACGAGGCGGAGCTGCGGATTGCTGACCGTCACCAGGACGGGATCCGCATCCTGGGCCCGGTCCAGGTCGTCCCAGGCGGTCGCCCCGAGCTCGAAGATGCTGTCGTTGCGGAAGCCGGACGTCGGCAGCCCGTCGGCCTGCTCGGTGGGGATCGTCGGGAGCGTGTAGTGGATCAGCGAGTTCCCGACCGGATCGGCGACGCCGCCGACTCCGTTGATCGTCAGCTCCACGTCGGAGACCGGATGGCCGGGCGAGGCGGTGAGGTCCAGGTCCACGTGGCTCGTCCCGCCGATCTGCCCGCCCGACGGCTGCGCGATCGAGATCGATGGCCGATCGAGCCGATCCCAGGCTGGCTGGATCGGCCTTCGCCAGGAAGCGGTTGTTCGCCGACGTTCCAGTGCTTCGCCAGGTAGCTGCCGGCCGGCGGTGCGAGGTTGAAGTAGTCGTCGCCGTTGCAGTCGAGGAGGCCGGTGAGCGTCCGGGGACAGACGCTGCCGCTGCCGCGACACAGGATATCGTCGTCGTCGGTGCAGTGGCCCGGCGGGAACGGCGGGCGAGCGTAGTGGGGCGCGCTCGACTCGACGGCACCCATGCCGTGGGTGATCTCGTGGGCGGTGACCCAACCGGCCGTGAAGAAGCCGCTCAGGTCCCACGAGCCACCGAACACGAGAGACATCGAGCCGCCCTTGTTGTGGCCGTTGTCCTGGCCGGGCCGGTCGTCGCCGTGCGGCTGAGTGAGGCCGCCGCCCTCATCTTCGTCGAGGAAGACGACCCCCTTCTCGCTCCGACTCAGGAGGCGACGGGCGACGAGGTTGTCGAAGAACCACTGCGGATCCGAGTGCAGGAGGTTCCCGGCCGGGAAGGAGACTGCGGTCACACTGAGCTTGCAGCCCGACGTCATGAGCCAGCGGATGTGCCGGATGCCGCCGTAGATCGCGGCCGAGCGGGCGTAGATGTCGTCGGCCCGCGCGACGGCCTCGCGGATGATCGGCAGCTTCGCCGCGATCCGGTTTGACGACCCGGCAGCGTAGCCATAGAAGACCTCGACCCACGGGCCGGTCGAGTAGCACGGGATCCCGCGCGGGGTGAATGTCGAGCTCGTCGGCTCGACGGCCAGGCCATCGTCCGAGGCGATCCCGATCGGCCCGACGGGAGCGAGGTCGGGCTCGGCCGGGCGACCGCTCGCGGCGCCTGAGACGAACGTTCCGCCCACGGCGACGCTGGTCGGCTGAAGCGGGACCGATGGTCCGATGCCCCCCGGGAACGGCTCTGACCGCGGATCGAGCGTGGTCGAGTGCTGGACCGAGGGCCTCGGATCTGCCGCCTGCACGGCCGGAGCCAGCGCGCCCGCCGGCGCGAGCGACCCGATCAGGCCGAGCGTCAGCCAGGCGCACAGAGCACGGCGGTGCGCGACCGAGATCCTGGAAGCCCCCATCCCTCACCCCTCCGATGGACGGCGCCCATCGTATGGGTCCGCAAAGGGGAAAGAAAGGGCCCCGCGTCCAGAAGGACGCGGGGCCCGATGATGCCGCCCGGCCAGGAAGCGGCCGAGATGATCGAAGTCGGTCCTCGCAAGGAGGACCCTCAGTATCGCTCGGCCGGGCCCGACTGTGGATGGGACCTTCGTTCAGGGCAGCCCATCCGACGGTCCGGGTCCGAGTCAGGCGGCCGCGGCGGCGGTCAGTCGGTCAGGCGGACGATGTACTGCCCGAAGATGCTGCCCGAGTCGATGACCCCGCAGGAGCCGGCCGCCTGCTGCGTCGGCGGTGCACTCGCCGACCGTCAGCGGCAGGGACTTGAAGTCGCTCAGGAGGAAGTAGCCGCGTGATCGCTCTTCGAGCTGCCGCCCTGGACGCGCTGATGACGTGGAACATCGCCCAGCCCTTGAAGCAGCCGTCGTTGTAGCCGGACCCGCTGCAGGTCGTGGCCGGGGCGGTCGGCGTGCCGACGATCGGGATCGGGACGTTCTTGGCCGGACAGGTACTGGTCCACGTCGCCGTACAGCGCGGTGTGGTTGCCCTGGTTGTGCTGGCCGAGGTACTGGTCGAAGTCGAAGGTCGCGGTCACGACGTTCGAGCCGTTGATGATCCCGCTGACCTCGGACGTGTTGACGTTGTTGTTGCCGTTGAAGTCCGTCCAGGCGATGTCGAGGGCGCTGTTCGGGAAGTCGCCGTTGCCTTCGCCGAAGTCCTGCGGGTTGGACGAGGTGTACTTCGGCGAGCCGTCGGCGTTGAAGGCGCAGGATGCTCATCGTCCACGGCGCCGCGCCGACGGCCGTGTCGATCAAGCCCGCCGTCGCCGTCGCATCGACGGCGACGTTCCAGGTGTTCTGGCCGACGATCCGCGAGAACGCGTTCGGATGGGGCTTCGAGAGGCCGACCTTCACGTCGGCGCCACCCGACAGGAGCGTCACGGTGACGTCGAGGGCGACTCCATTCGCGCCGGTCGCGTAACCGTTGCGTAGCGCGGCCGCGGTCGCGGCCGATTGCGCCGCAGCGGTCCTCGCCACGACGTTCCCGTTCAGGTTCATGTAGGCGTTCGCGCCGGCCATCGCGGCGAGGTCGGCACCATTCTGCTGGTCGCGCCGCTGGGCGAACGTGTCGCCGCCGTCGAGGACGAGACCGACCATCGCGATGATGGCGATAAGAGCAATGACGAACAGGACGAGGATCTGGCCGCCCTCGCGGTCGCGGGCGGTCGAGGAGCGGGTACGGGTCATGGCGGGCTGTCCTTCTATGGGATCTCGATGCTGCTGCTCGAGGTGAGGGTGATGGGGCCGAGGATCCCGAGGAGGGAGATCGGCGTGTACGAGGAGCTCACGGTGACTTTCACGTAGTCGCCCGAGGCGCATGGGACATTCGTGCTCGCTGCCCCGGTGAAGTCACTGCAGGCGAACGTCGGGTTCGACATCGCCGGCACGAGCTTCTTCTGGACGGCGATCGTCTGGAGCGTCTCGGTGCTCTGGCCGAGTGGGTCGGTCGGCCGGACGCTCTCCGTGCGAGCGATCTCGCGGGCCGCCTGCGAGACGCCGTTGAAGGTGTAGATGCCGCGGCCCAGGTCGAAGATCCCCATGAGCATGAGGAGGAACACCGGGATCGCGAGGGAGAACTCGACGAGAGCCTGGCCGCTCGCCCGGGATCGGATCAGGTGCCGCATGACGCTCATCCCTGTGTCGAGATCACAGTCGTGAAGGTCGCCGTGCCGGCCGGGTTGGTGACGGTCAGGCTGACGGTGTAGTTCGTGCCCTGGCTGGCGTAGGAGTGGCTGATGTCGCCCTGGCCGGCGCCGGTGCTGCTGTCGCCGAATGTCCAGTTCCAGGCCGTGATCGCGCACGCGCCGCTGGTCGGGGTCGAGGTGCTGTGGAAATCGACCGGCTTGTTCTTGTTCTGCTGGCTGTACGTGAAGCCGGGTGTCGGCAGCGCGCAGAACGGCGACGGCGAGGGGCTCGGCGAGGGCGACGGTCCGGCGGGCGACGGGGAGGGCGACGGTGAGACGCCCGGCGACGGGCTCGGGGCCGGCGAGGGGGACGGCGTCGGCGTCGGGGACGGGGACGGGCTCGGCGAGGGGCTGGGTGATGGTGCGCCGGCCGCGCCCGGGGTCATGACCACGTCGGCCGTCGCACTCGAGGCGAACGTCAGGTTCTGGCCGCCGACGATCGACCAGAGGATCGGCGAGATGACCGTGAAGTGGCCCGTCACCGTGACGGTGACCCGGCTCCCGAAGGCCCGCGTGCACGCCGGGTTGCAGGACAGCGCGACATCGCTCGGCGAGACGGTCACGAACGAGCCGTTCGACTCGCGCGTCGCGGCGCACATGATCGGGTCGGATGCGGTGTTCCCGGTGACGCAGGCGGCCCCGGTGAACGTCGAGGGATCTTCGGCCGCCTGGAAGGCCCCGACACGGGCGGCGTTGTCGACTGTGATCCGGGAATAGAAGATCCGTCCGAGGTCGATCGCCGAGAGCAGCAGGAGCACGAGGATCGGCATGACGAGGGCGAGCTCGACCAGGGCCTGACCGCGTCCCGAACGGACCCGGGACCGGCCCCCTTGAGCCTGTCTTCGTTGGTGTCGAGCCAGCATGAAGGACCTGGTGCGAGTGGTGCCGTCTCGATCGTCGAGCCGGCACCTTGCACGGTGCCTTCAATCGGTGCCGGACTGCATAGCCCGTCAGTCCGATGACCCGGTACCTAAGGGTCCTGTGCGTGCAATCGACAGTCCTGCCCGTGGGGCGGTCCGGCAGGGAAAAGGGAGGAGCCGCACCCTTGCGGATGCGGCTCCGGGTCTTGGGACGCGAGTGGGTTACTTGGCTAGATAGAGGAAGTAGGTCGCGTCGGACGGACCTGGCGGAGCGGTGATCCCGCCGGGGACGGTGTCACCGTTCGAGTACGGGATGGTCCCTTGGAACATCCCGACGATCTGGTCGACTGCCGGTTGGCTGAAGCCTGTGATCTTGAACGCGGCAATCGCCTTGATGCAGAAGGTGAACCCGTTCCCGTGACCGCCCGTGTCGCACGTCGCCGGGTCGCACGGAGCCGCAGTGTCGGTCGCTGCACAGACGATCGGGATGAGAACGGTCTCCTGGTTGTCGACCCACTTCTGCAAACACGCCCTTACGCCTGATGAGTTCGATTTGCCAGGATCGCCGGGGTACTCGTGCGCCAAGGTGAATGAGGGGTTGTCGGGATCGCAGATGCTCGCAGCAAGAGTGTTCGGGTCATTGGAGCCTGTCCAAGAGAGCCAGCCGAAGTTGCCGGGGCCGTCCATGCCAGACGTCAGAGATGTCAACTGCGTCGTGCTGATGCAGTCAGGATTGTTCGGATCCGGCGTCTTTCCGAAGCAGGGATCGACGAAACCGATAGGAAGCAGCTGCCCACCAGGCGCCCCGGTCGGGCTACCCGTGATGGCTGTCGCCTCAGTGTTCACGGTCCACGTCGACTGCCCGATGATCCCGAGAAAATACGTGTGCGGAGTCCGGGTCACTGAGACCTTTACGCCGATCGACTTCGTTCCGCCGAGGGCTCCTGGGATTGCAGTGTCGCTGGCTTGCACTGGGCCTAGATCGAGGAAGTTCGCGCCCGACCTGGGACCGACATAGCGCGCCGTCCAGGTGCAGACGCCGCCGGAGGCACAGTTGTTCGCGCCCATGCTCGTCACGATCGCCTGATAGGCGGTCTGAGAGCCGTACACCCCACGTGTCGTGACACCCGGCGCTTGCATGCGCCACGTGTCGGCCATCAATTTCGTCGCTGACATCGAGGCCAGGTCGGCCGTGTTCTGTCCGTCTCTTCGGTTGAAGAAGGCCGTGCCACCGTCCACCACCAAGGCGACGATGAGCAAGAGCACGACGATGCCGAGCGTGAACAGAACAAGGATCTGACCGCGCTGCCCGTCGCGGCCGAGCGCAGTCCGCATGCGGATACCCTCCGTGTGGTCTCGAGATGTCATTGGACGACGACTCGACTTGTGCCCATGATCGTCGGCGAGCCGAGCAGGCGGCCGATGATCGGGGTCAAGAACTGGAAGCCGTTCACACGTGCTGAGACCGTCAGCAGGTCGTTGGACGAGCAGGCGGCGGCCGTTACGGTTCTAAGGTTGCTCAAGGGTGGTACTGGCCCGTCGACGGCTTGGCAAATCGGCGCTGCCCTCCAGGTGCAGTTCTGGCCTTGGAGATTGCATTCATTCGCGCCTACCTGCACATTGGCGCCGACTGTCACGATGCGGTTGAGCGTTTCCTGCTGGGTGCACGACAAGCGGGTCTGGGTCACGACGCTGCTCGGACAGGCGTACTGCCACTGCGAGACCGCCCCATAACGGGCTCCTTCTCGGCTGGCCTCGCTCAGGGCGTTATAGACGTAGATGTAGCGGCCGGCGTCGATGATTGCGAAGAAGACAAGAAGGAATACCGGAAAGACGATCGCAAACTCGGCAAGCGCCTGACCGCCTGATTGTGCGGACATTGGACGACGTATCACGGGGCACCCACCGTCACCGTCGTCGTCGCGGCGCCACACGTGTAGGCCGTGCGGTTCTGCGTGACGACCGTCCTCGACCCTGGGGCGCCCGCCGGCGAGGTGGAGAAGCTTCCAGTCATCCCGGACGAGGTCCACAAGCCGGATGCCTGGGCCACCGTCTTGTTCGAACCGTCGGCCGTCGGCGCGAGTGTGTCCACGAGATTGGGGATCACCTTGGTCGCGCAAGTCGTGCTCATCGTGATCCGCACATTCGGATGCTGGCCGCTGACCAGAACCGAGTTCGTCGCTGTTGCTGTTGCGACGAAGTCGAAATTCCCGGCTGCGGAGAACGTCCTCGGCAGGATGCACGTGAACGAATTTCCCGACAGCCCAGCAGCCGACAGCGAGGCTGGTGGGCTGCATGGCAATGTCACGGCCGATCCGTTCTGGGTCAGAGAGACCGACAGGTTGTTCGCTGCGCCGCCTTGGTTGACGATGCTCAGCAGAAGCCAGCCGGTGGGGTTCAGTATTTCGGTCGGCGCTCCGGCAGTCGCTGCGATCAGCGTCAAGTCAGCGTTCCCATACGAAGGAGAACCAGACACGCCGTCTCCGTCGTCCCCGAGCCGATAGTTCGCGGCGCGGACGTTGACCGCAAGGCGCGGTCGCGGGACGGTGTTGACGACGGCGATGCCGCTTGAGTCGCCTGTCGCCACACCACTCGCCACTCCCTGACCCGTGAGTGTGACGGCCTGTTGAGCGGCACTCCCAGCAGGGAGCGTGAAACTGCAGAACACCGACGCCGCCCCAGCAGCAAGGCTGGTCGGAAGCGCGTTCCCGTTGCACCCCGTCGGCTTGGCGATGTTCGTCCCGTTCAGGGCGAACTGATATGTCAGTCCGGTGAGGTTGATGTTTCCGGTGTTTTTCACGCGGACTTTGTAAGAGATGGTTGCGGCTTCTTGGAACGTCAGGTAGTGGTCGACGTTGTTGCCGTCCTGGCACGGCTGGAAATAGAACCCCGGCGACGTCGCGGCGTCGGCCGGCGTGCATGGAGTCCCTGGCGCAGGGGGTGACGTGATCTCGGTCGCGTTGTCGGCGTTGGAGGTGTTCACCCAGACCAGGAGCTCGAGGCCGGTTGGGTCGAAGGCATCACCGATGACCGTCGCTTGCGACGTCGAACCCAACGTGAGACCGCTGCCCATCAAGGAGCTCAGGATCGGTGTGACGAGGCGGAACGGATACGTGACCGTCACGATGTAGGTGTCACCGTTAACACAGAGGTTGATCGGCTGCCGAAGGGTGCCGTTCGGGTCTCGGCACGCGATCTGGGTCGTGAACAGGCTGACGCCGGAGCTGTTCACGAGGTTCGGAGCCTCGTTCTGAACGTGCCACTCGACGTTCAGTGGATCGGGACACGCAACGTTCGAGTCATCGACGCACAGTGGGCTACGCGCGCCGAAGAACGCACCCTCCTTCGCCGCATTCGACACGGCGAGGTATGCGTAGAACAACCGCCCGAGGTCGACTGCTGCGGCGAGCAGTAGAAGCATGATCGGGAGGATGAGCGCGAACTCGACCATGCTCTGGCCAAGCGTCCGCGTCGGGCGCGACCCATCCCGGCGAAGGTGAAGATGCACGTGGAGTTTCCCCGCCCCCCGGCGGTACTTGCGTACTATGCCGTGCCGACCTTGCACCCGACTTTGCCCGTCGATCCTGTCGGGCGTTGATGCGGTGCGCGAGGGCACCCGCCCTGCACGGGCGGGAGGACCTGGTGGTACGACTTGGCCATCGACGCCGTTCCGCCTGGGACCGACATTCCGGCTATGGGCAAGCGCATCCTCGCCGCGATCCTGTGGTTCTACGCCGGGTGGTATCTCGGCGCGATCCTGGCCGATGCGTTCGGCCTGTTGCCGATCCTCGGGCCATGGCTCGGCGCGGTCGCCGCGGCACTCTTCGCCGGTGATCCGCGCGGGATCATCTGGAAGCGGACGCAGCCTGAGGCCGAGGTCGCCGAGACGCCTGACCTGTCCGATCGTCTGCCTGCCGAGCCGGGGCTCGGCGAGGTCCTCGCCACCCACTGATGAGCCTGGCCGCACCGCGGCCCATCACCCCCACACGGGAAAGGCCCGCACCTTGATGGTGCGGGCCTTTCTGGTCCCCGAGGACCGGTCGGGACGGACCTCGGGGCCGGCACGCCCCCGGTCGTGCCGGCCCGGATGTCGCGCGCTCAGTCGGAGAGACGGATCGGTGTAGCCGCCGAACGGGCTCTGCGAGATGACGCCGCAGGGGTGACCGGGTTCTGGGGGCAATCTCCGACCGTCAGCTTTGATGCGTGGAACCCGTCCGGCTGGAAGTAGCCGGTGATCGTCTTCGAGCTGCCGCCCTGGGCGCTGATGACGTGGAACATCGCCCAGCCCTTGAAGCAGCCATCGGTGTAGCCGGAACCGCTGCAGGTCGTCGCCGGCGCGGTCGGCGGACCGACGATCGGGATCGCCACGTCATGGCCGGCGAGGTATTGGTCGACGTCGCCGAAGAGGGCGGTGTGATTGCCGTTGTTGTGTTGACCCAGGTACTGGTCGAAGTCGAATGTCGCATTCACGACGTTCGAGCCGTTGATGATCCCGCGGACCTCCGCCGTGTTGACATTGTTGTTTCCGTTGTAGTCGGTCCAGGCGATGTCGAGGGCGTCGTTGGGGACATCGCCGTTGCCGTCGCCGAAGTCCTGCGGGTTCGCCGACGTGTACTTGGGCGAACCATCGGCGTTGAATGCCTCGATGCTCATCGTCCAGGGCGCAGCTCCGTTCGCCGTGTTGATGGTCCCGGAGATCGCGGTCGCATCGACCGACACGTTCCAGCTGTTCTGGCCGACGATCCGGGCGAAGGCGTTCGGATGCGGCTGGGCGATCCCGACCTGAACGCTCGCCCCAGCCGAGAGCAGGGTCACGTTGACGGAGATCGCGGCCCCGTTCGTTCCAGTCGTAAAGCCGTTCCGCGTGGCCGCGGCCGCCGCCGCCGTCTGGGCTGCCGTCGTGGCGGAGCCGACGCTGTGGCTCGACATGTAGGCATGGAAGTAGGCGTCCGCGCCGGCCATCGCTGCGAGGTCCGCGCCATTCTGCTGGAGCCGCCGCTGGGCGAACGCGTCGCCGCCGTCGAGCACGAGCCCGACCATCGCGATGATCGCCACGAGCGCCACCACGAACAGGACGAGGATCTGGCCCTGCTCCCGCTCGCGGGAGATGCGCCGTCGTGCCATGAGGGACCTCCGCATCACGGGATCTCGATGCTGCTGGACGAGGAGAGGGTGATCTGGCCGAGGAATGCGAGCGGCGAGATCGGGCGATACGTCGCGCTGACCGTGACCTTCACGTAGTCGCCCGATGTGCATGGGACGTGGCTGCTCGCGGCGCCGGTGATGTCGTTGCAGACGAACGTCGGCGTACCCAGGGACGGCACCAGTGCCCGCTGGACCGCGACGACCGATTGCGTTTCGGCGCTCTGTCCGAGGGTGGCCGTCGAGTCGGTCGGATGGACGCTCGTCGCCCGGGCGATCTCGCGAGCGGCCTCGGACACGCCGTTGTACAGGTAGATGCCGCGACCGAAGTCGAAGATCGCGAGCAGGATCAGGATGAAGACCGGGATCGCCAGGGCGAACTCGACGAGGGCCTGGCCGCGAGGACGTGCCGACGAGAAGTGGTCAGTCTCATGACAGTGTCGTGATGCTCGTCGTGTAGGTGGCCGTGCCCGCCGGATTCGTCACCGTCAGCGTCACCGTGAAGGTCTTGCCCTTCTTCTGGTAGTCGTGCTGGATGGTGGGCTGCCCTGCACCCGTGGTGCCGTCACCGAAGTCCCAGTTCCACGCGGTCACCTGGCAGGTGCCCGCTTTCGGCGTCGACTGGCTCGTGAAGACGACGTCCGCGTTCTTGTCCGCTGGCTCGACGTGAAGAGTGGTGTCGGCAGGTTGCAGGCCGGCGACGGCGACGGCGACGGGCTGGGGCTCGGGTTCGGTGAGGGCGATGGCGAGACGCCAGGCGACGGGCTCGGGTTCGGCGACGGGCGATGGCGACGGGCTGGGCGATGGCGATGGGCTCGGAGCGCCCGCGCCTGCCGGCAGCTGGATGACGTTCGCCTCGGCGGTCGAGGTGAAGGTGATGTTCGATCCGCCGGTGAAGACCCAGAGCAGCGGCGTCAGGACCGTGAAATGACCGGTCACCGTGACGGCGACACGCGTGCCATACGTCGTCGCGCAGCCGGGGTTGCAGGTGAGCGCGACATCGGACGGGCTGATCGTGACGAATGAGCCGGCTGACTCGCGTGTCGCGGCGCACATGATCGGGTTCGACGTCGAGCAACCCGCTCCGGCATTGAATGTCGTCGGATCCTCGGCTGCCTGGAACGCCGCGACACGCGCGGCATTCGCGACGGTGATGCGCGAGTAGAAGATCCGGCCGAGGTCCAGGGCGGCGAGCATCAGGATGAGCAGGATCGGCAGGACCAGGGCGAGCTCGACAAGCGCCTGCCCGCGGCGGATCGTGGGGCGGCCCGTGCGCGGCGATCGAGTGAACGGCCAGGCCCTCCGACCTAGCGCGCGCACCCGGTCCGCGGCCCCAGGCCGTGGAACGGAAGACATCTGACCCCCGGCGGTGTTTGTGTGGCCAGGCCCATGCGAGCCCGATGAATGACTGGGTCAGGATAGACCGGAAGGGCTTGCACCCCACCTTTCAACGGTGCACTGATGCCGACACGACCGTCCTTCACGCCCCCGGACCGACCGCATCCGCAGCGGACGTCGGCGGATCACTCGCTCTCCCGACGGTTCAGCTCTCCTCGCCGGGCTCGCCCGCGAGAACGATCGTGAACGAGGCGCCGAGCCCGGGTCGAGCGGGCTCGAGGGTCAGCTCGCCACCCATCGCCCGGCAGAGCTCCCGCGAGACATACAGGCCGAGCCCACTGCCGCCCTCGCCGGATCCCCGGCTGCCCCGCTCGAACCGGGTGAACAGCAGCGCTCGATCGGGATCGGGGATGCCGGGACCGTGATCGCTGATCGTCATCCGCAGCTGGCCCTCGCCCGGCTCGTTCGCGATCGCGACGTCGATCGGCCTGCCGGCGCCGTACTTCACCGCGTTGTCGAGGAGAGCCCACAGGACCTGGTCGAGCTGGTCGGCGTCGGCGATGGCGAGCCAGCCGCCGGATTCGTCGCGGAGCCGGAGGTCGACGGCGGTCGCGCCGAGCGCCTCCCACGTCCGACGGACCCGCTGGCCCGAGGGCAAGGACCTCCTGGCGCGGCCGGAGGGCCCCGGACTCGAGGCGCGACACGATGAGGAGCTGGCGGACCATCCGTGACAGGCGGTCGGTCTGCTCGACGACGATCCCGAGCCGGTCGTCGGGTCGCTCCGCCTCGAGCTGTGCTGCGTAGGCCCGGATCCGCGCCAGGGGCGTCTGGAGGTTGTGGCTGACGCCGCGGAGGAAGTCGTCCTTGGCCTCGTCGAGCGAGCGCAGGCGAGCGTTCTGCGACTCGACTCGCGCGAACAGCTGGGCGTTGCGCATCGCGATGGCGACTTCGCTGGCGAACAGCTCGAGGAGATCCTGATCGGCGCGGTCCCAGTTCCGGGTCGCCGTCAGGCGGCCGATCAGGACCCCCAGCCGCTCGTCGCCGACGCGAAGGTCGGCCCGGAGGGGTCGAGCCTCGCCGGGGACGACCTCGTCGTCGGGCAGGTACATCGGCTTGCCCAGGATCACCTCGGCATCGAGCAGCTCGAACGACGTTCGAGCGCCCGCCGCCGCCAGCTCGGCCAGCCGATCGACGCTGTCGCTCGGCGCGAGAGCCTGAAGGGCCTCGAGGATCCGGCCGAGCTCCTGGTTCCTCCGCCCGAGGTCGTCGGCCAGGCGGTTGTGGCTGTCGGCCAGGCGCGCCAGCTCGTCCTCGCCGGTCACGACGATCGGTGTCCGGAGGTCGCCGGCGCTGGCCTGTTCGACCGCTGCGGCGATCGCCCGGAGCGGTGCCATGAGGTCGGCCGCGAGCAGGTACGCCAGGACGATCGCGAGGAGCAGCGTCACGACCAGCGCGAACAGCAGGATCCGGGCCATCGTCTCGTCCGTGCCGCTCGGGTCGGTCAGCAGGACGAAGGCACCGAACAGTGCCAGCGGCAGGATCGCCACCGCGACGAGCGCGGCCGTCAGCCGACCGCGGAACGACAGCCGGGCGAAGAGCGGCCTGACCGACTCGTCGTCGGGCGGAGCGGCTGCCGGGTCCTCGACCGATGACGACGCGGCCCGGCGCTCCGTCATGACGTCGGGACGAGCCGATAGCCGATGCCGCGCATGGTGATGAGATGGCGCGGCTTGTTCGGGTCGACCTCGACCTTCTGGCGGAGGCGCCGCATCGTCACCCAGACGTAGGACGGATCGGCGTCGTCCGTCTCGGCCCAGCCGCGGGCGAGGAGCGTGTCGGTCGTGACGGTCTGGCCGAGGTTCGCGGCCAGGGCGTAGAGCAGGCGCGACTCCGTCGGGGTGAGCTGGACGGTCGCCCCGCCGACGGTCGCCTCGCGTCGATGCAGGTCCAGGGTCAGGTCGGGCCCCAGGACGAGGCTCTGGCGGGGGACCTTGTCACCGAGCCGGCGGAGCACCCGGTTCACCCGCGCCCGCAGCTCGGGGTAGTGGTACGGCTTGGTGACGTAGTCCTCGGCGAACTCCTCGAGCAGGTCGGCCTTCGAGTCGCCCGCGTCGATCGCGGACAGGACGATGATCGGCAGATCCGCCTGGGCCTTGATCTCGCGAGCCAGGGTCAGGCCGTCCATCCGCGGCATCATCATGTCGACGATGAGGAGGTCGGGCCAGCCCGTCCGCAGCCGCCGGAGCGCCTCTTCGCCGTCGCGCGCGGTCTGGACCTCATAGCCGTCGGCGCGGAGCTGATCGGCCAGGACGACGAGCAGGTTCGGGTCGTCGTCGACGATCAGCAGCCGCGGCGCCGCGCCATACGACCCGCCGGGGCCGCCGTTCAGCATGGTTCCGAGTATAGGAGCCGCCCGTCCGCCGCTTCGCGGCGGTCGTCGTCAGGGGATGACGAGGTGGACCGGGTTGCCGCGGATCGAGACCTGCCAGGTCGTCGTGTCGTTCGCCTCGGCGACGTCGTACTGGATCTTCCACCAGCCCGGCTCGGTCTCCCCGGACGGCGTCAGCCCGCCCGCTCCGTAGTTCGATGGCAGCGGGATGGTGATCGTGATGACCGAGTTGTCGAACGAGCTGCCGCTGCCGGCGACCGCGGTCTGGATCGTCGTCCGGTTCGTGCCGCTGCAGGCATCGCTCTTGCCCGAGACACACGAACTGTCTGCCACGTAGGAGAACGTGACGTCGTGATAGACGTTCCCGTCCGGGCTGAGGATGTGGAGCGTGGCGTTGCCGTTGACGTCGCCCGGGTCGAAGAGCTTGATCTCGAGCGTCTTGCCGGCGTGGACCTGCTCGATCTGGGCCAGGTAGAACCTCTGGCCGCCGCTGTTGATGTTCGTGTAGCCGGCCATCCGGCCGCCGCCGTAGACCCGGGCAAGCCCGCCGCTCGACGTCACCCAGATCGAGAACAGGTTCTCCGCCCCGACGTTCTGGTTGACCGCCTGCGAGCTCGTCTCGACGTTGACCCGATACATCCCGCTGCCGAGCCCGCTCGAGAGCTGGACCCAGTGGTTGTGGGCCGGGTTCGACGAACAGTCGGCCCGGTCGGAGGCGGTGTTGTTCTGGGGCGTGCCGTACTCGCCGGAGAAGTCGCCGAGGGTCTGGTTGGCGGGGTCGTACGACGAGGGTGTCGACGAGGGTGTCGTCGCTGTTGTCGTAGGGCGTCCCGGCCGTGTCGTACAGCCGATAGCGGACAGCGACCGGCCGGATCTGGGTGCCGCCGCTGCCGGAACGGAAGTCGGTCCAGTGGTCGCCCGCGCCGAACCAGCCGCCGTGGCCGTTCGAGCCCGTCGCGCAGAAGATCGGGTCGTACAGCCAGACCTGGCCGCCGGTGGCACCGGTGAAGTCGACCGTGTAGTCGTAGCCGCCCGAGTTGTAGGTCGGGCTCGCGGCGCCGTCGACATAGGCCGGGGCGTAGTAGTCGCCGTTCCGACGGTTGCCCGACTGGGTGAAGATCGCGCCCCAGAAGTAGTTCGGGTTCGTGATCTGGCTGGAGGCCGGGTCGGTGACGTAGTGCTCGGTCGCGGTGCCGGCGCCGCGATACGAGACCTTCACGTCGACGGCGTCGACCGACACCGTCGCGGTGTTGTTGCAGACGCTCGCGTTGCTGTTGCCGGCGTCGTTCGTCGCCTCGGGGTCATAGGCCCGCAGGCGGACCATGAAGTTCCCATTCGAGAGCTCGCTCGACGTCCAGGCTCGGCCCCACGTCACGGTCGAACCACCGACGGTCGTCGCGGAGCCCATCGAGCCGGGTAGCGATCCGCTGAGGTCGATCAGGTTGCCCGTGCTGGTCCACGTCGTTCCGGCATCCCAGGACAGCTCGACGCCCAGCTGGCAGCCGCCAGGATCGGAGGCCTTGGCGGCGATCCGGACGGTGATGCCGTCGATGAACGCGCCGCTGGGGATGCTCATCCCGAGCCCGCCGTAGCCCTGGGTCGCGCCGGCCGCCGCCGTCCCGACCGTCCCGGTCGCGCTGCTGCCGTTCAGGGTGTAGGCGTTCGACTTGTTCGTGAACTGGGCGTAGGACCCGGTCGTGAGCGACGACGTCACGAGCGATGGCCCCGCGTTGGCCGCGGCACCCGGATCGAGCTTCTCGAAGTAGCCGACGCCGTAGTAGTTCGATGGGCTGCCCATCGGCACGGGCAGGATGTAGTCGGCCTTGGAGTCCCGGGACGCCGAGAAGCTCGTCAACCCGAACAGGTTCGCGAAGTAGGTGTGCACCGGCCCGGTGATGTTCACCTTCATCCGGCGGGGGTTCGTCGGATCCTGGGCCGGCGTGACGGTGAAGCCGTCGACCCCGCTGGTGTAGCCGTTCTTCGTCGCCTCGGCGCGGGCGATCGTGACCGCCGTCGTCGGGTCGCCGGGCAGCCAGACGACGCCGGCCAGGGCAGCCGCGTCCGCGGCCCGCTGCATCCGCATGTTGGTCGCCCAGTACCAGGCGACGTCGACGACGACCGCGCACAGCCCGACGAACACGACGATCGAGATCGTGAAGATCGACGAGCACCTGGCCGCGGCTGCGGGCGCGCCGCGGATCGGCAGTGCGGGTGCGCGGATCGGAGGTCCGGGTCGTCACGTCGGTCGTCCCCCCGTTCACTGGTCGGAGCCTCGGAGCTCGGTCCGGGAGCGGATCGCGCGTCTCATAGGTTGGTCGGGTTGAGGGCCATGACGGTGTCGTCGGCCATGCTCAGGGTGCCGGCCATCGGTCCGCCGAAGATCTTCGTGATCGACCCGAGCCCGGTCGACAGCTGATACGAGTACAGGACGCCGATGCCGATCGAATCAGGCGGGTTCGTGTTCGAGCGCGCGCAGGCGTTCCAGCCGACCGAGTTCTCGACGAAGTCGAGCGGCCGGCCGTCGACCGTCGGGCCGGCGCCGGGGCTGTAGGTCCAGACGTTCGCCTGGGTCCCGATCTGGCCACCGGTCCCGTCCGCTCGGTAGATCCGGATCTGCGAGATCCGGCTCATGTCGACGAGCGAGCCGGGGGACGTCAGGACGCGCTGGACCGCGGCGATGATCTGAGGGTCGACGGTGCCGGCGTTCGGCGACTGGCCGGCCGCGCAGCCGAGCGCGCCGCCGCCGTTGGCGAGCGCCGCGCCCACCCGGGCGCCCTCGCGACTCGCATAGCCCAGGGTGATGTGGTGGTCGAACATCAATCCGAACTCGAGCATCCCGAGGAGCAGCAGCACGAACACCGGCAGGAGCAGCGAGAACTCGACGAGTCCCTGGCCGCGCCGGCCGTCCCGACCGTCCGGCCGGCTCACAGGACCGGCTCCATCCGCATCGCGTTGCTGCGCTCGAACGTGAAGCCACTGCCGCTGCCGGGCATGAAGTTGT
Organism: uncultured Chloroflexia bacterium; assembly: GCA_963729175.1. Classification (GTDB taxonomy): domain Bacteria; phylum Chloroflexota; class Limnocylindria; order Limnocylindrales; family CSP1-4; genus CAVSMY01. The sequence goes on along the minus strand of CAVSMY010000015.1, from coordinate 93,208 downwards.
TCAGGGGTGTCCGCCAGGTGTGGTCGTAGGTGATCCGGACGCCGATCGTGTCCAGCCCGGGATGGTTGCCCGATGGGCCCGCGACGCAGCCGGCAAGGACGTTGCAGCGGTCGTCCTCCGGATAGCCATCGGTCCCGACGAGGTGATACGGGACGGTGATCGATGTCCCGTCCGGGTAGTCGCAGGTGAGGCTTCCGGACCGCGTGTATGACGCCGCGGCGCTGCCGAGCTGGACGCCGTTGGTGTCCGATCGGTAGATCTCGACCGACGTGATGGCGCCACGGTCGGCGGGGGCCCCGACCTCGCGCTCGACGCTCTCGAGGATCACGCAGTCCGAGCCCATCGAGTTGCCCGCCTCGGCGGCGACCAGGGCCGCCGTCCGGCTCGCGAAGTTCGTCGCCAGGACCGCATTGAAGACGAATGCGAATTCGACGAGCCCGAGGGCGAGCAGCAGGAAGAGCGGGATGACCAGCGAGAACTCGACGAGCGCCTGGCCGGCATCGCGCGCCGCGCGACGACGCGCGCGGAGCGGGGGGCGGGTGCGACCCGCGGTCGGCCAGCGAGACGGCATGGTCGTCGGACTCCGATGGATGCACGAGATCCCACGGGTCGCGTTCCCGTCGGACACCGAGCAGATTGGCTAGCGCCATCCCTTATGGGACATGGCGGGTCGCCGCTCCGCAATAGGCGACCGGGGTAGACGGAGGCCGCCCTTCGTACCCTTCGGTGGCTGGGCGCACCGGAGCCGGAGGCTGTCGTGCGCGGGACGCCCGTGTCGTGAAGACGACCCTTGTCCCAGGACCGGACCTCGGCGCAAGATGGCGCCGGTCCGGGGGACTGACCGTGCCCGCTCGAACGTCGGCGGTTCGGGCGCCCACGCCGTCCGACCGAAGGAGGGGAGTCTTCCGATGGACGTCCTGGCCACGCGACCCCGCGCTCGGTCCCGCACCGCGTTGATCGGCCTCGGCCTTGCCGGGGTCCTCGTCGCGGTCATCGCCGCCTGCGGATCCGCGAGCAGCACGCCTGGCGCGGCCCAGGCCGAGCTGCAGCACAAGGCAGATCTCTACGACATCGACCAGATCGAGGTGATCTGGCACAAGGCCGCCTCGACGAAGGACATCCCGTTGATGATGTCGCTCTGGGCCGACAACGCGACGTTCACGGTCGGGACCAAGACTTACACCGGCAAGCAGGAGATCCAGGACTTCATCGCGACCGCCAAGCCGTTCCAGGCGAGCAACGTCTGGGAGTCGGACACCCCGGCGTACAAGATCGTCGAGACCGTCGACGGCGACGCCGGGACCCTGTACTTCGAGTGCCACTACATCGACGTCGCGACGAAGACGGTCGCGGTCGTGGTCGGCGCCAATCAGGACGTCGCTCGGATCGACGGCAAGTGGCTCATCACGAAGTCGATCGTCGCCAATCCCGTCCTGGCGCCGTAGCTGATCCCGATGGAGACTTCGATGTCACGACAGCGCCGACCCTCGCGGAACCGCGTCGCCGCCCTGGTGCTGGTGGCGACCCTGGCTGGAACGCTGGCAGCCTGCGGCACGGCGGCGAGCTCGCCGCCGCCGGACCCGGCTCTCCAGCTCAAGGCCGACATGTATGACATCCAGCACATCGAGGTGACATGGCACACGGCGGCCTCGACCAAGGACGTCGACCTGATCCTGTCGCTGTGGGCCGAGAACGCGACGATGACCGTCGGGACCAGGACCTACGCCGGCAAGGCCGAGATCCGCGGTTTCATCTCCAAGGCGGCGCCATTCAAGGCGGAGAACGTCTGGGTGTCCGAGACGCCGGCCCAGAAGATCAAGGTGACAGCCAACGGCGACGTCGGCACCCTGTACTTCGAATGCCACTACATCGATCTGGCGACGAAGACGGTGGCGATCGTCGTCGGGTCGAACCTCGATGTCGCTCGCATCAACGGCGCCTGGCTGATCACCAAGGCGATCATGGCCAACCCCGAATTGACCGTCTAGGCTGAGGCGAGCTGCGTGGCGGTCCCGGTGGCGACCGAAGCCGACCGACGAGCACGTCGCCGTAGGCCGACGCTGAGCCGCGCCGACAACCCGCTCGTTCGGGCCGTCGCCCGCGTGCCGGCGACGGTGCTTGCCAAGCTGCTCGTGACGTTCGTCGGGACGGTCGTCCTGCTCGTCATCCTCGGCGTGCTCGGTCTGTGGGTCCTTGGAGAGTCCAACGCCCGGGTCGAAGCGCTCGGTCACCTCCAACAGCGGGCCGCAGCCTACGGCCAGCTCCAGACGACCGCCGAGCAGGTCCAGGCACTCTTGACGCTTCGCAACCCGGGATACGACAACTGTGTCTACTCGGGGACATGCCCGACGGAGACGCCGAGCGGTGCCAGCCTGGCCCGGATCGACGATGTCGTCGCGGCCACCCTGACCCAGCTCCGCCTGGCGACAGACCCGAGCGCCCTTGGCTTCACGCCACCGCCCGACGAGCACGCGGTCCTCGTCGAGATCGACAGTGACAGGGCCCATCTGTCCGACGCGTTCGCCCGGATCGCGGCGCTCGACGCCGCGGATCGACCTGCGGAAGGGTTGCGGCTCCAGCAGTCGGACGCCATCCCGCCCGCGGAGCACCTCCGACAGCTCGCCATCAGCCTCGCACGTACCACTCAGCAAGCGACCGACGATCTCATCGCCTCGAACCAGCAGCAGTTCGGGGCGTCACAGGCGCTGTTCGTCGCGGTCGCGGTCATCAGCATCGTCCTGGCGTTGCTGCTGGGCTACGTGCTGTCGTGGTCGATCGTCGGTCCGATCCGGAAGATGGAGACGCGTCTCGCCGCGATCTCCTCAGGCGACTTCGGCGGCCACGTCACCGTCCCGAACCGGGACGAGCTCGGCTCGCTGGCGACGAACCTCAACCAGATGAACGACGAGCTCCAGCGCCTGTACGCCGAGCTCGAGGCGGCGAGCCGCCACAAGTCCGAGTTCCTGGCGAACATGTCCCACGAGCTGCGGACGCCACTCAACGCGATCATCGGCTTCTCCCAGGTGCTGCGCCAGGAGATGTTCGGGGACCTCAACGACAAGCAGCGCGAATATCTCGACGACATCCTCGGCTCGAGCCAGCACCTCCTGGGTCTCATCAACGACATCCTCGACCTCTCCAAGGTCGAGGCCGGCCGGATGGACCTCCAGGTCACCGTCTTCCCGCTCGTCGGGCCGCTCGAGGGCTCGCTGTCGATGGTCCGGGAGCGGGCCCTCAAGCACGACATCCAGCTCGCGACGACGATCGATCCGTCGGTCGACCTCATCGAGGCCGACGAGCGAAAGGTCAAGCAGATCCTCTTCAATCTGCTCTCGAACGCCGTCAAGTTCACGCCGGACGGTGGCCGGGTCAGCCTCACGGCAAGGGCGACGGAGGGCACGGCGACCATCGCGGTCGCCGACACCGGGGTCGGGATCTCGGCCGAGGATCAGGCCCGGATCTTCGAGGAGTTCGTCCAGGTCGGACGCGTCGGGGCTCAGGAAGGCACGGGTCTCGGGCTGGCGCTGACGCGGCGGCTCGTCGAGCTCCACGGCGGGCGGCTGTCGGTCGTGAGCGTGCCAGGCGAGGGCAGCACGTTCACCGTCAGCCTGCCGCTCCGGCAGGTTCCGGCGGCCGCCGAGGAGCCGCTCTCGTGACCACGGACGGGGCCGACCGCCTGGTCCTCATCGTCGAGGACAACGAGAAGAACCTGAAGCTGGTTCGGGATGTGCTGCGGTTCCACGGGTTCCGGACGGTCGAGGCGACGACCGGCGAGGACGGGGTCGTCGCCGCCCGCGAGCACCGCCCGGACCTCATCCTCATGGACATCGCCCTGCCGGGCATCGACGGGGTCGAGGCGACTCGAAGGATCAAGGCCGACGACGACACCGCGGAGATCCCGATCGTGGCCCTGACCGCGTCGGTGATGCAGTCCGACCGGGCCCGCTTCGACGAGGCCGGCTTCGCCGGCCTGATCGCCAAGCCGATCGACGTCATCGCCTTCCCCGGCCAGGTCCGCGGGTACTGCGACCACGAGGGGGCTCCATGACGGAGGAACGTCCGGCCCGGATCCTCGTCGTCGACGACATCGCCGCGAACGTCCGGCTCCTCGAGGCGATCCTGGTGTCGCGTGGCTACGCGGTCGCGACGGCCGGCTCGGGCGAGGACGCCCTGGAGTCGCTGCTGGCCACGCCGCCCGATATCGTCCTGCTCGACGTCCAGATGCCGGGCATCGGCGGGTACGAGGTCTGTCGGCGCATCCGCGCCGACCCGGCCACGAGCTTCATCCCGGTCGTCATGGTCACCTCCAGCGATGCGGAGGACCGCATCGAGGCCATCGAGGCCGGAGCCGACGACTTCATCCAGAAGCCGTTCGACCAGCAGGAGCTGCTTGCCCGCGTCCGCTCGCTCCTCCGGATCAAGGCCTACCACGACACGATCGAGCGTCAGCGATCGGAGCTTGCGGAGCTGAATGCTGATCTCGCAGCCCGGGTCGCGATCCAGGTCGCGGAGATCGAGAACCTCGGACGCCTGCGACGGTTCCTGTCGCCACAGCTGGCCGACGTCGTGGCCTCGTCGGACGATGCCCACCTGCTCGAGAGCCACCGTCGCGAGATCGCCGTCCTGTTCACCGACCTGCGAGGCTGGACGGCCTTCTCCGAGACGACCGAGCCAGAGGAGGTGATGGGCGTCATCCGGAGCTTCCACGGGACGATGGGCGAGCTCCTCCGGTCATACGACGCCACGGTCGGCTGGTTCGCCGGCGATGGCGTGATGGCCTGGTTCAACGACCCGTTCCCGTGTCCGGACCCGGCGGCCCGGGCCGCGGCGATGGCCGTCGAGATGCGCGACGCGATGGCCGGCCTGACCGCCGCCTGGCGGCGTCGTGGCCACGAGCTCGACTTCGCGGTCGGGATCGCCGTCGGTTACGCGACCCTCGGGACGATCGGCTTCGAAGGACGCTACGACTACGGCGCCGTCGGCAGCGTGATGAACCTCGCCTCCCGGCTGTGCGACGAGGCTGGCCCCGGTCAGATCCTCATCAATGCCCGCGCCCTGGCGTCGGCGGACGAGCGGATCTCCGCCGAGCCGGTCGGTGAGCTGACCCTCAAAGGCTTCGCCAAGCCGGTCCCGGCCTTCAACGTCCTGGCGGTCTCGCCGGAGCCCGCGGCGGCGTCGTAGGTCGACCTCGCCGCCGGTCGGGTCCCCGGCGGTCGCGTCCCCGGCCGCCGCGTCCCCGGCCGCGCGGAGCGGTGCGGCTCAAGGGTTGAGGAGGTGGACCGGGTTCCCGATCAGCTCCACCTGCCAGGTCGTGGTGTCGTTCGCGGCGCTCGTCTGATACTCGATCCGCCACCAGCCGTCCTCGCCGATGTTGTTCGGATCCAGGTCTCCCTTGGCATAGTCCGCCGGCAGCGGGACCCGGATCGTCAGGATCTTGTTGTCGAAGAGGGCGTTCCCGTTCGATGTCTGGATCTCGGTCACGCCCTTCCCGGAGCGGCCGTCGTCGGACGACCAGTCGAAGGTCGCGTAGTGGTACACGCCACCCTGGGGCGAGAGGATCCGGAGATACGCGTTGCCACTCGACTCGCCCGGGTCGAACAGGGTGATGACCATCGTCTTGCCGGCGTGGACGCCCTCGATCTGGGCGAAGTAGAAGGACTGGTTGCCGGTGTCGAGGTTCGTGTAGGCGGCCATCTTCCCGCCGCCGTAGACACGGGCGTTGCCGCTGGTGGCGCTGACCCAGATCGAGAACATGTTCTCGGCGCCGACGTTGAAGTTCGGCGAGTCGGTCGTGCCGTTGTGGTCGCGAACGCTGGTGTTCACGTTCAGGCGATAGAAGCCCGGCGAGAGCCCGCTCCACGCGGCCGGTGCGACCCAGGCGTTGTGGGCCGGGTTGGTCGAGCAGTCGGCGCGGTTGCCGTCGGTGTTGTTCTGGGGCACGCCCATCGCGCCACTGAAGTCGCCCAGGGTGCTGTTGCCGGGGTCATAGCGGAGGTCGCTGATCCACGTGTTCCCGGCGGTCGTGTAGATGTTCGGGCCGTACTTGTACAGGCTGTACGTGACCGCGACGGGCGCCACGACCGTCGAGATGCCGTTGCCGCCGGTCGCGTGCTCGGTCCAGTGATCGCCGGCTCCGAACGAGCCGCTGTGGCCGTTGTCACCGGTGGCACAGAACATCGGATCGAACAGCCGGATCTGGCCGTTGGTCCCGAGCTCGATCGTGTAGTCGTAACCCTGGCCGTTGTAGTCGGGGTTCGTCGCGCTCGCCTGCGGGTTGCCGACGGCGTTGTAGCCGATGTCGGATGGGCCGTAGCGATCGCCGTTGGTCCGGATGCCGCCGGGGGTGAACATCGCGCCCCAGAAGCCCTGGGAGCCGAGCGTCCCCCCGGCCGGGTCCGGGACGCTCAGCGTCCGGTTCGTCCAGGTCGTCGTGATCGTATGGGCGGAGACGCGGACGCGGAGCTGGTCGAGCTGGACCGTCCGGGTGCTGGGGCAGGCCGTCGTGCCGTTGTTCCATGTGAGACGGACGCGGAAGTTCGTGTCGCTGAAGTCGTTCCGGACCCACGGATGGGCGCCCCAGTCGGACAGCGGCGTCGGCGCGGGACCGACGACCCGATCGTCCTGGGCCGCCGTCGCGCCGTTCCCGAGGGTCGCTGTCGGGACCGCCGTGCTCCAGGTGCCGCCGCCGTTCCAGGACACCTGCGCCGAGAGGGCACAGGCATCCGAGCCGTTGCCGGTCCCGACGGCGCTGACGCCCCGGAGCTGGACCTCGATCCGGTCGATCACCAGCGTCGGATCGTTCGCCAGGCCTGTGCCGTTGAGCAGACCGAAGTCGCGCCACACCTGGTTCGCCCCGTTCGATGCGGCGGTCGCATAGGAGTCGTCGTTCGACCGGGCGCGTGATGCGTTTGTCCAGCCGCTGCCCGACTCGTTCGTCGTGGCGACGAAGTCGGTGTTCGACGGGCTCGGCGATGTCGTCGACTGGCGCCCTTCGTAGAAGCCGACCCCGTAGTAGTTCTGGGGGCTGCCCATCGGCACCGGCAGGACATACTCCGCCTTCGAATCGCGGGAGGCGTTGAAGAGCGTCAGGCCGAACAGGTTCGCGAAGTACGTATGGACCGGGCCCTTGATGTTCACCAGCATCCGGCGCGGGTTCGTCGGGTCCTGCCGCGGGGTGACGGTGTAGCCGCCGATCCCGCTGGTGTAGCCGTTCTTCGTCGCCTCGGCCCGGGCGACGCTGACCCCGGTCGTCACGTCCTGCGGCAGCCAGATGACGCCGGCCAGTGCCGCTGCATCCGCGGCGCGCTGCATCCGGAGGTTGTTCACCCAGTACCAGGCGACGTCCACCACGACCGCGCACATCCCGACGAAGACGAAGATCGAGAGGGTGAAGATCACGACGACCTGGCCCCGGCTCCGCGCCGGCCTCGGGCGCCCCGACGTCCTGACCGGCAGGATGCCGACCCGCGAGCGTGTGCCGTCCATCGTGTCCCCCGTCACTGGTTCGTCGGGTTGAGGGCCATGACGGTGTCGTCGGCCATCTGGAGCGTGCCGAGGCCCGCTCCGCCGAAGAACCGCATGACCGATCCGAGCCCGCTCGAAAGCTGGTAGGTGTAGGTCAGGCCGATGCCGATCGAGTCCGGCGACGTGGCGTTCGTCCGCGAGCAGGCGCGCCAGCCCTCGGTGCCCGCGAGCCGGAAGTCGAGCGCCTTGCCATCGATGGCCGGGCCGCCGCCCTTGCTGTACGTCCAGACGTTCACGTTGCTGCCGACCTGCCGTCCCGCGGAGTCGGCCTTGTAGATCCGGATCTGGCCGATGCGGCTCACGTCGATGAGCGATCCGGGCGACGTCAGGACGCGCTGGACCGCGGCGATGATCGCCGGGTCGACGATCCCGGCGTTGGGCGACTGGTTGTTGCCGCAGCCGAGCGTCCCCCCGCCGTTGGCGAGGGCGGCGCCCACCCGGGCGCCTTCGCGGCTCGCATAGCCGAGGGTGATGTTGTGGTCGAACATCAGCCCGAACTCGAGCATCCCCATGAGGAGCAGGACGAAGACCGGCAGGATCAACGTGAACTCGACGAGACCCTGGCCCCGGGTCCGCCGACGCCCGACCCTCGAGCCGGCTGGGCGGGGCGACGGCCGGCGGCCCATCACAGGACGGGCTCCATCCGCATCGCGTTGCTCCGATCGAAGATGTAGCCGCTGCCGCTGCCAGGCAGGAAGTTGTTCAACGGCGTCCGCCACTGGTGGCTGTACTGGACGTCGACGCCGATCGTGTCGAGGCCCGGATGGCTCCCCGACGGGCCAGCCGGACAGCCGAGCAGGACGTTGCAACGATCCGACGCCGGGTAGCCGGGCGTGCCCGAGATCTTGTACGGGACGGTGACGGTGGTGCCGTCGATGAGGTCACAGGTCGTGCTGCCGGTCCGGGTGTAGACATTCACCGCGCTGCCCATCTGCTTGCCGTTCGTGTCGGACCGGTAGATCCGGACGGCCGTGATGCGGGACTTGTCGGCCGGTGCGCCGACCTCCCGCTCGACACCACGGAGGATCACGCAGTCGGCTCCGGTGTCATTGCCGGCCTCGGCGGCCGCGAGCGCAGCAGTCCGACTGGCGAAGTTCGTCGCGAGGACTGCGTTGAACACGAACGCGAACTCGACGATCGCGAGCATGACAACGAGGAACAGCGGCACGACGAGGGCGAACTCGACCAGCGTCTGACCGCGACCGCCGTGGGTCGGTGGCGAGCCGACGATGCGGTGCTCGACGCGAGGACGCGGCTGACGATCGGTCGCGCAGGCATGCGTCGACCGCCCGGTCGTCATGAGCTCCTCCCCCGGTGCGCCCAGCCCGATGAGTAGTACATCGGTCATGGGGCGGCATAGGAAGCCAGTACTACCTTTCAGCGAACCTTGCACCGGTGCGTCCCGGCACTAGGTACATCCCCCTAACCGCACAGGACCTCACACCGGGTCACCGCAGTGGTGCGGACCGACACCGAGCGCCTCACAGCGTGGGACGACGAGGGGCTAGGGGGCCTTCCGGTCGACGTACCGGCAGCGCTCGCGGAGGGGGCAGGTGAGGCACGCGGGCCGACGGGCGTGACAGGTCACGCGGCCGTGCTGGATCAGCAGGACATGGGCGGCGTACATGTCGTCCGGCTCGAGGGTCGCGAGATACAGGTCGTGGGCGTCGTCGGCCGTCGCCTTCGGCGGGATCAGCCCGACCCGGTGCGAGACCCGCTCGACGTGCCGGTCCACGGGCATCAGCGGCGTCCCGAAGCAGAACAGCAGGACGATCGACGCGGTCTTCTTGCCGATCCCCGGGATCCGCGTCAGCCAGTCCCGGGCCTCGAGCGCCGGCATGTCCCGCAGGAACTCGAGCGAGTAGTCGCCGGCTTCCTCGCGGATCGTCCGCAGGGTCGCCTGGAGACGCGGTGCCTTCTGCGGCCCGAGGCCACCGGGCCGGATCACGTCGATGAGCTCGGGCAGCGGCGCCGCCTCGATCGCGGCCCAGTCGGGGGCGGCACCGGGCGACAGTCCGACCCCGCCCCAGCCCGCGCCGGGATGGTGGACCTCCACGAGACCGCCTCCGGGATAGGCCGACCGCAGCGCCTGGAAGGCCTGCTCGGCATTCACGTCGGCGGTGTTCTGGGTCAGGATCGTCAGGATCAGCTCCGAGGTCGGGTCGAGGCGACGCTCCCACATGGGTGTGCCGTAGGCAGCGGCGAGTTCGTCGAGGACGAACCGGACGAGGCCCGGGCGCGACCGCGCGAGCCGCTTCGCCCAGGCCTTCGCCTCGGCCTGTGGGTCGCGCCGTCGACGGGCCGGCTTCTTCTTCGCGCGGGTCGCTCGCGATACCGTGCGGCTCGCAGACGCGCCGCGGGTGCGTGCGCCGGGAGGGGTGGGGCTCACCCGCTGACGATAACGTCGCCGGAGACGGTCCGGGCGAGTCGCTTGCCGGCCCGGACGAGCGGGCGACGGCCCGCTGCCATCGCCGTCTCGAAGGACACCGGGCGGTCCCAGACCGGTTCCGTCTCGGCGCCGGCCGCGGCGAGCGCCGCCGCCCCGGCCGGCTCGACGCTGCCGCCGATCGCGATGCATCGGACCCCGGCCGCGTGCGCCCGTCGAGCGACCCCCATGGCGGTCTTGCCGAACGCCGTCTGGGCGTCGATCCGGCCCTCACCGGTGAGGACCAGGTCGGCCCGGGCGAGGCGCGCATCGAACCCGGTCGCCTCCATCACCAGATCGACCCCCGGCCGGAGCGCGAACGACCGGAACCGCTGCTGAAGGCACAGCAACGCGAAGCCGACCCCGCCGGCCGCGCCCGCCCCCGGCGTGTCACGCTCGCGCCGCCCGGTCGCGGCCTCGAGGCGGTCGGCCCATGCCGCCTGGCGGACATCGAGGCGCTCCACCTCCTGGGGGCTGGCACCCTTCTGGGGCCCGTACACGGCCGCCGCCCCGTCCGGTCCGAGCAGCGGGTTCGTGACGTCGCAGGCGACCTCGAGCCGCAGATCGGCCAGCCCGCCCACGATCCCCGACAGATCGACGACCGTCCCGTCGTCGTGGACGCCGAGCGCGCCGAGCAGCCCGGCACCTCCGTCGGTCGTCGCGCTGCCACCGATCCCGAGCGATCGCCGCACTGACGCCGTCTCGATCGCCGCGCCGAGGAGCTCGCCGGTGCCGCGACTCGTCGCCCGCTCGAGGGTCGCGTGCGGTCGGGGCGATGCAGGGACAGACCCGACGCCCGAGCCATCTCGAGCACCGCCCGGCGCCCGTCGGCGGCCCGCAGCCAGGTCGCCTCGATCGGCTGGTCGAGGGGGTCGTGGACCGTCGCAGTCCTCATCTCCCAGCCGCCTGCGGCGGCGATCGCCGCGAGGGTTCCCTCGCCGCCATCGGCGAGCGGCGAGAGGAGGAGCTCGTCGTCGGGCCGCTCGGCGCGCCAGCCCTCGGCGAGGGCGTCGGCGACCTCGACCGAGCTGAGGGTCCCCTTGAACGAGTCGGGCGCCACCAGGACCGTGAGGCGACGATCGGCCACCTACCGCGCCGAGGCCGGCTCGAGGGCCGCGGCATGGCCGGCCAGGCCGCGTCGCTCGAGGTACTCGGGGATCCGGATCATCGGCGGCCGCTCCTGGTCGGCCAGCTCGATGACCTCGAGCGACAGCCGCCCGCGGCCCGACCTCGGGAGCTTCATCGTCGAGCCCATCTCGGCGAACAGCCGCGCCCGGCGTCGCTCCTCCAGCCGCTTCATCACGGCCTGGAGGATGACGAAGGACATCCGCGAGAGCCCTTCGAGCTCCTGGTTGCGATGGACCCGCCGCTCGAGATCGACCTGCCCCAGGCCCTCGATGCCGACGCGCTCGGTGATGTCGATCAGATGCCCGATCTCGACGGCGTAGCCGGTGAAGAACGGGATCTGCTCGAGGAGTGTCCGTCGGCCGGCATACTCGCCGGACAGCGGTTGGATCAGCCCCGAGAGCTCCGGGAACAGGAGGTTGATCAGGGGCCGGGCGACGAGCTCGGTCACCCGTCCGCCGCCGCCCTCCTTCAGCTGGCCGTCTTCGACGATCGGCCGCTGGTAGTAGCCCTTCACGTACTGCAGCCGGGGCTCGTGGAGGAGCGGGCCGAGGGTCCCGTAGACCATCCGCTGGTGCCAGTTGCGGACGTCAGTGTCGGCCCACACGATCAGGTCGCCGGTCGTCTCGAAGAGCGACTTCCAGAGCGCCTCGCCCTTGCCACGATACGAGCCGTAGCGGGCCAGGACATCGGGGTGCTGGACGACCCGAGCACCCTCCTCGATCGCGATCTCGCGCGTCCGGTCCGACGATGCCGAGTCGATGACGAGGATCTCGTCGACCAGCGGGACCCGGCCCATCAGCTCGCGCATCGCCCGCCGGACGATCGGGCCGATCGTCTCCTGCTCATCGAGGGTCGGCAGGACGAGGCTGACGGTGACGCCCTGGTGCTCCTTGAGCTGGACGAGGCGGCGCAGATCCGCGAACTCGGCATGGTGGAAGTTCGACTCGGCGAACCAGCGATCGACCCGCTGCGGGACGGCCCGGACCTCCTCGGCCGCGCGATCGGCCGCGGCGAGCGTCTCGGCCCGCTGGGCCAGCTGCTCGAAGGTCTGGCGTCCGATGGCCTCGCGGGTCTTGACGACGACGACGGTCGGCCGGGCCCGCAGGGCGATCGTCTCGGGCAGGGCACCGAACAGCTGGCCGCCGCTGTCGCCGCCCGGGACCGCCGAGGCGCCCATCACGACCAGGTCGACCTTCTCGGCCTCGCGCAGGATCGTCGCCCGGACGTTCGAGGCCTCCCGCAGGACCGGCTCGCCGACATCGCCGAGATGCTGGCGGACGAACGCCTGGAGGGCGCGCTCCGCCTGGGCCCGGACGGCCTGGGTGATCCCGACGGGCACCAGGTGGAGGACCCGGACGGACGCCCCGTGGCGCTCGGCGATCGCGCCGGCGAACCGGAGGGCGAGCTCGGCGTGGGGCCCGCCGCGGACCGGCACGAGGATCTGGCGGATGTCGGTCGCGCCACGCTGCTTCACGACGGCGATGTCGCAGGGCGCCTCGCGGACGACCTCGTCGATCGTCGGGCTGATGACCCCGGCCGCGGCCAGACGGCCATCCCGGCCGGCATCCGCCCCGGCCCGCCCGTCGCGTGTCGCGCGGCCGTGGCCGTTCCGCTCGTCGCGGCGACCGGACGACCGACCGCCCCAGCCGAAGATGATGAGGTCGGCCTCCTGCTCGGTCGATGCCTCGACGATGCCCTCCGCCGCGTGTCGGCCGATCCGGACGATCGGGTGGATCGTGGTGCCGTCCGGCGCGTAGTCGAGGACCCGCTGGAGGAGTCGGCGGGCATGGCGCGCCCGGGTCGCGCCCTCCGAGAGGGCCATCCCCTCGGGGACCTCGACGATCCCGAGGGCGGTCAGCTCGCCGCCCCGACGCTGAAGCAGGTCGGCCCCCAGCCGGATCAGCTCGCCGGCGGTCGCCGGGTTCGCGACGGGGATGAGGATCCGCGACGGCAGCGGGGCGCGGCCGCTCACCGGGCGGCCTCGTTCCAGCGTTCGAGGAGGTACGGCTTGAGGAGCTCGAAGGCCCGTGCCTGGCGCTCGACCATCTCCTCCGCGGCGTCGGTCGTCAGATGGCGCGTCTCGACGACGAGCGAGCCGACCCGGCCGAAGTAGATCGGGACGAGGGCCGCGACGAGCTCGTCGAGGGGCGGGTCGTCGCGTCGCGCGGCGACGATCAGGTCGTAGATCACCCGCGCCCAGCAGTCGTCGGGGAAGTGGTAGCCGGCGACCGCCTCGGCCATCTCGCGGGTCGTGCTGCCGGTCCCGACGCCGGCGGCGACCGCGCCCTCGACCTGGCGCCCGGCGTCGGCGGCCAGCTCAAGGACCGTCTCGACGGTCGTGGGCGGCGAGCATCCGGCGCCACGTCGGGGTGAGGGTCAGGGCGCCCTCGGTGAACGAGGTCAGGAGCCTGAGCGTGTCGACCTCGAGCGGCGGCGGGTCGGCGTAGCGCTCGAAGCCGTAGGCCGGGACGTCGTGGACTGCCGTGGATGTCGGCCCAGCGGTCGTGGTTCGTGACCGCCAGACGGAGGATCGTCCCGACGACCTGGCGGAACATCGGCCCGAGGTCCGCCCCAGGGTCCTTGGGGTCGTGGACCTTCGCGCCGAGGCGGGCCTGGCAGACGGCGAAGCCGCCGGTGATCGCGTGGGTCGTCATCCAGATGTCGATGCCGAAGCGGCTGACGTCCGGGGCCCAGTCGTCCTGGTCGAGGTAATGCCGGAGTGAGGTCGCCGCTGACCCCGAAGTCGCCGCCGATCGGCTGGCGGATCCGGCGGCCGTACAGCGACCTCGTCAACGGGTAGGTGACGGTGTTCGTGATCGGTGCCGTCGTACTTGTAGCGCGAGTACAGCGGGGCGACGTAGTCGTAGCCGCCCTTGAGGATGGGGCCGGCCAGGAGCTCGATCCACTCGGGCACGATCGACCGCAGGTCCGAGTCGACGACGACGAGGGCGTCCACCTCGAGCGCGGCCGCGATCTCGAAGATCGAGTGCAGTGCGGCGCCCTTGCCGCCGACCCCGTCGACGGGCGGGTAGGTCAGGCTGACCCGTTCGAGCCGGTTGGTCGGGCGGACCAGCAGGATGCCCTCGACATAGTCGGGCGGCTCGGTCTCGACGACGACCCTCTGGGTCCCGTCGGACGAGCCCGCATCGGCGTTGACGAGCACGGGTCGGAGATCGGGGAAGTACTGGACCAGGCCCGCCTGGGCGGCCCGAACGACATGGCCGATCGTCGCCGCGTTCTTGAAGCTCGGGATGCCGACCATGAGGTCGGCACGCTCAAGTCGCTCGATCCCGTCACGGATGGCCGGAGTCAGGGTCGATGCAGGCACGTGTCCATCGTACCGGCGCGCGCTCCGATGCGCCCGTGTAGACGCGATCCTCTCACCGTCACGTGCGAGAGAAACGACGACACCCCGGGCCTTGTGCCCGGGGTGTCTCGATCGTCAGGGGTCTGTCGCCGCCGGGGACTCCCCGCGGGCTCGCGCCCGCGACGAGTTCGGCCCGAGCGGTGGTCAGGTGTAGCGGAAGTCGCTGCTCGAGGTCGTCACCGAGCTGCCCGATGGCGTCGTCACGATGACGTCGACGGTGACCCCGGCCGTGCCGGCCGGAGCTGTCGCGGTGATGGTCGTGTCGTTCACGACGGTGAACGAGGCCCGGATCCCACCGAAGGTGACATCGGTCGCGCCGGTGAAGTACTGGCCGCTGATCGTCACCGTCGCCCCGCCGCTCGCGGAGGCGGCGCTCGGGTTGACCGAGTCGACGACCGGCGTCGGATACAGGTCGATGAGCTTGGCGCCGGTCCGCGCGAGCTGTGCGGCGGCCGTCTTGAAGACCGATGCGAGGTTCGCGCTCGCGCCGGCGGTCTTCGGCAGGCAGAAGAAGTGGTCGCCGTCGTTGTTCGTGTTCGTCGCGCCGGCGCCCGGGCAGCCGAGGCTGTTCGTCGACGGCTGGGTGGCCATGCTGGCGAGGGCGAAGGACGCCGTCTTGCCCTTGAACGCGCCGGAGGTGTCCGGACAGGCGGCGTCATTCGCGCCGTCAAGTCCGAAGCCGATCGTGAAGACCTCGATCCCGGCGTTCTTCACGGTCTGTGCCGCGGCGACGGCGTCGGCGCAGTAGGTCGTCGAGGTCGTGACCGCCGTGTTGGGCTGGCCGTCCGTCTCGAAGATGATGCCCTTGCGCACGCCGGCCCGGCCGTTCTGCTGGAGCTCGTAGGCGGCCATCGCCCACGGGTCCTTCAGGTCGGTCCCGGTGCTCGAGTTCGCGTAACAGGGGGTCTGCATGTTCGCCGCGAGCAGGCTGCCGGACTGGGTGTAGTCCTGGTTGTTCGGAGCACCGATGCCGCTGAGCGTCAGCGGGACCCAGCGCCGCAGATCGGTCGGCAGGTTGGCCGTCCCGATCGACGTCGCGGGCGTGATCTTGCAGGAACCTGACAGCCCGGTCTGGCTCGGGCCGAGGAGGCCCAGGCCCAGCCACTGGATGGCCGGGTCGTAGCCGGTCCGGATCGCGTTCGCCGCGCTGACCGCGTTGGTCGTGTCGACGCCGCTCATGCTCTGGGTGCGGTCCATGACGAGCATCACGTCGACCGGGCCGACGGGGTTGTCGCCGCACGGGCCCTGGCAGGCAGCGGCCGACACGACGCCGGTGTTGCCCTGGTTCACCCCGACGACCGGGCCGAAGCCGTACTGCGTCCAGGTCGAGCCGGCGACGACGACGACGTTGCACTTGTCGCCGACGCTCGGGTCACAGGACGAGACGCGGGTCGGGCCGGCGCCGATGAAGTCGCGCGCCAGCGCAGGGCGACCGAGTGAGTGGGTCGGATCGCAGACCATCGGGATGTCTCGCACGATCGCCGGCGCTCCGCCCGCGTCGACGCCGATCAGGCACTTGTAGGTGATGGTGTAGTCCGATGTGGTGATGCCGGGACGGTCCGCCTGGACGGTCCGGTCGATCAGGGCGTTGGCGGCGATCTCCTCGGCGTTGCCGTCCACCGGCAGCTTCGTGCCGCCGGCGAGGGCACCGGCGTCGACCGCGTTGGCCAGGATCTGGCGGTCGTTCCTCAGGACGCCGAGGTCGACCACGATCGCGGCGAACGCGAGGATGACGACCAGGACGATGACGAAGAGGACGAGGGCCTGGCCGCGTTGTCCATCCGCCCTCTGGCGACGGCCGGCGAGACGGGATCGGAAGGTCCTCGACATCGCTCTACTCTCGGACCATCTGGACGTTCGCCCCGAGCGGGATCTTGGTCCCGAACAGGAGCGGGAAGAAGCTCGTGTACTCGTAGGTCACGGTGACCGACACGGCGTCGCCGGGCTGCGAGCCCGTCTTCGAGGAGAACGAGCACGACCCGGGGGTGGCGATCGCGATACAGGACGTCGTGACCTGCATCGTCGGGCTGGTGGTGGTGAGGCCGCTGCTGGCCGCCTTGACCCGACCGAGTGCGACCGTCGGGATCGTCGTCGGATCGGACACGGTCGTCGCGGCCCGGGCGCCCTCTCGCGCGGCGTTGATGACGGTGATCCGCGAGTAGAGCAGGAACCCGAAGTCGAGGATCCCGGACAGGACCAGGATGAAGACCGGCAGGATGAGCGAGAACTCGACGAGCGCCTGACCGCGGGTGCGGCGTCGGCGACGAGGTCGCTGGAGGCGCTCGGCCGAAGCCGCGCGTGGGTCCTGACCTTCGCCGTTGATGGGCTGTCGACCCGGCGATGGGATCACGATCTGTTCCCTTCTGGTACGGCCGGGCGACGATCCCCCGGATTGCGTGATGAATCCATGGCGATCGAAACTTTCCGTGGGCCTTGCAGAAATGCCCCGAACGGACCACCCGTTCGTACCTCCGGCGTAGCCCATCGGTCCTGTGCACCCGCGCACCTCCCCCCACCGGACCGACCACCGAAGATCGGGACCCCATCGGACCGCCACACCGACCGGTGATTCCTGGCACCTGACCACGTGATGCCTCGATGCACCGAGTACGGGTGACTTTCGGCCGGCGGTGGCTCTTCTTCGTCCGTCAGCGCTTCGGGATCGGCGAGGACGCCCAGCCGTCGACAGTGGTCCCGGGGCGGTAACGGCCGTTCGGATCCTTGAACGCGACAGCCCGGAACCCCTGAGATCGCCACGACCCGAGCCACGGCTCGATCGGTGCACGGACGTGGACGCCGACGCGGATAAGGTCCGACTCGTGGACCGCGCTCTCGAGGATCCGGCGGCGCTCGAGCAGCGGAACGTCGAGGATCACCTCGTCGTCGATCGCCAGGACGTCGATGCAGACCAGAACGAGGACGTCGCCCGCCTGGACCTCCGGCGGACCCTGATCGGCGAGGTTCCGGCGCAGCTCGCCGCCGCGCCCAAGGAGCAGCTGGGAGGTCATCGACGCCGCCGTCGGGAGAGTGACCTCGCCGAGCATCGCCCCTTCGCTGGTCCGGGCGGCCTGGGGTGTCAGGTAGCCGTCAAGGACGATCGACTCCGCCTCGACGGCGTCGACCAGCGCGGCCTCGATCTCGGGCATCGCCTCGACCGGAGTGCCCGTCGCGTCGATGATCCGGATCCGCGTCGGGTCGACGTGGACGAGCACTCGATCGCCGTCCCAGAGGGGCTCGACGATCGGATCGCGGATCGTCTGGGGGCGCTTGGTGCCGAACAGCTGCGGCCGCCAGGACAGGGGCCCGTCCGATGTCTCGGTCACGTCTCGAAGCGTACCCGAGGCTGCTAGGCTCGCGGCGTGGCGAGCGTGCCCGAGGCCTCGGCGACACGAAGCGATCCGGGCGGGCCGCTCGGCTGGTTCGCGGCCCTCACACCGACACGTCAGGCCCGTGTCCCGCTCGCCTGGTCGCTCTACGACTTCGCGAACACGATCTTCAGCTTCGCGGTCGTCTCGGGGGCGATCGGCCTGTGGCTGACCGATGACGGCCGGTTCGGCGAGCGCGACGGCAACACGATCCTCAGCCTCGCGGTCGTCATCAGCGTCGGCATCAACGCCGCCGTCTCGCCGATCCTCGGCGCCCTCAGCGACCGGCGCGGCAAGCGGATGCCGTTCCTGCTGGCGTTCACGGCCCTGTGCATCGGCCCGACCGCGGTCATCGGGCTGAGCGGCCCACTGCTCGGAGTCATCCTGTTCATCACCGCGAACTTCGCCTACCAGGCCGCCCTCATCTACTACGACTCGTTGCTCAAGGTCGTCAGCACGCCGGCGTCCCGGGGGCGGCTGTCCGGGATCGGGACCGCGATCGGCTACTGCGGGACGGTCTTTGTCGGGCTGCTGATCTTCTTCTTCGACGTGGCCGTGCCGGACCGCTTCCTGCTCACCGCGGTCCTGTTCGCGTTGTTCGCGATCCCGATCTTCGTCATCGTCCGCGAGCCGGCCCAGCAGTCGATCGCCGACGGCCCGACCGGGATCTCGGCCGCCTGGAAGCAGCTGTCGGTCACCGCCCGTCACGCCCGCGAGGTGCCCGGCCTGTGGCGGTTCCTCATCGGCCGGTTCTTCTACTCGGACGCCGTCAATACGGTCATCGTCGTCATGAGCGTCGTGGCCGTCCGGGCGATGGGCCTGACGGAGTCGCAGGCGAATCTGGTCCTGCTGTCACTGACCCTCGTCGCGATCGCCGCCTCGTTCGGCTGGGGCTCGCTCGTCGACCGGGTCGGGCCGAAGCGGACGCTCATCGCCGTCCTCCTCTCGTGGGCGGTCGGCCTGATCCTCGGGGCGATCTCGCTCGGCATCGACGGTGGTCTCGGACTCGGGGCGTTCCTCATCGCGGGAGCGATCCTCGGCAGCGGCCTCGGCGGCGTCCAGGTCGCCGATCGGGTCCTGATGATCCGGCTCAGCCCACCGGCTCGGATCGGCGAGTTCTTCGGGCTGTACGGCCTGGTCGGGAAGGGCTCGCAGATCATCGGCCAGCTCCTCTACGGCGCGACGTTCTTCCTGCTGTTCGACCGCCTCGGCAAGGCGACGTACCAGGTGGCGGTCCTGACGCTCCTCGTCACGATGCTGATCGGGCTGTGGCTGCTCCGCCCGGTCAGCGACCGCTGGGCCGGCTCGGGTGAGATCGGGGACGGGTCGGCCGAGGCGCTGGTGTCCGACGAGCCTGAGGCGCCCCCGGAGCGACTGTCGCCCGACCGCGCCCCACTCGAGCCGCGCTGACGCTCGGCGCTGCCGGGGTGCCGGCCCGGACCAGCGTTCGTCGCCCAGACCAGCGGTCGTCGCTCGCCCAGCGAGTGAGCCAGCGTCCGGACCCGGTGCGATCCTCATCACATCGGCTGGTCCGCTCGCCGGCCGAGTGAGCCGGGGTCAGATGACCCGCCACGCGGGCCGTGCGGCGGCTCGATCCAAGCGAAGGCGGCTGGTTCGCTCGCCGGGCGAGTGGCCGCCCCGGACCGGCCGCCCCGGATCGGCCGCCCCCTGGATCGGGCTTGATCGACCGTCAGTCGCCGTACCCGTCCGGGTGACGGCGCCGCCACTCCCAGGCCGACGCGACCATGGTGCCGAGGTCGCTCCGTGAGGGCGTCCAGCCAAGCAGCGCGCGGGCTCGCTCATTCGACGCGACGAGCGACGGCGGGTCGCCGGGACGGCGGGGTCCAGGGACCTGGGGGATCGGGGCGCCGACGACCGCCTCGGCGGCCGACACGACCTCGCGGACGGAGAACCCGGCCGCGGTCCCGAGGTTGCAGACCAGCGCCGAGTCGGTCCGAGGGTCTCCCGGCGCGGTCGCCTCGAGGGCCGCGAGATGCGCGGCAGCCAGGTCCTCGACGTGGATGTAGTCGCGGATCGGTGTCCCGTCGGGTGTCGGGTAGTCGTCGCCGAAGAGGGTGACGGCTGGGCCACCCTCGGCCGCGATCAGGATGTTCGGGATCAGGTGGGTCTCGGGACGATGCACCTCGCCGTTCATCCCGCTCGCGCCGGCGACGTTGAAGTAGCGCAGGCTCACCGAGCGCAGCCCATAGGCGACGCCGTACCACGCCATGGCCGCTTCGAAGGTCCGCTTCGACTCGCCGTACGGGTTGATCGGTCGGAGGGGTGCCGACTCGGGGATCGGCGTGGCGTCGGGGACGCCGTAGACCGCGGCGGTCGACGAGAAGACGAACCGGGTCAGGCCGGCCGCGCGGGCAGAATCGAGCAGCTGGATGCCGCCGGCGACGTTCGAGCCGTAGTAGCGCGCCGGGTCCGCGATCGACTCGCCGACGAGCGAGCGGGCTCCGCAATGGAGGATCGCCTCGACCCGCTCCCGCTCAAGGATCCCCGTCAGGGCGGCCGCGTCGCCGAACGACGCCCGGAGGAGCGGGACGCCGTCGGGCACCGCCGCGGCATGGCCGGTCGAGAGGTCGTCGAGGACGACGGGGTCATGGCCCGCGGCGAGGAGCGCCTCGACGCTGACCGAGCCGACGTACCCGGCGCCGCCGGTGACGAGGACGCGCATCGGGCGAGGGTAGCCGAAGCCGCGGCCGATCCGCGGCCGGCGTCGTCGGACGCCGTGGACCCGGCACCGGCAGGAGGGCGAGGTCCGCGGGGCCATCGCCCGCGTGCCGCACGCACATGCCCGGCATGCACGCGAGGCGTGCGAGTGGACTCAGGAGCAAGTCAGGGCCATCCGGTCCGGGTCGCTCACATCCCGGATCGCACGCGCTCCGTGCGGCGATACGCATGAGTCGCCGGATCCGGCCGCTGAGCGGGACGTCGCGGGAGGATGTGTGACCAGACGCACGTCCTGCGTGCATCAGCGACCGGCGGGGCGACCTCGCAGACGGTCGAGCAGGGAGGGTCTCTTCGCGGAGGGTCGTGTGGCGGGCGCGGCCGGACCCGGGGAGGTCTGCGGCCGAGAAGCGGCCGGCGCCACGACATCGGTCGGGGGCGGCGCGGGCGATGGCGCTGTGACCGATCCTGGGGCCGGATGCCCGGCGCCCTGCGGCGTCGCGAGCACCTCCTCCAGCCGGGCGACGAGCCGCTCCGCGGCGACGTTCTCGGGGTCCACCTCGCGGGCCTGCCGCGCGAGCTCCAGGGCGCCGACGTCATCGCCGCGTTCCAGCGCGACCCGGGCGAGGCCGACCACGGCGATCGAGTTCCGCGGGTCGGCCGCCGCGACCGAGCGGTAGAGCTGCTCGGCCCGGTCGAGAAGCCCGAACGAGAGCGCCCGCTCGGCCTCCAGCAGCGGCTCGATCATCTCAACCGGTCCTCGGCCACGGCCGCCTGAGCGAGGAGCAGCAGGCTTGCCCGGTCGTTGAGCGCCGGGTCGGCGAGGACCTGCTCGACGAGGTCGTCGAGGATCCGCCCGAGCGTCGGCCCTTGGCCGATCCCAAGCTCGTGCATCAGGTCGTCGCCGTCGATGACGAGGTCGGCGCGGCCGAGCGGCGCTCGCGCTGCCCGCTGCTCGTCGACCCGCCGCCGCAGGTCGGCCAGCCCGGAGTCGGCGGGGTCGAGGCCGCTGCCGACATCGTCGGCAGCGCGGAGCAGGAACAGCTCATCGACGGCGTCCGGTCCGACGGTCCGGATGAACCGCCGGACCGCCGTATCGCTCCACGCCGGCTCGTAGGTGAACATGTGGCGGGCGACGAGGGTGTTGACGCGATCGATCGTCGCGCCCGGGATCCGGAGCCGCTTCAGGATCCCGTCGGCCATCTCGGCTCCGACCGCGTCGTGGCCGTGGAAGTGACCGTCGGCCAGCGTGGCCGGCTTGCCGACGTCGTGGAGGAGTGCTGCGAGGCGCACGACCGGCCGGTCGGCCGGAGCGGCATCGACGGTCCGGAGGGTGTGGTCCCACAGGTCGTCGCCCGGGATCTTGTCCTGGGGCACGCCCCGTTGCGCGGCCAGCTCGGGCAGGACCACCGCCAGCAGCCCCGAGTCCTCGAGCAGCCGCAGGCCCACCGATGGCCGGTCCGCGGCGAGGAGCTTCCCGAGCTCGCTCGCGACCCGCTCTCCGGACAGGTGCGCGGCGAGCGGGGCGGCCGAGCATGATCGCCCGGGCCGTCTCCGGATCGATCGTGAACCCGAGGGTCGCCGCGAGCCGGACCGTCCGGATCATCCGCAGGGCGTCCTCCTCGAACCGCGCCGCCGGGTGCCCGACCGCCCTCAGCCGGCCGGCCGCCAGATCCTCGAGCCCGCGATGGAGGTCGACGAGGGTCGCCTCACCGCCGCCGCGGTCACGGCCCCAGGCCATCGCGTTGACCGTGAGGTCCCGCCGCGCCAGGTCCTCCGCCAGGGCCGTCGTGAACTCGACCCGATGCGGCCGCCGATGGTCGGCGTAGTCGTGGTCCCGACGGAACGTCGTCACCTGGTGGACACCGTCGTCCCGCCGGACTGCGACCGTCCCGAAACGATTCTCGTAGGCAGCATCCGGCACGAGGCCAAGGACCGTCTCGGGCGGGGCATCGGTCGCGAGGTCCCAGTCCGCGACCGCTCGCCCCAGGAGGCTGTCGCGGACGGATCCGCCGACGACGTACGCCGCGTGACCGGCATCGACGAGCGTCGCCATCAGCTCGGACACGGAGGCGGGCACGAGGGCTCCCACGATCGCCGCGGCCGCGGCGGGGGAGAGGGGCATGGGCGACGAGGTCGCGACGGAGCTCAGTTCCGGCCGAGGAACAGGTACGTCCGCCATGCCTCGTTCCGGTCGTCGACGAGATACGGCGTGAACAGCGAGTACAGGTCATTGCGCGGCTCGAACGGTGGGCGGACGAGCCGGAGCCTCGCCTCGTCGACCGACCGGCCGCCCTTGCGGTGGTTGCAGCTCTTGCAGGCGGTGACGAGGTTGTCCCAGGTGTGGCCGCCGCCGCGGTGCCGCGGGACGACGTGATCGAGCGTCAGGTCGTGGCCCGACCGGCCGCAGTACTGGCAGGTGTACCGGTCGCGGGTGAACACCTCCCGGCGGGTGAGCTTCACCCGTGGACGGGGGCGGCGGATCAGGTGCTGGAGACGGATGACGGACGGGGCTCGGTACTCCGTCCGCGGGGTCCTGACGACCTGGTGGTCGTACTCGATGACCTCGGCCTTCTCGCCGAACACGAGCCGGAACGCACGTGGCAGGTTGCACACGTTCAGCGGTTCGTAATTCTGGTTCAGCACGAGTACGACACCGTCCATGGCAGCGCGATGCTACAGGAAGAGCGGACGAGGCTCGCGGATGCCCGGCTACCCGCGCGCCGCGCCCGTCAGCGGGTCCCAGCCACCCGCCTGACCGACCTTCGTCGCGAGCGGCCGGCCGAGGACCGAGGCGATCCAGCGAGCGGCCTCGAGGACCCCCTCGAGCGACACGCCGTGCTGCCAGCCGTCGCGGTCGAGGAGGTAGACGAGATCCTCGGTCGCGAGGTTGCCGGCGGCGCCCGGGGCATATGGGCAGCCGCCCGTCCCGCCGGTCGAGGCATCGAAGCAACGGATCCCCTCCTCGAGCCCGGCGACGACGTTCGCGAGGGCGGTGCCGCGGGTGTCGTGGAAGTGGAACGCCGTCCGGGACGGCTCGATGCCGGCGTCCCTGGCCAGACCGGCGATCGCATGGACCTGGCCCGGGACCCCGACGCCGATCGTGTCGCCGAAGCAGATCTCATCGGCCCCGGCCTCGAGCAGCTGCACGGCCACCTCGACCGGCCGGGCTGGCGCCACGGCGCCGCTGTACGGGCAGCCGAAGGCGGTCGAGACATAGGCCCGCCGCCACCAGCCGCGCTCGCCCGCCTCAGCGAGGAGCGGGCCGAACCCGGCGAGGCTCTCGCTGACGGTCAGCCCGATGTTTCGGCTCGTGAACGCGTCGGTCGCGGCGGTGAAGACGGCGATCGCGTCGGCGCCAGCGGCGGCGGCTCGCTCGAGGCCGCGCTCGTTCGCGACGAGGACGGGGTACCGGACGCCCGGAGCGCGGTCGAGGGATCCGAGCAGCTCGTCCGCGTCGGCCAGCTGCGGGATCGCCCGCGGGCTGACGAAGCTCGTCGCCTCGATCTCGCGTAGACCGGCCGCGGCGAGGAGCTCGAGGAATCGGCGCTTGTCGGACGTGGCGATCGGTGCGGCCTCGTTCTGGAGTCCGTCGCGCGGCCCGACCTCGTAGACCCGGACGACGCGGTCCGACCCGATCGTCCCGTTCACCGGGCCCGGGGGCGACCGTGCCGGTCCATCACTGGCGCGGCGGATCCATCGCCCGCTCCATGCGAGCGATCTCGACCTCGATGCGCTCGAGGTCGGTGACGGCAGCCTTCCAGGCCTCGCTCCCGAGCGGCGCGCCATTCCGGCGTCCGCGCGCCGCGGCGTGCTCCTCGAGGAGCTGGCTGCGCGTCTTCGTCAGCGGGGCGTCGGGGGTCGGCATCGCGGTCTCCGTCGGTCCTCCGGGCTAGCCGGCCCGGTCTGCTCGCGCCTAGGGTAGCGACCTCACGGTTCGACGACCGCGAGCAGCCGGCCCCGGTCGACCTGATCGCCGATGCGGACCTCGACCGACTCGACCACGCCCTCGATCGGCGAGCGGATCACGTGCTCCATCTTCATCGCCTCGAGGGTCACGACCGGATCGCCGGTATCGACCCGGCCGCCGACCCGCGTCGCGACCCCGATGACCCGCCCGGGCATCGGCGCCTCGAGCCGGGCCGTCCCGGCATCGTGGTGGGCCCGGGCGTCGCGGGCCGCCCGGTCGACGTCCGGCGGCGGCGCCGACCGGAACCCGACGCTCCGGCCGTCGACGTCGACGAACGCGCCACCGTCGACACCGATGACGACCCCGCGGTCGTCCACCGCCATCCCCGGGGAGATCGAGATCCGCCGGACCTCGCCATCCTCGGCGAGCAGCGTCACGACACCCCATCCACCGAGCCGCCAGCCGTCGGACCATGGGTCGTCGGCGCGCTCGTCCGGGCGTCGCGCCAGCGCAGCCGCCGCGGTCGCCCAGGCATCGTCGGGGACCGCCGAACCGACGATCGGAGCCCAGGTGGCATCGAGTGAGTCGACCCGCGCCTCGCCCTCGACGAGCCACGACTGTCGGACAAGCCACCGAAGGAACCGGAGGTTCGTCACGACGCCGAGCACCAGGATCTCGTCGAGCGCCATCGCGAGCCGCGCCAGCGCGGTCGCCCGATCCGGAGCGTGGGCGATGATCTTCGCGAGCAGCGGATCGAACCGCGCGCCGACGATCGTCCCGAGCTCGATCCCCGCATCGACCCGGATGCTGTCGCTCGCGGGCCAGCGGAGCGCCTCGACCCGCCCCGTCGCCGGCAGGAACCCCGCCTCGGCATCCTCGGCGTAGAGGCGGACCTCGATCGCGTGACCGTCGGGCGGCGGCTCATCGCCTTCGAGGCCGAGCTCGGAGAGCGTCGCCCCGGCCGCGATCGCCAGCTGATCGGCCACCAGATCGCGACCGGTCACCATCTCGGTCACCGGGTGCTCCACCTGGAGGCGGGTGTTCATCTCGAGGAAGGACCACGATCCGTCGTCGGCGACGAGGAACTCGCACGTCCCGGCACTCGCGTACCCGACCGCTGCGGCGAGGCGGGTCGCCGCGCTCCCGAGAGCCGCCCTGAGGGCGTCGTCGACGGCCGGCGAGGGCGTCTCCTCGAGGACCTTCTGATGGCGCCGCTGGACCGAGCAGTCCCGCTCTCCCAAGATGGACCACGCCACCGCGGTGATCGGCCAGGACCTGGACTTCGACATGGCGGGCGTGCTCGATCAACGCCTCGAGGATGAGCCGGTCGTCGCCGAACGCGGATCGGGCCTCCCGCCGAGACGCATCGAGCGCCTCAGCGAGCTCGCCTCGGTCGCGAACGATCCGCATGCCCTTGCCGCCACCCCCGGCGGCTGGCTTGATCAGGACCGGAAAGCCGATCCGCCCTGCCGCTCGACGGAGCGCGGCGTCGTCCTGGGCAGGGCCGTCGTAGCCACGCGCCACGGAGATCCCGAGGCGAGCGGCGAGGCGCCGCGCGGCGGCCTTGTCTCCGACGGCACGGATCGCCTCGGCCGGCGGGCCGACCCACCGGATGCCGGCCGCCTCGACGGCCTCGGCCAGGAGGGCGGACTCCGCGAGGAAGCCATATCCCGGATGAAGCGCGTCTGCGCCGGTCGTGACGGCCGCTGCGACGACCGCCGCCGGGTCGAGCAGGTCGATCGCTTCTGGTCCCTCGACCTCAGGGATGACGGCGACGATCCCGAGGCGGCGGCAGGTCCGCTCGATCCGCGCCGCGATCTCGCCACGGTTCGCGATGAACAGCGTCCCGATCGGTCGCCCGGCGGTCTGGCTGGGCAATGCCAGTGCGCGTGAAGCGTCCAACGCGTCAAACGCGACATGCCATCGCCCACCGACACGCTCGGCGGGCAGCCGTCCGGTCTCGATCCAGCGCTGGACGGTCCGCGTGGACACGCCGATCCGGCCCGGGCGTACGCGCTTGGCGACAGTCGGTCCGTCATCAGTGGCGCGATCGTCGCGTATCGAGCCATTCTGCGCAAGGCAGCGTCGCCGATCGCGCCCTAGTCGCCCTCTGGGTCGGGTGCCCACGCCGGCCGGCGTCGCTCGGAGAAGGCCCGGAACCCCTCCTGTGCCTCTTCCGAGGTGCGCTGTCGGGCGATCACCCGGGCCGTGTGCCACTTCGACGAGCCGTGCGAGAGTCCCGCGACTTCGCGGACGATCGCCTTCGCTGCTCGGGCCGCCGTGGGCCCGGCGGCGAGGAGGTCTGCGACCGCCGCAGCGACCGCGTCATCGAGCGCTGCCTCGCCTTCGACGACCTCGTGGACGAGCCCGATCCGGTGGGCCCGGACGGCGTCGAAGCGGCGGCCGCCGGGGAACAGAGCCCGCGCATTCGTCGGACCGATCTTCGCGACGACGAACGGGCTGATGACCGCCGGCAGGATCCCCAGGCGTGTCTCGGTGAAGCCGAACCGCGTCCCGCTCTCGGCGATGACGAGGTCGGCCACCGCGCACAGACCTGCGCCGCCACCCAGCGCGGCGCCGTGGACCCGGGCCACGACGGGGGCAGGACAGGTATCGATCGCCTCGAGCATGTCCGCCATCGCCATGGCGTCGGCCTCGTTCGCCTCGGTGTCGAGGGTCATCGCCGCCCGCATCCAGGCGATGTCCGCGCCGGCACAGAAGGACGGCCCATCGCCCGCCAGGATGACCGCGCGGAGACGATCCGGCCCTTCTCGGCCGAGCGCCACGAACGTCGAGCGCAGCTCGGCGATCAGACTCGCGTCGAAGGCGTTGTGGGCATCCGGCCGGGCCAGCGTGACCCGCGCGACGACGCCCCCGGGGCCGAGACGGTCGAGCCGGACCATGGTCATGCCTCGATCGTAGCCGCAGCGGCTCGGCGGAGGCGGTCCATGATCGCGCGGCCGAGGCCTCGCTCGGCGACCGGTTGGGCGACGATCCGATCGAGCCCGGCGGCATCGAGGCGATGGAGGGCGTCGAACAGCCGCGCCGCCGCCTCGACGGGATCGCCGTTCGGGGCGAGGACCTCGATGGTGACGAACGGGCCGCCGTTCGCGACGGCGACGTCCCTGTCCGCATCGGATGCCGCGAGGAGCCCGAGTCGCTCGCCGGCGACGGCCCTCGGGGTCTCTTCGGGCGCGACGATCGCCAGCGCGGCACGCGGGGCGTAGTGGCCGGCGGCCCGGCCGGGCGATAGCGAGCGCTCCTCGTCGCTCCCGAGCAGTCCGAGTGGACCGATCACCGCCTCGATCGCTTCGATCGCCAGGCCACCGGGTCGGAGAAGCACCTGGCGGCCGTCGGCCAGGAGCACGACCGTCGACTCAAGACCGACCCGGCTCGGTCCGCCGTCGAGGATCAGCTCGATCCGGTCGCCGAGCTGGCTGGCGACGTGCTCGGCGCGGGTCGGGCTGACGCCGCCGAAGCGGTTCGCCGACGGGGCCGCGATCGGGACCCCGGCCGCTTGCAGCAGGGCGAGGGCGACGGGATGGTCGGGCACGCGCAGCCCGACCGTCGGGAGGCCGGCCGTGACGATGTCCGGGACGATCGGCCGTTTGCGCACGACGAGCGTCAACGGGCCGGGCCAGAACCGCCCGGCCAGTGCGCTGATCCTCCGGTCCGCGGCGCCGGCGGGGTCGATCAACGGGCCGGCGGCCGCGGCATCCGCGACGTGGACGATCAGCGGGTCGAAGGTCGGGCGATCCTTGGCGGCGAACACGCGAGCGACAGCCACCGCATCCCCGGCGTCCGCGCCGAGCCCGTAGACCGTCTCGGTCGGGAATGCGACCGGCTCACCGGCGCGGATCCGCTCCGCCGCTTCGGCGATCGCGCCGGGGTCGTCACCTGGGAGGATCCTGGCCGTCGTCACCGGCCGATCGTAGCGGGGCCGGATGAGCGGCTGCGGGTCAGGCTCCGGGCTTCAGGCAGAGCGCAGCGAGGTCGACCTCGGCGATGCCCTGCTGATACGTGATGCAGCCGATCCGATCCGAGAAGAGCTGCGGGTAATCGAGCTCCGCGTACGGGACGACGAACCCCTCCGACACGAGTCGATCCGCGAGCTTCGTCGCCGTGGTCTCCCGCGTTAGACCCGATGCGCCGACGGCAGCCTGGACCTCGCCGATCGTCCACGAGGACGCCCGACCGCTCGGTGTCACGTCGGCTCCGAGGGCCCGTTGGAGCCATGACGCGACGTCGGGGTAGTCGATCCCGCTGCTCGCCAGAGCGCGTCGCGCGAGGAAGTGGGCGGCGATCTTCGATGCGGCGTCGGTCCCGTGCTCGTCGGTGTAGTCGGTATAGCCACGGCTGTCGGCGACGAGGAACGTCCGTTGCTCGGGGGCATCCGACGCGGCTGAGGTGGTCGCCTCCGACTCTGGCGGCGGGGCCGGCTGATCGGTCATGGCTTGCGCGTCGCATCCTCGGCGGTCCTGGCCGCCGGCGTCTCGGCAGCGGTCGGGTCGGGCGCCTCCCGCGGATCGTCGGTCACGGCTTCCGGCAGAGACTCGAGAGGTCGACGGCCCCGATCGCCGGCTGGACGAAGCCGCAGCCGACATGCGGTCCGAGGAACATCGGGTAGACGGGATAGCCGTACGGGATCACGAGGTGCTCGGTCGCGTCGACCTTCGTCGCCAGGGCGATCGCGGCCCGCGACCCCTCGTCTCGGTCCAGGCCGTGGATCCGAGCCAGCTCCGCGGAGTCCGCCGGTGTGAGCCAGGCGAAGAAGTCGAGCGCGCCGAGGAGGTCGACGGCGCTCGGGAAGTCGCTGTCGAGAACGCCCTCGATCAGCCCGATCGTCGAGCCATCGGCATGCGCATCAGCCGTCGGATCGTCGGACCGCTGGACGGTGACGGTGATCCCGATCTGGGACAGCTCGCTGACGATCTCGGTCGTGATCGCGTCGAGCTCGACGATGTCGCCCTTCGGGGTGATCTGCATGACCAGTTCGACCTTGCGACCGGCCATGAGCGCCTTCGCGCCTTCCAGGTCGCGTGCCGGCACCGCGGCGGTCGTCCGACCCTCCGGGACCGACGGCGGCAGAAGGATCGGCGCCGGTGCGGTCCCGAACAGGGCGGACAGACGCTGGCGGTCGATCGCCTTCGAGATCGCCTCGCGGATCGTCGGGTCCTTCAGCGCCGGGATGTTCGTGTTCAGGGCGATGTAGCGCGTCTGGAACCGCGGGCTTCCGAACCACCGTTGATCGCCGTTCGTGGCGTTCTGGCTCCCCTCACCCCACGTCTTCGCCAGCTGGCTCGCGGCGTTAGCGAGGCGGTCATACGCCCCAGCTGTCGCTGCGTCCGCGGTCCCCGCGTCGACCCGGCCGATCGCGTCACCAGGCTCGAAGCCGGTCCGGAAGGCGATCGCATCGAACGGCGTCGGGCGGTCACCGTGGTAGTTCGGGTTCTTCACGAACAGGGCCAGCTCACCGCCGATGAGCGTCTCGAAGAAATATGGGCCGGCTGACGGGAGCGGCGGAGCCGTGTCGAGGCCATCGACGACCGTGGGCGTCCCGACCGGCACCGGACAGAAGTACGGCAGGGTCAAGCGGTTCGGAAAGTCGGCCGTCGGCTCGATCAGGCGGAACGAGATCGTGTCGTCCGTCACGGTGATGCCCGAGATGTGCGCTGCATCTCCGTTCCGATAGGCGTCGAGCCCGTCGAGCATGTGCAGGAACCCCGAGGTGTAACCGGTAAATCCGCCCATCGCCGGCGACAGCGCGCGTTCGAGCGAGGCCTGGAAGGTCGCGGCGGTGATCGCCTCGGTCGACGGCGGCGAGAACATGAATCCGTCGCGGACCGCATAGGTGTAGGTGAGCCCGTCCGGCGAGATCGTCGGCGCCGCCGACGCGACCTCGGGGATGAGGTTCCAGCCATCCGGCGCCGGTGCGTCCTGGTAGCGCATCAGGCCGACACAGGTCAGGTACGACATCTGGCGCCACTCGAACGCTGAGCTCGTCGCCGGATCCGAGCTCTGGAACGGCCCGAACGGCGAGGCGATCGTCAGGACGTCGCCGTCGACAGCCGCGATGACCTCCTCGGGCGTCGGGCCGAGCGTCACCGCCAGGTCATCCCCGGCCTTCGAGATCGTGTAGATCAGATGACCGATATGGATGCTCCGGGTCGCGCCGGTGACCATGTTGATCCCGACGAGGGTCCCGGTGTCCTGTACCCCGACCCACATCGTGTCGCCGACTGCCGCCATCGGCAGCGCCCCGACACCGACGTCGTAGTCATCGGCGATCTGGCCCGTCGGCTGGACCTTCCATACGTGCCCGGACGCGTCGTCCACGGTCCAGATGAAGCCGCCGCCGAAGGCGATGTCCGGCAGGAACGTCGGACGGATGTCCGTCGCCCAGGCGACGGTGTTCGTCGCCGGATCGATCCGGCGGAGCTGACCGAATCCGGTGACGTACACACCGCTCGGGTCCGCCTGGAGGATGTCGGGGAACTGCATCGGGATCCGCGCCTGGATCGCGCCGGTCGCCGGATCCATCCGCAGGACCTCGCTCGTGTCCGCCGAGCCGACCCACAGCGAGCCGTCGAGCGAGGTGAGGCTGACCGCACGCGTGACGTCGTGTTCGTCGGCCCCGAAGTGGTACTCGTGCTTCTTCACCCCGGTCGCGATGTCGATCCCGATCACGACCGGACCGGTCGCGTCCGACACCCACAAGATGCCGTCAGCGATCGTCGCGCCGCCCATCTTCGTGAGCGGGATCGAGAACGTCTTGAGCAACTTGTGGGTGATCGGGTCGATCTTCTCGATGGCCAGTGGGTCGACGGCGAGCAGCCAGACGGCGTCGTCGGTCTGACCGCCGTCGACGAGCAGTGACTCCGTCGTCCGGCTGTCGGTGACCGTACCGGTCTTCGGGTCGACGAACGCGAGGAGCGGCAGCTGATCGACCGAGAACAGCTCCGGGGAGGCCGCCGGCGAGGGCGAGACCCCGGCGGCGGATGCCGCTGGGCTCGACGACGGCGCAGGCGTCCCACCGAACGCACCGGAGAGGCTGGCTGCCGCGATGACCACCGCGAGCAGGCCGACACCGCCGACGGCGAGCAGCCGGCGATCCACGCCGCCGTCGCGCCCATAGCGGATCGGTTTCCTGGAGCCTTGGGCACTGGGCACGACATGGACGGCCCGGATCGGCTCGTCCATGCCCTTGAGGCGGAAGGTCCGCGGATCCGCATAGCCGATGCCATCGACCTTCGCGGCCAGGTGGATGACGGCCTCCGAGGCGAGCGTCTCGCCGGGGCCTGCCTGGCCGCACAGTCGAGCTGCGAGGTTCAGGGCAGAGCCGCGATAGCCGCCCTCGACGGGGATCGCCTCGCCCGCGTCGAGGCCGATGCCGACGCCGCGCGGCAGCTCCGCGGCGAAGCGGGTCTGGAGCTCCAGGGCGGCCCGGAGGGCGCGCCGTGCCAGGACGAACACGACGAGTGCCTCGTCGCCCCGGAGCTCGAGGAGGAACCCGTCGTGGGCGGTCACGACCTCGCGGACGATCGCCGCGAAGTCGGTCGCCAACTTGGCGGCGGCGTCGGCGCCGTGATCGGTGGTGTAGGTCGTGTAGCCGCGGATGTCCGCGATGAGGAACGTCCGCAGCTCGGCCTCGGCGGATGCGCCGTCGGCCGACACGCCCGCGGCCGCGGATCTCGGGCGCGGCGCCATCCGCGGGCTCGGTCACGGCGCCATCCGCGGGCTCGGTCACGGCGCCATCGGGCACGGATCCGGCGGCGTCAGGCCCGCTGCCGTCCTGCATCCCCTCCTCCTGCATCGGTTCCGACAGTCTCTCTAGCCTGTCAATCGCGTGGGCGGCAGGGATCCGGTCCGGTCGCCCGGGGCTCCTCGATCAGCCGCTCCCGGCCGGACAGGCGGCGACCAGATCAAGGGATGGGTACGGCTGCTGGAACGTGAGACAACCGACCCGTTCGGAGATGAACTCCGGGTAGACCGGCTGCCAGAGCGGGATGAAGTCGACGTCGTCGGCGATCTTCTTCGCCAGGGCCGCCGCGGCGGTCTGTCGCTCTGTCCCGGTCAGTCCGAGGACCCGTGTGAGCTCCGCGCTGATGTCCGCAGGCACCCAGCCTGCAGGGGCCGTCATGTCATACGGACTACCCGTCGGGAAGACCCGCTGCAGCCACTCGGCGAGGTCCGGGTGGTCCTGCCAGGCGTTCCCGACCGCCAGGTCGTAGCCGCTATCGGTCCCTGCGGCGAACTGCGCCGGGAACGATGACTCTTCCTCCGTGGCAGTGATCCCGACCGCGGCCAGGTCCTTGACGATGACGTCGATCGCCTGGCGGCACGCAGGGCAGCTTTTGCTGTCGTACCAGGCGATCTTGAGCGTGAGCTGACGTCCATGGAGAAGCGCCTTCGCCTCGTCCACGTGCGGACCATCGAGTGGGAACCGATCCGTCTCGGTGATGCCGGTCGCCGTCAGCGGCGCCATCTCGTCGGTCGGGGCCCAGTGCATCGCCAGGGCGAGGCTCGGTCGATCGAGGGCCAGTCCGATGGCACGCCGGACGTCGGGGTCGGCCAGTGCCTGACTTCCGGGGTTGACAGCCAGGAAGTCGAGCCCGGTCTCGGCACCGCGGAAGAGGCGCTGGTCGCCCCCGCCCGCAGCTTCGGAGGTCGGTCCCCAGGCTCGATCGATGCGACCTCCGATGTCGAGGGCCGGGCCTGCCCCGGCCGCGACATCGAGGGCCCCGGACTCGACGCGGCCGACCGCCTGACCCAGGTCCGGCTCGAACAGGTAGGCGATGGCATCGAAGGTCGGGGTCCGGGGTCCCGTGTAGTTCGGGTTCTTCCTCAGGACCGTGATCGCGCCCGGTACATGCTCGTCGATGTAATAGGGTCCCGAGCGCGCGATCGGCGGGTCGTTGATCCCCGCCTGGACCGCCGGCGTCCCGATCGGAACGGGGCAGAAATACGGGAGCCACAGACGCTGGAGGAAGGTCGCTGACGGTTGGACGAGCTGGATCGTCAGGCGGTCGCCCTCGACCGTGATGCCTTCGATGTGGTCGGTCTGACCACCGTGGAAGGCCAGGGCGCCACGGATGTCCGAGAGTGCAGCGTATCCGGGCGCGAACTCGTCACCGCCCAGCCCGGGGTCCATCGCCCGCTCGATCGATGCCCGGTACGTCTCGGCGGTCAACGGCTCGTTGGACGGCGGCGAGAAGGCGGATCCCGAGGAGACCGTGAAGGTGTACGTCTTGCCATCGGGCGAGACCTCGGGCATGGCTGTGGCGACAGAGGGCTCGAGCGTCCCTCCAGCCGGACCATCCTTGTCCGGATAGTCCAGCAACCTGGCGCAGGTGGCCTGATCCACCTGGGATCGCGCGTCGGTCCGTCCGAAGATGGCCGGATCAGTGACGTAGAAGTCTTCGCCCGTCCCGATCCTCAGGACCGTCCCGGTCAGAGCGGACGCGATCTCGTCCGGGCTCCTCGTCACGCCGATGAGGACCTTGCCGCCGCCGGCGGCGATGGTCTGCAGGCCGTGCCCGACGTTGAAGGTCTGCGGGGCGTTCGTGACCGTGTCGACCCGGGTGACGGACCCGGCCGCATAGTTCGCCGTCCACAGCGTCCCGGTCGAGTCGTCGAAGGCCAGGGCCGTGGCTCCCGGTCCGGTCGGGATCGTCGTCTGGGCGAGCGAGGAGTCGACCTTGACGACCGTCCCGGTGTCCGGCTGCGAGACCCAGGCGACGCCGCCTCCCGCGACCATG
The DNA here is from genome assembly GCA_963729175.1 of uncultured Chloroflexia bacterium. Taxonomy (GTDB): domain Bacteria; phylum Chloroflexota; class Limnocylindria; order Limnocylindrales; family CSP1-4; genus CAVSMY01. The sequence goes on along the minus strand of CAVSMY010000015.1, from coordinate 59,055 downwards.
TCGCCGATGCGGCCGGCGATGTCGGTCGATCCCGTCACCGCACGAGCGACCGGATCCACGCGCACGACGTTGTTGTTCCAGCCGATGACCCAGAGCGCGTCCGGGGTGTACTGGACGCCGATGATCGCCTCGGTGGTGATGCTCTCGCGGATCGCATGGCTCGTCGGATCGACGCGGCTGACATCCGCCGGCCCATGCGAGACCCAGAGCGCGCCATCGCCGAAGGCGAGACCACCGATCGCCTGGTTGATGAAGGAGCTGTTGCTCACGTCGAACGACGCGACCTCCCGACCGGAGGCGGCATCGAACTCGTGGATCTTCGTCGTGGTCGGCTCACTCACCCAGATGCGGCCACCACCGACGGTGAAGTGCCCGACGTCGAACCCCAGCGGGACCTGGAGCGTGTCCGCCCCGGTCGACGGATCGATCCGATGGAGGGCCCGCGGGGCGTCGTCGAGGACCCAGAACGCGCCGTCCTCGAACCTCGCATCGACCGGCTCGCCGAAGCCCTTGATCCGTTCGCCCACGGCACCTGTCGCCGGGTCGACGAATGCGACCACCGGCAGGTCGGCGACGCCGATCTCGCCCGCGCCCGGGACGAGGGATGGTGCCGGGGTCGGCGAGGAGGACGGCTCCGCCGCGCTCGAGGGACCGGGTGTCGACGGCGGTCCGCCCCGGAACAGGCTCGAGCCCGCGACCGCCAGCCCGAGGACCACAACGGCCAGGCCCAGCCCCGCTGCTGCCAGAGTGCCGCGGCGCTCGACACGCCGCCCGCCGCCGCTCCGGCGCCGTTTGGGGGCCTGCGACTCGGGCACGACCGTCACCGCTCGGACCGGCTCGTCGAGGCCCTTCATCCGGAGCGTCCGCGCGTCGATGTAGGCGAGGCCGTCGACGCGAGCGGCGAGATGGATCACCGCCTCGGAGGCGACGACCTGGCCGGGCCCGGCCTGGGCGCACAGCCGGGCGGCCAGGTTCAGCGCCGAGCCCCGGAAGCCGCCTTCGATCGGGATCGCCTCGCCGGCGTCGAGGCCGATGCCGATGCCACGCGGGAGCGCATCGATCTCCTGGCGGCGCTGGATCTCGTTCGCCGCCTTGAGCGCCTGGCGAGCGGAGGAGAAGACCGCCAGGGCCTCATCGCCGCGGAGCTCGAGCAGGTAGCCGCCGCGCCCCTCGACGACCTCGCGGACGAGCGCCGCGAACCGCCCGGCGAGCTGGCCGGCCGCCTCGTCGCCATGCTCTTCGGTGTATGAGGTGTAGCCGCGGATGTCGGCGATGAGGAAGGTCCGCAGGTCCGTCTCGCCGGGCGCGGACGGACCGCCGGGCATCGCGGCCCGGCTCGACGTTCCTGGCGCCGATGGGTCGCCGCCGATCGCGTCGTCCTCCGGCGTCGCGTCCGGCGTCTGGCTCCGCTGCTCGTCGTCCATCGTCAATCCTTCGGACAGAGCGTGACAAGGTCGACCGCGAAGATCGATGGCGGGAAGACCCGGCAGCCGATCCGGTCCGAGAAATACTCGCGCGACACGCCGTACGACACCGGGATGATCGTCGCCGTCTCCGCGGCCCAGCGATCCGCGAGCGCTGCCGCCGCCTTGGTGCGCGCCTCGCCGGTCAGGAACCCGAGCTCCGCGACCATCGCCGCATCCTCCGCGGACAGGCGCATCAGATCCGCGGTCGGCAGCGAGTCGACGAAGCGGACCGGATCGATGTCCGGATACCCGGCGCCGAGCAGGAGCATGTCTTCGTCGGCGGAGTAGATGTTCGCCTCTGCGACGGACGTGACGGTCAGACCGATCCGGGCGAGGTCGGCTGCGATCTCTGTCGCGACGTCCGGGCAGCTCTGGCAGTCGTCCGGATAGCCGAGTGTCACGGCCCCGGTCCGGCCGGCCATCAACGACGTCGCCCGCTCGAGGTCGGGCCCGTCGACCGGCAGCAGCGGCGTGTCGACATAGCCGAGCGTCCGCGGGGTGAACAGGCGTCCGGCAGGGATCTCACCGAGATCGGCGGCGAGACGCGGGCGATCGAGCGCGCTGGCGATCGCCTGCCGGACGGTCTTGTCGGTGACGATCCCGGGCGGCTCGGACGGTGTCGGGCTCCCCGCCGAAGGGCTCGCCAGGGACGGACCCGGCGAGCGCGCCTGGAAGGCCCCGGGGATCGCCAGGACGGTCACGTCGCCGGTCGGGTCGTTCACATACCGTCGGTCCGCGGTCCCTGGGCCGTACGTCCTGGCCAGGTCGCTGTCGGGCGCGAGGGCGTCGTCGGCGTATGTCAGGACGTAGTCGAGCTGACCGGCATCGACCTGACCGATCGACGTCCGGACGTCCTGGTTCAGGGTGATCGCGATCGCGTCAAAGACCGGCTTGCGTGGCCCGCTGTAGGTCGGATCGCGCTTGAGGATCGCCGAGTCTCGCAGCTTGCTTGCGAGGTAGTACGGTCCGGCGCTCGGGAGGCCGGTCGACGGGTTGACCCCGCCGGGGATCGCCCGGACGTCGGGCGGCACCGGGCAGAAGAACGGCAGGGTCAACTTCGTCAGGTAGTCGTCCGCCGGCTGCTTGAACCGAAGCGTCAGCGTCTGGCCGTCGGCGACGATGCCGTCGATCGTCTGAGCTCGGCCGCCCGTGAGGTCGGTCGCTCCGACCAGGTCCTTCAGCAGGTCGTTCGGGAACGAATACTGGGTCCCGAAGCCCGTCGACATCGCCCGCTCCAGGGAGGTCTTCAGGACGGCGGCGGTGATGGGTCCGCCGGACGGTGCGAACATCACGCCCTCCCGGATGTGGAAGGTGTACGTCTTGCCGCCATCGCTCACGTCCGGCATCGACGCCGCCAGCTCCGGCTGGAGCGTCCAGCCGCCGGGCGTGCCCTCGTCCTTGAAGCTCAGCAACCCGGCACACGTCGCGTTCGAGATCTGGAACATCTCGAAGGTTTCGATCAGCGGTGGGTCGAAGACGGCGAGTGGATCGCCGTCGATCGCGATCCGGAGGACCTTGCCCTCGAGGCCGGCGAACGGGTCGACCATCGGGACGAGGCCGACGACCAGACGACCGCCGCCGGCGACCACCCCGACGACGGTCTGACCCGTCGGCAGGGCGCTCACCTTGCCCGTGTCGGCCGTGATCGAGCTGATCGAGCCGGCATGCTGGTTCCCGACCCATAGCCGCCCATCGGCGAACGACACGGCCTGGGCCCCAGCCCCCGTCGGGATGCCGCCCTGGAGGTCGCCGCTGCGGGAGACCCGGTAGACGGTCCCCTGACGGCGGCCGGCGGTCCACACCGATCCCCCGCCCACGGCGAGGCTGTCGTACTCGTCGGCCGGCAGGCGGAGGTCGATCGCGGCGCGGGTGCCCGAAGAGACGTCGATCGCGGTCAGGATGCCATCGGTCGAGAGGACCCAGATCCGATCGTCGTCAACGGCGAGGCGAGCGGCGCCGGAGATCGGGATCGAGGTGATCGACCCGTCCGTCCGCAGGATCGAGTCGGATCACTTCCCCAGGGTTCGGCCGGGTGACCCACACGGATCCTCCGGCGAGCACGACGTCGGCCGCGCCGAAGACGTCGTTCGGGTCGCTCGTGAGGCGCAGCTCTGGCAGCGGTGTGCCCGACACCGTGTCGATGCGGACGACGCGCGACCCGTCGCGGTCGGCGACCCACAGGGTCGTGCCATCGACGGCGAACCCACCCGGGTCACGCAGCGGCAGGCCGATCGAGGTCGTGCCCCCTGTCGCGGGGTCGATCCGCAGGATGCCCGGGGGATCGGACTCGAGCTGCCAGAAGGCGCCGCCCGCGAAGATCGCCTCGTCACCCGGGCTGCGGCTGCCGATCGGCGCGACCAGCGACCCCGTCGCCGCGTCGAGGAGCGCGAACGCCGGTGCCTGGATCGAGAACGCCGCTGGCGCCAGCGAGCCCGCCGGCGACGGAGACGGGCGCGGCGTCGCGGTCGTGAACGGTCCGGACCCGAGCGTTCCTGTCAGCACGGCGACCGCGAAGACGGCGACGACGACCGCGCCGCCGACGACGGGGATGGCGATCCGACGCTGCCGCAGCGATCCACCCGCGCCACGTGATGAGCGCCGTTTCGGGGCTCTCGACTCGGGCAGGACCGTGACCGCACGGACCGCCTCTTCGAGCCCCTTGAGCTTGACCGTCCGGGCATCGACATAGGCGACGCCATCGATCCGGGCAGCCATGTGGATGACCGCTTCGGAGGCGACGATCTCGCCGCCCTTGGCCTGGGCGCACAGGCGTGCCGCCACGTTGAGCGCCGTGCCGCGGTAGCCGGTCCCGACGGGGATCGCCTCACCGGCGTCGAGCCCGATGCCGATCGGCCGGGCGAGCTGGCCGGCCCGGGACTGGAGCTCGACCGCGGCCCGGAGAGCCTGGCGCGCGGAGAAGAAGACGACGAGCGCCTCGTCGCCGCGGACCTCGAGCAGGACACCCTCGAACTCGCCGGCGAGCTGCTCGACGAGCGCGGAGAACTCCGCGGCGAGCGTGGCAGCGGCCTCGTCGCCGCGTTCCTCGGTGTACGCGGTGTAGCCACGGATGTCCGCGATGAGGAACGTGCGCAGCTCGGCACCGCGGCGGGGCGACGGGGCCGCGTCCGGCGCGACCTCGGGTCCCTCCCCGGGAGCAGCGGCGTCCCCCGTGACTGGCGGCTGGTCCACCCCCTCCTCCCGCGACGTCGGAGCGCAGTGTACGACCTGATCGCCTCCGGCTCCGCGCGGGCCGCCGCCGCGCCAGCCGACCTCTACGCTGCACACCGTGCTCACCGGGATCGACCACATCGTCATCGCCGTCGGCGACCCCGAGACTGCGGCCGCCTCGCTCGAGGCGTCCGTCGGACTCCGGGCCGCTGGCGGCGGTCGCCATCCGGCGCTCGGGACGGCAAATCGGCTCGTCTGGCTCGGCGACGCGTATCTGGAGCTGATCGGCGTGACGGATGACGCGCTCGCGGCGGGATCGTGGATCGGTCGCCCGACGCTCGCGGCGCTCGATCGCGGAGGCGGGCTCGCCACGTTCGCGCTCGCCTCCGACGATCTCGCCGCCGACGTCGCCCGGCTGCGCGACTTCGGCGGCCACTGGGATGGCCCGACCCCCGGCGCCCGTGTCCGCGACGACGGTCGGACCGTCGCCTGGTCGCTCGCTGCCCCGGGCCATCTCGGTCCAGAGGAGCCGCCGTTCCTCATCGAGCACGACCTGACCGCGGCCGAGTGGACCGCGGCCGAGCGCGCGGCTCGCGCCGGGGACGTCCATCCGCTCGGTTCCCCGGTCCGGCTGGAGGGCCTGACGATCCCGGTGTCGTCCGTCCGCCGGACGCAGGGGGCCTATCTCCGGTCACTCGGACTGCTCGTCCGTCCGTCGCTGGCCGGCCGTGGCGCTCGCGAGACGAGCGTCGGGCCGCACGCGATCCGCCTCATGGCTGCGTCGATGGCGGGAGTCGGCTCGTCGGACACGGCGACGGTCCGGCTGGTGGCGACGGGTATCGAGCCCCGAGTCGTCGATGTCCTCGGGATCCGGTTCCATCTCCGCGGCTGAGGCCGCGGCGCGGCCCGGGTCTGACGCGCCGGCCGTCTCGCCGGAGCCGCGCGGGTCTAGCGTGCGCCGGCGGCTGCCAGCTCGGGCTTGATCACCGGTTCCTCGGGCAGGCTGACCCGGACCGTCGACTCGACGATCTCGAAGCCCATCGCGGCAAGGTTCATCGCGGAGATCGTGCCGGGCTCCGTGTCAGCCGCCACCGTGTCGCAGCCGAGCTCCACCGCGACCGCGGTTCGGGCGGCGATGAGCGCCCGCTGGATCCCTCGGCCACGTGCCTCGGGCATGACGCCCACGGTGGCGAGCCAGCCGACCTTGCGTCCGACCGCCAGCGCCGCGCCGCCGACGGGGTGGCCATCGAGCTCGGCGACGAAGAGCCGTCGGTGGGCCTGCTCTGGCGTCCCGAGCAGATGCGGCGCCGTCCGTCGGAACCACGTGTCTCGGACAGTGCCGGTCGGCGCCGCCTCGAGGATCAGGTCCGTCCAGGCACCGACCTCGTCAGGGCCGATCATCCGGATCGTGACACCCGGAGCGGTCGCCTCACCCACCCGCTCGACCGGGGCGGCGAACCAGTCGGTCTGCTCGTCGCTGGGGTCCGGCGCGATGCCGAGCGCGATGGCGTCATCGGGCTCCAGATCCGCCCAGCCGGTCGTCCCGTGGTCGGCGAAGAAGGCCGCCGCCCGCGGCGCCATATTCGGGATGATCGTCAGGCCGATGGCCCGGTTGCGCCACGGCCCGGGGATCCCCGGCGCGGTGACCAGCGCGAGCTCCCCGTCATCGACGATCACGCAGTCCATGCCGGCCGCCTCCGAGGCGCGCCAGTTCGCGAGCCAGAACTTCCGGCGCGCGGACTCGATCCTGGTGAGGAGGGGCCAGGCCGCGGCTCGCGAGGCCGGATCGGGGGACAGGACCCGGATCGCGTCGCCGGCCTGGACCGAGCCCTCGACGAGGACACGGGCATACATCCGGCTATCGGTCGGGTGGAGCGCGATGTTGATCCGACTGAACCGCCGGTCGGCGAACGAACCCTCGATCGTCTCGCAGGGTCCGTCGGCCGCCGAGACCTCCAGGAGCAGGGTCTCGCCGATCGCGAGGCGTGTCCCCGCCGTGAGCGTCGCGAGCTCGACGCCCTCGGTCGTCAGGTTTTCGCCGCACGATCCCGGGAAGATCGGATTGCCCTCGGCCGCCACGCGTCCGATCGCCTCGGACGCGAACAGGCAGACGGCGCGATGCGGCCCGCCGTGGACGGTCGGCTCGCCGTGGCCGTCGCCGTCGAGTCCGAGCCGGCCGACATGGACCGGCCCCTCGACAGGGCGCTTCGGGACTCCGCCCGGCGAGACGTTGACCTGGAGGACGCGAGCGTTCATCGGCTCAGATGGTACGTGACCGGGTCGGAGGGGCGGACCCGGTCGGCGGTGCCCGACGGGCCGGGCCACAGTCAGCCCGTGACGGTGAGCGTGATGCCGGCCGCGAGCCCGTGGGCCGTGCCGGCGGCGCACTGGCCAAGGTAACGCATCGAGCCGCGCGGTGATCGTGTAGGTCCCCGGCGCGAGGTGGAGCTCCGGATCGGCGAAGAACGCCTGCAACCGGGCCGCCAGTGGATCGTCGGGGGTCCATCCGCCCGACTTGACGAACGCGATGTCCTCGGTCTTCCCGCGGGTCATCGTGTGAAGGGCGCAGTCCGAGGTCGAGGCGGAGGCGACGTCGAACGGCCCGTCCGTCTGGTCGATGTCGAAGCCGACCAGCCCGCTGCCCGATCCGTAGACGTCCGCGCTCGGCGCGGCGCCGGTGTAGGTGAGCTCGGCCGAGATGTCGATCGGCTCACCCGTCGACCAGGTCGTCCGGGGGCTCTCGATCGTCAGCGAGAACGACTCGTCACCGACGGCGTTGCGGGCCGACCCGATGGCCGGCAGCCCGTGCGACGCAAGCATGTCGCAGCCGCTGAGCATCAGCCCCGCGAGAACGAGGGCGAAGGCGACGGACCTCGTCATGGTCCTCCGACGACCGTCCCACGGGCCAGGTTCCCATGTGATCCGTTCCGGTGCGGTGGCGGATCGCTCATTCGACGTCGAGGTCACGGATCTCGAGCGTTGCTCCAGGAGACACGTCGACGACATCGAAGACGACGAACACGTCGACCGGCTCCACGCCGTCGTACGGATCGCGATACCGGCTTCCGACAGGCGGTCGATCCGGATCCACCGGTCGGACATCGATCCGAACGCCATCGTCGATCCAGAAGTCGACGGGCTGGTCCTCTGCGATCCGGGCCGTCCGAGCCCTGAGATATCCGTCGGCCAAACCCGCCTCGCCCACCTTCGCTTCGTAGTGACCGACGTGGTCGAGGGCGACATCGAGGCTCGGGACGATGAGGGGTCGGGCGTGAGCAAGGCTCGCCGGACGGGGTGTCGGCGGCGGGGTCGCACAACCGGCGGGACCTACCGGAGAAGGTTTCGTCGGCGGTCCCGGGCAGGGGACATCGACGTCGACGCCGTCGTACAGCGTGATCCGGGCATCGTCACGACAGGCCCGATCCGACGCACTGCCGACGCCCGTGCACCAGAACTCATGTGTCGAGACCTTCCCATCGACGAGTCGGAAACGGACCCGGGCGACCATCTGCCCACCCAGCGTGGCCGTGTCGGTCCCGGAGGGCGGCAGGATGTCGACCTGGGCGATCTGGTCCTGTCGGATATCCAGTTGGTCGCGCTTGGACTCGACGATGGCCTTGCAACGCGTCGGGGAGAACCCGAGCTCGGCACAGGCATCCGGATACCGTCCGCCGCCCGCTCCGAGGAGCTGGCATCCAGCGAGTAGCCAGCCGCCGATGACGATCAAGCCGAGGGCGCGGAACCATCGAAGCCGTGGGTGGCGCACGGAGTGACGATAGCCTGACGACCCGAAGCCGGATCCCCGTACTTTCATGCGCCGCGATCACATCCGGAAGACGCCGAAGCGGGTCTCCGGGATCGGCGCGTGGAGCGCGGCCGAGATGCCCATCGAGAGGACCCGCCGGGTGTCGAGCGGATCGATGATCCCGTCGTCCCATAGCCGGGCGGTCGCGTAGTAGGCCGACCCCTCGCGCTCGTACGCTTCCAGGATCGGCGCCTCGAAGGCATCCCGCTCGGCCTCGTCAGAGAAGCCGCCGCGGACCGTCGAGAGCACGCGGGCCGCCTGGGGACCGCCCATCACCGAGATCCGGCTGTTCGGCCACGTCCACAGGAAACGCGGTCCGTAGGCCCGGCCGGCCATCGCGTAGTTGCCGGCCCCGAAGCTGCCGCCGATCAGGACGGTGAACTTCGGGACCTCGGCGCAGGCGACGGCGGTGACGAGCTTCGCGCCGTCCTTGGCGATCCCGCCGGCCTCGTATTCACGGCCGACCATGAACCCGGTGATGTTCTGGAGGAACAGCAGGGGCACCCGGCGCTTCGTCGCCAGCTCGATGAGATGGGCGCCCTTGAGGGCGGACTGGCTGAACAGGATGCCGTCGTTGGCAAGGATCGCGACCGGATAGCCGTCGATGTGGGCGAAGCCCGCGACGAGCGTCTCGCCGTACTCGGGCTTGAACTCGTGGAACCGGCTTCCGTCCACGAGCCGGGCGATGACCTCACGGACCGGCACGCTCCGGCGGGGGTCCGAGGGGACCGTGGCGTAGAGGTGGGCGGATCCTTCGCCACCCTCCGGGTCGACCGCCGGCGGCTCGGACCGCCGTCGCTCCCACGGCGATTCGGGCGCCGGTCGGGCGAGGTGCCGGACGATCTCGCGCCCGAGAGCCAGGGCATGCTCGTCGTCGAGGGCCTCGTGATCAGCGACGCCGGATCGGCGGGCATGGACGTCGGAGCCGCCCAGCTCCTCGGCGGTCACGTCCTCGCCCGTGGCGGCCTTCACGAGTGGCGGGCCGCCGAGGAAGATCGTGCCGGTTCCCTTGACGATGACCGTCTCGTCGGACATCGCCGGGACGTATGCCCCGCCGGCCGTCGAGCTGCCCATCACCACGGCGACCTGGGGGATCGCCGCGGCCGACATCCGGGCCTGGTTGTAGAAGATCCGACCGAAGTGCTCGCGGTCCGGGAAGACCTCGGCCTGAAGTGGCAGATAGGCGCCGCCGCTGTCGACGAGATAGACGCACGGCAGGCGGTTCTCGAGCGCGATCTCCTGGGCGCGCAGGTGCTTCTTCACCGTCAGTGGGTAGTACGTGCCGCCCTTGACGGTGGCGTCATTCGCGACGATGACGCACAGGGTCCCCTCGATCCGGCCGATGCCGGTCACGATGCCAGCGCCGGGCGCCTCGTCGTCGTAGACGCCGTCCGCCGCGAGCGGACTCAGCTCCAGGAACGCCGAGCCGGGGTCGATGAGCCGGTCGATCCGTTCGCGGACGGGCAGCTTGCCCCGCTCGCGATGGCGTTCGACCGAGCGGTCATCGCCGGCCGCGCCACGATCGCTGATCCCGTGGAGCCGGCGGCGCAGCTCGGTGACCCGGGTGTCCATCGCCAAGTGGTCGGCGACGACCTCCGCGCTCGCCGGGTCGAGGCGGCTGCGAAGGACGGCCATGACCCGATGATAGGTGGCGCCCGTACGGGTCGTGCCGCCTTGCTCCCTCAGCGTGGGCGGCGAAACCGCGGATGTCGGCTGATCACGCTCGGTGATGATCCTGGGGCCGAGCGAGCGTGGCAGCCCGGCGATGATGACCCGACGCGCCGACGGCCACGCACGCTGACGCCCGAGCCGATCGACTGAGCGTGATAGGCGTGGGTGCGGGCCACGGTGGTCGACACACCGGGCGCCTGACGAACCTCACCCGATGCACCCCGGGCGGCGCATCGCGCCTCAATCGTCGGTCCGACGACCTCGCACGATGAGGGAGCCGACGAGGAGCCCGCCGAGCACCACGAGCAGCCCCGCAACGCTGAACCAAGGCAAGAGATCCGGTCCGACGCACTCGCCCGGTCGGCATGCCTGATCTGCCCGCCAGAGGACGGCCGCCAGGCTCGCACCGGTGCCCATCAGCGTCCCCGCGAGGCCCCACGGGCGCGGCCGAGCCAGCCCGCCCACGACGATCGCGACGAGCGCCACGATCGAGGCACCCGGGAGGAATGCCAACCCGACGAGTCCAGCCAGGCTCCCGGCAAGCAGCCCGAGCGCGAACCCGTGCTCGCGCGACGCCGGCCGGTCAGTCACGGGCCGAACGCGCCGAGCTCGACGCGCCAGCGGTCGGCGGCCGGCGCATGATGGCGAGCGGAGACGACTGCGGAGGGGTTCTCGGCTGCCATCCTGACCACCTCCAGTTCGTGCTACTCTGCGGTACCAAGTTATGGGTCAAGAACAGGCTACTGTCAAGTCGCATGTTTCGATCGTGACCGCGCTGCCGCACCACCAGGGCGACGACCAGACCCCGTCCTCGCCCGAGGCCGAGGAGATCCGCCTCCGCCTCGCCGACGCATGGGGCGAGATGGGCGCGGCCTGGGGAGTCGCTCCCGCGATCGCTCGCGTGCACGCGTACCTCATGAGCCGGCGCGCGCCGCTGACGGAGCGGGAGGTCCGTGAGGCCCTCGGGCTATCGCATCGCGCGGCGAGCCTGGCACTCAACGAGGCGGCGGATTGGGGACTCGTCGAGCGGGTCCCGGAGCCGCGCCGGGTCGGTCGACGGGGTCCCGCCGGCGTCGCGTATCTCGCCGTCAACGATCCGTGGCGCTGGTTCGGACGGGTCGTCGCTCAGCGCAAGTCGCGCGAGGGCGATCCGATCGTGTCGGTCCTCGAGGCGACCGCCTCCGACGCGACGCGAGCCGCCGCGGCCAACCCGGCCGACGCCGAGCTCGCGGAGCTGCGCGACTGGCTCGCGGCGTTCCTCGCGTTCGTCCGGCTCTTCGACCGGGCGATCGGCCTTGTGCCGCAGGTCGAGCCCCGCCAGCTGGAGCGGATCCTCGTCCTTCTTGATCGGATCGACGATGCCACGGTCTTGCGGTTGGTCCGACTCCTTGACGGGCTGCCCGACGAGGATGTCCTCGCGCTCGTGAACAGCCTGTCGCGGCTGTCGCCTGATGCGGCACGCCGTGCCACGAAGCTGATGTCCGGGGTCGTCCGGACGGTCGGGGGTCGCAAGGGCTGAGGCCGGGCCGGACGAACGCCAGCGGTCGGATAGGCCTGAGACCGGGCCGGACGATCGCCGGCGACTGCCTGTGTGTCCTCGGAGTGGCCCAACAGTCGAACAGGCCACGACTGACCGGTCGCGACCGCTCCTGTCCGATGGTTCGCCCACCTTGTGGACCGATCGTCGGGCGAGCGGCTTCAGCCGTCCGCGCCGCGTCGTTCCTTCGACGGTCGGGCCACCGCGTGGGCACCGGCCGGGCAGACCGATGGGAGCCAGCTCGCGCGACGATGAGTCGCCCAGCGAGTGAACGGACGTACGAGGGCGACCGCGGGTTCGGATCCGCGGCGTCCTTCGACGGATGAACCGCCGGGCGGCTCGAACGGCGGGTGAAAGCGTCCGGACGCCGCAGCCGGGAGCGGATCGTCGCCCGTTGAGTCGCCCAGCGAGCGACGGCCGTCGCCCAGCGAGTGACGCCCGATGCGCAGGGCTGCCGACGGCCGATGCGCGGGCTTGCCGACGGCCGATGCCCGGCGAGTGACGGCCGAGGGACGGGGCCACCCAGTGTCTCGGGGTCGCCGTGCCGCCGCGCCACACCGCCACACCGCCGGCGCCCGTGCACCACGGCGCGGGTCACTCCCACGGGACCGCGCGAAGGGCGTGACATAATCGGGCGAGCGCACGGCCGCCCTCCCGTGCTCGAGCGGGCGAGGACCCCGGGGCAAGCACGGTGGCGGCCCGACGCGGACGACCAGAGGAAGCCACCACACATGACCGTCGAAACGTCCACCTGGACGACGAAGAAGGGCCTCGCCCAGATGCTCAAGGGCGGCGTCATCATGGACGTCGTCACTCCCGAGCAGGCGTCGATCGCCGAGGAAGCCGGCGCCGTCGCCGTCATGGCGCTCGAGCGCGTCCCGGCCGACATCCGCGCCGCGGGCGGCGTGGCCCGGATGAGCGACCCCTCGATGATCGAGGGGATCATGGACGCCGTCTCCATCCCGGTGATGGCCAAGGCCCGGATCGGCCACTTCGTCGAGGCCCAGATCCTCGAGGCGCTCGGCGTCGACTACATCGATGAGTCCGAGGTCCTGACGCCCGCCGACGAGGCCAACCACATCGACAAGCACGCCTTCAAGGTCCCCTTCGTGTGCGGCTGCCGGAACCTCGGCGAGGCCCTCCGACGGATCAACGAAGGCGCCGCGATGATGCGGACGAAGGGCGAGGCCGGGACCGGCAACGTCGTCGAGGCGGTCCGTCAGCTGCGCGACGTGCTGGCCGAGATCCGACGGCTCCAGGGTCTCCGCGACGACGAGCTGTTCGTCGCGGCGAAGGACCTCCAGGCCCCCTACGAGCTGGTGAAGCAGGTCGCCCAGGACGGCAAGCTGCCGGTCGTGAACTTCGTCGCCGGCGGCATCAGCACCCCGGCCGACGCGGCCCTCGTCATGCAGCTCGGCGCGGAGGGCGTCTTCGTCGGCTCGGGCATCTTCAAGAGCGACGAGCCGGCCCGGATGGCCAACGCGATCGTCCAGGCCACGACCCACTTCGACGACCCGAAGATCCTGGCCGAGGTCAGCAAGGGCCTCGGCGCCCCGATGCGCGGCATCGCGCTCGAAGCGATCCCGGAGGCGGAGCGGCTGGCGGTCCGCGGCTGGTAGCGGGGCCTCCCGCCGTGCGGATCGGCGTCCTTGCGTTGCAAGGGGCGTTCGCGGAGCACCTGGCGACCCTTGACGCGATCGGCGTCGAGGGCGTCGATGTGCGCCTGCCCGGGGACCTCGACGGCGTCGACGGCCTGATCCTGCCGGGCGGTGAGAGCACCACGATGCGTCGGCTCATCGACCGCTGGGGTCTGCGTCAGCCGATCCTCGATCTGGCTGCCAGCGGCGCGCCGCTGTTCGGGACCTGTGCCGGGATGATCGTCCTGGCTGACGAGATCGAGGGCGAGGAGACGCCGATCCTGCCGCTGCTCGATATCACGGTCCGACGGAATGCCTTCGGTCGCCAGCTCGACTCGTTCGAGGCCGAGCTGGCCGTGCCGATCCTGGGCGACCGGCCGGTCCACGCCGTCTTCATCCGGGCACCCGTCATCGACCGCGTCGGGCCCGAGGTCGACGTTCTGGCCCGTCTTGACGACGGTCGGATCGTCGCCGTCCGGGAGCGGAACATCGTCGCCACGGCGTTCCATCCCGAGCTGGCCGGCGAGACCCGCTTCCACCGCCTCGTGGCGACGATGGCCTCGGAGCACGCCGACCCGGGCGAGGGGTCCGGGCGTCGCCACCACCCGACCCGACGGGCGAGGCAGGCGTCGTGAGCGGCCGGGTCAAGGTCCGGGTCGCCCGGTTGACGGACCTCGCCGGCGCTCGGCGAGCTGTCTCGGCTGTGTCAGATCGAAGGCAACGGGACGCGCTCGCTGGGCCTGCCCGTCAGCTCGACCCGGATCGGCATGTTCAGCCTGTTCCGGCTGCCTCTCGGGGCGTTCCGACCGCACGATCTGCTGTACGTCTACGAGGAGGACGGCCGCGTCGCCGGGCTGCTTCGGGCAGAGCGCGACAGCCATCGCGACGAGTGGACGATCGTCGAGCTCGACGCGATCGGGGCCGGCGAAGCCGGCGATATCCGCTTCCGGCTCGTCCATCAGCTGCTCCGCGACGCCGGCCGGGCGGGGATGGGCCGGATCCACGTCGCCTGTGCCGACGAGGACGGCAACGTCGACCTGTTCATGCAGGCCGGCTTCGCGCGCTACGGCGACGAGCGGGTCATGCTCCGCCCGGCGACCGAGGAGCTGCCCGAGCCCTGGACGACCGACCGAGCGAAGGAATGCGGGATCCGCGATGCCGAGCCGGTCGACGCCGTCGCGCTCCACCGCCTGTATGCCGCCGTGACGCCCCAGCCGGTCCAACGTCTGGAGCTCCTCCGGATCTCCGACTGGGAGCGCCAGGGCATCTCGTGGCGCGTCCCCAGGAGCTCGCTGGCGCCGATCCTCCGGTTCGCCGATGTCGAGGCCTACGTCCAGCAGACGCCGGGCGGCGGGGCGGACGGCACGCTGCTCGACGCGTTCGTCCAGGTCGGCGTCGCTAAGGAGGACCAGCCGCACTACCTGAAGATCCTGGCGCGACCGGAGCGGGATGTCGGACCGCTCGTCGAGTTCGGTCTCGGGATCATCCGCGAGCGGATCGAGCGCGGCTCTGGACATCGTCACGAGCACGGCGTGCTGTCACCTGTCCGGACCTACGAGTCGCCCATCGACGGCCGCCTCGAGGAGGCCGGCTTCGAATCGATCGCGACGGTCACCCTGCTCCTCAAGGAGACCCTCGTCCGTGTCGCCGAGCCGGCCCTCGTGCCGGCCGGCGTCAGCTAGCCGCAGCGTGGAGGTCGATGGTGGGACCTGAGGCTCGCCGCCGCGAATCGATCGACGATCTCGATGCCCTGCTGGCGGCCTTGCCGCCGGAGATCGTGGCCGCGGTCAACGAGCTGCCGGAGCGCGAGGGTCTGATCGAGGTCGTCCTCGACCTCGGCCGCCCGCCGGAAGGTCGGTTCCCCGATCGCGAGGTCATGCTCCTCGAGCGCGAGGTGACCGAGGCCGACATCGCCCACGTCGTCGACCACATCGGCTTGTTCGGCGACGACAACCGGGCCGGGATCGAGCGGACCCTCCACCGGATCAGCGCGATCCGGAACCGGACCGGCAAGATCGTCGGGCTGACGCTCCGGATCGGGCGGGCGGTCTTCGGGACGATCGAGATCGTCGAGGACCTCGTCGAGTCCGGGCAAGTCGATCCTCATCATGGGTCGCCCGGGCATCGGCAAGACGACGATGCTGCGTGAGGCCGCCCGCGTCCTGGCCGACGACTTCCGCAAGCGGGTCGTCGTCGTCGACACGAGCAACGAGATCGCCGGCGATGGCGACATCCCCCATCCCGCGATCGGCAAGGCTCGCCGGATGCAGGTCCGGACACCGTCGTTGCAGCACGAGGTGATGATCGAGGCGGTCGAGAACCACATGCCCCAGGTCATCGTCATCGACGAGATCGGGACCGAGCTCGAAGCGGTGGCGGCCCGGACGATCGCCGAGCGAGGCGTCCAGCTCATCGGGACGGCCCACGGCAACAACCTCGACAATCTGATGCTCAACCCGACCCTTTCGGACCTGATCGGCGGCATCCAGAGCGTGACCCTCGGCGACGAGGAGGCCCGCCGCCGCCGAACCCAGAAGAGCGTCCTCGAGCGCAAGGCTCCCCCGACATTCGATGTCGTCGTCGAGATCGCCGACCGCGACCGCGTCATCGTCCACACCGACGTCGCCGAGACCGTCGACCAGATGCTTCGCGGCGACCCGGTCGCGCCGGAGCAGCGCTGGCGCGACGAGGAGGGCGTCCATCGGTCCCAGTCGCGACCGCGACCGTCGCCGCGTGAGCAGCTCGGTCCCGAGCGCTTCGCCGGGCTCGTCGGGGCGGGGCCGTCGTGGCGGACGGAGCCGGGCTGGCGCGGCCAGGGCTATCGGACGTCGCCACTTCGGCGATGGCGCGACCGGATCCGGTCTGCGCCAGGGCTATCGACCCGGTGCGTCCGGATCGTGGCGGCCGACGCGCGGTGGCTCCTCTCGCGACGCTGCCCGAGGAGCAGCCGAAGCGGCCGTCCGGACCGAGGGCGAGGCGCCGTTCGTCGCCGGTGGGATCGCCGATCGGGGTCCCCTGGAGCGAGCCGACCAGACCGCCGCGCTCGAGGTCCGGGCCCGTGACATGCGCGAATGGGAGCGCCAGCTGCGCCTGGCGGGAGCAGGCGTCGAAGGCGATCACGGCGCTCCATGCCGACGAGGGCACCGGACCCGTCAACGCTCGACGTCGTCGCCGCGGACGATGCCTCCGACGACGAGGCACTCGCGGACCGGGCGGTCGCAGCGGCAGCGGAGGATGACGGCCCGGCGCTGATCGTCGAGGACGCCGGCACCCTGCCGACGCTCCGGGTCTTTCCGCACGGCATCAGCCGCAAGCGGCTCGAGCAGGCGATCCGCGAACTCCAGCTGCCGGTCATCATCGGCCGCGACATCGACGAGGCGGACGTCGTCATGACGCTCCGCTCGGAGTACCGCCAGAAGACCCCGGCCCTGCGGGAGGCCGAGGAGCGGGCGATGCCGATCTACGTCCTCAAGTCGAACACCATCCTCCAGATGCAGGCCTCGCTCACGTCGATCTTCGCCCTCGAGGTCGACCCGCGCGAGGCGGCCCTGCGCGAGACCGAAGAGGCCATCGGGATGGTCCTCAAGCGGTCCGAGCCGGTCGAGCTGTCACCCCAGAACGCCTACATCCGGCGACTCCAGCACCAGATGGCCGAGCGGGCCAACCTCGTCTCCCGCTCGCGCGGGCGGGAGCCGTACCGACGAGTGAGGCTGTACCCGGATCAGGCCCGGACGGCCTGGCGCTGACCTTCGGCCGGCTCCGCGCCGGCGAGCCAGACGCCGGCAGCCCGGGGTCGTAGCGCCCGCTCGACGACATCGAGCATCTCGCCTTCGAGCTCTTCGAGGTCGAGGGTCCGGCGGAGCCGCTCGCCGAACGCGTCGACCGTCCGGGTCGAGTCGTACTTGGCTCGGTAGAACCGCCGATCGACTGCCCGCTGGATGCGGCCGCGGATGGGGCTGAAGAGCGCCGCGACGGCGAGCGTCGAGATCGCGACGGCGACCGTCTCGTATTCGTTCGTGACCCCCGCGAGCGCAGCCCCGACGACGACCACGATCGCGGCGAAGACGAGGGCGAGCAATGCCGTGACGGCGGCGTAGACGATGGCCCGGTTGATGATCCGGTCGATCGCGTAGAGGTCGTAGCGAAGGATCGCGACGCCGACCGCGATCGGGACGAGCGTCACCGAGAGGGCGTAGACGAGGAGTGGCCACCACTCCGTCCCCGTGCCGCGCCCGGCACCGCCGAGGGTGATCAGGACGACCAGCGCCGCCAGCGACACGACCGCGGCCGAGACGAACCACTTGAGCTGCAGACGCTCGACCCCCTGGCTCCGGCGATAGCGCCAGCCGATCCAGGCCACGGCAGCCAGTCCGAAGGCCAGCAGGATCACCGGCACGGCGACCAGGCTTTCGTCGGGACCGAGCAGGAACCGCGGGCCGATGCCGAACGGATTCGGGATCGATGGCCAGAAGAACAGCGAACCCGGGTGGAGGGCGATCGACCCGACCCCGATCACCGTGCCGCCGAAGACGACGACCCCGACCGTCAGCCGCTTCCGTTCGTCGAGGTGGATCTCCGGATAGACGAAGATGAAGACGAATGTCAGGACGCCCGCCACCTGGGCGCCCGCCTGAGCCAGCCAGGCGACGATCGCGCGATCCGCCAGCGTCCCGTCAGCCGCGGCGTCGAAGACGATCGCGGCGCAGACGATCGAGATGGCATACGACAAGCCGATGCCGAACAGCAACCAGGCCACGAGGTTGCGCGGCAACCGACTGATGATGACGAGAGCCACGCTCACGCAGGTGACCTCGAGGATCCCGAAGCCGCCCAGCGACGCATCCGTCATCCCGAAGCGGTTCTCATAGGGGGGAGCGTGTGACATCAGCCGAAGGCCGAATGCGACGACCGTCAGGGCCACCGTCCCCACCCAGACCAGGACGCCGAGCCATCTGAGCGCCCGGTCGGTCGGCCCTCGCCCGGTCACCGGCCTCTCCCGAGCCAGACGCCCGCGATCGATGGTCGGAGGGCACCCCGGACGACCTCGAGCATCTCGGTCTCGAGCTGTTCCAGGTCGAGGGTGCCGCGAAGCCGCTCGGCGAACGCGTCGATGGTCCGGGTCGTGTCGTAGCGCGCCCGGTCGAACCGCCGGTCGACGGCCGTCTGGATCAGCCTGCGGAGGGGGTTGAAGAGCGCCGCGATGGTCAGAGTCGAGAGCGCCACGATGACGGCATCGCCCTCACCACTCCCGATGAGGGTGATCCTGGCGATCGTTCCGAGGGCGGTGATCGTCACCGCGAATGCGACCGCCAGGAGGGCGGTCAGCGCCGAGTAGACGATCGCCCGATTGATGATCCGGTCGATGGCGTACAGGTCGTATCGCAGGATCGCGACCCCTACGGCGACCGGCACGAGCGTCATCGCCAGGGCGTACAGCGCGATCGGCCACCACAGGCCAGGATCGTTCCACCCGCTCAGGCCGACGGCCAGCAGGATGATCAACGCGACCACCGAGACGATACCGGCGGACGCGAACCACTTGAGCTGGAGCCGCTCGACCGGGTCGCTCCAGCGGTAGCGCCATGCGAGCCACGGGATCGTCAGGAGCCAGCCCGAGCCGACCAGGAGCGGGAACGACGACGACGTCGGCACTTCCGCCGCCGAGGAGCACGGGAGCGACGCCGATGGGGTTGACGATGGTCGGCCACAGGAACAACGGCCCCGGGTGGAGGCTGATCCAGGCGCTGTTCACCCCGGCCACGACGGCTGCCGCGACGAGCAGGAGGCCGCCTCGCGGGATCCTCGCGGGATCCGGGAAGGCGAAGATGAAGACGAATGTCAGGACGCCAGCGACCTGGGCCCCGACCTGTGCGAGCCAGCCCACCTCGGCGAGCCCGACCGGCCCGGGATGGACGGCGGCGTCGAAGACGGCCGCGATACACAGGACCGTTACGCCGTAGGACAGGCCGATCCCGGACAGCAGCCAGGCGACGACGGTCCGTGGTCGACGCACGAGGATGACGAGGGCGACCGCGGCGCACGCCACGACGAGGACGATCGGGCCGACAAGCGATGCATCGCTGATCCCGAACCGGTTCTCCAATGGTGGCGCGCTCGACGTGACCCGCAGCCACACGGCGAGGGCGATCACCGCGAACGAAGCGCTACACAGGGCGACGCCGAGCCAGATCAGTGCGCGATCCAGCGATCGGCCGCTCATCGTCATGCGCGACATCGTCGACATCTGCCGTCTCGGGAGCGTTACGGTCGAACGTGGCAGGGGTCGGAGCCGTATGGTCAGTCGACAGTCCCGAGAGGAGGCGTCGTTGCCGCTGCGCCAGCGCGAGGTCGTCATCGACTGCGCCGACCACGACGTGGTCGTCGGGCTTCTGGACCGAGGCGCTCGGCGGCTGGGAGCGCCGCGACGTCGACGAGCAGTTCGTCGCCATCGTGCCGCCACCGGAACAGCGGATCGGGGATGGCCCGCATCCCCTGCCGATCCTGTTCCAGAAGGTCCCCGAGGCGAAGGTCGTGAAGAACCGCGTCCACCTCGACCTGGGGTCGGAGGATCGGGCGGCGGAGCTCGAACGCCTCGTCGGGCTCGGGGCCACGGTCATCGCCGCGGAACGCTGTCTCGGCGACTTCTGCTGGTCGGTCCTGGCCGACCCCGAGGGCAACGAGTTCTGCGTCGCCTGATCGGCTCCCCGGCGCGATGGTGACGCGCGACCCGTGATCGCGGGCCGGGTGGCACATCCCGGGCGGTGCCCTCCCGGACGACGATCGAACGTGGCGAGGTCTGTCCCTCGGCTCGCCTCGCTCCGTGCTCTCGCCACGATCCGGAGGCGCATCATGCAGGCCATGCAGTCGGACACCCGCCGGGGCGCCGGCATCGGGATCGTCCTGATCGTCATCGGTCTGCTGCTCTTCGCCGGGCAGCAGCTGACGTTCCACATCGACTGGCCCGTCTGGCCGATCGCGGTCGGCATCGGCCTCTTCGTCGCCGGCCTGCTCGTCGGCCACGAAGGCGGCGTCGGATTCGCGATCGCCGGCGGGATCGTCACGACGGTCGGGGTCGTCCTCGGCGTCCAGCAGGCTACGGACTCCTCCGGGAGCTGGGCCTACGCCTGGGCCCTCGTCGCGCCAGGCGGCGTGGGCCTCGGGATGTCCCTCTACGGGCTCCTGACCGGCCAGGGCCGGTTCATCCGGTCGGGCCTCGGCGCACTGACGGCCGGCATCGCTCTCTTCCTCGTCGGGTTCGTGTTCTTCGAGGGCTTCCTCGGCCTCGGCAACGCCGATCAGCAGGTCGTCTCGGTCGTGGTCCCGGCGCTGATCGTCATCCTCGGACTGCTGCTGCTCGTCGGGGCGTTCGTCGCGCCGCGGTTCTGGCGGGCCGATAGCTGGGAGGCGAGCGGAGGCGCCGGCTGGACACCGGCGGGCCCGGCGCGCGGCCCGGTGCCCGGGGCAGCCGCCGCCGCGGCGGCGGCTGGCGAGGCCGCCGAGGGAGCCGCCGCCAGGGCGACCGGCGCGGCCGCCGAGGCCGCTGGCGGACCGGCCACCCAGGCCGCCCAGGCCTCGACGCTGTCGGGGGACGACGAGGATCGATCGATCGATCTGGGCGACGCCACGATGGCCGACGTCACGATCTCGTTCGGCGCCGGGGTCCTGACGATCACCGGGCCGGCCGGGCCCGGCCACCTCGTCGACGGCACGTTCCGGGGCGGCGCCCGGCTCGAGGGCCGCGGCCCCGGTCGGATCCGGCTGGCGACGCCGGCGGATCGGATGTGGAGCGCGCCGTGGGACCGCGCGCCGTTCGAATGGCGGATCGGGCTGACGGACGCGGTCCCGCTCCGTCTCGCGCTCGAGGGCGGCGCCTCGAAGACCGTGGCCGATCTGTCAGCGCTCCGGGTCACCGACCTGCGCGTCAAGTCCGGCGCCTCGGACACGACGATCACCGTCCCGGCCACGACCGACTACACCCGCGTCGATGCCGAGGCCGGCGTCGCCTCGCTCCGGTTCATCGTCCCGCCCGGCGTCGCGGCCCGGATCTCCTCGAAGATGGGGCTCGGCTCGACCGATGTCGACATGGCGCGGTTCCCGCGCGATCCCTCCGGTGGCTGGATCTCGCCCGACTGGGCGACCGCCCGACACCGCGTCGAGTTCGACCTCCGGGGTGGGGTGGGATCCGTCTCCGTGCGCTAGTCGCTCGTCCCTGGGTTCAGCGGTCGCGGCCTGTGCGTCGAAGCGCCGATCGTGCGGCGAGGTAGCCCGACATGCCGTGGACGCCGCCGCCCGGCGGCGTCGACGACGAGCAGATGTACAGGCCCCGGACGGGGGTCGCGTACGGGTCGCGGGTCAGGATCGGTCGACCGAACAGCTGCCGCAGGTCCTGGACGCCGCCGTTGATGTCGCCGCCGACGTAGTTCGCGTCGTAGGCCTCCATCGCCGCCGCGGTCTTCACCGAACGACCGATGATCGTGTCGCGGAACCCCGGTGCGAAGCGCTCGATCTGGGCCTCCATCGCCGAGCTCACGTCGACGGCCGAGCCGTGGGGCACGTGGCAGTACGCCCAGGCCGTCTGGCCGCCGTCGGGCGCCCGCGTCGGGTCGAACCGGGTGGCCTGGACGAGCAGCAGATACGGTCGAGCGGCGTCCCGACCGCGATGCGGCTCGCGCTCGGCCGCTGCGATCTCGGCCAGCGGATCCACCGACATGGACCGTCCCGGCGCGGGCCAGCTCGGGGGCCTGCCAGGGGATCGGTCCGGAGAGGGCCCAGTCGACCTTGCAGACGCCCGGCCCGTAGCGGAACCCGGCCAGGCGACGGCGGTAGCGGTCCGGGAGCCGTCCGCCGGCGATCGCCACGACCTGGCGAGGCGACAGGTCGAGCAGCGTCGCCCGCGCCGTCGGGAGCTCCTCGAGGCTCTCGACCCGACGGCCCGTCTCGATCTCGCCGCCGAGCGACAGGAGCTCGGCTGTCATCGCCTCGGCCAGTCTGCCTGCTCCGCCACGGACCACCGGCCAGCCGGTGACGTGGGCCATCAGCGCGAGGACGAGGGCGAAGCCGGCGGTACCCGGCTCGCGGAGCGGCAGCATCGAGTGACCGGCGAGCCCGGCGAGCAGCGCCCGGCCCGGTTCCTCGCGGAACACCGTCCGCGCGAGAACCGTCGCCGAGGCGATACCCGGGATGCCGAACCGGGCCTGGGCGATCGGGTGACGGGTCGGCCGGGCCACCGGGCCGAGGAGCCAGGGCAGCAGCCGGTCGGCGTCCGCGACGAGCGGCCCGACGAGTCGTCGGTAGGCGGTCCCGTCCCGTCCGAGGCCCGCCGCGGTCGCGTCGACGGACCGCTCCAGCATGACCGCTCGGCCATCGTCGAGCGCGTGGCCGAGCGGCGCGTCCGGGGTCGCGAACTCCAGACCGTGACGACTGAGGTCCACAACGTCGCGAAAGAACGGCGAGGCGAGGTGCGTGCCCATGACGGTCGCGCAGACATCGTGGATGTATCCGGGCAGCGTCAGCTCGGCCGAGCGGCTGCCGCCTCCGGGCGTGTCGGACGCCTCGACGACGCGGACCGACCAGCCCGCCTGGGCAAGGGTGATCGCCGCCGCCAGCCCGTTCGGCCCGGCGCCGACGACGACGGCGTCGAGCCGGTCGGTCACGCGTGTGTCGGTGTCAGCAGGTGATCGGTCGGGTGGCGCGGGTCAGCGCCGCCAGGACCGCGGGTGGGTGATCGTCCAGAAGGTGCCACGGATGTTCGCGTTGTGGACCACGTTCCCGGCGTGGCGCCACTGGCGCTTCGGATCGACCCGGACGATCGTGCGCTCGCAGCGGCCCTCGACCCCGAGGGATCGGGCGAGGTTCTCGAGCGTGGCCTCCCAGAACCGGCTGTTCTTCTCGTTCGCACCGAGCAGGTACGCCATCTCGTAGAACGGATCGGACGGCCGCTCCAGCGCCTGCGTCTGGGCCACCACGTCGCCGGTCGCGGCATCGCGCTCGGCGCTGAAGGTGATCCAGGCCGCCAACGTGTGGCCCTCCGGGGTCATGAGCGAGAACGACGTGTCGTCGGCGTAGATGACCATGACGCCGCTGTTGAGCTTCACCGGGCCGGCGGCGGTGACCTTCAGGAGAGCGACCTCGCCGGGCTTGATGCCCTCGAGCGGAGCGTAGAACGTGTTGCCCTTCGGCCAGAACTCCGGGAAGTGGGCCTTCCAGTGGGCGACGACCGCGGCCGGGTCGGCCTGGCCGTCGAGGCGGATGCGGAACGTCTTCTGCCACAGCTGCCCGAAGCCCTGAAGGGGACCCGCCAGCCGCCGGCCCTGGACGGTCACCGGCATCGCCCCCTTCGGAGCGGTCGTGACCGTCAGGCGGTCGACCGGAGAGGCCCAGCCGGAGCCCTTGGCCGCGGCGGGAGCGGCATCGACCGGCTTCGCAGGCGAAGCGTCTGTCGACGGCGTCGTGTCGATCGGTGGGGTCGGGGAAGTGGCCATCGTCGTGTCCTCAGACCGTCGCGGCCAGCGCCGAGGCGGGTGTGTCGTGGATCGCGATCGCCTCGTCGAGGCGGGTCAGCGACATGATCTGGCGGTAGTGGTCCGACAGCCCCGCGGCCATGAGCTTCTGGCCCGCTCGCTGGACCCGGATGAGGAGCGTGACCATCAGCCCGATGCCACCGCTGTTCATGTACTCGAGGTTGCTGAAGTCGAGGACGATCGTCGTCGCGCCAGCCGCGGTCGCGGCGCCGTAGGCGTCCATCAGTGCCCCCTCGGACGCCGCGGTCACCTCGCCGCGGATGTGCAGGATCGCCGTCCCGTCGATCGGCTCCACTTCGACCGTCGTCGCTGTCATCTCGCCCCTCCGATCCGTCGCTTGCTCGTCAGTGTGCGCATGGTGTACCGCGCGGGTGTCCGGTCATCGTTACGACGGTGCGCCCGCCGCGCGCCCGGACCGCTCATCGGCCGCCCGGCCGGATCGGCCGGATCCAGACGCTCGCCCGCGTCGGACGGACGGTCTCGGTCGCGACCCGCCCGACCTCGCTCCTGAGAAGCGACAGGTCGAGCTGGTCACGCAGGCGCGTGCCGAAGTCATCGATCACCCGCTCCGCGTCGTAGCGGCTCCGGTCGAACCGGCGGTCGACCGCCCGCTGGACCCGCCGGCGGACGGGCTGGAAGACGGCCAGGGCGATGAGCGTCGAGGCCGCCACGGCGATCGTGTCGCCCTGGGTGACGTCGGCAAGGATCGTCTGGAGGGCCAGCAGGCCGGCCGCGAACGTCGCCACCAGGACGGCCGTCACGATCGCCCAGCTGACGGTCCGACTGACCAGTCGGTCGATCTCATACAGCCGATAGCGCAGGATCGCGATGCAGACCGCAGTCGGCAGCAGGGCATAGCTGGCGACCGCCAGCAGATCGATGACGTCGTTGCTGTTCGACTCGCCGAGGCTGCTCGCGACACCCGTGACGAAGATCACCGCGACCGCGGCAAGGAACCACTTCAGCTGCTGCCGGGTGACCGCGTCGGCCCCACGCAGTCGCACCAGCATCGACAGGAACCCGAGGAGCACGAGGAGGAACGTCGCCGGATACGCGATCCCATCGAAGATGACGGCCTGCTCCATCGGCAGGAATGTCCCGAATCCGAGCGGGTTGCGGGCCAGCGTGGGGTCGAGCTGGCCCGGCCGGATGACGATGAGGAGCTCATCCAGCACGATCGGCGCGGCGACGATCGCCGTCAGCCAGGCCCACCGTCGCGACAGGAAGTGTCCCGTCGGATAGACGAGGGTGAGGATCCCGACGAGGGCGAGCGCCGGCAGGAGCGTCGTCACGCCGAGCATGCTGAGGAAGCCGGCACGCAGATCGTCGGGACCGAGGGCGGCGGTGGAGAGGGCTCCGAGCGCGAAGCCGGTGAACGCTCCCGAGATCAAGGGGCCGATCGCGAGCATGAGCCAGCCGATGATGTTCCCGGGTCGACGGACGACCACGAGGATCCCGGCGGTCGCGAAAGCCATCGACGCAAGGGCGAGAAAGAGGACGAAGGCGATCGTGGCCGGATCGTCGGGCGGACCGAACTGCTCGGCACCGCCGATGAGGACCGCCCCGACGAGGGCCGAGCTTGCCACCGCCGCGAGGATCCAGAGCAGCGCGGCAGCGACGCGCTCGCCGGGTCCCGTCGTCCGGAGATCTCGCTCGGTCATCGACCGTCGGCCCGGGCCGCCCGGATCCAGACGCTCGCGCGCGTCGGGCGGACCGTCTCCGTGGCGACCCTCCCGATCTCGCCCGTCAGGAGGGCCAGATCGAGCTGGTCTCGCATCCGAGCGGCGAACGCCGCGACCACCCGGTCGCCGTCGTAGCGGGTCCGGTCGAACCGCCGGTCGACCGCCCGCTGGACCCGCCGGCGGACCGGCTGGAAGGCCGCCAGGGCGATCAGTGTCGAGGCCGCGACGGCGATCGTCTGGCCCTGGGTGACTCCCGCGAGGAGCGCCTGGAGGGCCAGCAGCCCGACCCCGAAGGTCGCCAGCAGGACGACCGTAACGATCGACCAGCTGACCGTCCGGCTGACCAGGCGATCGATCTCGTACAGCCGATACCGGAGGACGGCCACACCGATCGAGATCGGGAGCAGCGAGAGGCTCGCGACCGCAAGGACGGCCGTCGGTGCGAGCTCCTCGCTCGGCTGCGAAAAGCTCAGCGCGACCAGCACCACGACGACGGCGACTGCCCCAAGGAGCCATTTCAACTGCTCGCGAGTGTCTCCGTCCGCGTGTCGAAACCGAACGAGCACGGCCGTGGCGCCGAGGGCGAGGAGCGCCGGAATGGCGATGGTGGCGAGCGGCTCCGTGACGAGACGGATCTGCGCCATCGCGTCGAGCTGGATCCCCAGCGGGTTGTTCGCCAGCCCGACGTCGACCGGCCCGGGCTTGACCAGCGCGATGGGCACGGCGACGACGAGTGGGGCGGCCCCCAGCGCAACCGGGAGACGCCACCGTCGCGACGGAAGCCGACCGTCCGGAAAGAGGATCGCCGTCAGGGCCAGCATGAGGAACAACGAGTAGAACCCGATCCCGCCGAGCAAGCTCAGGAGTCCGGCCACCACATCATCGGGCCCGAGGTTCTCCGTTCTGACCGCGCCGATCACATAGCCAGTGAACGTCATGCTCAGGAGCGGCCCGATCCCGGCCAGGAGCCAGCCGACGTGGTTCGTCGGACGCCGGAAGATGATCAGAGCGCCCATCGACGCGAAGACCATCGAATCGGCGACGACGACCAGGACGAACAGGCCGAAGGCGAGATCGGTCCCGAGCCACTCCTGGTTCTGGAGGAACGCAGCGCTGAGCGTCAGTCCGGCTAGCACTGCGACGGACCACAGGGCGAGCGCGCCGAGTCGCGCCGGTGTCACCGCGTGGGCCACCGGCATCAGGACACGGCCGGCTCTGCGACGGTCGTCGCCTCGTCCTCGATGATCATGAAATCCGACAGGCGGGTGATCCGGAAGATCTCCCGGTAGTGCGGGCTCAGACCCGTCGCGCGGACCGTGCGATGGTCGCGTCGGGCCTCCCCGAGCAACCGGACGACCAGGGCGATCCCGGTGCTGTTGATGTAGTCGACGGCCGTGAAGTCGAGCACGACGGTCGTCGCACCGGACGCCTCCGCCCGGCTGTAGCCATCGGCCATCGCCGCGTCGCCCTCGCGGTCGAGCCGCCCGGACATCACGATCCGGGAGGTCTGCGGGCCGGCCTCGACCCGCACGTCGAGCTGCTCGCCAGCCATCAGGCATCTCCTCTGCGCATCAGGAGGACGACGGCCTGGCCGTCCTCGGTCGGTTCGACCGTCACTCGGTCGACCATCTGCTCGATCAGGAAGAGGCCCCACCCGCGGGCCTTCTGGAGCCCGGCGAGCTTCGCCTCGAGGTCCGGGGTCTCCGGCTCGTCGGGGATCGTGCCGCCGAGGGCCCGGTCGGTCACCCGGACCGTCACGGCCTCGTCGGTGGCGAAGACCTGGAGCCGGACGGGCACGTCGGCTCGACCCTGGCTGCCGTATTCGATCGCGTTCATCGTGGTCTCGGCCACCGCGGTCTTGAGTCGTTCGAGCCGATCGGCGGGGAGCCCGAGCGGGGCGACGGCCGCGGCGACCATCTCCATCGCCTGGCGCTCGTTGCCGATCTCACCGGCGATCAGGGTGTCGACCAGGACGCTCGGCGTCTCCTCGGGATGGCCGAACATGAAGGTCCGCCCGGTCTCGGCCGATCGCCGCAGGGCGACGAGGGTGATGTCGTCCTCCTGCTCCCAGTCCCTGCCGGTGAAGGTCCGCAGGTCCTCGAGCAGCCCGTCGATCGTGTCGCTCCCGGCCTGCTCCGTCGCGAAGGCATCCTTCAGGCGCGGGAAGCCGTACATCTGGCCCCCGGGGTCGTGGGCCTCGACGAACCCGTCCGAGGACAGCAGCACGGTCTCGCCGGCGCCGATCGTCGCGACGACCTCGTCGTACACCATCCCGGGCATCAGGCCCAGGGGCATCCCGGTCGCCCGGAGCTCGGTCACGCCGTCGGTGCCCCGGACATAGGGCAGGTTGTGACCGGCGTTCGCGAAGACCAGCCGACCGGTCGCCGGGTCGAGCACCGCGTACAGGCAGGTGACGAACATGTTCGCCGGGGTCTCCTGGCAGAGCGCCTCGTTGGCCGACGCGAGGACCGCTCCCGGCTCGACAAGCCTCGGTGCCTCGCCGCGGAGGATCGAGTGCGTCCGGGCCATGAGCAGTGCCGCAGGGACGCCCTTGTCGGTCACGTCGCCGATGACGACCCCGATCCGGCCGTCGGGCAGCTCGATGAAGTCGTAGAAGTCACCGCCGACCGCCCGGGCCGGGCCGTAGTAGGCGGCCACCTGCCAGTCGGGCAGGTCGGGCAGCGCGTGGGGCAGGAACTGCTGCTGGATCAATGTCGCCAGGCGGAGCTCCTGGTCCAGTCGCTCACGGGCCTGGATCTCGACGGCCTGCTCGGCGACGAGCTGGGCGACCCGGATCGCCGGGGCGGCCTGGGCGGCGAGGGTCGTGAGCAGCCGACGGTCGTCGGTCGAGTAGTCCTGGTCGGACAGACGGGGCCCGAGGTACAGGGCACCGATCAACTCTCCCTGGGTCACGAGCGGGACGACGACCCGGACACCGGCGGCCCGGAGCTCCCGCACCGCCGGTGAGTCGAGGTCGATGCGATCGACATCGACGACGCCGACGGCCGACTCGAGGACGGCGAAGAGCGGGTCGGTCGGCGCGATCTCCACGGCGATGCTCGCGGGCTCGTCGGCCACCGCGGGATGGGGTGTATCCGGCGTCGGCGGCGCCTCGTCACGTGCGCCGCGTCCCACCGTCCGTCGGAGCGACTGGATGAACGTCATGGCAGCAGTCTCGCGACCCTCCGTCCGGGAACCGTTACGACGGTCTGACGATCATGAGCACGACGATGAGGAAGACGACGACATTCTCGCCGCGCGACAGCGCGACGTACCGCTGATCGCGCAACAGGGCCACCACCGCCGCATCGTCGTCGTCGGCGAGGGCCGCCTCGATCCGCAGGCCGCGGGCTCGCCAGACGGTGATCCCAAGGCCGATCACGCCGAGATACAGGAGCGTCGAAAGCCACACCCACTGGCTCGTGATCGGGTAGCCGAGCACCGGGAAGAGCACCAGACCCGACAGTCCGGCGAGGGTCCCGAACGGGATGACGAGGAATTGATCGAACACCCCGGAAAGTCCGAGGGCGACGCGGCGCGTCGGTGCTTCGTCGGTCTCGCGAGCCAGCTCGGTCAGGACGTTCGTGCTGATGTAGCCGGCGGCGAAGACGATCGCGGCGACGACGTGGACGAGCTCGACCGCGATGTGCCAGCTCACCCCGCACCCTCACTGGGACGATCCGGGACCCGCAGCCACAGCCCGCTCCCCGCCGGGTGCAGGGCACCGTCGACCGCGTCCATGATCTCGGCCCGGACGGCCTCGAGGTCGACGTCGTCCCGAAGCCGGGAGGCCAGGGCGTCGACGGTCTGCTCGGCGTCGACCTTGGCCCGATCGAACCGCCGGTCAACGGCCGCCTGGACCCTGCGCCGGACCGGCTGGAATAGCCCGAACACGACGAGCGTCGAGGCGGCGACCGCGAGCGTGTTCGCCGCGGTGAACGTGGCCAGGAGCGCCTGCAGCCCGACGACGACCACGACGAAGACCGCCGCAAGAGTCGCCGTCACGATGGCCCAGGAGATCGTCCGGCTGATGAGCCGGTCGATCTCGTACAGGCGATAGCGGAGGATCGCGATCCCGACCGCGATCGGGAAGAGCAGCAACGCCACACCGATCGCGATGTCGCCGAGCTGGGAGTACTCACCCGGCCCCGCCTCGATCCCGTACCCGAGCATCGCGATGCCGACCAGGGCAGCCGCGGCCACGATCCACTTGAGCTGGGCTCGCTCGATCGCGTCCGCCTTGCGCCAGCGGACGAAAAGCGACAACGCCGCGATGACCACGCATCCGACGAGCAGACCGTAGGGCAGGCTTGCGATCACCGACCCCTCGACACCGGCGATCCCGAACGGGTTCGTGATCCACGGGTAGTAGGGCAGCGGGCCTGCCGTCGTCGCGGATCGGATGACCGTCGCTGTGGCCAGGATGACCATGACGGCCACGAGGATCCGCCACCGCGGCGAGGGCAGATGGCCATCGGGGATCCTGAGGAACAGGAGAGCGATGAGGAGGAAGAACGGGCCGTCGATGATGCTGATAAGCCATGCGACGTCCTGCTGACTCGGAAGCGGAGGCGTGATCCGGACGTAGACATCGGCAGCCGCGAAGCCGGCGACCAGGGCGCCGATCAACCACGATGTCCAGCCGACGCTGGTGGCGCCGGACCGCTCCACGATCAGCAGTCCGACCCCAAGGAAGGCGACCCCGACCGCCGCGAAGATGGGACCCTCCGGCCCCAGGCCCCCTGGGATGAGGGCCCCCGCGATGCCGGCGACGAGCCCGACGATCGTCAGTCCGAGCGTCACGAGCCGTAGCGGCCAGCTCGTCCGGCTGGATCGATCCACCCTCGTCACCCCCGCCGTCATCGGACGGAAGATACGCCGTCGCACATCCACCAGGACGTCATGTCGGGCGGTCACTGCCTCGCAGCCACAGCCCGGTCGATGCCGGGTGGAGAGCGGCATCCACCGCCTCGATCACCTCGGATCGCACCGCGCCGAGGTCGACGTCGTCGCGGAGCCGTGACGCCAGTGCTTCGACGGTGTGCTCGGCGTCGACCTTGGCCCGGTCGAAGCGCCGATCCACGGCCTTCTGGACCCGGCGTCGGACCGGCTGGAAGAGGCCGAACACGACGAGGGTCGAGGCTGCCACCGCCAGGGTATTCCCGGCGGTGAAGGTGGCCAGGACCGTCTGAAGCCCCACGACGCACGGCGATGAACGTGAGTGCCAGGGCCCCGGTGACGATCGCCCAGGACGATGGTCCGGCTGATGATCCGGTC
The DNA here is from genome assembly GCA_963729175.1 of uncultured Chloroflexia bacterium. Lineage (GTDB taxonomy): Bacteria > Chloroflexota > Limnocylindria > Limnocylindrales > CSP1-4 > CAVSMY01. The sequence continues at coordinate 28,292 of CAVSMY010000015.1, read as the reverse complement.
GATCTCGTACAGCCGATAGCGGAGGACGGCGATGCCGATCGAGAGCGGGACGAGGCCGATCGCGACCGAGGACGCGATGGCGGTCGGGGAGTTCGGTTCCGCGGGATCGAACGTCGCGACATTGAGGAGCTCGCTCCCCGCGGCGATGATTGCCGCGCCGACGACCCACTTCACCTGAGCCCGGACCGTCTGCGACCCGCGGTGCCAGCGCAGGAACAGCGACGCCGCCCCGGCGATGAGGAGACAGAGCATCACGACGTAGGCGGACTCGACCAACAGCAGGCCATCCACGTCGGGGATGCCGACCGGGCTCGTGTACGACGGGTAGATCGGGATCGGGGCGCTGCTGATGAGGTAGCCGCCGACGGCGAGCCCCGAAGCGAACGCCGCGACGACGTACGTGATCCGCCACCGCGGGCTCAGCGGCCGGCCGTCCGGGAACACGACCAGGGTCAGCGCGAGCAGCGTGAAGAGCGGCACGTCGAGCGAGCTGAGGTAGATCGCCGAGAGCGTCGCGGCCAGGCCTGCTGGATCCGAGGCCAGATACAGGTCGAACGGCAGGAACAGGCCGAACAGCGCCCCGAAGGTGAGAAGGAGCGAGCCGACGGCATTGCCCGGCCTGCGCTCGCAGAGGAGCCAGCCGACGCCCACGAATGCAAGCACGACGGGCAGGTAGGCCAGGTGCGAGCCCCCGGCCGGCCAGCCAGACAGCGCCTCGACGGCGATCGTGACCAGCGGGAGGACGATCCCCGCGAACGCGCCCAGCCGAACCAGCCACTCCTGCGGGCGTGGACGAACCGACGACCGACCCGGCCCGCTCGCCGGTCGCTCTATCACCGGGCATCCTCCGAGCCGCGCAGCCACAGCCCGGTCGATGCCGGGTGGAGAGCGGCATCCACCGCCTCGATCACCTCGGATCGCACCGCGCCGAGGTCGACGTCGTCGCGGAGCCGTGACGCCAGTGCTTCGACGGTGTGCTCGGCGTCGACCTTGGCCCGGTCGAAGCGCCGGTCGACCGTCGCCTGGACCCGCCGTCGGATGGGCTGGAACAGGCCGAAGACGACGAGCGTGGATGCCGCCACCGCGAGCGTGTCGCCCGAGGTGAAGGTCACGAGCACCGCCTGGAGCCCGACCACGCCGACGGCGAAGACCGCTGCGAGCAGCCCGGTGACGATCGCCCAGGACAACGTCCTGCTGATGACCCGATCGATCTCGAACAGCCGATACCGCAGCACCGCGACACCGATCGCGAGAGGCAATGCGACGAAGGCGAGGAAGCCCACGAAGAAGGTCGCGGTGCTGAGCGTCTCGTCCTCCACCACGAATGAGATCGGGAAGGCGACGGCTGCCACCGTCGCGGCCGCAAGAAGCCACTTGACCTGCTGTCGAACCACCACCGTCCCGCCTCGGTATCGGATCGCGAGGGCGGTCGCGGCCGCACCGAAGGCGACGACCGCCAGGAGCGAACTCGGGAGGTCGAGGGCGGACACCAACGGCTCGAGCGCTGGGATCGCGAGCGGGTTCTCCACCGGCACCCCGCCGACGAGCCCCGGTCGGATCAGGTTCGAGACGACGCTCGTGGCGAGCAACGCGATGTCGAGGGTGACGACCCAGCGCCACCGCGGCGACAGCAGACGACCGCTGGGGAAGACGAGCGGCACGAACGCGAACGCCACGCCGATGGGGACGATGTAGAGGGCCTCGCTCGCGCTGGCTGCCACACCGGTGCCCGGCCACATCGGCGATGCCGAGGCCCCGAGCGTCGCATACCCGCCGAGCGCGGTGACCCCGGCCATGAGCGTCCCGCAGAGCAGCAGGAGTGGCCCGAGGATGTTGCCGGGAACCCGCGTCATCAGCAGGGCTCCGACTCCTGCGAACGAGGCGATGGCCGTGACGAAGAGGATGAACGCCCCTCCGTCGGAGTCCGTGGGGAGGGTCGCCTGACCGAGGATCAACGCCACGACGTCGATGACCGCGACCGCCCACGGCCACCTCCGCCGCCTCGGTGCGGTCCCGCCGAAAGTCATGTCGACCCACCGCTACCGCGGAGCCACATCCCCGTGGCCGTCGGCCGGAGCGCCTGGTCGGTCGCGAGCAGGACCTCCCGGCGGACGGCATCGAGGGCCACGTCCTCGCGCAGCCGCGCCGCGAGCGCCTCGACCGTCGCCTCGGCATCGACTCGGGCTCGGTCGAAGCGGCGGTCGACGGCTCTCTGGACCCGTCGTCGGAGCGGCTGGAAAAGGCCGAAGACGAGGAGCGTCGACGCAGCGACGGCCAATGTGTCGCCCGACGTCCAGGGCGTCAGGACGGTCTGCAGTCCGACGACCACAGCGACGAAGACAGTAGCGAGGCCAAGGGTCACGATGGCCCAGCCGATCGTCCGGCTGATGATCCGATCGATCTCGAACAGGCGATACCGGAGGACCGCGACGGCGATGGCGATCGGGACGGTGGGGTAGGTGAGCAGGACGGGGATCCAGACGAGCTCGTAGCGGGCGACGAAGAACGTGAGGATCACCCAGACCGCCGATCCGATGACGACGAGGCAGATCGCTGCCAGGAGCCAGGTGTATTGGAGCCGTTCGAGGCCCGTCGAGCGTCGGGCTCGCAGGAGCAGCGACACGATCCCGGCAGCGAGGAGCATGAACATCGCTGGGTACAGCACCGTGGTCGGCGTCAGCACCCCCCAGATCGCCGCTTCCGGAGCCACGGCCACCGGGTTGGGGATGTCCACCGGCTGGCCGGACATCGACGTGACGTTGATCGTCGGGGCGATCGTGACGAGGACGCCCGCCAGGACCATCGCCGCCGATGCGAGCAGGGCGAGGGTCCTGGCCCGACCACCCGGCAGCGTCCCGGACGGGAACACGAGCGTCACCCCGAACAGGGCGCCGATGACGAGCGTCCAGGCGTTCCCGTTCAGCCACGCCGCGAGCTCCTGCTGCGGCGTCAGTCCGCCGGCCACCAAGGCGTCCACCGGGAGGTCGACCCGCGAGATCCCGGTGGCGCCCCAGCCGGCCAGGATGAGCAACCAGCCGACCGGATGGGACGGCCGTCGATAGGCGACGAGGCCGCCGACGCCGGCGTAGGCGAGGTACATGACGACCCCCACCGGCTCGACGGCCCAGAGGCAGACGGCCAAGCCGGCAAGGAACAGGACCACGATGGCGATCCGCATCAGTCGTCCGGCGCGCTCGACCGGATCGGTCGCTCGGTCGGTCCGGGCGTCGGTCGTCACACAACCTCCGATCATGGCGCCATCGTCGAGGTCGCTCGTCTCGACAACGTTACGGGACGAACCGCGTGGCGTGTACCGTTGCGCTCGTGCCGCCGCCACCGGTCGATGTCCAGCTTCTCGGCCCGGTCTCGGTCCGGGTCGAGGGCGCGCCGCTCGATGTCGACACCCGCAAGGCCGTCGCCCTCCTCGCGTACCTGGTGGCGTCGGGTCGCCCGGCGAGCCGGGATGTCCTCGCCGCCCTTCTCTGGCCGGAGGCCGATGAGACCTCCGCGCGCGGCGCCCTCCGGCGCACCCTGTCGGTCCTCAATGCCGCCCTCGGCCCGGGTCGGCTGACGATCGACCGATCGGCGGTCGCGATCGATCCGGGCGTCGTCGCCTCCGATCTCGGCGCCTTCCGCGCGGCACTCGCCCGGGCGCGCGCCCATCGCCATGACTCGGGCGAGTCGTGCCGCCGCTGCCGCGCGGCGCTCCGGGCCGCCGCCGTGCTCGATCGCGGGACGTTCATGGACGGCTTCGCCCTCCGTGACAGCGAGCCGTTCGATGAGTGGCTGCTGGCCGAGCGGGAGGACTACCGACGGGAGCTGGCGGGAGCGCTCGAGCGGCTCGCCAGGCTCGAGCTCTCGGCGGGGGATGCGGGTGCGGCGATCACGGTCGGCCGCCGCTGGCTCGAGCTCGATCCACTCCACGAGCCGGCCCATCGGCTGCTCATGGAGGCGCATGCCAGGGCCGGCGAGCCGGCGGCAGCCGTCCGCCAGTACCGGGACTGCGTGCGGACGCTCGACCGCGAGCTCGGCGTGCCGCCGTTGCCGGAGACGACCGCGCTCTACGAAGCGATCCGGGACGGCGCCTTCCAGGTCGAGCCAGGACCGCCGTCGGCCCCCCAGGGACGCCCGCCGCTCGAGGACCGCGAGCCCGACGCTGCATCGTCGTCGCTCCCGCTGGTCGATCGGACGACCGAGCTGACACACCTCCGGACGGCGATCGGGGCCATCGAGGCGGATGGCATCGTCATCGCGATCGAGGGCGAGGCCGGCATCGGCAAAACGCGGCTGGCGGACGCGGTCGTCCGCGAGATGCGAGACTCGCGCGGGACCTGTCTCGAGGCGGTCGCCTACGCCGGCGAGGCCGGCATCGGCTTCGGGCCGATCGTCGCGCTCCTCCGCGCCGGGATCGCCGCCGCCGGGACCGACCGGCTCGGGCCGGGCGTCAGGACCGAGCTCGCCCGACTGCTCCCGGAGGTCGCGGCCGACGCGCCGGCACCCGCGGACCTGGTCGGGCCGTTCGCGCTCCATCGACTGCTCGAGGCGGTGACGACGGCGCTCGTCGAGCTCGCCGGCGGTGAGGCCCCAGGGATGCTTCGGGTCGACGACCTCCAGTGGGCCGACGAGTCGACCCTCGAGACCCTGGCGTACCTCTCGCGCCGGCTCTCTGGTCGGCCGGTCGTCGTCCTCATCACATTCCGGCGAGAGGACATCGATGAGCGGGCGGCCCCGCTCATCGCCCGGATCATCGGGTCGGCGACGACCCTGCGGCTCGACCGGCTCGACCCGGTCGCCTCGCGTGAGCTCGCGGCCGTCGCCTGGCGCCGAACGGCGCCGCCGACCAGCGCCGCGCTCGAGAGCGCCGTCGACGAGGCGGAGGGTCTGCCGCTGTATCTCGTCGAGCTCGGTGCGTCCGACCTGCCGGCTGATGCGGTCCCGCCGGGCATCCGCTCCCTGCTCGCCGGGCGCCTGGCGGACCTCTCAGAGATCGCCCGGCAGGTCGCGACCGCCGGCGCGATCCTCGGACGATCGTTCGACGCCGAGACGGTCCGGGCGACGAGCGGCCGCTCAGACGACGAGACCGTCGCCGCGATCGAGGAGCTCGTCGGGAGGGGCATCGTCCGGGAGGTGGCCGGCGGTCTCGACGACCTCGATTTCGTCCATGCCCGGCTCCGCGACGTCGCGGTCGGGTCGACGAGCCTGGCGCGGTTGCGGCTGCTCCATCGACGGGCGGCCGATGCGCTCCGATCGAGCGCTGGTGGAGGACGGACGGCCAGGGACGTGCGCGAGCCGTCCTCCGCCCGGATCGCCAGGATCGCCCGACACGAGCGTGAGGCGGGCCGTGACGCGGAGGCCGCCGCCGCGTTCGTCGAGGCGGGCGAGCTGGCTCGAGCGGCCTTCGCCAACCGCGAGGCCCAGGGCGATCTGGAGGCGGCGCTCGCGCTCGGACACCCCGACGTCGAGGACATCCACACGGCGCTCGGCGATCTGCGGACGCTGGCCGGAGAGTACGGCCCGGCGATCGAGCACTTCGAGGCCGCCGCGGCGGTCGCGAGCCCCGCGAGGCTCGGGGAGATCGAGCACCGGCTCGCGCTCGTCCATCAGCGCCGTGGCGACCCAGACGCTGCGGACGCCCACTTCGCCGCCGCTCTCGAGCACGAGGGCGCCGGGCCCGATCGGGCTCGCCTCCTCGCCGATCGGGGGCTCAACGCCCAGCAGGCCGGCCGGGCCGACGACGCGCGCCGACTGGCCGCGGAGGCCCTGGCCGCCGCGGAGGCGTCCGGCGATCCGAATGCCGTGGCCCGCGCCGCGAACGTCGCCGGCGTCCTCGCGACCGAGCGAGGCGACCAGTCGGCCGCGAGCGACCTCCTCGGTCAGAGCCTGCGGCTCGCCGCGGAAGCGGGCGACGCACCGGCGCAGGTCGCCGCACTGAACAACCTGGCCCGCTCGCTGGCCGCGGCTGGCGAGATCGCCCGGGCCATCGGCCTGACCGACGAAGCGCTGGCCCTGTGCCGCTCGATCGGCGACCGGCATCGGGAAGCGGCGCTCCAGAACAGCCTCGCCGACCTGCGTCACGCGACCGGCGACGAGGAGGCGGCGATCGAGCACCTCAAGACCGCGGTCGCGATCTTCGCCGAGGTCGGCGATCCGGATGCGCTCGAGCCGGGCAAGTGGCGCCTGGTGACCTGGTAGGCCTCAGGACGACGTGCTCGCGGGTCCGTTGGAATAGAGGACGAGGCCCCGGATCCGGCTCACCTCATGGAACCCGTGTCGCTCCGGGACCTCGGCATCGGGCTGCGTCGGATGCAGGAACAGCAGCCGGATGACGCGTGGATGTGCAGCCGCCGACGCCGCCAGGTTGGCGATCACCTGCTCGTAGATCGGCGTCGGGAACGGCATGTAGAAGTAACAGGTATCGAGATCGGCGGGGATCGCGTACTCCACGGCGTCGGTCTGGACCAGCTGATACCGGCCCCGCTTGGCGGGTTTCGTGCGGCGAGCGACGTTCCGACGGGCGACATCGATCATCGACTTGGAGAGATCGATGCCGATCACCCGCCCGAACCGGAAGCGGCCCGCCAGCAGGACCACGACACCCTTGCCGCAGCCGAAGTCCGCGAACACGTTGGAAGACGTGATGTCCATCTGCCGCAGCATCCGATAGACGCCGACGAGATTGATCCAATTCGAGGGCCGATAGTAGGTGCCATCTTCGGGGTCGAATCCCAGCTGGTCGTGACCGACCCAGCCCGAGGTCTCGATCCCGAACAGACGATCCAGCGCGCGATCGCCCGAGTCCTGGAGCATCGCTCGCCACCTCGAGCGATGCTCGGGATCGATCCCAACGTCGCGGGGCGGTCTCGTCTCCTCCGGCGGCCCTTCCGAAGGTGTCTCTGACCCCGTGGCTTCTGGCATGTCCTCTCCGTCCTCGTGCTGGATGCCCTCGCGCCGGATCACGACTGCGCCGTGCGGACGCGTGTTCGAACTGTCGATCCGTCATCGAGACGACGCCGGGTCCGTGTCCGGAGCGTCGTGCATCGAGCGGGACTAGTACACCATGAAGGGCCGGCCGGGCGGGGGAGACAGGGACAGCCGGAGCGAGCGCCCGGTCATCGAGCCGATCTTCGAAGCCAGATCGTCGTCGTCACCGGCTCCACCGCGCGGGTCGCGGCCGTCGCCAGATCGGAACCGAGGGTCTCGAGATCGAGCTCGCTGCGCATCCGCTCCGAGAATTCCCCGACGATCTTCTCGGCGACATAGGTGGAACGATTGAACCTCCGGTCGACGGCCCGCTGGACCCGGACCCGGACCGGGTTGAACAGCGCCGCGGCGACGAGCGTCGAACCGGCTACCGCCACGGTCTGACCCTGGGTCAGCCCGGCCAGCGCCGCCTGAAGGCCGACCACCATCGCGACGAACACGCCCGCCAGGAGGGCGGTGACGATCGCCCAGGACACCGATCGGCTGATGATCCGGTCGATCTCGTAGAGGCGGTACTTCAGGACTGCCACCGCGACCGAGAGCGGGATCGATGCGACGGCGATCACGAACAGGACTTTCCAGATCGCGGAGTCGCTCAGGGGCGAGGCCACGGCGGCGATGCCGTAGAGTGATCCCGAAGGTCGCGATCGCCAGCATCGGCCACTTCAGCTGGTGGCGCAACTCCGGCGACCCGCGTCGGAAGCGCAGGGTGAAGGCGGACACGCTGAGGATCGTCATCGTCAGGAGGCCGATCGCCCACGGCGTTCCGATGAAGTCATCGAACGTGTTCTCCGGGAGGAACCCGATCGGATTAGGGATCGACCAGATCGCCTCGGTGCCGTCCGGGCTTAGGAGGACGAGGTCGGGACCAAACGCCACGAACCCGATGAACACGACGATCATCACGATCTCGAGCCCGACGGCGCTGCGCCAGCGGCGAGACAGCAGGCGACCCTCCGGGAACGTCAGGAGAAGATCGAAGATCGGGAAGATGAGGAGGAGCCACGACCAGCCGGTGAACCAGAGCGCCAGCCAGAGGGCTGGAGTCGCGCTCGTCGGCGGTGGGTCGAGCAAGGCAAGCCAGGCGCTGGCGAACTGGCTGAGCGGCACCGCGAGGCCCGGGACGATGAGCAGCCAGCCGACGATGTTGCCGGGTTGACGCGAGGCGATGATCGCGCCCGACAGGATGAACGCGAGGAGCGCTCCGAGGAGGGAGAGGAGCGACAGGATGTCGCTGAGGCTCGGTTGAGCACTGCCCGCGATGGACAGATACCCCGCTGCCGATGTGAACAGCACGCCGACCGCCGCGAGGACCCAGACGAAGGCGACCGTCACGCGACCTGGGACCGAGGCTACGCCGGCGGACGCCATCACAGGACCGCGTCCGGTGACGGCTCGGGGTACCCGGCATGCCTGAGCCAGAGGGCTGCATCGCGCGGCTCGACCGCCCCGGTCACGGCCGCGAGCGTGCCTCGTCGCAGCGCCGTGAGGTCGACCTCGTCACGAAGCTGGTCGGCGAACCGGGCCGCGGCACGCTCGGCATCGATGCGGGCGCGGTTGAAACGTCGGTCGACCACTCCCTGGACGCGACTCCGGACCGGGGCGAAAAGCATCGCGACGACGAGGGTCGACATCGCGACGGCGATCGTGTCATCGCCAAGGGCCGGCCGGAGGGCGAACTGGAGCGTGACGTTGGCGCCGATGAAGGTCGCGGCGAGGATCGCGGTGACGGCGGCGTAGCTGATCGTCCGGCTGACGATGCGGTCGATCTCGTAGAGCCGGTAACGCGTGACGGCGATGCCGATGCCCACCGGGATGGCGACCGGCGAGACCAGGACGAGGGCCCAGGTCAGCTCGTCGAACGGCGTCCCGATGGCCGACAACGTCAGCCCGACGAAGAACAGCCCGACCGCGGCGACGACCCAGCGGATCTGGGCACGTCCGCCTTGCTCGGCTCTGCGGTACTGGAGCCCGAGCGCCACGATCGCGAGGATGAATGCCAGGACGATGGGCCACAGGAGCATCAAGGCCACGACCCAGATCGCCTCGCCGAGGTCTTCGGGTGGCTGTGGCAGGACGCCGATCGGGTTCTCGGTCGGCAGGAGCCAATCGATCGATATCTCGCCGGGAAGGAACATCGTGAGGCTGACGACGATCGCGAACAGTCCGACGATCGCGTCGATGACCCGCCAGGGCGGGCTCGGCAAGCGACCGACCGGGAACCGGGCGAGCAGCGCGGCGATGAGCGCGAGCCCGATCCACTGGAGCGGTCCGGAGGCGAGGGCGAAGACGACGAACGGCGCCGGCAACGGCCCCGGTCGCGCGTCGACGAAGGCCGCGATCCCGGTCAGAGCGACGTTGAGCCCGAGCAGGAGCCCGATCACGAGACACAGCCGGCCGATCACGTTGCCGGGCCGCTGGTTGACGATGATGGCGCCGACCGTCGCGAAGGCGATCGCCGTCGCGGGGGCCCAGACCGCGTCCTGGAGCGTCGGGCCGCCGCGGCGGGCGAAGACCGTCACGAGGACGCCGACGATCCCGACCCCGATAGCGAACGCCCACGTCCCGACCGACACGAACGTCGGCAGGCGATCGTCAGGCGATCGCGCCGCGATCGAACCAGATCCGCTCACCGCTGAACCGCTCCGTCTCCGGGTCCCATGGGAAGAGGATGAGGACCTCGAGCCGGACCGGTAAGCCGGATGGCGCGACGCCGGCCCACGGCCCGAGGTTCGTGCCCGTCAGGGTGGCGACCTCGAAGACCCCCTGCGGCCCGACGACGATCTCGGTCAGCCCGAAGGCGTTGTCCGGGAATGCGGCGAACAGCTCCGTGTAGAACACCCGCGCGCCGTCGTGGCCGTGCCAGACCTGGCCGGTCGGGACGATCTCGTACGTGCACGTCACCGACAGCGTCGCGATGAGGCCGTCGATGTCGCGCCGGTCCTCGGCGATCGAGTGCTGGATCCAGAGCTTCTTGATCCGGCGCAGCTCGGCCGGGTCGAAGGAGCGGGCGAGGCGCGACTTGATCGATGCTGGACTGGCCACGGCAGCCGAAGCCTACCCCTGGTTCGTCCATCTCAGCCGGGCAGGTCGACGGGTGGGCTGCTGACGAGCCGTGGAGCGGTGTCGTCGCCCGCCGCGCAGATGATCCCGGCCATCCCACCGGCACCGGCCGGCAGGTCGAGGATCGATCGGCCCGTGGCACCGGCGGCCGCGCCGACGCCGCCGGCGATGTCGACCCAGGCGGGCGGCTGGGTCTGCGTGCCGGGCTGGATCGCCGCGATGAGGTCGAGGAGCTCCTGCCACGTGTGGGGTCGCTGGACGACGACGGACGACGGCGTACGAGTCACCCGTCGAGCGGTTCTCGATACGTCAGCCGATGCATGCCGGCCCTCGCCGGTGGCGGCCCGCCCCAGGAGCAGGTGGTCCCGTCCCAGACCGCGGAGATCGTCGCCGGCGAACGAGAACGGATGGGGACGCGGTGGGCCGCGCCGCAGCGCAGCCAGCATGGCGGTCTCGACCCGCGGTCGGTCGGCTGCCAGAGCGACGGTCACCTCGCGCCCGTCGTCGGTGCGCTCGATCCGGCCAGCCGTCCGCCCGGTCGTCTCAGCTGCGAGGTCGAGCGTCTGCCAGCGGACGAGGTCGGGCTGGCTCAGGGTCAGGGCGGCGAGCTCGTCCCAGAGCTGGCTGCCGGGATCGGTCGATCCGCGACGGCAGACGGAGCAGCTGCTCGTAGACGATGTCGGCACCGGCCGCCGCGTGGTCGGTCTCGAGCCAGGCGGTGAGGTCGGCGGGCACGGGCACGTCGTCGGTCGCGTCGAGCGGCACGAGGCTGATCGGCAGGCTCGAGGCGAGGACGGCGCCGACGGCATCGGGATCGGCGTGCGAAGTTCCACTCGATCCGATCGCTCTGCCGGACGTCGTCGATGACGACGTTCCCGAGGGCGTCGACGACGCCGCCCATGACGTGAAGCCGCGCGACTCTGGTCGCCAGCGCCGGGTCGGCGGCAAGGGCATCGGCGATGTTCGTCAGCGGGCCGGCCGCAAAGATCGTGATCGGGCGATCCGCCTCGGAGGCCACCCGGCGGATGAGGTCCGATGCCGTCCCGGGATGGGCCGGCGGCGCCGCATCGGCCAGCGACATGCCCCATGCGTCATCCGCGCCCGTCCGCCATTCCTCGGGGAACGCCCGCGCGGCCCCGCCGGCGGTCTCGCGACCACAGGCGACCGGCACGTCGGTCAGCCCGAGCGCATCAAGCAGCCCTCGGCCGACCCGCTGGCCGCCATCGCAATGGACGATCCCCGTCCCGGCGACGGTCAACGCGCGGAGGTCGAAGGCTGGATCCCGGGCGAGGATCGCGACGGCCGCGATGTCGCTCGCGTCGAGGTCGACATCGACGACCAGCGGTTCGGGAGCCGACAGGGCCGTCGACGGGGACGCCGCGTTGCCCGGGGACGAGGCTGGCGAGGCGCTCGGCGCGGTCGCGCACGCGGAGAGGGCGAGGGCGACGAGGGTGACGCAGGCGGCCCGTCGTGATCGGTCCATACCGCCATCTGATCACCGGCTCGGTACGGGGCCGTTACGAGGAGCGCCGGGGTTCCAGGGGACCCGACCGCCGACTCAGTGCTCGGTCGCGCCGGTGAACGTCCAGCTCGCGATCCGGACCGCGGGCACGACCACCGCGCCGAGGAATCCCCGGACCGTCCGACGGGTCGAGCTGACCGCCTCGACCCCGCCGATCGCATCGAGATAGGACTGCGTGTATCGGAGGTTCCGGACCGGTCCGACGATCACTCCCGCCCTCGACGAGGAACGTCCCGTCGCGGGTCATGCCGGTGACGATCGCGAGCTTCGGGTGGACCGGGTTGGTGTAGTGGAAGCGGGTCACGAGCAGGCCGCGGTCGAGACCGGCGATCAGTCCGTCGCGGCTCGTGGTCCCGGACGCCATGACCATGTTCAGCGGGAACGGGCCGTAGGGGTTCGGCGCGGGCAGCCCGTGACCGGTCGAGCGGCGCCCGGCACGGGCTGCCGTCTCGCCGTCGTAGACGACATCGACGCAGCGTCCGTGGTCGATCGAGCGAGACGCGCTCCTTCGGGACCCCCTCATAGTCGAACGACATCGGCAGCCCCGCCGGATCCGCGCCGTCGTCCCAGATCGAGACGAGCTCGCTTCCGACCACCCGGCCGGGCTCGTAGAACGACCGCTCTTCCTCGACGGCCAGGGCACTGAACCCGAGAAAGCCGAGCATGTCGAGGATGTCGCAGACGGCGTACTCCTCGAGGACCACCGGGTAGTCGCCCGGCTCGAGACCGACGGGATTCGCGCGTCGCCCGGGCCTTGGCGGCCGCCTCCTGGCCGATCGCCCGGGCGTCGATCGTGGCCGAGTCGACGGCGCAGGCCTCCGCGTAGCCGTTCCCGCCGTCGGGCCCCATCGAGACGGTGAGGAGCTGCGATGTCGTCCGATGCTGGACGCCCCGGACGCCCTTCGAGTTCGCGACCGCCATCGCCTCGACGCCGGCCGAGAACGACCCGAACGCGAGGACACCCGCGTCGTCCGCCGCGGCGATGACCGCTCGTGCGCCGTCCGCCCGCAGCTCAGGAGTCAGCGCCGCCGTCTCGGCGCTGTAGGCGGTCGGGACGTCGACGATCGTGCCCGGCTCCGGCAGACCCGGCCAGTCCGGTCGCTCCGAGGTGGCCCGGGCGATCTCCCCGGCCCGCTCGGCGACCCGCCTCAGCCCCTCGGCATCGGCACGACCGGTCGAGGCGACGCCGACCCGTTGGCCGACGACGAACCGGACGTTGACCCCGATCGTCTCCTCGGCGACGTTCTGATGGATCTGGCTGTTCGCGAACCGCGTCAGGGCCGAATCCTCCCCGAGGACGAGGACCTCCGCCTCCGTCGCGCCGGCCCGCTCGGCATGGCCGAGGGTCTCCTCGGCGATCGACAGCAGGCCCGCCGGATCGCCCGCGCTCACCACTTGCCGACACCGATCTGGACGTCGCGGAACCGCGCCCCCGAGACGGCGTGGCCGACGTGGCCGACCTGGCCCGGCTCGCCCTTGCCGCAGTTCGGCGTCCCGAGCATCCGGTAGCTGCGTTCGTCGCCGACGGCGTCGCAGGAGCGCCAGAACTCGTAGGTGATGCCCGTGTAGGTCGGGTTCCGGAAGAGCCGGCCGAGCTTGCCGCCCTTGATCTCGTAGGCGACCTCGGTCGCGAACTGGAAGTTCAGGCGACGGTCGTCGATCGACCACGAGCGGTTCGACTTCAGGTACAGCCCGTCGTCGGTGTCGGCGACGATCTCGTCGAGGCTCATCCCGGGCTTGGGCAGCAGGTTGACGTTGGTCATCCGGATGAGCGGGATGCGGTTCCAGCCGTCGGCCCGCATCGCCCCGCCGGATCGCCGACCGATCAGTGGCGCGGTCTCGCGGCTCGAGAGGTAGCCGGTGAAGATGCCCTCCTTCACGAGCGGCACCGCCTGGGCCGCGACACCCTCATCGTCCCAGCCGAACGTCCCCATCCCGCCCGGCGCGGTGGCGTCGGCGACGATGTCGATGAGGTCGCTGCCGTAGCGGAAGCCGGCCGCCAGCTTGTCGGTCGTGAGGAAGCTCGTGCCGGCGTAGCTCGCCTCCGTCCCGAAGACCCGGTCGAGCTCGGTCGGGTGGCCGCAGCTCTCGTGGATCTGGAGGTACAGCTGCGACGGGTCGAGGATGATCGTCGACCGGCCGGACGGGCACTGCGGGGCGTCGAGGAGGGCGATCGCCTCGGCCGACAGCGGCTCGCCGTGACCGGCCAGGTCCAGGCCGCGGATGAACTCGTAGCCGGCGCCCTGCCAGCCGCCGCCCGAGTCGGGGTAGCTCCGCCGCTGGTGGTCGTCGCCGCGGACGGCGTTGGCCTCGATCCCGGCGCCGACATGGGTGATCGTCTGCTCGGTCGCGCTGCCATCGGTCGCCGCGAACGTCTTCCACTCGCGCTGGGCGCCGTACATCGACTCGGTGAACGCGAGCCCGGGCGTCCGGCGCATCGCGGTGTCGGCGGCCAGGAGGTGCTCGATCTTGGTGCCCAGGGGGATCGCGAACGGGTCCTCCAAGACGGGCGTCTCGAACGTCCCGTGGGCCGGCGGTCGATCGTCCAGGACGACCGGCACCCGGAGCGCCGTCGCGCTGGCCCGGGCGATCCGGACCGCCTCGGCCGCGACCTCGTCGATGCCGGCAGGGTCGAGCCGGTGGGTGCTCGCGAAGCCCCAGGCACCATCGACGATCACCCGGACCCCGATGCCCTCGGATTCGCCGGACGAGACACCCTCGACGCGGCCGCTCTTGATCTGGATCGATTCGTCGAGTCGACGGACGACACGGGCGTCGGCGTAGGACGCGCCGCGAGCCGTGGCCGTATCCAGGGCGCGCGCTGTCAGGTCGAGCACGACGGGCAGGGTAGCAGGGCCGGTCGCGGTCGGCGTGGGCGCCGCGCGACGTGGCTGGCTTCGGCTACAGGACGACGCCTCCGCCGACCGCCTGGCTCGTCAGAAAGATCCCCAGGCCGAGCACGACCATCGCCGCCGCGACGGGCGCGAGCTCGAGCCAGCGGTCCGGAACCGCGGAGACGGCTCGACGCGCGCTCGGCGCGACCACGGGCCACGACCAGGGTGAGGCCGATGCCCGCGAGGACACACGCCATCCCGATGCCGAAGGCGATGACGAGGACCAGCCCGTAGGCGGCCCGGCCGGTCGCGACGGTGGCGAGCAGGATCAGGAGGGCGCTGGTCGAGGGCACGATCCCGCCGGCCAGACCGAGAGCGACGAGCCCGCGCCACGACACGCTGCCGGGGTCCTGCGGGACGTGGCGGTGGCGGATCGGGCCGTGCTGATGCTCCGGTTCGACCTGGCCGTGGCGGTGCTCGTGCTCGTGCTCGTGCTCGTGCTCGTGCTCGTGCTCGTGATCATCGCCATGTCCGTGGCCAGGCTCATCCTCGTGGGCGTGCCCATGCTCGTGGTCGGGCGTCTGGGCCGCAGCGACGGCGCCGATGCCGTCCGATCTGCCCGACGACCATCCAGGCGCCGATGCCGAGGACGACGATCGCCGAGACGAGCGGCGCGGTCTGCTGGAACCGCTCCGGCGGGAGAGCGCTGCCGGCCGCGAGGATGACGCCGGCCAGGACGAGGATCCCGAGGGTGTGGGACACCGTCACCGCCAGCCCGAGACCGATCGCGTGCGACGGTGTCCCACGGGTTCCGACGAGATAGGCGGCCATGATCGTCTTGCCATGTCCGGGTGTCAGGGCGTGACCTGCGCCGAGTGCCAGCGCGGTGAGGATCGAGGCGAGCAGGACGAGCGGTGTGATGTCGGTGCTCGAGAGGAGGCCGGCGATATCGGCACCGGCACCGCCCGGCACCGCCGCCGTCGTCGACGCGGCGGCCATCGCGGGTTCCGTCGTAGGGCCGCCGATCGGCGTCGCGTCGGGCAGCTCGAGCGGCGGCAACGCCGGGCCACCCGGCGCGGCGCGGAACGAGGCCTCGCGGATGTCGAGCGGCTGGCTCAGCAGATCAGTGGGGTAGACCGTCAGGCGAGCCGAGGGGCTCGTCGTCGGCAGATCGGACGCGACCGTCGCCCCGTCCCCCTGGACGACGATCTCGCGCCAGCCGATCCGCTCCGGGAACGACCGGTCGACGAACGTCACGGTGGTCCCGGCCGCCACGGGCGTGCCGAGCGGGGCCTCGAGGAGGCAGGCCGTTCGCATCGTCACGAGGCCCGCTGCGCCGGGCGGGAACGACAGGCCGGCGGCGGTGGCGGTCAGCGGGGCGACGGCGCCGGCGACGGTCAGCGTGGCGGTCGAAGCGAGACGGGCGCACTCGGCTGGAGCCGCTGCGGTGGCCTCGGCAGGCGAGACCGTCCCGTCGTGGTCGAGGTCCAGCCGTTGCCGATCCTGGAACGCCGGGATCTCGGCCTCGTCGATGACGAGATCGACCAGGATCGCGGCCGGCTGGACGCGGATGCCGGCGTAGTGGTTGATCGTGAAGTTGCCGAGCGGATGGGCGAGCGCGATCGCCGGCAGCGTCACCACGGCGGCCAGCCCGACCACGGCGCCGAGGCACCATCGCGCGCGTCGGCGTCGCTCCTGGGCTGGACGGGCGAGACGCAGCGGCAGCTTCATGGAGCGCTCGTGACGGACGGCGCACCGCTGGCCAGGGAGGCCAGGGTCTGTCGCGCCCGGTCGGCCTGGCGAAGATCGAATGCCGGGTCGAGCGCCAGCGCGGCGGCGAGGAGTTCGCGGGCCGATGCCGTGTCGCCGGTCGCCGCGTCGATCATCCCCGCGTGGTACAGGACCCGCGGATCGCGGATCCCGACCGCCAGGGCCTGATCGATCTCGACCTTGGCCTCGCCCGGCTGCGCTGCCGCGAGCAGCGCCCAGGCCAGCGCGTCGTGCCCATAGGCGTCATGGCGGACGGACGCCTCGGCGCGAGCGAGCTCGACGGCGCGCTCGTGCTGGAGACCATGGTCGGCGAGATACAGGACGTAGGCGCGGTCATAGACGCTGCCGCTCGCCTTGGCCAGGGTGGCGATCGTGTCGATCGTCGCGCGGTCGGTCGCCGCCTGGGCGATGTCGGCGGGTCGACCCCGTCGCTCGAGGAGGTCGGATCGGCGCGCCAGCAGGTCGACCTGCGGGACGATCGCCAGCCCGGCGTCGAGCTCCGCGATGGCGCCGTCGATGTCGCCGGCGGCGGCGAGGGAGCGGGCCCGGCCACCGTGGGCGAGCCAGCTGTCCGGGGCGGCGCGAACGGCCGCATCGCGAGCATCCCGGGCGCCGGACGCATCGCCGGTGGCGGCGAGCACGTCACCGAGCTGGGCCAGATACCAGGCCAGCGCGGTCCCGCTGAGGCCATCGACGATGGCTCCGCTGACGGCGGTCCGCGACAGCGCGACTGCAACGTCCGTGCGACCCTCGACGAAGGCGAGGTGAGCCGACCTGACCGTCGTCGCCGCGCCGCCATCGATCGTGGTCAGCTGATCGAACGCCGACCGGGCCGTCGTGAGGTCGCCGAGCTCGAGGCTTGCGTCTCCGAGGATGCCCAGCGCACCGGGATCAGCGGGTCGATCCGAGAGGATCCCCTGCGCGATCGTGACCGCGGCCGGGAACCGGTGGAGTGCGATGTCGGTCGTGCCGCGCAGGGCGATTGCCGACAGGTAGTCGGGGACGATGGCGAGGGCCGATGTGACGGCCGCGTCGGCCGCCGAGTAGGCGGCGATGTCGCCGGTCGTGCGACCCAGCTCGAGCTCCGCCGATGCGAGCTCGGTCGCCGCGACGACGTCGGTCGGGGAGCCCGCGAATCGATCGGACCAGAAGCGGACGTCACCTCGGATCCGTTCGAGCTCGGCGCCGGCGATCCCGGTGTCGACGGCGTAGGCGGGCCCCGCGAGCGGCCCACCGGGTCGGGTCGCGAACGACGCCGCCTGGCTGATGACGACGAATGCGACGGTGGCCGCGAGGAGCGCGGCTGGTCGGCGGGGAAGACCGCGCATCGACGTGGTCCGGGCTGGCAGGTGACTGATCATCGGTCCCTCTGTCGTCGGCTCGACTTCATCGGAGGACGGCGCCCGGAGCCGGACGAGCCGGCTCCGGGCGATGGACCGTCAGTGGGGAGCGGCCAGGAACGGGAACGCCCCTGGCAGCTTCACGTCGTTGCCATTGACTCCGTCGCTCTTGACGTTGCCGTTCGTCAGGAGCGCGAACTCGGCGTCGATGACGTCATTCGCCAGACGTCGACCGTTGAGGAAGCCGGCGCTGTCGCCGACCTTGAATGTCAGGGTGTCCGGAAGGAGGACGTTCGCGATCGCCGCCTTCTGGGTCGAGGTGTACGCCGGCAGGTGATCGACCGACAGGACGTGGCCGATCGCGTCGAGCACGCCGATGACGTTGGCCTTGTCATAGGCCCGGTCGTCGACGGGGCTGAGGCGATTGGCGCCTTCCTTGGCCTGGTCGTTGTGGTTGAAGACGGTGTTGATCGCAGGCCGGGCCATCCGCTCGACCTGGTGGTATCCGCCGGAGCCGGGGATCGACGTCGTCGCCCAGACACCGATGCCGTGGCCGGCGCCACCGAGCATCGAGTTCGGGACGGTGAGGACGATCGAGCTGATGTTCGTGCCCTTGAACGTGTCGGTCCCGGTGAACCCGCCGAGCAGCTCGGTCAGGCCGGTAGAACCCGCCAGGAGCTTCGACTTGAACTGGATGAAGCCAGCAAGGTCGAAGAAGAAGGGGTCGTCACGCGGGCCGGCGAACGCCCGCCCGCCCCCGCTGAGGGTCGAGATGCGCGGGGTCCCACCGTACGGGGTCGAGACCCCGGATCCGAGCACGAGCGCGCCATCCCAGGCATCGGTCCGCGCGGCCGGGCCGGTCGCCCGGCGGACGGCGAAGTCCTGGAACGTGGCGCCGCTGGCGGTCTTCTGGACGCCGCTGAAGCGGATGCGATAGGCGACGTCGGCCGCGGCATCGCCATTGGTGTCGATCTTGATCTGATAGAGCGCGGACGGCCGGAACGTCGCCGTCTTCGTCGAAGCGGGGCTCATGAGCGGGTTGACGTTCACGACCAGGGCGGTCCCGGTCCCGTTGGAGAAGACGTACAGGTCGGTGATGTCGATGCGGCCGTCGTGCTTGACGGTCGGAGCATCGAGATGGTCGGCGCCGGCGACGAGGATCGGGCCGGCGCCGAGTGCGGCGACGAGCGCCGCCAGGCCGACCAGCCCGATGCCGGACAAGGAGCGTCGAACTGTCATCTGCAAGGGTTCCTCCCAAGGGCAGTGACGGGACCGGCCACGAGGGCCCTCCGTGCCGGATCCGTCTGAGTGGGCGACCGTGGGCGGCTCGCCTGGCAGTTGGTTCGCAGGCCACCGTCAGACGGATGAGTCCGGTCTACACTCGGCGCCGTGACCGAGACCCGCGCCCCGACCGGTCGACGCGGTCGTTTCATCACGATCGAGGGCCCCGACGGATCCGGCAAGACGCTCCAGGCAGAGCGGCTCCGCGCCGCGATCGCCGCGGCCGGCAGACCCGTGCTCCTCGCCCGCGAGCCGGGCGGGACGCGGGTCGGTGAGCGCGTCCGCCATCTCGTGCTCGTCGACACCGACGTCCGGATCGACCCGCGGGCCGATGCCCTGCTGTTCAGCGCCGCGCGGGCCCAACACGTCTCCGAGGTGCTCGAGCCGGCCCTCGCCGAGGGCACCATCGTCATCTGCGCCCGCTATGCCGACTCGACGGTCGCCTACCAGGGCTACGGTCGCGGTCTGCCGATCGATCAGCTCCAGGATCTCCAGGCCTTCGCGACCGCCGGGCTGCGCCCGGATCTCACGATCCTGCTCGACGTCCCGGCGGAGGTCGGCCTGGCCCGGAAGTCCGACGACGAGCAGCTGCGGTTCGAGGCGTCGTTCGACCTGGCGTTCCACCGCCGCGTCCGGGACGGCTATCTCGCGCTCGCCGCGGCGGAACCCGAGCGCTTCGTCGTCGTCGACGCGTCGGCCGATCCCGACACCGTCCATGCCGCGGTCGTCGCCACCCTCGATCGCCTCGGCATCGAGGTCGGAGCGACGGTTCCGGACACGGCCGATGAACCGAACGCGTGACCGGCGCGCACTCCCGGAGTGAGCGAGCCATCCGCCCCGCTCCAGCGGCGCAGCCCGACGGCCGACGACGACGCCGATCGGGCCGCTCTGGCACGCGTGGCGGCCGGCGAGCTCGATGCGTTGGAGATCCTGTACGACCGGTATCGAGCCATGGCCTATGCGATCGCGCTCCGCGTCACGGGTGACGCCGCGGCCGCCGAGGACGTCCTCCAGGACGCCTTCCTCGGCGCGTGGCGGCACGCCGATCGGTATGCCGCCGCCCGCGGCAGCGTCAAGACCTGGCTCCTGGCGATCGTCCATCACCGGGCCATCGATGCCGTCCGCCGACGGCGACCGACGACCGAGCTGCCCGAGCCCGAGGCCCCCGCCTCGACTCCGGAGCCGCTCCGTCTGCCGGATGTCTTCGCCGAGGTGGCGGGCCGCCTCGACGCCGTGGCGATCCGGTCCGCTCTCGCGACGCTGCCCGAGGTCCAGCGTGAGGCGCTCGAGCTGGCCTACTACGGCGGTCTGAGCCAGACCGAGGTGGCGGAGCGGACCGGCGCGCCGCTGGGGACCGTGAAGAGCCGGATGCGGCTCGGGCTGCTGACCCTGCGCCGCGCCCTCGGCGGCGACGTCGACGGCGCGAGGGAGTCCGGCCCGTGACCCGCTGGTACACCTGCGAGGAGCTCGTCGAGCTCGCCACGCCGTACGTCCTCGGCATCCTCGATCCGGAGGACGAGGAGGCTGTCGCGGCCGGTCTGTCCGCGTGTCCGGAGGCGATGGCCGAGGTCGAGCGCCTCGGCGGCGTCGTGCCGTACCTGGCCGATGCTCTCGACCCGGTCGAGCCCTCGGCCGCCGTCAAGGGTCGCCTCCTGGCGGCCGCTTCCGCGGATCTCGACGCTCGCCGGGCCGCCGCGGCTTCCGCGGCCGCGGTCGCGTCCGCCGCCCCGCCGACGCCAGCCGCGGAGCCGGCGGCTCCGAAGCGGGTGGTCGAGCTCATCCCGGAGGACCATCCGGAGGCCGGCTATCGGGTGATCTCGCCGACGCCCCCGGCGCGGGTCCGCCGGACCGCCCGCGGCGGCTGGCTGGCCTGGGGACTCGCCGCCGCGGCCGTCCTCCTCATCGCCGTCCTCGGTGCCTGGAACCTCTCGCTGCGGGGCCAGCTCGATCAGGCGCAGGCGTATGCGACCGCGGTCAAGAGCGTCGTCGACACCGCCGCCCAGCCCGGGTCGCTCGTCGCCGTCCTCGGCTCCGAAACGGCCGGCGGCCCGCGCGGCATCGCGGCGCTCGCCACGGATGGCCAGGTCGTGCTCGCCGTGCGCGGTCTGACGCCCACGACCGGCACCCAGGTCTACGAGGCCTGGCTCATCGGCTCGAACAAGAAGCCTGTGGCGATCGGCGACTTCTCGGTCGCCTCGGATGGCGTCGGCTACCTGCCCGACGGCCAGGGACCGACGGCGACCGGGGTCGTGGTCGCCCTGACCCTCGAGCCGGGCCCGGGGGCGACGAAGCCGACGCTGCCGGTCGTGTCGTCGGGCGTGGCCCGGTCGGGCCCGAAGGACGCCTGAGGAGCGGCCGGGGCGTGGTCCCCGACGACCGAGAAGGCGCTCAGTCCCCGACGGTCGCCAGCCGCCCACCGCCGGCGTCTCGGGCGGACAGGACGGCGGTCCGGGCGGCCTCAAGGAGCTCGTCAGCCGACGCACCGTCGTCCGGGAACCGGGCGATGCCGGCCGAGACCGTGAACGATCGCCCGTCGGCTCGGGCGGCGACACCGTCGATGACGCGCTGCGCCACGGTCGCACCGCCGGCTCCGGGGGCGACGACGACGAACTCGTCGGCGCCGGTCCGACCGACCGTGTCGACGAGCCGGACCGATCCGCCGACGACCTCCGCGACGATCCGGAGGGCATCGTCCCCGGCGCCTCGTCCGTCACGATCGTTGATCGCCCCCAGACCGTCGATGTCGAAGACCGCGACCGCGACCTGGCCCTCGTGCCGGACGGCGCGCAGGATCTCGAGCTCGAGCACCCGACCAAGGGTCCGGGCATTCGCGAGACCCGTGAGCGGATCGGTCTGGGCGAGACGCTCGAGCCACTCGGCCCGCTCTCCGACGAGGGATGCGAGTCGGGCTCGGTCGATCGCGACCGCGAGCAGGTCGGCGCCGATCCGCAGGACCGCCGCGTCGGTCTCGCTGACCTCGATCTCGCCGGACCAGGCGAAGCTCACGACGCCGAGGACCCGGTCGATGCCGCCGTCGCCGACGATGAGCGGCAGGTCGGCGGCCGTCGCCGCCGACCCGTCGGGCGGGCTGCCGGGTCGTCCGATCGCCGCGACGCCGGTCCGGGCCGCGGCCGCGACCGGGTGGTCGGCGGATCCCCGGACATGGCTCTCGTATGCCGCGAAGTCGCCGACGCCGATCGCCGCGACGAGCGAAACCGATCCGTCGTCGTCGACGACGAAGGCCGCTGCGACATCCGCGCCGACAGCGTCGGTCAGGATCGCCAGCAGCTCGCCCGCGACGGCGTCGAGGTCCGCCCCCCGGGCGAGCGTGTCCGCGAGTGCGGTCAGGACGGGCAGCGCAGGGCCGGATCCAGCATCGGTCGACACGGGTGCCTCCAGGGGCGGTGGGGATCGGTGAAGGTCGTTGCGGGGCGGATGCTACCGACCACCGGACCCTTCGGATAGGGGTCGCTGTCGCGCCTGACGGGACGACCGACGCACCGTCGCAGCGCGGGCCGGCGATCCGAGCGGCCGGCTCGACCCGCACAGGTCGTTGCCTATACTCCCGCCCGTGAAGCTCGTCGTGGCGATCGTCCACCCGGAGGATGCCGGGCCGCTCGTCGACTCCCTCCTCGATCACGAGTTCCGGGCCACCCGTCTCCACTCGTCCGGCGGGTTCCTCAAGCAGTCGAACGCGACGATCATCGTCGGCGTCGAGGATGACCAGGTCGAGGCGATCCTCGGGATCGTCCGGGACACGTGCACCTCGAGGACCCAGATCGTCAACCCGATGCCGCCGATCATGGAGCCGGGCGAGTTCTTCATGCCCTATCCGCTCGAGGTCGAGGTCGGCGGCGCGACGGTCTTCGTCCTCCCGGTCGAGCGGTTCGAGCGACTCTGAGACGACGGACGCGATGGCCTGGATCCCACCTTCGGTCGGCGCGCGGGCCACCTGGACACGAACGCTCTCGGCCGCCGATGTCGAGGCCTTCGCCGGTATCTCCGGCGACCGCAACCCGCTCCATTTCGACGCCGACTTCGCCGCCCGGACACGGCTGGGCCGACTCGTGGTCCAGGGCGGCCTCACGACCGGGCTCTTCAATGCCCTGGTCGCGATGGAGCTGCCGGGGCCCGGCAGCGTGTTCCTCCACCAGGAGTGGGATTACCCGGCCCCGGTCTACATCGGCGACACCGTGACCGCCGAAGCGGAGGTCGTCGAAGCGCGCGCGGACAAGCCCATCACGACCCTCCGCTGCACGGCCCGCCGCGATGACGGCACGGTCGTGCTGACCGGCACCTGCCTCGTCTACACGATGCGCCCGGAGTGACCGCTGCGGGATCGACCGCGACGGCAGCCCGGTCGGTGGCGATGACCGCCACGACGGCGGACCCGGAGGGTCGCTGGCGGATCCTCGCCGCGCTCGGCATCGGGATCCTGCTCGCCTATGCGCCCTGGCTCAGCGCGGCCGCGGTCGCCCCACAGCTCACCGCCGACTGGGGGCTGACCGGACTCGCCATCCCGCTGCAGACCGTCGCGGTCCAGCTCGGGTTCGCCGCCGGGGCGCTGATCCTGGCCGCCACGGCCGCCGCCGACGTCATCCCCGGCCAGCGGCTCTTCCTCGTCGGTGCGTTCGTCGCCGCCGCAGCGAACCTCGGCTTCGCCACCCTCGCAACGGATGAGCTGACGGCGCTGCCGTTCCGGTTCGTCACGGGTATGGCGATGGCCGCGGTCTACCCGGTCGCGATGAATCTCACATCCGGCTGGTTCCGGCTGTCGCGCGGGCTGGCCATCGGGGTCATCGCGGGTGCCCTGACGGTCGGCTCGGCGCTGCCCCATCTGTTCCGGGCGATCGGCGCCGTCGCCGGCCTGGAATGGCGGCCGATCGTCGCCCTCGCCTCGGTCGCGGCGGTCATCGGCGGGATCCTGGTGGCGGTCCTCGTCCGGCCCGGGCCGTACGACGTCCCGGCGCCGCGCTTCTCGATCACCGTCGCGACCCGGGCGTTCCACTCCTCGGCCGTCCGACTCGCCAACCTCGGCTACCTCGGCCACATGTGGGAGCTCTACGCGATGTGGACGTGGGTCCCGCTGTTCCTCGCCGCGAGCCTGGCGGCCTCCGGCTCGGACGACCCGGCAGGGGCCTCGCTCGCCGCGTTCCTTGTGCTCGCCGCCGGCGGCGTCGGCTGCGTCGTCGCGGGCCTGTTCGCCGACCGGATCGGCCGGACGACGATCACGATCGCGGCGATGACGGCGAGCGGCCTGTGCGCGGTCCTCATCGGCCTCTTCTACGGGGCGACGCCGGCGCTCGTCGTCGGCCTCGCGGTCGTCTGGGGTCTGACGGTCATCGCCGACTCGGCCCAGTTCTCGGCGGCGGTGTCGGAGCTCGCGCCGCCGGGTACCGCCGGCTCGGCCCTGTCGCTGCAGCTCGCGATCGGATTCACGCTGACCTCGTTCACGATCCTCGGGATCGGACTCCTCGGCCCTGACGACGGCCTCGGCTGGCGGATCGCCTTCACGACCCTCGCGCTCGGGCCGCTCGTCGGGATCGTCGCGATGTGGCGGCTGCGCGGCCGACCGGAGGCGGTCCTCATGGCGAACGGCAATCGCTGACGATCTGCACGGACGCGCGGGCGTGATGCCTGCCCCAGCCCGTACGATCGATCCGTGATGACCGCACCATCCGCCTGGCTCCTCGCACTCGAGACCGGTGCACCGGACGTCGTCGCCTGCTACGACGCGATCGACGAGGGCCGGCGGGCCTCCGTCCGTCACGCGATCCGAGCTCGGGCCGGGATCGGGTCGCACGACACCGCCATCCAGCTCGGGGTCGTCGCGGAGGCGTTCATCGAGGTCGTCTCCGGACTGCCGGATGCCGCCTTCAGGCTGCCGGGTGGCGAGGAGGATTGGACCGTCGCGCAGACGATCGGACACATGGCGACGGCGCGGGCCGGGCTCGCGGTGGCCGCGGCCCGCGCGGCGAGCGGCACCTGGCCGGCTTCGGCGTCCCCGGTCATCCCCGGCGTGCCCGGACCGGCCGACGCCTCGCGCGACCAGCTCATCGAGCGCATCGCGATCTCGCAGAAGGTCGTCGTCCGTTCTGCCCGGACCGTGGCCGGCCACGAGACCGAAGCCTGTCCGCTGGATCATCCGCTCGTCGGCCGGCTGCACTGCGGCGAGTGGCTGCTCTTCGCCGGTGTCCATGACCTGATGCATCTCGCGCAGCTCCACGCGATCACCGATCGCTGATGCCGTACCGACCGGATCTCGTCGACTGCTGGATCGTCCGCGACCGCGACGGGGCGCACCAGGTCCTGCTGCTCCGGCGCGCCCCGGGGCGGATCCTGGCCGGCCTATGGCAGTGCGTGTCGGGGTCGCTCGAGCCGACCGAGCGCGTCGCCGCCGGCGCGCTTCGCGAAGTCGCCGAGGAGACCGGCTTCGGGCCCGCGACGATCGAGGTGTTCTATGACCTCGATCTGGTCAACCAGTTCCACGAGCCGAGCGTCGACGCCGTCCTGACCGCCGCCGTCTTCGCGATCCGGGTCGCCTCGGATGCCGAGCCGGTCCTCTCGCACGAACACGATGCGATGCGCTGGCTGGCGGTCGAGGAGGCCCTGGGCCAGGTCGTCTGGCCGGGCTATCGGACGGCGATCGAGCGGCTCCGGGACGACCTTGTCGACCCTGCCAGGGCGCGCTGGTTCGAGCTGACGCTCGCCGGCGACCGGGTCCCCGGGTGAACGCGGTGACGGAAGTCGATCCGGCCGGCGCGCAGCTCGTCGACTGGGGCCGCGCGGTCCGGATCACGATCCCCGGTCGGAGCTCGGGACGGCCGCGCGAGACGATCGTCGGGTTCGTCGAGGCATCGGATGGGGCGCTCATCGTCGCGGCCGGCTCACCCGACGCCGCCTGGGCCCGGAACCTGCTCGCCGCCGGCCGGGCGACGGTGACGGTCGGCGAGCGGTCGTGGCCCGTCTCCGCCGAGCAGCTCCACGACGCCGCCTTCAGCGAGGCGATCCGGGCCCTGATCCTCCGCTACGGCACGCCGTCGGAGGGCCTGGGCTCCGGTCCGGCCTTCCGGTTGCGCCCCGCCATCGGATCCAGCCCGGCCCCTGACCCTGCCAGTCCGACGGGCGACGGTCAGGGCCACTAGAATCGCGTCGATGCAGTCCCCGAGCGCCGCCGCCGACCGTCGGATCTTCCACAGCAAGGTCGACACGATCCGCCCGACCTACGGCTTCGATGACGTCGTAGTCTGAGAACAAGTTGTGTAACACGTGTGTCCGCGCCGAGAACTCGCGGGCGCGCCCTGCTCCACCGCGCGCCCGCGGCGTCCGCCCGGGCCGGAGCGCGGCGCCCAGGGTGTAGCATCGGTCGCGTGTCACGGTGGTATCCGCGCTTTACCCTGGCTCCAGGCGGAGCCGGGCGCTAACGGGTGCGCTCATTCACCGCCTGGAGCCAGCAAGGCAACAGACAGCCCTGGACCACGAGGGGTGTGCTGGCTCCCCGGGCCCGGGCAGCCGCCCGCCCGTGAGGAGACGCGCCTGATGACGCGCACCAGCGATACCCGGATCACCGGCTACGAACCGCTGCTTTCCCCATCGGCCCTGCTCGACCAGCTGCCGCTGCGCGACGAGGCCGCGGCGACCGTGGAGCAAGCCGCGGCGAGGTCCGGGCCGTGCTCGACGGCTCGGACGACCGCCTGCTGGTCATCGTCGGGCCCTGCTCGGTGCACGATCCGGCGGCCGCGCTCGAGTACGCCGGGCGGCTATGGGCGCCCGCGAGCGCCATCGGGCCGACCTGCTGATCGTGATGCGGGTGTACTTCGAGAAGCCGCGCACGGTGACCGGCTGGAAGGGCCTGATCAACGACCCGGACATGGACGGCGGCCACGACGTGCACCGCGGCCTGCGCACCGCCCGCCAGTTGCTGCTCGACATCGTCGCGCACCGGCCTGCCGGTGGGCTGCGAATTGCTCGACCCGATCACGCCGCAGTACATCGCGGACACGGTGACCTGGGGCGCGATCGGCGCGCGGACCACGGAGAGCCAGGTCCACCGCCAGCTCGCCTCCGGCCTGTCCATGCCGGTCGGGTTCAAGAACGGCACCGACGGCGACGTCCAGGTCGCGGTGGACGCGTGCCGGGCCTCGGCCGCCGGGCACACGTTCTTCGGCGTCACCCCCAACGGCGTCGCCGCGGTGGTGACCACGGCGGGCAACCCGGACACGCACGTGATCCTGCGCGGCGGCCGGACCGGGCCGAACTACGAGGCCAGCCACATCGCCAAGGCGCTGGACCTGATCGCCGCGGCCGGGCTGCCGCGCCGCCTGATGGTGGACGCCAGCCACGGCAACAGCGGCAAGGACCACCGGCGCCAGCCGGTGGTCGCCGCCGTCCATCGCCGAGCAGATGGCGGCCGGCGAGCGCGGCCTGACCGGCGTGATGCTGGAGAGCTTCCTGGTCGAGGGCAAGCAGGAACCAGGCCCCCCGGCAGCACCTGACCTACGGGCAGAGCGTCACCGACGCGTGCATGGACTTCGGCACCACCGCCGGTGTGCTGGCCGAGCTGGCCGCCGCCGTCCGGACCCGCCGGCGGGCAGGCGGGTAAGAGCGTCGTCGATGCGCTCCTGGGAGAGCTCGAAGTCCTCCATCTCGCCCGACAGGAAGCGCTCGTAGGCGGCCATGTCGAAGTGCCCGTGGCCGCACAGCGCGGTCAGGATCACCTTCTGCTCACCGGATTCGGTGCAGCGCTTGGCCTCCTCGATCACGGCCGCGAGCGCGTGCGACGGCTCCGGGGCCGGGATGATCCCCTCGGCCCTGGCGAAGGTCACCGCGGCCGCGAAGCACTCCCGCTGCGGCTTGGCCTCCGCCTCGAACAGGCCGAGCTCGTACATGTGCGAGAGCAGCGGCGACATGCCGTGGTAGCGCAGCCCGCCCGCGTGCACCGGGTCCGGGATGAAGTCGTGGCCCAGGGTGTGCATCTTCAGCAGCGGGGTGAACCCGGCGGTGTCGCCGAAATCGAGGCATACACCCCGCGGGTGAACGACGGGGGGCGGCCGGGCTCGACCGCGCGGATGACCGGGTTGGCCCGGCCGGCCAGCTTCTCCCGCAGGAACGGGAAGAACAGCCCGGCGAAGTCGGAGCCGCCGCCGGTGCAGCCGACGATCAGGTCCGGCGCCGACTCGCCGACTGCGGCGAACTGCTTGAGCGCCTCCTCGCCGATCACGGTCTGGTGCATCAGCACGTGGTTGAGCACGCTGCCCAGCGCGTACCTGGAGTCGGCGCTCGCCGCCGGCCGCCTCGACCGCCTCGCTGATCGCGATGCCCAGGCTGCCGGTCGAGTCCGGGTGCGCGGCGAGCACGTCCGCGCCCGCCTTGGTGGCCCGGGACGGGCTGGGGTGCACGGTGGCGCCCCAGGTCTCCATCATCGTGCGCCGGTACGGCTTCTGGTCGTAGGAGGCGCGGACCATCCAGATCTCGCAGTCGATGGCGTACTGCGCGCAGGCG
>CAVSMY010000014.1:0-73826 GCA_963729175.1 uncultured Chloroflexia bacterium | reverse complement strand
TGTCGCTGGCACCCGGGACGAGCACGGTCGAGCCGTCCGATGTCGACCTGTCGTCGACCTTCTGCGGCCTCCCGCTGGCGATCCCGATCCTCGCGGCGGCCATGGATGCGGTCGTCGACCCGACGGTCGCGGGAGAGATGGCCCGTCTGGGCGGCCTCGCCGTCGTGAACCTCGAAGGGGTCCAGGCGCGCTACGACGAGCCCGACTCGATCCTCGCTCGGATCGCCGAGGCGCCCGATGGCGACGTCCAGGACGCCCTGACGGAGGCCTATCGGGCGCCGATCCGGGACGATCTCGTCGCTCGCCTCATCGCCCGGGTCAAGGCTGCCGGCTCGCCGGTGATCGTCGCCTCGACGCCCGCCGCCGCACGACGCTGGGGTCCGTTCTGCGCCGAGCACGGCGCCGACCTCTTCCTCGTCCAGAGTCAGGTCAGCTCGGCGCGGCACCTCGCGACCGAGTACGAGCCGCTCGAGCTGGCGGACTTCACCCGATTCATGCCGATCCCGGTCGCGGTGGGCAACACGACGAATGCCGAGGCGGCATTCGCCCTGATGGAGCAGGGTGCCGCGGCCGTGTTCGTCGGCGTCGGGCCCGGCGCGGCGTGCACGACCCGCGAGGTCCTCGGCATCGGCGTCCCCCAGGTCACCGCGATCAGCGACGTCGCGGCAGCCCGCGATGCGTACCTCAACGAGACCGGACGGTACGTGCCGGTCGTCGCCGATGGCGGGATGCGGCGCGGCGGAGAGCTGGCGAAGGCGATCGCCGCCGGCGCGGACGCCCTGATGATCGGCTCGCCGCTGGCGCGGGCCAGCGAGGCCCCTGGTCGCGGCACGAACTGGGGCATGGCGGCGCCGTCGCCCATCCTCCCCCGCGGGACCCGGATCAAGGTCGGCACGACCGGGACGCTCGAGCGGATCCTGTTCGGACCGGCCCATGTCACCGACGGCTCGGAGAACCTCGTCGGCGCGCTCCGCCAGTCGATGGCGGCGCTCGGCGCACGGACGATCGCCGAGATGCAGCGGGTGGAGATGGTCTACGCGCCGTCCGTCGCGACCGAGGGCAAGTCGTGGCAGCGGGCTCGCTGACCGCGACCTCGCCGGCGACCCGCTAGGATTCGGCCCGCCGGCTCGCCGCCGGCGCCCCCGACCCCTTCCCGCCCGCGCATCCGTGCGCCCCACCAGGAGCACTTGTGGCCACCGAGCTCGCCGTCTTCTTCATCATCGGCTTCGGCTTCCTCGTCCTGATCTCGCTCGTCATCGCCGGCTGGGGCCAGACGAACGACACGCCCGACCCGACCGCCGACTGATCGCCCGTCCCGGCACGATCCGGGACCGGAGCGCTCGTCTACGTCATCCGGCGGACGCGTCCGCACGTACATCGTCTCGTCGATGACATGCGGCCTGACAGATGGATCCAGCGACGGAACATCCGAAGATCGAAGGCGTCATCACGAGTGACAAGACCGATCAGACGGAGACGACGGCGATGGACGACCAGTTCGTGGTTCTCGGGGAACAGACCCGCGCTCACCCGCGCGGCGCCTGTCTCGTCGCCGGGTGCCCGTGCAAGGACGCCCGGATCGTGTCCCAGCGGCGTGCCGCCTTCTTCGCGGCGATGGCTCGCCGGGCCGGCGAGACGGCTGATCGGATCGTCGCCCCCGAGCCGGGCTGGAGCCTGACCGCCCTGGCCGGCTGAGGCCGTCCTAGGCCCTCGACCGCCGGGCATCCTGTCCGGGGATCCCCCGGGCCGCGAGGTCCGCGGCCAGCGCGTCGTTGTCGTCCGCGGCGACATAGATCGCCGGCACCCGAAGCGGGCCCCACCGGACGGGCTGCTTGAAGTCGAGTCGGACGCCGCCGTGGGGGCTGCCCGCGAACGAGACATCCCGATGGCGGATGCTCATCCGGATCCCGATCGCGGTGATCCAGAGCCACGGACCCTCGATCCGCCACGACGCGACGTTGTCGATCGGGGTGTGGAAGTCGAACCTGCCGAAGCGGACCACGACCTCGCCGTCGAGCTCGGCCCACGACTGCTCGGGCGTCACGCCCCAGAGCCGTAGATACCCTGCCGAGCGCCGGCCGATGCGGATCGGGTATCGGGTCGCCATGGCCGAAGGCTACGTCACGACGCTCCTCGTCCGAGCGACGAAGGTCCGGCCTGGTCCGTTCGTCAGCCGCTCGCCTCCGCCCGCAGGGGCGGGAAGGCGGTCCACTGACCATCCCGGTCGAGTTGGACGATGGCGGTCGGTTCGGACAGCCCGCGGAGCCGGAACCGCCCGAGCGGCCGGACCGACACCCCGGAGCCAGGTCCGATCGTCTCGAGGACCGCCGTCGTCGCGACGACCTGACCTCCATGTGCGGCGGCCATGACGCGGGCTGCGCGATGGACGTCGATGCCGACATAGCCGCTCGGGGTGAGTTCCGGACGGCCGGTGTGAAGCCCGATCCGGAGCTTCGGCGATGCGCCAGCCGGCCACGATGCAGCCGCGATCCGCTCCTCGAGCTCGATCGCCGCGATCGCCGCCGACTGCCCGTCGGCGAACGCTGCGAACAGCTCGTCGGCCCGGGCATCGACCACTCGGCCGGCATGCCGATCGATGACCTCGCTGGCGAGCCGGCGGAGTTCGCTCAGGAGCGGCGCATAGCGGTCGCCCAGGTCCTCGAGGATCGCCGTCGACCCTTCGATGTCGGCGAAGAGGAACGTGACCTCGCCGGTCGGTAGGCTCCCCACATCGCCGCCGTGGAAGCGCAGCTCGTCTCGGAGGTCGGTGGCGTCCACAGTGAGTCGGACGAGACCGGTGATCGTGGTCGCCAGGCCCGGATCGTCGAGCGCGGCATCGAGGACGACGGCCGCGACCGGGATGCCGTCGCGCTCGAGGCCGATGAGTCGCCGTCCCGATCCCGGCGCAGGTGGCTCGACCGTGCGTCCCTCGGCGTCGAGATAGGTGCCGCTCGCGTTCGACCAGCGGACCACCTGGAGGTCCGGGTCGCCGAGCCGTCGTCGCAGGACCGACTCGAGTTGCAGCGTGCTCGGGAGGTTGCCGAGCTCGATGACGGCTCCGGGCAGTGCCGCCGTGGTCGCGCGAGCGCGCAGGACACCGATCAGGAACGCGCCTGGCAGCAGCCACGAGGTCAGGATGGTGATCGGCGCGTCAAGCAGCTCGAGCACGGCCGTGAGCTCGAACGCATGGGCGACATACCAACCGGACTGGTAGACGAAGATGAACGGCGCGGCGATGACCACCGGGCGGAGGACCCGACGCGCGGCGGGACCCGCTGCGCGCCAGTGGCGCGCGATGGCCGCCAGGACCAGCAGCCCCAGGACCGGCACGACGAATGAGCTGGCTCGACCGTAGAGGTCGGTGAATTCGGCGTTCGGGAGGATCGCGAACGGGTTGCGTGGGCAGTACTCGCCCACCGCGCACTCGAACCCTGGCTCGTTCACCACCAGGCGGATCGCGCCACCGACGAGCAGGTACAGGTAGAGACCACCGACGAGGCGTCGATCGAACCGACTCCGGAGCGAGCCCGTCGGAAAGGCGACCAGGACATGGGCGATGACGACCGCCTCCAGCCCACCCCACGCATCCCAGACGTAGTAGAAGGCCGGGACCGGGATGAACTGGATCGCCCAGATTTCGTCGGCGACGGCCAGCCAGACGAGCAACCAGCCGAGCCGGACCGTCGACCCTCGTGACAGGGCAAGGAGGGTCGTCACCCACCACAGGACATTGCCGATGATGCGGATCGCCATGCCGGCCGGATCGATCGGATCGACCGGCCACGGTCCGAAGTACGGAGCGACGAAGTTCACGGCGCTCACCAGGCCGACGACGATGGCCATCACCACCAGGCCACGTCGGCCGATCGGGCGGTCGAGCGCGGCGGGCCAGGAGGGCCGGCGCGTGCGAAGGTCGGCTCTCGGCTGCGCCACGGTCGCGTCGACCGAGTGCGGTCTGTCCACGAGCGCATCGTGCGCTGGCCGCACGGCCACGACAAGGCATCGGCGCGCCGCTGGCGCTCGCGACCGGTCATGGCGCCCGGGCCGCCGGGTAGACTTGTCAGCGACGGCGAGGCGCGGGCGGGAGGCACATCGATCTCGGTGACGGACTCGGAGCAGGAGGCGGAGGCCCACCGCGCCATCGCGCCCTCCGAGCGCGGCAAGACCGTCCACGGCGAGGCGGCGAACGCGGGACATCGCGTCCTTGCGCCGGACGACGCCGAGGTCGAGGCCTACCTCGAGGTCGCGCTCGACGCACCGCCTCCGGAACGGACCCCCGGGGAGCACCCGACCGAGCCGGACACGGTCGTCGTGCTGGACTTCGGAAGCCAGTTCGCCCAGCTCATCGCGCGGCGGGTCCGCGAGCTGAACGTCTACTCCGAGCTGCTCCCGTACGACACCCCGTACGAGGAGCTCGTCCGGCGTCGGGTGCGGGCGATCATCCTGTCGGGCGGTCCGAACTCGGTGTACGACACCGATGCCCCGAAGCCCGATCCCGCCATCTGGAGCGGCCGGATCCCCGTCCTCGGCGTCTGCTACGGGGCTCAGCTCATGGCCCTCGAGCTCGGCGGCGACGTCCTCCCGACAGCGAAACGCGAGTACGGCCCGGCGACGGTGACGATCACCGCGCCGCGACGGCCTGTTCCGGGGGCTCGACCGCGACCAGCCGGTCTGGATGAGCCACGGTGACTCCATCACCCGGCTGCCCGAGGGCTTCGCCTCGACCGCCCAGACCGATTCGACGCCCTTTGCCGGTCTGGTCGACGCCGACCGCGGGCTGTACGGCATCCAGTTCCATCCCGAGGTCGTCCACACCCCGCGGGGCCGCGACGTCCTGCGGAACTTCGTCGTCGGGATCGCCGGCGTCCGCCCCACCTGGACCCCGTCGAACCTGATCGAGACGACCGTCGCCGAGATCCGTGACCGGGTCGATGCCCACGCCGCGGCGACCGGCTCCGATGGCCGGGTCGATCTGCGCCCTCTCGGGCGGCGTCGACTCGGCGGTCGCTGCCGACGCTCGTCCATCGCGCCGTCGGCGATCGACTCACCTGCATCTACGTCGACCACGGGCTGATGCGCAAGAAGGAGTCCGAGCTCCTCCGGGCGACCTTCGAGGAGCACCTCGGGATGCGGCTCGTCATGGTCGATGCGCGGCAGCGCTTCCTCGCCCGACTGGCGGGCGTCGAGGACCCGGAGCAGAAGCGCCGGATCATCGGTGACGAGTTCATCCGGGTCTTCGAGGAGGAGGCCGGCCAACTGGGCCGGATCGATTTCCTCACCCAGGGCACGCTCTATCCGGACGTCATCGAGAGCGCGACCTCGGAGACGAAGGCCGCGGCCAGAAGATCAAGACCCACCACAACGTCGGCGGCCTGCCGTCGGACCTGCGGTTCCAGCTCATCGAGCCGCTCCGGTACCTCTTCAAGGACGAGGTCCGGGCGGTGGGGCTCGAGCTCGGGCTGCCGGACGCGATGGTCCTCCGCCAGCCGTTCCCGGGCCCCGGCCTGGCGATCCGGATCATCGGCGAGGTCACCGCGGAGCGGCTCGATACCCTCCGCGAGGCGGACTGGATCGTCATCGACGAGATCAAGGCTGCCGGGCTGTACCGAAGCCTGTGGCAGAGCTTCGCGATCCTCACGCCGGTCCGCTCGGTCGGGGTCATGGGCGATGGCCGGACCTACGCCAACGTCGTGGCGATCCGGGCGGTGACCTCCGAGGACGGCATGACCGCCGACTGGGCCAAGCTGCCCTACGACGTCCTGGGCCGGATCTAGCTCGCATCGTCAATGAGGTCCCGGGGGTCAACCGCGTCGTCTACGACATCAGCAGCAAGCCCCCCGCGACGATCGAGTGGGAGTGACCGGCCGCCCGTCGGGATAGGACCATCGGGCTATCCAGGGCCACGGACGAGTCGCTAGAGTTGGCCGCATGACGGACGCTCCGGCGACCGAGGGGTCCACGCCCGGTCGCATCTGCCCATGGTGCTCGGCGCCTCTCGCAGCGACCGACGCCGAGCGATGTTCAAGCTGCGGCGCGACTCTCTTCGGTGACGGGGACCCGGCCCAGACCCTGCCGGGCCTGACGGCGATCGACCCCCTCGCGGTGATGGAGGGCTCACGGGCGCCACGAGCGCCGCGCAACCGTGTCGTCGCCTGGCTGACGGGCGCCGACATCGAGGAGACCGCGAGCGCCACCCCGCGCTCGCCCGAGGCTCTGGCGCCACCACCACCCGAGGTCCGGCGCGAGATGCTCCGGCTCCAGATGGAGGCCGAGATCTCCCAGCTGTCCGCGGAAGCTGAGTCCTTCGCCGCCGACGAGGCCGTAGCCCTTCACGAGAGCGGCAACGAAGCGGCTGCGCAGAAGGCGGTCGCGGCGATCCTGGGGACCGAGGCCGCGGCAGATGAGCTGACCGAAACGGCCGAGGAGGGCCAGGCCGCCGCGAACGAGGCCGCCGGCGTGGCTGTCGAGGCCGGCCCCGACATCGACGCCGGCCTTGACGAGGCGCGCCAGGAGGCAGCCGCTGGGCCGGAGGCCGAGGCGCCCGCCGACGCATCGGAGGAGTCCGGCGCCACCGAGGCGCCCGCCGACGCCGCCGGAGGCCGGTGGCACCGAGGCGACCGCCGACGAACCGGAGGCCGATACGACCGAGGCGCCGTCGACGCACCGGAGGCCGACGCGACCGAGGATCGGCCGGCACGATCCTGATCCACCCGGGCTCTGCCGCTCCGGGCTGATGGCCGACCGCTTCCCGCCGCCCGGCCCATCCTTCATCACCCACCTGGCGGTCCCGCTCGGCGGCGCCTACGGGCCTGGTCGGGCTGACCGAGCCGAGCCACCTCGACGAGCAGTGGCTGACGGTCCTGTGGGTCGGCGACGACGACGGCGCTTGCCGGTTCAGCGAGCTCGCGCCGCGGGCCGGCCCACCACCCGATCCGCCGCTCCTCCGGCTCGGGCCAGCGCTCGCCGGCGGGCTCTCGGGGCTCATCGCCGAGGTCGATGGGCGGCTCGCGATCCGGCTCGCGCCGGTCGCGCCGTCGGATGATCCCGGCGCGGCCATGGCGGACGCCGGCGATCATCCGGGCGGCCTTCGGGTTCGAGCCGACGCGTGCGCGCGATCCTCTCCGACCGCGAGCTCGCCGGCCTCGTCCTCGATGCGTTCCGCGCATGCCGTGAGCGGCCTCTCCCGACCCTGAGGACGGCCTCGCAGAGCCCGGAGCCCGGCGCCGGGTAGACTTCGCCGGCGATGCGCGACATGTTCGACGAGTTCATGGAGGAGCTCCGCCGGCGTCAGGCCGAGCTGGAGGGCCGCGACCCGAACGGTCCGCGCAAGGTCGGCCCCGAGCAGGACGGCCACGACGACGGCGACGACGAGGGTGACGACGAGGACGTCATCCGACGGGGCGGATGCCGACGCCGACGCCGAGGACGAGGGCAGCGACACCGAAGCCGCCCCGCCGCCGCGCCCGCGGGCCGCCTCCGGCGGACGATCCCGCCCGCCGTCCAAGCCGAGGTCG
This sequence comes from uncultured Chloroflexia bacterium, assembly GCA_963729175.1. GTDB lineage: Bacteria > Chloroflexota > Limnocylindria > Limnocylindrales > CSP1-4 > CAVSMY01. The sequence continues at coordinate 66,312 of CAVSMY010000014.1, read as the reverse complement.
ATCCGCCGCGAGGGACGACCACCGTCCCGCCGCCGGATCATCGCCTGGACCATCGGGATCACGGCGATCGTCACCATCCTGCTGCTCATCGGGCCCGGCATCGATCTCATCACCGACGCCATCTGGTACCGCAGCGTCGGCTACGAGTCCGTCTTCTGGACCCGACTCGGGACGCAGTTCTGGCTCTTCCTCGGCGTCCTCGTCGCGGCCCTCGTCTTCCTGCTCGGCAACCTCTGGATCGCCGGCCGGACTCTCACCGCCGGCGGTGCCGGTCGAGTGCCCGGACCGGGCCGTCGTTCTTCGATCGCCTGGCGGACGCGGCGCGCGAGTCGCAGACCTCCTGGGATCCGACGGGCCGGCGTGGACCGGACGCGCGCCGTCGATCGAGTTCAGCAGCGAGGACATCCCGGACCTGACGCCGCTCGCGACGATCGCCCTCGGGAGTCTTCGCGATCTTCATCGCCATCGCTCTGGCCAGCGCGGCCGCGTCCGCCTGGGAGACGTTCCTGCTGTGGCGCAACCAGGTCCCGTTCGCGCCGACCGGCGCCGCCGTAATGATCCGGTCTTCGGGCGCGACATCGGCTTCTTCCTGTTCGAGCTGCCGTTCCTCCGGTTCGTCCAGTCGCTGTTCAACGGCATCGTCCTGGGCGGCCTGCTCGATCGCCGGCGGTCGCTACCTGGCCGGGGCGCTCCGGGGCGGCCTGTCCTTCACGACGCCGGTCCGGCTCCATCTCGGCATCCTCGGCGGGCTGTACCTGCTCTCCATCGCGGCCGGCTACCAGCTCGACAAGCTGGAGCTCGTGTACTCGAACACCGGCGTCGCGACCGGTATCAGCTACACGGACTTCAACGCCCGGTTCATGGCCCTCGATGTCCTGACCGTCATCGCGGCGCTGGCTGCGGCCTTCCTCGTCGGCGGCGCGTTCACCCGGCTCGTCTGGCCCCTCGGTGGGGTCGTCGTCGTCTGGCTCGGCGCCGCGGTCATCCTCGGGGTCCTCTATCCGGAGGCCGTCCAGCGCTTCGTCGTCGCAGCCGAACCCGTACGCCAACGAAGAGCCGTTCATCCGGTTCAACATCTCGATGACCCGGCTCGCCTACGGCCTCGACAGCTGGGAGAAACGCGACTACAACGGCGACCAGCCGCTCACGGCGGAGGACCTCCAGAAGGAGGCGGCGACGTTCCAGAACGCCCGGCTGTGGGATTACCGGCCGCTCGGCGACACGATCGACCAGCTCCAGACGGTCCGCCAGTACTACGACTTCGTCGACGTCGACACCGACCGCTACGACATCGCAGGGCGATCGCCGCCAGGTCATGCTCTCGGGCCGCGAGCTCGACCTGCCGAAGTCCCAGATCACCCAGAACTGGCTGAACACCCACATCGTCTACACCCACGGCATCGGCCTCGTCATGGTCCCGGTCAACGAGGTCCAGGGCCAGGGCCAGCCGGAGCTGTGGATCAAGGACCTGCCGCCGGTCTCGAGCTCGGGCGCGCCGACGGTCGACCAGCCGCGGATCTACTTCGGCGAGGCGGCGACCGACTACATCATCACCGGTGCCCGTCAGGCCGAGTTCGACTACCCGTCAGGGTTCGGCGGCGACACCTCGACCGGCGAGGCTGGGACGGACTACCGCTGGACGGGCGAGAGCGGCATCCACCTGGACACGACGCTCTCGCGGCTCCTCTTCGCGGCCCGGTTCCGGGACCTGAACCTCCTGATCAGCGACCAGATCACGAACGAGAGCCAGCTCCTCTTCCACCGCACGATCAGCGATCGGCTGCCGCGCATCGCGCCGTTCCTCAAGTACGACAAGGACCCCTACCTCGTCGTCCTCGACGGCCGGCTGGTGTATGTCCAGGACGCCTATACGACGAGCGACAAGTTCCCGAACGCCCAGCCGTTCTCCCCGAGCTCCCTCGACCACCACGAACCTCGGGGCTGAGTCATTCGACTACATCCGCAACAGCGTGAAGGTCGTCGTCGACGCCTATACCGGCAAGACGACGTTCTACGTGGCCGACCCGGACGATCCGATCATCCGGGCCTACGAGGGCGTCTTCCCGGGCATGTTCCACCCGCTGTCGGAGATGGAGACGGGGCTGCGCCAGCACCTCCGGACGCCCGAGGAGCAGTTCAACGTCCAGACCCTGATGTTCGGCCGGTACCACGTGACCAACCCCCAGACGTTCTTCCAGAACGACGACATCTGGGCCATCCCGACCGGCCAGACGAGCGAGGCGACGCTCCCGACAGAGGCCTACTACGTGATCATGCGAGCGCCGGGCGAGAGCGGCACAGAGTTCCTGCTGCTCCAGCCGATGGTCCCCCGGAGCCGGCCGAACATGATCGCCTGGGTGGCCGCCCGGATGGACGGCGACAACTACGGCCAGGTCCGCTACTACCAGTTCCCGTCGAACACGACGGTCTTCGGGCCCACCCAGGTCGAGGCCCTGATCGACCAGGATCCGACGATCAGCTCGCAGCTCACCCTGTGGAGCCAGGCCGGCAGCACGGTCATCCGGGGCAATCTGCTCGTTGTGCCGGTCCAGGATTCGATCGTCTATCTCCAGCCGGTCTACCTCCAGTCGACCGGCTCGTCGTTCCCGGAGTTCCAGAAGATCGTCGTCGCGACCCCGACGACCGTCGTCTGGGCCGACACCCTCGAAGAGGCCCTCCGCCAGGTCATCAACGCGGGCGGACCAGGCCCATCCCCGTCGCCCGGGCCGACGCCGTCGCCGGGCGGCTCGCCGACCCCGAGGCCCTCGGCGACCCCGGTGCCGACCCCGCCATCCGGCGACATCCAGGCGCTCATCGCCTACGCCAACCAGCACTTCGAGCTCGCCCAGCAGGCGCTGCGCGCCGGTGACTTCGCGACGTATGGGGCCGAGATGAAGCTCGTGGAGCAGGCCCTGACCGAGCTGAGCCAGCTCGCCGGCACGCCCGTCCCGTCGATCCTGCCGTCGCCCTCGCTCGGTCCGACCCTCAGCCCGTCCGTCTCGCCATCGGCCTCGCCAACGCCATGACACGCTGGGGCCGGTCGGCCGTCGGCGGCATCGCCGACGCGCTCGCCAGCCCCCGAGCGTGGCTCGTCGCGCTCGCCGCCGCGCTCATCCGGGGTGGGATCGTCGCCCTGCTCCTGCCCGTCGTCGTCCTCCCGACCACGACCGGACTGGCGATCGTCCTCGGTCCGGTCGTCGCCTCGGTCGTGCTCGGCGGGCCGACCGCCGAGGCGACCGGCATCGTGGCCGCGGCGATCGCCCTGGGGCTCGTGTGGCTCGTGGCGGGTGGCCTTGTCGCGGCCACCGCGGACGTCTGGCTCGATCTCCTGGTTCGGTGGAGCGTCGGTCCCTGACGCGACCCCTCCCCGGTCGAGGCAGCGTGACGCGGCCCGCGTGTTCGTCGCCCGCCTCCTGGCCGGGGTGCCGCTGGTCTTCGTCCTCGCCTGGGCCGTCAGCCGCCTCGTGTCCGCCGCCTACCTCGAGCTCACGAACCCGTCCGACCTCGCGGCGCCGGTCGTCGTCCGGATCCTCCGCCAGGCCCCGGGTGCGCCGATCGCGGTCGTCGTCGCGTGGCTGGTGACCGAGGTCGTCGTCGCGTTCGCGGTCCGCCGCATCGTCCTGTCGGGGGCCTCCGTGCTGGGCGGTCTCGGGTGGGCCGTCGGCACCGCGGTCCGGCACCCGATCGACGCAGCCGCGACGCTCCTGGCGACGACCGCGGCGACCGTCCTTCTTGTCGTCCCTGCCGCGGCGGCCTCGGCCCTCGCCTGGGGTGGTCTCCGGACGGCCCTGATCGATGCCGCCGACCCGCTGGCGACGGCCGTCCTCGCGCTGGCCTTCACCGGCCTGTGGCTCGGTGCGGTCGCCCTGCTCGGCGTCGCGGCCGCGGTCGAGAGTGCCCTCTGGACCGCCGAGGCGCGGCGACGTCTCACTGGGCCCGTGGCGGCGCCCGAGACCAGGCGCGACGTCCCCGCCGTCCCGACGACGACCGTGCGTCCGGCCTGAGATCCGGCGTCATCGGATGGCGCTCCGGAGCGTCACGCGGGACCGGCGCGAGGCGTCACCCCCGCACGGTCGCCTGCCCGTGGACCCCGTAAGACCCCTGCTACACTGCCTCGGGCGTCCGACCGCCGCGTCGGCTCGGACAGCCGCGGAGCACGGAGCGCAGAGGCACCCGCTTGGACTTCTCCGGAGTCTTCGACGCCATCGGCGAGTTCTTCGCCAACCCGATCGTCACCTTCGCCCTCCGCGCGATCGCCGTCTACTTCATCGTCCTGTGGCTCGCTGCGGCGTACTGGGCGTTCCGCGATCTCCAGCTTCGGACGAACAACCCGATCGCGCCGTACTTCGCGGCGGCCCTGATCGTCGTCTTCACCCCGGTCTTCTTCCCGCTCGCGATCGTCATCTACCGGATCGTCCGGCCCGCCGAGCGGATCGGCGAGGTCAACGAGCGGCATCTCGCCGAGGAGGCGCTGCTGGCCGAGGTGGAGTCGCTGCGCTCGTGCCCGACGTGCCATCGGCGGGTCCACGAGGAGTGGATCATCTGCCCGACCTGCCGGACCCGCCTCAATCGGGTCTGCCCGAACTGCGGCAAGCTCGTCGGGCTCGACTGGTCGCTGTGCGCCTGGTGCGGCAAGGATTTCGAGCGACGAGAGACGGGCACGATCGCGCCGCTGCCGTCCGGTCAGGAGCCTGCGCCGGCGATCACGACCCGGTCATCGGTCCGGTCCGGCTCGCCGCGCGCGCCGAAGTCGGCCGACGGAGCACGTTCCGCCTCGAGCATCCAGGGCGGGACGATGTCGTCGCCTGACGTCCTGCCGGAGCGTTGACCGAGGCGGACGCGGACGCGACGCCCGAGTCGGGCGCGCCGCTCGGATCGGCCGAGCCTGCCGGACCCGCGGGGCCTGCCGGACCCGCTGGGCCTGCCGGACCCGTGGCGGACGACGAGCCTGATGCCCCGGCCCGACCATCGCGGCCCGGCGCCGGGATCTTCACGATCGAGGGTCGTCGCGCTCCTGGGCTGTTCGTCGTCGGCTGGCTGGCGACCCTCGTCGGCATCGGGCTCATCGTCGTCGGTGCGTCGTCCGGGCCGGGAGCCGCCGCCTACGTCCTGATCATCGCGGGCTTCGCGCTGGCATCGATCGGCCTGGTCGCCGGCGCGGGCTCGCAGGCGATCGAGCGTGCGGCTCGTGGGACGCTGCCGTACGTCGGCCCATCGCCGTTCCTGGTGTTCGCCGGCTCTGTGGCGGTGACGATCCTGCTCGGCGGGCTGCTCGCACCGGTCTTCGACGCCGTCGGCCTGGCGACCGATTCGCCGCTTGCGACGCTGTTCAGTCTGGTCCTGACCGCGGCCGTCTATCTCGGCCTCGTCCGGCTCCTCGTCGTCGGGACCGGTGCGTTGTCGTGGGCCGCGATGGGCGTCCATCGGCCGAGCCGGGAGTCCGGCGCCCATCTCGTGTACGGCCTCGCCTTCGCCTTCCCGCTCCTCGTCGGGACGGCCTTCCTCGGCCAGTTCCTCGCCCTGTTCCTGTCCGTGCCCGAGTCGCCGCTGCCGCCGGGCGGGGACGTCGTGGGCGGACTCGTCAACCTCGTCTCTGCAGCGATCATCGCCCCGATCGCGGAGGAGATCTTCTTCCGCGGGTTCTCGACGACCGCCTGGGCGCGCGCGCTCGGCGAGCGGTCCGCGATCATGCGCGGCGGGCTGTTCTTCGCCTTCGCCCACATCCTCGCCCTCGGCGGCGACTCATTCGGCCAGGCCGCCGAGCAGGCCCTGTTCGCGTTCGTCGTCCGGCTGCCGATCGCCTTCGCCCTGGGCTGGATCTTCCTCCGGCGGCGGTCGCTGTACGCCTCGATCGGGCTCCACGCGGGCTTCAACGGGATCCCCGCGATCCTGCTCCTGCTGGGCGTCGGGAACGTCTGAACCAGGGTGGTCCGCGCAGCGGCTGACCCGGGTGGTCCGCGCGGAGGCTCCACGGTGAGTCTCGGGTGAGCGGGCGGCGAGTGCGGCTTGAGCCTCCGGTAAGAGCCGCCCGATAGGCTGCGCCGCGTCCTCGGGTCCGGATGGCGGAGGGAACGGCGGGCTTCGTCGTCCGGGCTCGGGGGCGCCTCACCAGATCGTCCCAGGAGGTAGCGGATGGACGCTCCCATCCCGATCGGCACAGCGCTCGGCGCGCCGGATCCGCGAGTTGCCCGTGGCCGAGCGGCCTCGCGAGCGCCTTGCGATGCGCGGCGCCGGCGGCCTCTCGAGCGCCGAGCTCGTCGGTCTGGTGTGGGGCTCGGGTGTCCGCGGAGTGAGCGCCGTCGGCCTCGCCGAGCGCGCGCTGTCGCGCTGCGACGGCCTGTCCGGGCTCGCCCGGGCGAGCGAGCTCGAGCTGGCGGCGATCCCCGGGGTCGGGCCGGCCCGGGCTGCCCAGCTCGTCGCGGCATTCGAGCTCGGCCGGCGGCTTGTGTCGGACTGGCCAGTGGGTCGGTGGACGATCCGGACACCGACCGATCTCGCCGACCGGCTCGTCCTCCAGATGGGCCGCCTCGAGCGCGAGGAGCTGCGGATCGTGCTCCTGAACACGAAGAACGTCGTGCTCCGGGTCACCACCGCCTATGTCGGCAACGTCAGCAGCAGCCTCGTCCGGGTCGGCGAGCTGTTCCGCGACGCCGTCCGGCTCGATGCCAGCGGCGTGATCCTCGTCCACAACCATCCGTCGGGCGATCCGACGCCATCGCCCGACGATCTGCACCTGACGGCCGAGGCGCTGGCGGCCGGCCGGTTGCTCGACGTCGACGTGCTCGACCACCTGGTGATCGGCCACGATGCCTGGGTCAGCCTCCGCGACCGGGGGATCTCGTTCGACCGGCCGCGTCCCCCGGGTCCGCATCGGCCGGCCGCGTAGCGTCGATCGGGCCGCGGCGCAGCGTCCATGCACGGCGTCGCGCCGGTGCACGGCGTCGCGTCCATGCACGGCGTAGCGCCGATGCACACGTGGCGTGCGTAACGACGAAGGAACGATCGGATGACGGTCGTTCGACAGCCTTCGCCCGCCGGATCGCACACGGGGCGTGCATCCTGGCGTGGAAACGGCGGACTCGGGTGCCACATCGGTCGTTCGTGCGCCGGTATGCACACCTCGCGTGCATCGAAGGCGTCCCGCTCGGGAGGCGTCCCGCTCGGGAGGCGTCCCGCTCGGGAGGCGTCCCGGTCGCCGCCCCATACCGGACGCACATCGGAGGACGCGCCTGGAGTGGCGGCGTGCGACGTGGACTCCGGTAGGGGTCGGAGAGGGGAGCGGCTATACTCTCCCGGCCCTCCCGGCGACCGGTTCACGTCGCTGGTGTCCCCGGACGAACGCGCGCCCCGGCCCCGCCGTCACCTTCGAAGGACCCGTTCGACAGCATGTTCGACGCCCTCCTCGGACTCTTCTCCCGCGACATCGGCATCGACCTCGGTACGGCGAACACCCTCGTCCACGTGCGCGACCGGGGCATCGTCATCAGCGAGCCCTCGGTCGTGGCGATCGAGGCGAAGACGAAGAAGGTCCTCGCCATCGGCGCCGAGGCGAAGCGGATGGTCGGCCGGACGCCGGCCTCGATCATCGCCGTCCGGCCCCTCCGCGACGGGGTCATCAGCGACTTCGACGTGACCGAGCAGATGATCAAGTACTTCGTGAACCGGGTCCATGACCGGATCGGTCTGATCCCGAGGCCGCGGATGCTGCTCGGCATCCCGTCCGGCGTGACCGAGGTCGAGAAGCGTGCCGTTCGCGACGCCGCCCTCAATGCCGGCGCGCGATGGGCCCGCCTGATCGAGGAGCCGATGGCCGCGGCGATCGGCGCCGGCCTGCCGGTCAGCGAGCCGTCGGGCAGCCTCATCGTCGACATCGGCGGCGGCACGACCGAGGTCGCGGTCATCAGCCTCGGCGGGATCGTCGTGAGCCGGAGCATCCGGATCGGCGGCGACGAGATGGACCAGGACATCGTCGGGTTCGCCCGCCGCGAGTACAACCTGTTCCTCGGCGAGCGGACCGCGGAGGACATCAAGATCGCGATCGGCTCGGCCTACCCGGGCGAGTGGGATGCGCAGCGCGTCACCCTCCGGGGCCGGGACCTGCTCACCGGCCTGCCACGCAGCGTCGAGGTCGGCGCCGACCAGATCCGCGAGGCGATCGAGCCGTCGGTCGCCCAGATCGTCGACACGATCAAGGACACGATCGAGGAGACGCCGCCCGAGCTCGTCGCCGACATCATGGACCAGGGCATCGTCCTCGCTGGCGGTGGGGCGCTCCTCGCGGGCCTCGATCGCCGCGTCGGCGAGGCGACCCAGATGCCGGTCCACGTCGCCGACGATCCACTGACGTGCGTCGCGCGCGGGACCGGGATCGTCCTCCAGGAGCTCGGAGCGAACCAGCAGATGAGCCGCGTCCTCATCGCCGAGACGTACGCCCGCCCGCCACGCTGAGCCCGGCCGCGCCACCGAGAGACCGACGATGACCGCACTCCTCGCGAGCCACCCCGCCCGCCGGCGTGCCGTCACGGTCCTGATCCTGCTGGCCGACGACCCTGCTTCTCATGGCCGTCTCGTCGAGCCCGGCGATCCGGGAGCTCCAGCGCGGCGTCGGCTTCGCCTTCCGGCCGATCCAGTCGGCCGTCGACGGCGTCGCCGGCACGGTCGCCGACGCGGTCGAGGCGGTGACCGAGATCGACCGCCTGCGCGTCGACAACGACGCCCTGAAGGCCGAGAACGAGCGCCTTCGGAACGAGAACGCCCGCCTCGACGCGACCCGCCGCGAGAACGACCAGCTCACCGCCCTCCTCCAGCTGCGGAGCGGTCTCGACCACGCGACGATCGCGGCCCGGATCGTGTCGCGCGACTCGTCGGAGTTCCGGCGCGTCGTCACCCTCGACCACGGCTCGCCAGGACGGCCTCGAGGTCGGCGATGCCGTGATCGCCGCGGGCGGCGCGCTGGCCGGCCGGATCGTCGACATCGGACCGAACTTCGCGACCGTCCAGCTCGTGAACGACACCGCCTCGACGGTCATCGGTCAGCTGTCCGCGGACGGCACGACCGGCGAGGTCGTCGGGCAGCTCGGCGGCGTGCTGGTCATGCGGAACATCGACGCGACGACGACGATCCAGCTTGGCGACGAGGTCCTGACCGCCGGCATCGAGCTCCCCGGCGGCGTCCGCTCGCCGTATCCCAAGGGCCTCCTGCTCGGCCAGGTGGTCGACGTCCAGCGCGACGCGAACGCGGTCGTCCAGACGGCCTACCTCGAGGCGGCGGCGGACCTTGAGACGCTCGAGTACGTCCTGGTCATCACCGACTACCGCGGCGGCATCCCCGGCGCCGACGAGGTCCCGACACAGAGCCTCAACCCCGACGGGACGCTCCCCCAGGGCGAGCAGCCGTTCGCGACGCCGGGGGCATCAGGCTCGGCCGCGCCCTGACGGCCCGCGGCCCGGGCGGGTGCACCGATAGGACCTTCGGGCCGCAGTCCGCCGGTCCCTGCCTGCTACATTTCGGGCGATGAAGGGCCTCGTCCTCGCCGGTGGGACCGCGACCCGGCTGTTCCCGCTGACGATCGTCACGAACAAGCATCTCCTGCCGATCTATGACCGGCCGATGATCTACTACCCCCTCGAGACGCTCGCCGGGATGGGCATCCGCGAGGTCCTCGTGATCGTCGGCGGCAAGAGCGTCGGAGACGTCGTCGAGCTCCTTGGCGATGGCAACCACTTCGGCCTCGACCTGACGTACCGCTACCAGCGCGGCGCGCTGGGCATCGCCCACGCCATCGGCCTGGCCCGGGACTTCGTGGGCGACGAGGCGTTCTGCTGCATCCTCGGCGACAACATCCTGCGCGGCCCGGCCCTGGCCGACGTGGCTCGGTCGTTCGAGGAGGGTCCGTGGGGCGCCGGCAGCCTGCTGTACCGGGTCCCCGATCCGGGCCGATTCGGTGTCGCCGAGCTCGACGCCGCGGGCCGGGTCGTCGGCTTCGAGGAGAAGCCGTCCGTCCCGAAGAGCGACCTCATCCCGATCGGCGTCTACTTCCTCCGACCCGGTGCGTTCGATGTCGTCGCCGGCCTCGTGCCATCCGGACGCGGCGAGCTGGAGGTCACCGACCTGCTGAACCATTACATCCCCGGTGGCCGGCTGTACTCCCGCATCTACGAGGGTCACTGGACCGACGCCGGGACTGTTCCATCGCTGCTCCGGGCGGCCGAGCTGGCGGCCGGCGATGCCGCCGCCGGGAGTCTCGCGTCCCCGGCTCAGCGGCCGGGGGAGCGGAACGGCGATGTCGAGATGGCCCCACTCGCCTCGGAGACGCCATGAACGACCCCGAGCACCTGCTCGTCACGGGCGGTGCGGGGTTCATCGGCTCGTGCTTCGTCCGCGACATCCTGGGGCGCCATGACGGGACCCGCATCACCGTCCTCGACACCCTGACGTACGCCGGCAACGAGGCGAACCTCGCGCCGATCCGGGCCGACCCCGACTCCGCCGACCGGCTCCGGTTCGTCCGCGGCGACATCGCCGATGCGACGGTCGTCGAGCCGCTGGTGGCCGAGGCCGACGCGGTCGTGAACTTCGCCGCCGAGTCCCACGTCGACCGGTCGATCCTCGATCCCGAGGCGTTCCTGCGGACCGGTGTCCTGGGCGTCCATGTCCTGCTCGAGGCGTGTCGCCGGGAGGCGGGCCGCGCGGAGGCCGGCCGACGTTCCCGGGCCCCGCGCTACCTGCAGGTGTCCACCGATGAGGTCTATGGCAACGTCGAGGATGGTGCCTCGGTCGAGACCGACCCGGTCGCGCCGCGCTCGCCGTATGCGGCGGCGAAGGCCGCCGGCGAGCTGCTCGTCCGCTCGTACGTCGTCACGTATGGGCTCGATGCGGTGGTGACCCGCGGCTCGAACACGTACGGTCCGAACCAGCATCCCGAGAAGCTCATCCCGTTGTTCGTCACGAACGCCCTCGACGACCGCGAGCTGCCGCTGTACGGCGATGGGATGCAGGTCCGGGACTGGCTCTATGTGGCCGACCATGCCGCGGCGGTCGAGCACGTCCTGCGTCACGGCGTGAGCGGCGAGGTCTATAACGCGCCGGGCGGCACCGAGCTGCCGAATCGGGCGGTCGTCGCGGCTCTCCTTGAGGAGCTCGGCAAGCCCTGGTCGCTCGTCCGGAGCGTGCCGGACCGGCCCGGCCATGACCGCCGCTATGCGATGGACGGGTCGCGGCTCGCCGCCCTCGGCTGGGCGCCTCGGGTGTCGTTCGAGGAAGGCATCGCCCGGACCGTCGCCTGGTACCGCGACAACGACGCCTGGTGGCGGACCGTCCGGAGCGGCGACTGGGATGACTACTACGAGCGCCAGTACGGCGATCGGCTGGCGCGCGGCGAGGCGATCGCCGAGGTCGCCGGCGCGGACGGCTGAGCCGTGCGGGTCGCGGTCAGCGGGTCGAGCGGACGTCTCGGCCGGGCGCTCATCGCCGCCCTGGAGGAGGCACCGTTCGTCGGCCCGGCCGGGCCGGTCGCCTGGTCGCGACCGGCGTTCGACCTGGACGATCCTGGCGCCTTCGCCGCACTCGTGGACCGGGACCGACCCGAGGTCGTCGTCCATGCCGCGGCCTGGACCGACGTCGATGGCTGTGCTCGTGACCCCGGCCGCGCCCTGGCCCGCAATGGCCGCGCGACGGCGCTGCTCGCGGAGGCCTGTGCCAGGCGTGGTCTCGACCTGATGGTCGTCTCGACCAACGAGGTGTTCGACGGGACCCGGACCGACGGTCGTGGCTCCGAGCCTGATGATGCGACGTCGCCGGCGAACCCGTACGGCGCGAGCAAGCTGTCCGGCGAGCGTGCCGCGATCGAGGCCTACGACCGCCTGGGCGGCCCGCCGATCCGCGGCTTCACCGCCCCCGACATCCCGCCGCCGTCCTGGCCGCAGCTCGCGATCGCCCGGACCTCGTGGCTCTTCGGGCCGCCGGGCGGCGACTTCCCGGATCGGATCACCGCCGCGGCTGATGCCGCCGCAGCCCGCGATGAGCCTCTGCGGGTCGTGAGCGATGAGGTGGGCTGCCCGACCTCCACCGTCGGATCTGGCCGACGCGATCTGCGAGCTCCTCGGGGCCGGGGTCTTCCACGGCATCCACCACCTCGTGAACAGCGGCGCCGTCTCCCGGGCCGACTGGGCGCGGGCCGTCCTGGACGCCACCGGGCGTCCTGTGCCGGTCGCGGACATCAGCCTCGACGCCTACCTCGCCGCCGGGGCGCGACCGTCGACCCCGCCGCGCTGGGGCGTCCTCGCTCCGACCCCGCTCCCGTCGGGCGAGCCGATGCCGACCTGGCAGGATGCCCTGGCCCGCGACCTGCCATGGCGGCTCCGGGCGACGGGTGGCCGTCCCCGCGGTCGGGTGACCGCCGGATGACCGATGCCCGGCGGTCCGCGATCGACGGCGTGACGATCGACCGGCTCGTCCGCCACGCCGACGCGCGGGGCTCGTTCCGCGAGGTCTGGCGGGCCAGCTGGTCCGACGACATCGACCCCGCCCTGGCGGCAGCGGCCGAGCTCCGGTTCGCCCAGGCGAACGTCTCCACGATCGGCCGCCGGTGTCCTCCGGGGCCTGCATCTGCATCGTCACCAGCTCGACGCCTGGGTCGTCCTGGACGGCGAGGGCCTGGTCGCGCTCGTCGATCTCCGGCCCATGCTCGCCGGTGCGGATCGGCCGATCGTCGAGACCCACGAGGTCACGGCCGACGACCGGATCGTCATCCCGACGGGCGTCGCCCATGGGTTCCTTGCCCGGACCGAGCTGACACTGCTCTACATGGTGACAGCCGAGTACGACGGCTCCGACGAGCACGGCTTCGCCTGGGACGATCCCACCGCCGCCGTCCCCTGGCCGCGCGTCGACATGACCCCGGACGGCCGCCCGATCGTGTCGGATCGCGATCGATCCAACCCGTCGCTCGAGGCACTCGTCGCCCGCCTGCGCGGCTGACCCGGACAGCGACGCCCGGGGTCGGCGCCCGGTCGGCGCCCGGTCGGCCGTCACGCCCGACGGATCGGCCGACGGACACCGGCCGACGGTCGCGGTGCCGGTCGCCACCGACCCGGACCCCACCGCGTCGCACCGGATCGTGATCGCGCGGGACGATGGGGCTACGGCCGCGGTGACCATCCCGCGATCGACACCGCGGGGCACCGCCTCGAGCCTTGACGGACCCAGCGATGTCCGGGCGTGCCCGGGCGCTGGCCAGAGTCCGCCCCGGAGCTCGTGTGCGTCGCCCGATCCTCTTCGCCATCGTCGCCGCGTTCGTCGTCCTGACGGCCGCTGCGCCTGCCGCCCGGCCGGTCCGCGCCGCGGCGCCGCCCGACCCGAAGGTCGTCGTGATCGTCGGCGCGACCCATGGGACGACGCCGGAATATCGCCGCTGGGCCGACGTCGTCGTGGCCGAGGCGAAGAAGTACACCTCCAACGTCGTGAAGGTCTACAGCCCGAACGCGACGTGGTCGGCGGTCAAGTCGGCGATGCAGGGCGCGTCCGTCGTCGTCTACATGGGCCATGGCAACGGCTTCCCGAGCCCCTACAGCTCGACGCTCCACCCGGACAAGGTCGACGGGTTCGGCCTCAACGCGGTCGCCGGGCAGGGTGACTACAACAACAAGTACTACGGCGAGTCGTTCATCGCCAGCGGCGTGACCCTGGCGCCGAACGCGGTCGTGATCCTGAACCACCTCTGCTACGCCTCGGGCAACTCCGAGCCCGGCAACCCGCAGCCCAGCCTGTCGGTCGCCCACCAGCGGATCGACAACTTCGGCGCCGGGTTCATCAAGGCCGGCGCGCGGGCGGTCATCGCCGAGGGCAAGTCCGGCGCCGAGTGGTGGATCAAGACCCTCTTCACGACCCGCCAGAGTCTCGAGACGGCATTCCGCAACCACCCGGCGACGAACGATCACGTCGTGACGTTCTCGTCCTCGCGCAGCCAGGGCTATCTCGACTACTCCGACCCGGACTCCCCGACGAGCGGCTTCTATCGCTCGCTCGTCGTCCGGCCCGGTCTCTCGACCGTCGACGTGACCGGCGCGCCGGCCTCCGACACGGGTGCCGACCCGAGCGACTTCGTCGTCCCGGGCAACGCCAGCGTCGGCCCCGGCGGTGGGACGGTCTTCGGCGGCTCGGACATGACGGCCGAGGACGGCAGCCTCGCCGCCGGGACGAAGGTCCGGCTCCTGTCGACCGCGTCCGATACGGCCGCCGGGCGGATCTTCGCGGTCGAGACGTTCGACGATGCCACGACCGGCTACATGGATGCCACGTCGCTCATCCCACGCGACAGCCTCGGCCCGATGATGTGGGGCCTGCCGGATCAGCTGTCGTTCTCGCCGAACGGCGATGGCGCAGCCGACGTCCTCCAGCTCGGCGCGGACTTCAGCGAGAGCGTGACGTGGACGGCGAAGGTCCGGGCCACCGGCGGGTCGGTCGTCTGGTCGTCGTCCGGGACCGGATCGTCCCTGGCTGCGTCCTGGAAGGGGCTGAACGGCGGCAGCCCGGCGCCCGAGGGCCTGTACGACCTGACCGTCAGCGCGTCCGACTCGTGGGGCAACACGCCCGTCAGCCGGGAGGCGACGGTCATCCTCGACCGCCACCCACAGGATCGGCTCGCCGGACCCGACCGCTTCTCGACCGCCGCGGCGATCAGCAGCGCGACGTTCGACCCGGGTGTCTCGATCGTCTACGTCGCGACCGGCACGAACTTCCCCGACGCCCTGGCCGGAGCGGCCGCGGCCGGCAAGGCCGGCGCACCGGTCCTGCTCGTCGGACCGACCTCGATCCCGACCCCGACCGCGACCGAGCTGACCCGCCTGGCGCCCGGCCGGATCGTCGTCCTGGGTGGCTCGGGGGTCGTCTCCGACACGGTCCTGACGGGCCTCAAGGCCTACACCAGCGGCTCGGTCACGCGGCTCGCCGGACCCGACCGCTTCTCGACCGCCGCGGCGATCAGCAGCGCGACGTTCGACCCGGGTGTCTCGATCGTCTACGTCGCGACCGGCACGAACTTCCCCGACGCCCTGGCCGGAGCGGCCGCGGCCGGCAAGGCCGGCGCACCGGTCCTGCTCGTCGGACCGACCTCGATCCCGACCCCGACCGCGACCGAGCTGACCCGCCTGGCGCCCGGCCGGATCGTCGTCCTGGGTGGCTCGGGGGTCGTCTCCGACACGGTCCTGACGGGCCTCAAGGCCTACACCAGCGGCTCGGTCACGCGGCTCGCCGGACCCGACCGCTTCTCGACCGCCGCGGCGATCAGCAGCGCGACGTTCGACCCGGGTGTCTCGATCGTCTACGTCGCGACCGGCACGAACTTCCCCGACGCCCTGGCCGGAGCGGCCGCGGCCGGCAAGGCCGGCGCACCGGTCCTGCTCGTCGGACCGACCTCGATCCCGACCCCGACCGCGACCGAGCTGACCCGCCTGGCGCCCGGCCGGATCGTCGTCCTGGGTGGCTCGGGGGTCGTCTCCGACACGGTCAAGCTGACATTGCAGACCTACACGGCCCCCTGATCCGGCTCGGGACCACACCAGACCCGACCGTACCACCCCCGACAGGACCGATGGGCGGGTTGTCCATCGACCCGCGCCGGCGGAGGATGAGCGTCTGTCACCCCAGGTCGCCGGGCGATCGCGACCGTTCCCGTCCGGATGCGGGGTCGACGACGAGACGAGGAGTCCGTTGACGATCGACCACCCCGTCCGCCGCTCATCGCGGACGTTCGCCGCACTGCTCCTCGCCTCACTGACGGCGGCGACGCTGCTCGTCGCGTTCGCCCCGTCGAGGCCGGCGGTCGCGTCCGACCCGACGCCCCAGGGACCCTCGATCCAGTACGAGGACTGGCAGGCCCATGCCGCCGACCGACCCGACCTGCCGCCGGGCGGGCGGGTCAGCGTCCCGTTCGTCCCGCGCGCCTCAGACCAGGCGCTGGTCGGGGGCGGCTCGCCGCGCTCCCTGCCGGCCGGCCGGGCATCGGCGGCCCAGATCTCCGCGACCCGCCAGGGAGTCCGCTGGGCGGACGTCCCCGGCGTCCCGGCGCCTGATGCGGTCGCGCCGACCACTCCCGATGGCCCGATCCTCGACCCGAGCGACGTCGTCATCGGCGACGGCACATCGGCAGTGGCGGAGCCGGGGCCGAAGGCGGCCAGCGTCGCTGCCGCAAAGGGCCTCCGCAAGGAGGTCTTCGGCTTCCTGCCGTACTGGGAGCTGACCGACGCCACGACCGTCCTCGACTACGACACGCTCTCGACCATCGCGTACTTCGGTGTCGGTGCCGACAAGGGCGGGAACCTCCAGAAGCAGTCCGGCAGCACGACGACGGTCGGCTGGTCGGGCTGGACCAGCTCGAAGCTCAGCTCGGTCATCAACACCGCCCATGCGAGGGGCACACGGGTCGTCCTGACGGTCCAGATGTTCGCCTGGACGACCGGCCAGGCGACGAACCAGGCGGCCCTGCTGGACAGTCCGACGGCCCGGCTGAACCTCGCCCGCCAGGCCGCCGCGGCCGTTCGGGACCGCGGCGCGGACGGCATCAACCTTGACTTCGAGCCGATCGTCAGCGGCCGATCGG
Source organism: uncultured Chloroflexia bacterium (assembly GCA_963729175.1). Classification (GTDB taxonomy): domain Bacteria; phylum Chloroflexota; class Limnocylindria; order Limnocylindrales; family CSP1-4; genus CAVSMY01. Next base: position 49,714 of record CAVSMY010000014.1, on the reverse strand, counting down.
ATGAGTTCACGGCGTTCGTCCGGACGCTCCGGACCGAGCTCGACAAGCTTGCCAGGGGCTACCAGCTCACCTTCGATGCGACCGGCTGGATCGGGAACTACCCGATCGACACGGCGACCGCCGCCGGCGGCGCCGACGCGATCGTCATCATGGGCTACGACTACCGGACGGCCGGCTCCTCGTCGGCCGGCTCGATCGCCCCCCTCGGCGGTCCGGCATACGACATCGTCGACACCCTCGACGCGTACCTCGATCGCGTCCCCTCGAGCAAGCTGATCCTCGGCGTCCCGTATTACGGCCGGGCCTGGTCGACGGTCAGCGGTGCCCTCGACGCCAAGACCCAGAGCGGGACGAAGTACGGGGAGTCGAGCTCGGTCCTGTACGACAGCGCGATCGATGTCGCGACGGAAAACGGGCGCCTCTACGACACGACCGAGCAGGTCGCCTGGTCCGTTTATCGCCGCCAGAACTGCAGCGCCACGTACGGCTGTGTCATGTCCTGGCGACAGCTGTACTTCGACGACGCGCGCGCCCTGGGCGCGAAGTACGACGTGGTGAACCAGCTGGGGCTCCGCGGCGTGGGGATCTGGGCCCTCGGCTACGACGGGACCCGGCCGGACCTCCGGAACGTCCTCAACGCCAAGTTCGTGAACGACACGACGCCTCCGGTTGCGGGCATCGACGCCTTGCCGCTCACGATGACCGACGAAGGCTTCATCGTCCGCTGGTCCGCCTCCGACGTCTCGCCGATCCCGACGTACGACGTCCAGGTCTCGACCGACGGCGGGGCGTGGATCTCGTGGCGGACCGGGACGGCCCTGACCAGCGACCTGTTCGTCGGCCGGACGGGGCATCGCTATGCATTCCGGGTCCGCGGCCACGACAGCCATGGCAACGTCTCCGCCTGGGACGTCACGACCGTCGGCGGGCCGCCGGCGGCGATCGCCACGGGCGGCTTCGTCCGGGTCGTTGCTGACAGCCTGAACATGCGCGCCGCCGCCAGCACGAGCTCGACGAAGATCGGGACGCTGTCGACCGGGGACGCCCTGGCCATCCTCGACGGGCCGGTGACGTCAGGCGGCTACACCTGGTACAAGGCGACCGGTCCACTCTACGAGTGGTCGCCTGTCACGAGGCCCGAGACCGGGTTCTGGGTCGCCGCCGGCAGCGGCAGCTCTGAGTACCTCGTGCCCCGCCAGCCCTTGAACGTCGCGGTCGTCGCGGCGCCGCTGAGCGGGTTGCGCCTCAGGTCCGCGCCGGGGGCTCCGGGCGGGGGCGTCGGCGTCGCGGCGACCTTCTCCCCCAACGGCGACGGCCTCGCCGACCGGGTCGGGATCGACTGGCAGGTGTCGAGCCCGCTCACGAACGCGACGCTGACCGTCTGGCGGACGGGCGGGACGACCGTCGGGACGATCCCGCTCGGCCCACAGACGGTCGGATCGCACCACCTCGACTGGGACGGCAAGGTCGCCGGGACGGCGGTCGCGGACGGCACGTACGTCGTGACGCTCAGCGGCGCCGACTCGACGCGGACGTACGCGGCCCCGGCGGCCGGCCCGATCCCGGCGGCCTCGGCCGGCGCATACAGCGTGACGATCGACCGGATCGTGCTGACCCGTCTCGCCGGCGCCGACCGCTACGCGACCGCGGCGGCGATCAGCAAGGCCTCGTTCCCGTCCGGGGCGCCGGTCGCCTATCTCTCGACCGGCTCGAACTTCCCCGACGCCCTGGCAGGCTCGGTCGCCGCGGCCCGGGCCGGCGGCCCGCTGCTGCTCGTCACCGCGACCGGCCTGCCACCCGCGACCGCGGCCGAGCTGGCCCGTCTCAAGCCGACCCGGATCGTCGTCCTCGGGGCACCCGCGGTCGTCGGCGATGGCGTCGCCGCGGCGGCGAGGAAGTACGCCACCAGCGGCAGCCTGACCCGTCTCGCCGGCGCCGACCGCTACGCGACCGCGGCGGCGATCAGCAAGGCCTCGTTCCCGTCCGGGGCGCCGGTCGCCTATCTCTCGACCGGCTCGAACTTCCCCGACGCCCTGGCAGGCTCGGTCGCCGCGGCCCGGGCCGGCGGCCCGCTGCTGCTCGTCACCGCGACCGGCCTGCCACCCGCGACCGCGGCCGAGCTGGCCCGTCTCAAGCCGACCCGGATCGTCGTCCTCGGGGCACCCGCGGTCGTCGGCGATGGCGTCGCCGCGGCGGCGAGGAAGTACGCCACCAGCGGCAGCCTGACCCGTCTCGCCGGCGCCGACCGCTACGCGACCGCGGCGGCGATCAGCAAGGCCTCGTTCCCGTCCGGGGCGCCGGTCGCCTATCTCTCGACCGGCTCGAACTTCCCCGACGCCCTGGCAGGCTCGGTCGCCGCGGCCCGGGCCGGCGGCCCGCTGCTGCTCGTCACCGCGACCGGCCTGCCACCCGCGACCGCGGCCGAGCTGGCCCGTCTCAAGCCGACCCGGATCGTCGTCCTCGGGGCACCCGCGGTCGTCGGCGATGGCGTCGCCGCGGCGGCCAAGGCCGCTGCCCGCTGAGCGGCGGACGCGAGCCCGGTGTCAGACCGGCGTCATCCCCGGCGGGCCAGGGACCGTCGGTGGTCCGTCACCGTCAGCGATCGTGATCCGGGTGCCCTTCGGCACGACCTGGACGAACGTCTGGCCGACGGTCATCGTGATCGGGTCGCCGTCGGCGTCGTAGAAGCGGGTCGGCGCATCCATCGCGGTCTTCTTCCAGGTGCCCTTGATCGTCGTCCCGTTGGTCGCGACGTATGCGACCCCCGAGCCGACGACATCCGCCTCGAGGCGACCCTTGTGGGAGCCGTCGTTGAGCGGCCCGAAGTGCATGAACATGATCACGACGTTCTTCGGCGCCACCCGCTGCTTCGTCGTCCCGTCGACCTGACGCTTCTCGCCGGTGACCGTCCGGGGGTACGTGTTCGTCGTCCGGTCGTAGGCGTAGGTGATGACGTTCTGGGGGTACGGGACGACGATCCGGCCGCCGACCGGTCGTGCACCGAGCGGCGCGTCCTGGGCGAACCGCCAGACCGGGGCCGGGACGTCGGCGAAGTCCTTCGCCCCGACGGCCTTGACGAGGGCCCGGAGATGTTTGCCGTCGGAGTAGACGTTGTGGGGCGAGTAGCGGAACTTGACCCGCCACAGGAAGCGGCCGCCCCACCGGAACTCGTCGGCGTTGTAGACCAGCTGGCCACGACCCTGCGACCGGAGCGTGGCGAGGGCCTGGGGCGAGCCACCGACGTGGACGTACAGCGCGTCCCACTCGGCGGCCCAGGCGATGTAGTACTGACGGGCGCTCCGGACCGGGCCGACGGCCGGTGGGTCGCCCTCGCCGAAGACCATCATGTAGCGTGGGATGCCGCCCTCCGCGGGCGCCTGCCAGACGACCGAGGCGTCCGTGTAGCCCGACTGTGGTCGGGCCGGCCGGAGGTCGTCGACCATCACGGCGATCGGCCGGCGGCGGGCGATGTCGAGCGGGACGAGCCGGCCGGTCAGCGGCGCGACGGCGAGCTCCGGCGACGGCGAGGGCGACGGTGACGGAGAAGGCGACGGCGACGGGTTGGGCGAGGGGGACGGGGATGGGCTCGGGGACGGACTCGGCGACGGCGACGGGCTGGGCGAACGGGACGCGGACGGCGACGCCGCGGCGACAAGAGCCGGCGTGCTGGCGGGGCGGCCGAGGCCATTCGCCGCGACCGCCGCGACGCCGATGACGACGACCGCCGACCCGGCGATGAGGGCGGCCAGGAGCGGCCCGCGCCGGCGGACCGGACGCGCCTGCGGCGGCCGCGCGGGTGGCGTGCCCGGCGGACGTTCGCCCTCGCTCGACTCCAGCGTCGGAGCCTCCCCATCCGGCGCGGGACGCCCGCGCACCTGGCGGAGGATAGCCGGTCGTCCCGGGATGCGGCGAGGAAGGCGCGGACGGGCCCTCGGCTATACTCGGCCCTCGGTCCGCGACGCGCCTGGCGAGTCCCATCCGCCGTCGTCGGCCCTGCCGTGCCCGTGGCTGTCCGACCTGTTGCAGGAGCGTCGTCAGAACCCCGTGATCGACCCGACCGCGCGCGTCCATGCGTCCGCGGACCTTGAGACAGACGTGACCGTCGGACCCTCCACGAGCATCTGGCAGCGAGCACAGATCCGGACCGGGGCCCGCCTCGGCGCGGAGTGCATCGTCGGCCGGGACGCGTTCATCGACACCGACGTCGTGATCGGCGACCGGGTCAAGATCCAGAACGCGGCCCTCCTCTACCACGGGCTGACGGTCGAGGACGGCGTCTTCATCGGCCCCAACGCGATCCTGACGAATGACCGCTTCCCGAGGGCGATCACGGCGACCGGGGAGCTCGCCCGCGCGGACGACTGGACGGTCAGCCCGATCGTCCTGCGGTACGGCTGCTCGATCGGCGCCGGTGCGGTCGTCGTCGCGGGCATCGAGGTCGGCCGGTTCGCGACCGTCGGGGCCGGGGCGGTCGTGACCCGCGATGTCACGGCCCACGCCCTGGTCGTCGGCAACCCGGCGCGCCGTCTCGGCTGGGTCTGCGCCTGCGGGGCGCGGCTCGCGACGAGCCATGGCGATCCCGCCCCGGCCGAGCCGGATCGCTACGCGAACCATCCCGAGATGCACTGCCCGGTCTGCGACCGCCGCTACGCCTACATCCTGGAGGCGGACTCGCTCGAAGAGCGTCCGCTCGCCCCCCCACGAGGTGCCAGCGCATGATCCCGATCGCCCGTCCCGATCTCGGTCCCGAAGAGATCGCCGCCGTCACCGAGGTCCTGACCTCGGGCATGGTGGCGCAGGGCAAGCGGGTCGCCGAGCTCGAGGCGCGCTGGGCCCAGGAGTGCGGTGTCCCGCACGCGATCGCCGTCACCAATGGGACCGTCGCGCTGATGGCGATCTTCGCCGGCCTCGGGCTCGGGCCCGGCGACGAGGTGATCACCGTCTCCCACACCTTCGCGGCGACCGCGAACGCGATCCTGTCGACCGGCGCGACGCCGGTCTTCGTCGACATCGAGCCGGATACGTACCTGATCGACGCCGCCCGGATCGAGGCCGCGATCACCCCCCGGACCCGGGCCATCGTGCCGGTCCACCTGTTCGGTCTCGTGGCCGACATGGACATGATCGTCGCGATCGCCGATCGCCACGGGCTGATCGTCGTCGAGGACGCCTGCCAGGCCCACGGGGCGACGTTCCGCGATCGGGTCTCCGGCTCGTTCGGGCACGGCGCCTTCAGCCTGTACGCGACGAAGAACATGACGACCGGAGAGGGCGGGCTCATCACGACCCACGACGACCAGCTCGCGGACTGGCTCCGGCTGTACCGCAACCAGGGGATGCGGGCCCGCTACCAGTTCGAGATGCTCGGCTACAACTTCCGGATGAGCGACATCGCGGCGGCGATCGGCCTCGTCCAGCTCGACAAGCTCGAGCGCGCGACGGCCCGCCGTCGGGCGATCGCGGCCTCGTACGACGCGGCCTTCGCCGACCTGCCGGTGGCGACGCCGATCGTGCCCGTCGGGCGGACCCACGTGTACCACCAGTACACGCTCCACATCGGCCCGGCGCGGGACGCGGTCCTGGCCGACCTGCGGGATCAGGGGATCGGCGCCGACGTCTACTACCCGGTGCCCGTCCATCGACAGGCCTACATCATGGAGCGCGGGCTCCACGCCGACCTGCCCAACACCGATGTCGCCGCAGCCGAGACGCTCGCGCTGCCGATCTACCCGGGCCTCGGCGAGCCGAACGTGGCCCAGGTCGTCGCGGCCGTGCGGGCCGCCGTCGGGCGTCACGTGTCGTCCGACTCGGTCTCCAGTGGCGGGACCGGCGCAGACACCGCGTCGACGGCCTCGGCCGGCGCGGGTGCGGCCGCGCGATGACGACCTGGCAGCCCATCGGTGACACACCCGCACGGGTCGGCCTCGCCGGCCTCGGCTCGATGGGCCGCAACCACCTGCGGATCCTCTCGGCCCGCGACGACTGCCGGCTGACGGCCGTCGCCGACCCGGTCCCGGCGGCCCTCGACGAGGCGACCGCGAAGACCGGCGCGACCGGCTTCGCGGAGCCGCTGGCGATGCTCGCCGAGGCCGAGCTCGATGCCCTCGTCATCGCCGCTCCGACCACCGCGCACCTGGACCTGGCCCTCGCGGCGATCGAGCGCGGTGTCCCGGTCCTGGTCGAGAAGCCGCTCGCGGCGTCGGTCGAGGACGGTCTTCGGATCGTGGTCGCGGCGCGGGCCGCCGGCGTGCCCGTCCAGGTCGGCCATGTCGAGCGGTTCAACCCGGCCGTCCTCGAGCTCGGCCGGCTGCTCGAGGGTGGCTGGCTGTCGACGGTCTACGCGATCACGTCCCGGCGCGCCGGCCCGTTCCCGGCCCGGATCCGGGATGTCGGGGTGACCGTCGATCTCGCGACCCACGACGTCGACATCCTGTCGTGGATCGCCGGGGAGCGACCGAACCGGGTCTATGCCGAGACGGCCCGCCGGATCAACACCGACCACGAGGATCTGCTGTTCGGGCTGCTCCGCTTCCCGTCCGGCGCCACCGGCATGATCGACGTCGACTGGTTGACGCCTGCCAAGCGGCGCCAGCTCGTCGTCGTGGGGGAGGAAGGGATGTTCGAGCTCGACTACCTGACCCAGCGACTGACGTTCACCAAGGCGCCCGATGTCGAGCATCCGCGCCTGATCGCCGGCTACGCACCGACGTTCGAGGGCGATGTCGCGATCCTGCCGGTCGCGACCGCCGAGCCGCTCGCGGCCGAGCTCGACGCGTTCCTGCGGGTCGTCCGTGCCGGCGGCCGACCGGTCGTCGACGGGGTCGACGGGCTGTGGGCCGTCGCGCTCGCGAACGCCCTTCTCGGCGCCGCGGCGAGCGGCCGTCCGGTCGACCTGACCGACCTGTCAAGCCGGCTGGCCATCGCATGACCCGGATCGTCAGACGACCGACCGACAGCGGTCTGTCGCTCCTGGGTGGCACGCTCGCCATGCCCGAGGCGACGTGCGAACACGGCCCGACCCGGGAGGTCTCGCCGTGGGTCGGGGACGAGGCGACCGTCGGGACCGTCGCGGTCATCGGCGCGGGCAAGATGGGCCTGCCGCTGTGCGTCCAGTACGCCGGTCACGGCTGGCACGTCATCGCCGTCGACGTCCAGCAGGCCGTCGTCGATGCGATCAACGCCGGCCAGAGCCACGTCGCCGAGGAGCCGGGTCTCGCCGAGCGTGTCGCCGAGGTCCATCGGGCCGGCCGGCTGCGGGCGACGACCGACGGCGCCGAGGCGGCCCGGGCTGCCGATGTCGTCGTCCTGATCGTCCCGGTCATGCTCGACGACGAGCAGCGGCCGGACTATCGCTACATGGACTCGGCGGTCGATGCGATCGGCCCCGGCGTCCACGCCGGCTCGACGGTCGATCTTCGAGACGACCCTGCCCGTCGGCGACACCCGCGATCGCTATGCGCCCCGGCTCGAGGCGGCCAGCGGCCTGCGCGCCGACGAGGACTTCTTCGTCGCCTTCAGCCCGGAGCGGCTGTTCTCCGGGTCGGCCCTTCGGAACCTCGCGATGTACCCGAAGCTCGTCGGCGGGGTCGGTCGGGCGTCCGGCGAGCGCGCGGCCGCCTTCTACGCCTCCGTCCTCGATGCCGAGGTCGTCCTGATGTCGACGTCCGAGGCGGCCGAGTTCAGCAAGCTCGCCGACACGACCTACCGCGACGTGAACATCGCCCTGGCCAATGAGTTCGCCCGCTATGCCGACCGGATCGGGGTCGACATCGCCGAGGTCATCACCGCCGCGAACAGCCAGCCCTACAGCCACATCCACCAGCCGGGGATCGGCGTCGGTGGCCACTGCATCCCCGTCTATCCGCACTTCCTCCTGTCGCGTGCGCCCGAGCTGACGCTCGTCGAGCGGTCGCGCCAGGTGAACGACGGCCAGGTCGGCGTGGCGATCCGAGCGGTCCAGCTGGTCCTCGGCGACCTGACCGACGTGCCCGTCCTGGTCCTCGGCCTGACCTATCGCGACGGCGTGAAGGAGCTGGCGTACTCGCGGGCGATCCCGTTCGATCGAACGGCTCCGCGCCGCTGGCGCGCAGGTCTGGGCCTACGACCCGCTCCTGTCCGACGCCGAGGTCGAGGCCTTCGGGGCCCGGGCCTGGACGTGGGGGACGGAGTCGCCCGCGCGGGCGATCGTGACCCAGACCGGCGACCGGCGCTGGAACACGCTCGACCCGTCCTGGTTCCCCGGCCTCGAGCTCGTCTACGACGGCCGCAACAGCGTGGCCGACCTCGCGTTGCCCGAGCACGTCCGGTATCACGGCGTCGGGATCCGGGGTGAGAAGGTGGCCAACGGCGTCCGAAGGGAGCCGTCGGCGGCCGGAGGCCGCTAGCGCCGGGTGCGGATCGTCAGCGTCGTCGGGACGCGGCCCCAGCTCATCAAGGCGGCGGCGCTCCTCCCGGCGATCCGGGCGCGCCACGTCGAGGCGTTCGTCGATACCGGCCAGCACTGGGACGAGGCGATGGCGGGCGCGTTCTTCGCCGAGCTCGGCCTGCCCCGCCCGGACCACAGCCTGGGCCTCGGCGGCGGCGGCCAGGCGGAGCAGACGGCCCGGATGCTCGTCGCGATCGAGGCGATCCTGGCGGCCGATCCACCCGATGCGGTCCTCGTCTACGGCGACACGAACTCGACGCTGGCCGGCGCCCTCGCCGCGGCCAAGCTCGGGATCCCGATCGCCCATGTCGAGGCGGGTCTGCGGAGCTTCGACCGGACGATGCCGGAGGAGGTGAACCGGGTCGTCGCCGACCACCTCGCGACCTGGCTCTTCGCGCCCACACCGACCGCGGTCGCGAACCTGGCCGACGAAGGTCTCGCCCGAGGAACACGGCTCGTCGGGGATGTCCTCCAGGACCTCGCGTCGCGGACCCTCGAGGACATCCGCGATCCGGCGATCCTGGCATCGATCCCCGGCATCGAGGGCGACGACCTCCGGCCCGGCCGCTACATCGTCGCGACCGTCCACCGGGTGGCGAACCGGGACGCGGACGCGCTGCGGACCTGGGCGGACCTGCTCACCGGGGTCGCCTCACCCGATCGACCGGTCGTGCTGCCGCTCCATCCCGGGACGAAGGCCGCGCTCCGGGATGCCGGGGTCGGCGTGGGGACGGATGTCCGGGCCATCGCTCCGGTCGGCTACCGTTCGGCGCTCGCGCTCCAGCTCCATGCCGCCGCCGTCCTGACTGACTCGGGCGGCGTCCAGCGCGAGTCGGCCTGGCTCGGGGTCCCGTGCCTCGTCCTCCGACCGACGACCGAGTGGCACGAGGCGGTGCGCGGGTCCGGCGGCGCGATGGTCGTCATCGGACTGGATGCGGAGCGGGCGCACGCGGAGCTCGAGCGGCTCGCGCCGGCAGGAAGCGCCGAGGCCGCCGCCCGGGCCCGCGCCGCCGGGGTCGTGCTGCCACCGGCCGGTGCCGCCGAGGCGATCGTCGAATCCCTCGACGCGGTCCCGTGAGGACCCTCCCATGAGGGTCGTCATGTACGTCCGCAACGACCTGACCGCCGAGGCACGGGTGATGAAGGAGGCGGCGAGCCTGCGGGACGCCGGGCATCAGGTCACGGTCATCGGCGCGCTGCCGCCGGACTCGCCGATGGCGTTCGACCACGAGACCCGCGACGATGTCGAGGTGCTCCGGGTCCGGCTGCCGCGGTGGCGCGGCTGGTGGCGCTGGTTCCGGCTACCGAGCCGGGTCCTCGACCGCGTCCTGCGCCGCCCGACGACGTTGGACAGCCTGGACTGGCTGGCGATGTGGCGGTTCGGGAACCTCGGCTGGACGAACGCCGCCGCCGACGCCGCGCCCGTCGCCGATCTCCATCACGGCCACGACCTGACCGGGCTGCCGGCGGCCGTCCGGGCCGCCCGACGCGACGGCACGCCGGTGGTCTACGACAGCCACGAGCTCTTCCTCGACTCGGGAGCTGTCCGCGGCCGGCCGCGCTGGGCCGTCTCGTGGCTCGATCGGCTCGAGCGACGACTGGCGCACGAGACGTCCGTCCTCGTGACGGTCAACCGGGCACTCGCCGAGCGGCTCGGGCCGCGCCTCGGGATCGAGCGGGTCGTCGTCGTCCACAACTGCCCGCCACGACCGCCCGCTCAGGCGCCGACTCCTGACGGGCGGCTTCGTCGGGCCATCGGCGTCGACCGAGCGGCGCGGGTCGTCGTGTCGCACGGCGGCTTTCGCCAGGACCGCGGTCTGGAGGTCCTGGTCGAGGCGATCCGGCGGCCGGAGCTCGCCGACGTCCACCTCGCCCTCCTCGGGTTCGGGCCGCTCCGCGAGACGTTGCTCGCGATGGCCGCCGACCCGGCCTCGGGCGGCCGGATCCACGTCCTCGATCCCGTCCCGCCCGACGACGTGGTCGGCTGGATCGGCGATGCCGACGTCGCGGCGATGCCCCTCCAGCCGCGGCCGCTCAACTACTTCCTGTCGACCCCGAACAAGCTGTTCGAGTCGCTCGCCGCGGGCCTGCCCGTCGTGGGCAGCGACTTCCCGGGGATCCGCAGCGTCATCCTGGACGATCCGGACGGGCCGCTGGGTGCGCTCTGCGACCCGACCGACCCGGCATCGATCGCGGCCGCGATCCGGTCGATCCTCGATCTGCCGGCCGAGGCCCGCGCCGACCTCCGGGAGCGCACCCGGCGGGCGGCCCGCGAGCGCTGGAACTGGGAGACGGAGTCGGCCAAGCTCGTCGCCCTGTACGCCGATCTCGAGATGGCGATCGCACCCCGCGCCACAGACGCGCCGCGCCCGATGAGCCCGTCATGAGCGCGCCAGGTGTGCCGGCCCAGCCGACCGAGCCGACCGAGCCGGCCCAGCCGACCGAGACGGCCCAGCCGGCCGGGCCGGTCCGCCAGTCGCTGGTCCTGGTCCTCCCGACGACGGCCGAATATGACTCGCGGACCTATCGGATCGCCTCGAGCGCCGCGGCCCGCGGCCACGACGTCACGGTCCTCGCCCGCCTGGCGCCGGGGCTCGCGACCGACGAGCGCCATCCGGCCGGCTATCGGATCCGGCGGGTCCCGGTGTCAGCCGTATCCGGGCTGCCGCTGCCGGCCTCGATGATCCGTCGTCTCGAGCGGCGACAGGCCCGTCGCCGGCGCGAGCGGGTCGCGTCGACGGGCCTCGCAGCGGCGCAGACCGACCCGCCCGGCGAGAGCCCGGCGCCCGCAGCGGACGCGGGTCGGGGGACGGGCGGCATCGTCCGCCGGACGGTCGGCGCGGTCTGGCGGATCGCGGCGATCGCGCTGACCGTCCGCTCGCAGACACGTGCCAGCCGGGCCGTCGACCCGGCCGCGGACCTGTATCACGGGATGGCGTACATGGGTGTCCCGATCGCGCTCGATCTCGGTCGACGGCATCAGGCACCCGTCGTCTACGACGCCCGCGACATCTACCTCGAGGCACGCAACCTGGCCCGCCTCCCGTGGCCTGCCCGCCGGTCGTTCGGCTGGGCGGAGCGACGCTGGGCCCGCCGCGCCGCGCGGGTCATGACCGTGAATCGAGCCATACGCGGACGTGATGCGGGGACGCTTCGGGGTCGAGCCGCTCGTGGTGATGAACTGCTCGTATCGGCGTGACATCCCGACCGAGCGTCCCTGGCTCCTCCACGATGCGATCGGTCTGGCGCGGACCGGCCGGGTGGTGCTGTATCACGGCGGCCTGGCGCCGGAGCGTGGCATCGACGAGCTCATCGAGGCGGTCCTCGGACTCGCCGACGATGTCCACGTGGCCCTCCTCGGCTATGGCCCCCTTGAGGAGCCGTTGCGGCGTCGAGCCGCCGCCCCCTCATCGAAGGGTCGGGTCCATGTCTTGCCCGCCGTCCCACCGCAGGACCTGATCCGGTGGGTCGCCTCGGCCGATGTCGTGGCGATGCCGATCCAACCGACGACCCTGAACCACCGGCTGACGACCCCGAACAAGCTCTTCGAGGCCCTCACGGCCGGCGTGCCCGTGGTCGCATCCGACCTGCCCGGGATGGCTCCGATCGTCCGGGAGACGGGCTGCGGCGCAGTGTGCGACCCACGCGACGTCAGCTCGATCGCGACCGCCATCTCGTCGATCCTCGACCTGCCACCGGAGGCGTACCGCGCGCTCAGAGGGCGGACGGCAGCGGCCGCTCGCGACCGCTACAGCTGGGAGTCGCAGTTCGACGTGCTCCTCGCCGAGTACACGAGGCTGACCGGTCGGGCGTGGTGAGCAGCAGAGGTCGAGCGTGGTGAGTGCCGAGGGCCGCCCCAGATGAGCGAGGGCGGACGTCGTGGCCCGACCGTCGGACGCCGGCGCGCCGTGGTCCTCGTCGGTGGCCCGGCGGCTCCGTACTCGCGTGGGCTGCGGATCGCCCGGGTCCTGGCGGCCGAGGGGTTCGAGACCGAGATCGCCGCGATGGCCGCGCCGGGACTCCCCGATCGAGAGGTCGTGGACGACATCGTGGTCCGGCGGTATCCGAGCTCGGGCGCGTGGGCCCGCTTCGGTCGGAGCGGTGCGGCCACCTCGAGCGGCGCCGTCGGTCGTGCTGTCGAGACGCCGTCGGGCATCACCAGCCGTCGTCGACCCCGCGTCTCGGCCGGACTCGGCCGACTCGTGATCCGACCGGTCCTGGCGCTCCGGCGATGGGTCGCCTGGCCTCACACCGCGCGAGGCTGGTGGGCGACGCTCGACCGCGATCTCGCGCCGGCGGATCTCTATCACGCCTGCGGCAGTCTGACCATCGCGGCGGCTCTCGGCGCCAGGCGTCGTCGGCCGATCGGGCCCGCCGGCGGGCCGACGCGCGTCATCTACGACGCGATCGACGATGCCATGGACAGCAACGAGGCGCTCCGGATGCCACGGCCGATCCGAGCGTGGCATCGTCGTCGGGAGGTCGGCTGGGCGCGGTCCGCCGACGCCACCGTCACCGTGAATGAGGCGCTCTCGCGGCGCCTCGCGCGTCGTTGGAGACGTGCCGGACCGCCGCTCGTGGTGCCCAACATGCCCGAGCCGCCCGGGCAGGAGCTGATCGACACGCCGCCGGACCTCCTGCGGACGGCGCTCGGCCTGGCCGCCGCTCGCCCGATCGTGCTGTTCCAGGGCCGGCTCGGGCCGGGCCTCGGGCTGGATGCAGCCGCGGAGGCGATCCTGCGCGTCCCGGACGCCGCCCTGGTGCTCCTCGGGTTCGGACGTGGCTTCGATGCGGCCGTCTCGCGCGACGCCGAGCCACGCTATCGCGGCCGGCACTTCACCCTGCCCGCCCGCTCGACCGATGAGCTGCTCGGGTGGACCGCTTCGGCCGATGTCGCGCTCATCCCGCTGCCGGCGCGGTCGCCGAATCAGCGCCTCTCGACGCCCAACAAGTTCTGGGAGGCGATCGCAGTCGGCGTCCCCGTCGTGGTACCCCACGGTCTGGAGGTCATGGAAGCCCTTGTCCGGGACCACGATCTGGGAGTCGTCGCAGCGTCGGCCGGACCCGAGGACCTGGCGGCTGCGATCCGGACGATCCTCGACCGCGCCGCGGACGATCGACGCGCCTGGCGCCGCCGGATCGCGGCGACCGCCGCCTCGCGGTACGGGTGGCCGCACGTCGCGGACCGATACGCGGAGCTCGTCCGGCGGCTCTGTGAGATCGACCCCGGCAGGGATGTGCCGCCCGATGGCGACGGCTAGATCACCGCGCCGAGCTCCCGCCGCAGCTCCTCCTCGCGCGCCTCGCGGGCACGCGCGGACCGCTCCTCATGGAGCGCGACGACCTCGGCCGGATCGCCCATCGCGACGATGACGCCCTTGTCGAGGAGCATCGCCCGATTGCAGAAGTCGGTGACCCAGGCCATGTCATGGGTGACGATGACGATGCCCTTCGCGGCGCTCGTCATCTCGACGATCCGCCGCTTGCTCTTCTCCCGGAACACCGCGTCGCCGGTCGCCAGGACCTCGTCGATGATGAGCACGTCCGGGTCGATCGCCGTCGCGATCGCGAACCCCAGCCGGGCGCGCATGCCCGACGAGTAGGTCTTGATCGCGGCGTCGATGAACGCCCCGAGATCGGCGAACTCGACGATCCCAGGCAGCAGCTCGTGCATCACCTTGTCATCGATCCCGAGGAACGCACCGGCCAGCAGGATGTTGTCGTGGCCCGAGAGATCCTGGTCGAAGCCGGCCCCCAGGGTCAGGAGCGCGGAGACCTGGCCGACGACGTCGACCTGCCCCTCGTTCGGCCGGAGGATCCCGGCAAGGACCTGGAGGAGCGTGCTCTTGCCGGCGCCGTTGGGGCCGATCACCGCGAGCGTCTCGCCGTGGGGGACCCGGAAGGTCACGTTCCGAAGGGCCCAGAAATGGGTCGGCCCGGCCGACCGTCGCGCGGCGTTGCGGAACGACTCTCGGACGGTCGTCTTGCGAGTCAATCGGAGGTTGTACCGGATCCCGAGATCGACGCAGTCGATCGCGTAGTCCGGAGTGGCCGCAGCCGTCACAGGACCTTGGCGAACGACGGCTCGACGCGCTTGAAGAAGACCGTCGTGACGCCGAACAGGACGATCGAGATGAGCAGCAGCACGCCGAGCGGTCCCCAGTCCGGCGGCGTGTCGTCGTAGATGACCGCGCGGTAGGCGCCGAACAGCCAGGTCCACGGGTTGAACAGCATCAGCGTGTGGAGGGTGTGGCTGCCGATGGCGTCGATCGAGTAGAGGGCGGGCGAGAGGTAGAACCAGACCCGCAGGATGTGGCGGGCCACGTTCCCGATGTCCCGGAAGAAGACGTTCGCGGCGGCGACGAGGATCGCGAGGCCCAGCGTGAACACGAGCTGGACGACGGCGATGAACGGGATGAGCACGAGGTACCAGCTGATCCGATCCGGATAGAACAGGAGCATGAGCCCGATGAGCGGGACGATGCCGAAGGCGAAGCTCGCCACGCCCGAGACCGTCGAGGCGACCGGCAGGACGAGCTTCGGGAACGCGACCTGCTTGATGATCCGCTCCCGCGTCGTCACCGAGGTGATCGAATCGTTGATGCTCGAGGCGAACCACTTCCACGGCAGGATGGCCGAGAAGATGAACAGCGGGTAGTCCGGCCCGCCGCGCTGGAAGATGACCGACACGACCAGGACGTAGACGACCATCTGGAGGAGTGGGTCGAGGAACCACCAGAGGTTCCCGAGCAGCGTGTCCGCACCGTGCTTGTGCAGGTCGGCCTGCACGAGGTACCGCGCGAGGCGGCGGCGCGACCAGATGTCGCGGACGCCGTCGCGGATGAGCTGGAACGGGTTCGGGTGCTCGGCGGCCCGGAATGTCCGGACCTCGGCTTGGGCTGCCATGCGCGCCGGGACTGTAGCATGCCGGACCGTCCGAGCCGACCCGGAGGGTCGGGACCGCCGACTATCATCGGGCTCGATGACAGCCGTCGCGTCCCCGACCGCCGCCGCCGACATCCGGACGCTCGGTCGACGGCTGCGGCACGTCACCCGTCCGCCCGCCTGGCAGGTCGTCCGTCCGTCCGGCGAGGGTCGTTGGGGCAGCGAGCTGCGCCGCCGCCGCATCTTCGAAGGCCTCGTCGATCTCGTCGGCGCCGAGTCGGTCCCGACGTACGGCTGGGTCGGCGTCCAGCGGCCCGGTCGTTGGATCCACCCCTCGCATCGGCCGTGGTTCGCGGCCTCCGAGCAGGTCCCGGAACGGTGGATCGACGTCCTCGAGCAGCGAGCGAAGCCCGCCGCGGTCGCGATCTACGACGATCGGGCGGCTCAGTCGCGTGCCCTGCGGATGGATCTCGACGCCGACGAGGCGGCCGCTCTCGAGCGCCGGATGCACCGCAACCATCGCGCGTTCGCCGTCTCGGTCGTCCCGACGGCGAGCTTCGCGGCGCTGGCCGGGCTCGACCCGGACCGTATCATCGTCGGGGGCAACGGGACGGACGTCAGACGGATCGTCCCCGGCCCATGGCCGACGGATCGGCCGGCCGTCGGGTTCGCCTCCGGCGCGTCGCCGGGCCGCGGCATCGAGACGCTCATCGACGCGGTCCGGCTCGCCCGCGACGAAGTCCCCGAGGTCCGACTGCTCCTGTGGCTCGTCGCGACCTCGCCAGCGAGCGAGCGCTATGTCGAGGACCTGCGGGCCGCCCATGCCGACGACCCCTGGGTGGACATCCGGACCGCCGCCTACGACGACCTGGGCCTCCAGCTCGCCGAGGCGACCGTCCTCACCATCCCGCACCCGCCGGGCGACTATCTCGACGCCGCGCTGCCCGTGAAGCTCTTTGATTCGCTCGCTGCTGGCCGGCCGCTCGTCGTGACTCCGCGGAAGGAGACCGCGACGATCGTCCGCGAGGTCGATGCCGGCATCGTCGCCGGCGACGAACCGCCCGACCTCGCCGCCGCCCTCGTGCGGCTGATCCGCGATGAGACGGCAGCACGGACGCACGGAACGGCCGCCCGCCGCGCCGCCGAGGAGCGGTTCGACTGGTCGATCGTCGGACGGGCGATCGCGACGGCCGTCCTCGAGAGGGTCGGGCCATGACGGAAGCCACCGGCACCCCGCCGCTCCGGATCCTTCATGCGGCACGGAACATCGCGAACCAGCCCGCGGACATCGTCCGGGCACTTCGCCGCCTGGGCCAGGACGCAGAGGTGTGGGAGTACGACGTCAACCCGTTCGGCTACGAGGTCGACCGGACGATCCCGACCGACCGCGAGCGCCAGGACCCGACCGTGTTCTGGGAGACCTTCTGCGAAGCGATCGATCGCTTCGACGTCCTCCATTTCCACTTCGCCCGGAGCCTGTTCCCCGGCGACTGGGGCGGCGTCCCGCCGTTCTGGGACCTGCCGATCTACCGGATCCTCGGCAAGCGCGTGTTCTTCACCTTCCACGGGACCGACATCCGGATCCGGCGGATCCACGAGCAGCAGAACCCGTGGAGCCATTACCGGTCCTCGGACATCCCGGCGGACGACGACCGGACGGAGAAGGTCATCGAGATCTGCCGGGCCTACGCGGATGGCCTGTTCGTCGTCTCGGTCGGGTATCTCGCGTTCGTGCCCGATGCGACGGTCCTGCCCCGGGTCATCGACCTCGAGGCCTGGCCGGAGCAGCAGTCGGTCCAACGCGAGGTCCCGGTGGTCCTGCACGTCCCGTCCCGCCGCGGGACGAAGGGCACCGACCGGATCCTGGCCGGTCTCGACCGCCTCCGCGACGAGGGCGTGGCGTTCGAGATGCGGCTCCTCGAGGGCGTCCCGCACGCCGAGGCGCGGGCGGCGATCGCGGATGCCGACGTCGTCGTCGACAACATCATCTCCGGCGACTACGAGGTCGTCTCGATCGAGACGATGGCCTCGAGCCGGGTGGCGGTCGCGAACGTCGGGGCCGATGTCGCGGCGGCCTTCCCGGACGCGCCCGTCGTGTCGCTCGATCCGGACACGTTCGTCGCCGGGATGCGGGGCCTGCTCACGGACCGCGCTCGACGGCTCGAGCTCGCCGGTCGCGGCCGGGCCTACGTCGCTCGGACGCACGACGCGTCGGTCATCGCGGCACGACTCCTCGAGGCCTACGCCGCGCCTCCCCGGACCCTCGCGGCCGGCGGCCGGTCCTACCCCGACTGGCTCAGCCTCGCGCCGGCCCGGCGGATCGAGCGCCTCGAGCGGGAGCTCGCCCGGACCGAGACCGAGCTCACCCGGACGCGGCTGCGCGAGGAGGACCTCCGCCGGAGGCTCGGCCTGCCGTCGCTCGGCCCGGTGTCGAGCGCCGTCGCCCCGTCGACATCGGAACGGGTCAAGGCGCTGCTCCCGGAGTCGGTGAAACGGCCCCTCCGGCGGACTCGGGCGCGGATCGCCGGTCGCGGCAAACGGTGACGACCCGGCTGCGTCGCCCGGTCGCGATGCTCGCCCACACGTACTACGAGGAGGATCCGCGGGTCCGACGCGAGGCCGAGTCGCTCGTCGCCTCGGGCCGGCCGGTCGACGTCTACTCGCTCCGGCAGCCGGGTGAGACGCACGAGGCGACGATCGACGGCGTCCGCGTCGTCCGGCTCGACGTCCAGCGTCACCAGGGCGCGGCGATCGGGACCTACCTGTCCGAGTACGGCGCCTTCTTCGCCCGGGCCGGCTGGGCCGTGACCGGCGCCCATCGTCGGCGCCGCTACGCGGTCGTCCAGGTGCACAGCCTGCCCGACGGCCTGGCCTTCGCGGCGCTGCCGCTGCGGCTCGTCGGCGTGCCGATCATCCTCGACCTTCACGAGTCGATGCCGGAGTTCTTCCGGTCCCGCTTCCCGGCGGCCGATGACCGGCTGTGGCGCCGCCTGTTGCGGGCCCAGGAGCGGGCCGCGATCGCGATCTCGTCGGCGGTCCTGACCGTGAACGACGCCCTCCGCGACCGACTCCTCGACCTCGGGGTCCGGCCCGACAAGGTCACCGTCATCGCCAACAGCCCCGACCTCGCCCGGTTCGACCCGGCCATCCGACCGGCTCGGCCGTTCATGGCGGGCGGACGGCTCCGGCTGGTCTACGCCGGCGCCCTGTCACCGATCTACGAGCTCGATGTGGCCCTGACGGCGGCGGCCCGGATCGCCGAGCGGCGGCCGGAGCTCGGCGTCGCGGTCGAGCTGTACGGCCGCGACTTCGGTGAGGTCGATCTGCACGGCGTCGTCCGGGACCTCGGCATCGGCGACCGGGTGACGTTCCACGGCCGGATCCCGATCGCGGACGTGCCGGCCGCGGTCGCCGCTGCCGACATCGGCCTGGCTCCGACCCGCCGGACCCGGTTCACCGACTTCTCGCTCTCCACCAAGCTCTACGAGTACGCCGCGATGGGCAAGCCGGTCGTCGCATCGCGCCTGCCGATGGTCGAGCGAACGTTCGGGCACGACTCCGTCGTCACCTACGAGCCCGGCGACGCCGGGTCGATGGCCGCGGCCATCCTGGGCCTCGTCGATGACCCCGCGGACCGGGCCCGGCGGGTCGAGCGGACCGGCGCGATCGTCGAGGCATCGGCGTGGGGCCACGAGTCCGTTCGCTACCGCGCCATCGTCGAGCGGCTGGCCGCCGACGGGCTATCCTCAGCCGGCCCATCCCCCGACGCGGCCCCCACCACCCCAGCCGAGCGCGAGGAGTCACCGTGAGCACGGACCGGTCGATCGCGATCGTCGGCCTCGGCTATGTCGGGCTGCCGCTCGCGATCAGCTTCGTCGAGGCCGGCCGCCGGGTCGTCGGGGTCGATGCCCAGCGGGAGCCGGATCGAGGGGCTGCGGGCCGGTCGCTCGCCGATCGATGACATCGACGACGCCCGTCTCGCCGCGGCCCTGGGGTCCGGTCTCTCGGTCGCCCACACCGACGACGCCGACCTCGCCGAGCCCGACGTCGTCTTCGTCTGCGTCCCGACGCCGATCAATCAGGCGAAGGATCCGGATCTCGGCCCGATCGTCAGCGCCGCCGAGCGGATCCGGCGCGAGCTGCGGGTGGGTCAGCTCGTCATCCTCCAGTCGACGACGTTCCCGGGCACGACGACCGGCCCATTCCGGGAGACGCTCGAAGCCGGCGGTCTCGTCGCCGGCCGGGACTTCGACCTGGCGTTCGCGCCCGAGCGGGTCAGCCCGGGCGACCCTGCCTCCGCCGCGCGGAGCGTGCCGCGCCTCGTCGGCGGGCTCACCCCGGCGGCGACGGAGCGGGCCGCGGCGCTTCTGCGGGCGATCAACGACGATGTCCGCGAGCTGACCTCGCCCGATGCGGCGGAGCTGGCGAAGCTCCTCGAGAACGTCTTCCGGAACGTGAACATCGCCCTGGTCAACGAGCTCGCCCTGCTGACCGAGCGGATGGGCCTCGACGTCTGGGAGGTCGTCGACGCGGCAGCGACCAAGCCGTTCGGGTTCATGCGGTTCTCCCCGGGCCCCGGTGTCGGCGGGCACTGCATCCCGGTCGACCCGTACTACCTCGCCTGGCGGGCCCGCGAATTCGACTTCGTCGACCGCTTCATCGAGCTGGCCAGCGACGTGAACATGGCGATGCCGCGCCACGTCATCGAGCTCGTCGCCGACGGCCTGAACGAGCGTCGGCGGTCGACGAACGGGGCCCGCGTCGGCGTCCTCGGCGTGGCCTTCAAGCGGGACATCCGCGACCCTCGGAACGCCCCCGCGGCGGCGATCATCGCCGGGCTCGCCGCCCGCGGCGCGACGGTCGCCTACCACGATCCGCATGTCCCCCGGTTCCGTGACGACGACGGAGCGTGGTACGAGAGCCGGCCGCTCGAGACCATCCTGGCCGACAGTGACGCCGTCGTCGTCGTCACGCCGCACCGGTCGATCGACTGGGATTCGGTCTATCGGGACGCGGACCTGGTGATCGACACGGTCGACAGCTCCCGCGGCCGGGATGTCCGGCCTGGTCAGGTCCTCCGCCTCGGCGCAGGCTGGTCGACCCGACCCTGAGCCGACCTCGGCGCTGGGATGAACGGACGTCGCGCGGTCTTATCCCGTTCTTCACCGGGGCCCCGGAAGGGATGCGGTACACTGCCGCGCGGCCCGGCGCCCACCGGCCTGCAACCCCCATAGTCCGGAGTCGACCAGACCCCCCATGACCTTCCGAGCCAAGCCCGTCGCGAAGCGATCCCAGCGCCCCACGTGGGAGCAGCAGGGCCGACGGAACGTCTATCTGAACATCGGCTTCGGCCTCATCGTCGTCTTCGCCGATCGCTCATCCTCGTGATCGGCGCCGGGGCGACGTGGTACCAGGACCACTACGGCAGCGTCGCCACCGTGAACGGCGTGACGATCTCGCGCGACGATTACCGGACCCGCTTCACGATCGAGCAGTTCCGCCTCGACCAGGCCGAGAACCGCCTCCGCGACGAGTTCGTCGCCAAGCGGATCAGCCAGGCCCAGCTCGACTCGGGCGTCCAGGCGATCGCGAACCAGAAGTCGGCCCTGTCGACCCTGACCCAGCAGCGTCTCATCGACACCGAGCTCCAGCGACAGCTGGCTCCGTCGATGGCCGTGACCGTCTCCGACCAGGAGGTCGAGGACCGCCTGACCAACGAGGCCGTGCTGCCGGCCGAGCGCCACGCCTGGGTCATCGAGGTCCGGCCGGAGGTCTCGACGGGCGCGACGGAGGCGACCCCGGAGCAGGTCGCGACCGCCAAGGCGACCGCGGACAAGGCCCTTGCGGACCTCAAGGCCGGCAAGGACTGGACCGACATCGCGAAGGGCGTCTCGACCGCGTCATCCGCTGCCCAGGGCGGCGACATCGGCTGGATCACCTCGAACTCGACGATCGACGAGCCGTTCATCACGGCGCTGTTCGCCGCGACGGTGAACCAGCCGACGGCCGTGATCAAAGGCGACGACGGGACGTTCCGCATCGGCCGCGTCACCGAGACCCTCGATGCCCGGACCGACGCGACGTTCACCGACAAGATCGCCAACGCGGGCATCGCCATGACCGACTACCGCAAGGTCGTCGCCTCGGATGTCCTGCGGGTCAAGCTCTCGGATGCGGTCACTGCGTCGGTCACCGACACGGCCACGACCCAGCGCCAGGTCAGCGAGATCTACATCGCGGCGTCCCAGTACGCCGGCGACGAGGTCAAGGTCGACCACATCCTCTTCTCGCCGAACGGCATCACCGACCAGCAGCAGCTCGCCTCGATCCCGCCGACCGACCCCTCCTGGGACGCCGCGAAGCAGAAGGCCCAGGCGGCCTACGACGAGCTGAAGCCGTACATCGGGACCACCCAGCTCCAGGCGAAGTTCACCGAGCTCGCCAAGGCCGAGAGCAACGAGCCGGGTGCGGACACGAGCGGCGGCGCGCTGCCGTACATGGCGCGGGACCAGCTCGACCGCCAGTTCGGCGACGCGGTCTTCGCCAACGGGCTGAAGCAGGGCGACCTGATCGGACCGGTCCAGAGCGCCTACGGCTGGCACGTGATCCTGTTCCAGGATCGGCGGCCCGATCCGCAGAGCCGGATCGACGCGGCGAAGCTCCGGGCCGAGTCCGGCGAGGACTTCGCGGCCATCGCGAAGGAGGTCTCGGAGGGTCCTGACCAGGCCACCGGCGGCGACATGGGCTGGGTCGCGAAGTACCAGCTGTCGTCCGACAAGGAGGCTGCGATCTTCGCGACGCCGGTCGGCAAGACGAGCGACCCACTCGAGGTCCCCAACGACGGCTTCTATCTCTTCAAGGTCGACCAGGAGCAGTCGCGCAAGCCCGATGGCGACCAGCTGAAGACGCTCAAGGCGTCGGCGTTCACGAACTGGTACACCGCCCAGAAGGCCGCTGCGGAGATCGACGACCAGTCCCAGGCCTCCGCGCTGCCATCGTCCTGACGGACCACCGCCGTGCTCGACGCGCTGCTCGCTGAGGCGAGGCTCCGCTGGGGCCTCGATCTCGGCGATGGCGTCCAGGTCGTCACCGCCGAGCGGTTGATCGCCGCGCCGATCGACCCGGCGCGCCCGGTCCTCGTCGTCCCCGCCGCGGTGCTCCGCAGCGATGCGAGCGGCTGGCAGTCGCCCGATCCGCTACCGGGCCGTCACGGCCCGGGCGGTGCTGACCGCCTCGCCGTCCTGCGCCGCCTGTACCCGGCCGACCACCCGGTCGGCCGGCTGGGCGTCCCGACGCCGACGACGATCGACCAGCTGAGCGAGTCCGATCTCGCCGGGCCCGTCGTCCTCGGGCCGGTCCCGTCGACCGAGGCGTTCGCCTCGCCGTGGGGGCTGCCAGCGATCTCGGAGCGCCTCCGCCGACCCGACGGCTGCCCGTGGGATCGCGAGCAGACCCACGAGTCGCTCCGGAACCATCTGCTCGAGGAGGCCTACGAGGTCTACGACGCCCTCGAGGGCGGCGCGTCCCCAGCCCTCGCGGATGAGCTCGGCGACCTGTGGCTCCAGGTCGTCCTCCATGCCCAGCTCGCCGCGGAAGAGGGCGTCTTCGACCTGACCGACGTCGAGGCCGCGATCGCCTCGAAGATCGTCCGGCGCCACCCCCACGTCTTCGGCGACGCCGAGGCCGCGACGGCGAGCGACGTGAACCGTCAGTGGGAGCGGATCAAACAGCTGAACGGGCCGCCGAGCGGGCCGCCGAGGCCGAGGACGGCGGGCCCGCGGCTGCACGACCGAAGAGCGCGCTGGACGGCATCCCCCGCTCCCTGCCGGCGCTCGCGGCGAGCCAGGAGATGCAGGAACGAGCGGCCCACCTCGGCTACGACTGGCCGTCGATCGACGGCATCCTCGCGAAGGTCGAGGAGGAGATGGACGAGCTGGCCCGGGCGACGGACGCTGCCGAGCGCCGTGAGGAGCTCGGCGACCTGCTGATGGTCGTCGTGAACCTCGCCCGGGCCCATGAGGTCGACGCCGAGGCCGCGCTGCGCGCGGCGAACGCGAAGTTCGCCGCCCGGTTCGGTATCGTCGAGCGACTCGCCGTCGAGCGCGGTGTCGCGTTGCGCGACATGTCGTTCGAGGAGCTCGACCGACTCTGGGATGCGGCGAAGCAGGAGCTCGCGACCGCCGCGGTCGCGGGATCGGGCATCACTGCCGCGACATCCGGAACCCAGGAGAGCGCCCCATGAGCATCGGCAACCGATCCGGCCGTCCGCGCCGATGGCCGCGTCCCGACCGCCCTGCGTCCAGTGTCGTTCCGGCTCGGGGTCCAGAAGTGGGCCGAGGGCTCGTGTGTCATCCGGGTCGGCGACACGGAGGTCCTGTGCGCGGCCTCGATCGAGGACCGGACGCCGCCGCACCTCCGTGGCAAGGGCACCGGCTGGGTGACCGCCGAGTACTCGATGCTCCCGCGGGCGACGGCCGAGCGAAGTGCCCGCGAGTCGGCGAAGGGCCGGATCGGCGGCCGGACCCACGAGATCCAGCGACTCATCGCCCGCTCGCTGCGCGATGCCGTCGACCTCACCAAGCTCGGTGAGCGGACGGTCACGATCGACTGCGACGTCCTCCAGGCCGACGGCGGGACGCGGACCGCCTCGATCACCGGGGGCTATGTCGCCCTCGCGGCCGCCCTCATGACCTACGGCATGGAGCGGCTCCTCGTGAACAAGGTCGCGGCCGTCTCGGTCGGGATCGTCGACGGCGTCGCGATGCTCGACCTCGACTACCCGGAAGACTCCCGCGCCGATGTCGACTTCAACGTCGTCGGCACCGATGCCGGGACGTACGTCGAGGTCCAGGGCACGGCCGAGGGCCGGCCGTTCGATCGGGCCGGCGTCGAGACGCTCCTCGACCTCGCCGATAGCGGCCTCCAGCGCCTCTTCGCCGCCCAGGCCGAGGTCCTCGCTACCGTCCCGCGGTGACCGGCCGGGACCGCCCGCGGCTCGTCGTCGCGACCCGCTCGCGAGCACAAGCTCCGCGAGCTCCGGGAGCTGCTCCAGCCGGCCCGCGCGACGCTCCTGACCCTGGACGACGTCGGCGTCACCGCAGAGGCGATCGAGGATGGCGCGACCTTCGCGGCGAACGCCCGGATCAAGGCCCGCCTGTATGGGCGCCTGACCGGCCTGCCGACGCTGGCCGACGACTCGGGCCTCGAGGTCGATGCCCTCGAGGGCGGACCGGGAGTCAGGACGAAGCGCTTCGCGGGCGAATCCGCGACCGATCCCGAGAACAACGCGAAGCTCCTGGCCGTGCTCGGCGGTCTCCCTCCGGTCCAGCGCGGGGCTCGCTACGTCTGTGTCCTCACGCTCGTCCTGCCGGACCGCGTCGGTGTCCGGGGCGGTCTCGCGATCGCCGCGGAGACGCGAGGGACGTGCCGCGGGCGGATCTCTGCGGCGCCCCGTGGGAGCGGCGGCTTCGGCTACGACCCGATCTTCGAGCCGGCCGCAGAGCCGCCCGGCGGACGGACGCTCGGCCTGTACAGCGCGGCCGAGAAGCACGCGATCAGCCACCGGGCGCGAGCGGCTCGTCGGATGGCGCCGCGGCTGGCCGAGCTCGGGTTCTGAGCGGCCGACCTCGGGTCCTGAGCGGCCGACATCGGGTTCTGAGCGGCCGACCGCCGGGTCCTGAGCGCCCGGCTGTCCTACGACGTCGGCTTGGGCGACGGGGCGGTCTTGGGAGACGCCTTCGGGGACGCCTTCGGTGTCGCCTTCGGGGTCGGCCAGGCCGTCGGCGGTGTACCGGGAGCCGGGAAGGCGAGCTTCGCCATCGCCTGGATGGCCGGCACGTCGGGGACCTGGACGGAGCCGTACTTGCTGCCGCTGCCCGGATGGACGAGCGGATGCTTGATGACGATGAGCGTCGCCTTGTCGCCCCCGATCTCCTCGGCCAGCGCCGCCAGCTCGGGCAGGCGGTCGGCCGGCAGGTCGGTCCGGACGGCGTCGCCGACCTCGGTCAGGAGGTTCGGCAGGCTGAACAGCAGGCCGCGCGCGACCGCGGCGTCCCGGACCGCCACGAGGACCTCCTGCTGGCGCGCGGCGCGGGTGAAGTCGCTCTCCCCGACCGACTTGCGGATCCGGGAGTAGGCGAGCGCGTTCGCCCCGTCGAGGTGATGCGGGCCCTTCGTGATCGACCAGCCCGGCCCGACACCGTAGCCGCCGTAGTTCGGGTCGGACAGCGCTCGGGCGGCGGTGATGTCGACCCCGCCGACCGCGTTCACCATCCGAACGAACCCGCCCAGGTCGACCTGGGCGGAGTAGTGGATCTTGATCCCGAGGAGTGCGCCGATCGCGTCGGGCAGGGCCCGCCCGGGGTTCGGGAACTGGTCACGGTGGTCCTCGGCGAAGGTCGTCAGCGAGTTGATCTTCGGTCCGAACGTGTCGCCGTTGCCGAGGGGCACGTCGACCATGTCGCGGGGGATCGAAACCAGCGTCACGGTGTTCCCGACCGGGTCGATCGAGACGACGATCATCGTGTCGGTCAGGGCGTGGTGGCGGCCCGGGCCCGAAATCGACGCCGGTGAGCAGGATGTTCATCCGCTCGTTCGCCGCCGGGCCGGGCCCGATCGCGGTCTGCCCGCGCTCGTCACCGAACACGGGGCCGCTGAAGACCTTGTCAAAGGCCGAGTAGGCGACCCAGCCGTAATAGCCGGCGACGAGATGCGGCAGCGCGACGATCGCGACGATGATGGCCAGCCCGATCGTCCCGACGCGGCCCGGCCGGGCCGTGAAGCGGCCGTCGAAGAACGCCTGGAGCACGGCCAGCAGCCGCCAGCCGAGGACCAGGACGTTGAGGACCAGGACGACGATCAGCGTCGACGGGATGACGAGGGTCGCCGCCAGGCGCGTCGGGGTCGAGGTCGCCCAGACCGCCAGGACCAGGCCCAGGACGACGAGCGACGGGACCATGAGGCGCAGGCCCCACGATCGCCGGCCGTTGTACAGCTGGCCGAGACCGGGGAGGATGGCCGAGAGCCCGGCCGCCGTCAGGCGGCGTCTGTCGGTGAGTCCGGTCGCGGGTGCCGTCCGCACGCGCGTCGCGGCGGCGGGCGCGACCCTTCGCGCGTGCAACGGTACGTTCGTCTCCAAGATTCGGCCAGGACGACCGCTGGGGGCGGACGTCGGTGCCGGGCACGGGCAGGCCCGAGTCTAGCAGTGACCGACCGGGTGGGTCGTCGCCGGTCGATCCGGCTGGCACCGGACCGCCCGGTCATGGCGACGCCGAGCGGTCCCTCAGCCTGCCAGCAGCCGCCCGGCGTCACGACTGTGACGCCAGCTCGCGCCACGGTGTTGCGGAGGACTCCTCAGGTTCCGGCGGCCGCGGCCCGGGGATGCCTCGGCCCGATGCCGCGGTAGGATGTCGCGGCGGGGTGTGGCGTAGTCCGGCTAACGCACGCGCTTTGGGAGCGCGAGATCGTGGGTTCGAATCCCACCGCCCCGACCACTCCTCGGTGTCGATAGGAAGGCCTACAAGCGAGCATCGGAGCGCATTCGCAAGATCCTCGAACGAGGCCGTGATCCCGTCGCCCGTGTGCTTGACCTCGCGTCCGTGCCACGTGACCAGCGATCGCCGGATGATCAGGTCGTGTTCAGCGAGCATGGATGCAGCCCAAGCGGCCGAGCGCGGGCCTCGAAGAAGGCGAGCCATGGACCGCCGTCCGTGATCACGATCGTCGGATGGCGAAGGCCGGCCGGCCAATGTGGGCCGGCCATCCGCAACCGCGCCCGCTCACGGATCATGAGTGGAGCAAGGTCGGCCCTGATGAACGTGATGGGCTCATGATGTCGGCGAGCCGGAGCGTGCGATCCGGCAGCGGGTGCGACTCGTCGAGCCAGCGAAACCGGACGTCGCCGAAGCACAACCCGTAGCGGGCGGCGTACGCGAAGAAGTCGATGCTCAACGCCCGGCCGCGGGCGAGCGCGGCCAGCTCGTCGCGCGCATCGCGATCCACGTGGAGGCACGAGACAGGCGGCGGGAGATACCAGACGGTCATGTCGCCGACTCGGCCACCATCTGACCGTCGTGGTCGGCCGACGTGCCTTTCTCCTCCGACAGTTCGCCGAGGAGCGCCTCGACCGACATGCTGGCCGCGGGGGTCGCGAAGATGGAGACCCGGTCGCCGGGCGCGAGCTGAACGTCGCCACGAGGTACCAGGAGTCCGTCGGTGCGTTCGATGGCCACGAGCACGGCCTCATCGGGCCACTGCACCTCGGACACTCGCCTTCCGGCGAGGGCGGAGCCGACTGATCGATCTCTCCTTCGACGATGACGCCGCCCGCGCGGACGCCACGGACCTGGCGGACGTTGCTGTTCAGGGCCGTGCGATAGGCCGACATCGCGTCCTTCACCGACAGGACGCCAACGACGCGACCGCCAGACACCACCGGCGCCCAGCTCCGGCGGTGGTCCGCGAGGGCGCCGAGGGCATCATCGAGGCCATCGTCGGTCGCCAGGATCGGCTCGCGCACCAGCGGGATCGCGCCGACACGCTCACCGTCAGCCGCGACCTGAAGCGTCTCGAGGTCGACCATCCCGACCACCATCCCGTCGCCGTCGACGACCGGCGCCCCCGGCACCGCGGCGGCCTCGATCCGGGCCCGAGCGGCCGCGACGACCTCATCCGCTCGGATCACCAGGCGGGCCTGGCGAGCTGCGCCACCGACAGGGACCGCTGCAAGGAGCGGGAGCGCGAAGCGGAACTGCTGCGCCGGCGAATCCGCCCGCGTGGCCAGCTGACTTCGATAGATCGTCCTCGAACCGACGACGAACGTCGCCAGGCCGACCGCGACCATGGCCGGGGCGAGCATCGAGAGATTGCCGGTCATCTCCGCGACCATGAGCATCACCGCCAGCGGGGCATGGGCCACGCTGCCGAACAAGGCCATCATCGCCACGATCACGAAGGGCGCTGGCGAGAACGGGATCGCGGGTGCGACCGGCTCGAGAAGGCGCCAGATCCCGGCGCCGAGCATGCCCCCGATGAACATCCCCGGCCCGAAGATGCCGCCGGACCCACCGGAGCCGATCGACAGTGACGTGGCGAGGATCTTCGCGAACGGCAGGATCATGACCATCCAGAGCGGGATGGCAAGGAGGGCCTGGCGGTCCAGACCCAGCCTGCACGAAGCCGTAGCCGGTGCCCAGCACGCCCGGGATGACAAGCCCGATGCAGCCGACGACGAACCCAGCCGATCGCCGGCTTGAGGACCCGCGGGATCGACCACCGCCCGAACCGGTCCATGACCCCGTAGAAGTTGTTGATGTACAGCAGCCCGACGGCGCCGCACGCCAGGCCGATCAGGGCATACCACGCGAGTTGAGCCGGGTTGTTGAAGCCGAACTGTGCCTGTGCCCCGAAGATGGGACTGAAGCCCTCGACCGACCCGAAGATCGAGTAGGCGATGATCGTTGCGATGAACGATGGGACCAGGACCTCCGACTCGACGTCGTCGCGGTACAGGAGTTCGGCGCCGAGCACGGCCCCGCCGAGTGGCGCCCGGAAGATCGCTCCGATCCCCGCCGCCATCCCGACTGCGACGGCGATCCGGGCATCGCGGGCGTCAAGGTCCAGCAGCCGACCGAGGTAGGACCCGAATCCTGCGCTGATCTGGGCCGTCGGCCCCTCGCGCCCGCCCGACCCCCCCGAGCCGATCGTGACGGCCGACGCGAACAACTTGACGATCGGGATACGGCCCCGGATCCCGCGCGGATGGTGGTGATAGGCGGCGATGGCAGCATCGGTGCCGTGGCCTTCCGCCTCCGGCGCAAAGCGGAACACGAGAACGCCCGAGATGAGCCCACCGAGAGCCACCACGAACGGGAGCGCCCACGGCCGCGCTGCGTCGACGATCGGCGCGCCACCCTCCCCGGCGGGAGAGGGTGGCGGATAGCCGGCCAGCAGGCCCAGGAAGAAGC
Source organism: uncultured Chloroflexia bacterium (assembly GCA_963729175.1). Lineage (GTDB taxonomy): Bacteria > Chloroflexota > Limnocylindria > Limnocylindrales > CSP1-4 > CAVSMY01. Next base: position 20,440 of record CAVSMY010000014.1, on the reverse strand, counting down.
GGGTCGCCAGTTCGAGCGCGGTGTAGAAGGCGATCGCGCCGATCCCGCCGACGACTCCGATCACCGCGCCGAGGACCACCCACTTGCGGAGGTAGGTCGCCGACCGGACCCGTCGCCGCAGGCTCCGCAGGAGTGGCTCCGACCGGGCGGCGACCGATGGGATCATGCGAAGCGCTCGAGTTCGGCGGCGATACGCTGGAGGCCGACGGCCAGATCAAGCTGCTCGGGATCCGCGAGCGCTCCGACGATCTCCTCGAGTACGGCTCGGCGGCTAGCAAGGATCGCGGCTCGAATGTCCTGTCCGCGCTGGGTCAGGTGCACGCGCGTCGCGCGTCGATCCGCGGTGTCCGGGTCGAGGGTCGTGAGGCCACGACGCTCGAGGCGACGAAGGAGTCGGCTCGTCGCCGGCAGCGTCACGCCGACTCGAGCCGCGACCTCACCAACGCGGGCCCCATCCGCATCGGAGCCGACGATGAGGATGGCGCGCCACTGGGGGAACGTCAGCTCGAGATCGGTCTCCGCCCCCGCCAGCGCTCGGGTGGTCAGCCCCACCGCGCCGACGGCGATCCGCTCGAGGGCGTCGGCGATGGCCGCTCTCGTCGGGGCGGGTGCGGCGTTCGCTGCGGTGGTCATGTCCATCGCAGGATAGACGATTACGAGCCAGGTGGCTATCAATCCGCCACATCGCATCGTCCAGGCGACGGCGCGACCGGCTCAGCCGGGTTCGGGCTCCGTGCGATCCACCCCTGCCCAGCCCACGACGCGTTCGGCGGTCGTTCCCTGGACGATCAGGGTGAACAGCACGATCCCGAACACCGTTCCCTGGAGGAGGCCGCGATCCGGCGTGCCAACGGGGATCGACAGCGCCAGGACGGTCGCCACCGCGCCGCGGAGGCCGGTCCAGTTCATGACATGCAGCCATGACAGCGGCAGAGCGGGGCCGATGCCGGCGCGCTGCTCCAGGCGAGCCGCGCCGCCAAGAAGTCCGTAGACGACGATCGCCCGACCGACGAGAACGGCCGCCACCCCCCAGGCGATCGGGACGGCGGCCGAGGCGAGGGCGTCCATGGGGATGGCCAGACCGATCAGGAGGAACGCAGCCCCGGTGAGCACGAAGGCCAGGAACTCCCACACCACGTCGATCGCTTCCTCGGACCGGCGGCTCAGGCCCTCCCGCCGCACGAACGTGCCGAGGACGATCCCGGCGACGACGCTGGCGATGATCCCCGACTCGTGGAACAGGTCGGCTACGAGATAGGTGCCGTACGCAGCCAGGAAGGTCAGCGTCAGCTCGATGAGGTGGTCGTTCGTGGCCCGCAGCAGGCGCGAGATGAGAAACCCCGAGACCGCGCCGATGAGCACGCTGCTGACCAGTCCGACCGTGAACTGGAGGACGTCCTCGGCGATGCCGGGCGGCTCGGTCCCGAGCGCGGCGATCGCGACGACGAACACCAGGGCGGCCGTACCGTCATTGAACAGGCTCTCGGCGTCGACCAAGGTGATCAAGCGCTTCGGTGCGGACAGGCGACGCATCGTGCTCACGACCGCGACCGGGTCCGTTGCCGAGACGATCGCGCCCACGATGAACGCCTCCTTGAGCGGAAGGCCCGTCGCCGCGTTGAGGACGGCGGCGACCACGGCTGCCGTGATCAGCACGCCGGGCACGGCCAGGAGCGCAACGCTCCCGAAGGTCCGACGCAGCTCATCGCCGTCGAGCCGGTATGCAGCCTCGAACACGAGACCCGGCAACAGCAGTGTCACGGCAAGGCTGGGCGAGACCTGGATGCTGTCGTGGATCGGCAGTGCCGCCGCGACGAGACCCACGACGACCAGCACCACCGTGTAAGGAAGGCGCAGGCGCCCGGCCACGATGACGACGAGCGGTAGTGCCACGAGGAACGCCACGAACAGCGCGAGCACGCCCGGCGCGGTGCTATCGATCACCTGGCCATCGTATTGGAGGGCGATGCGGGCGGCGTCCGGATCTCACCCGGTCTGATCGGCGCGATCCCACCACGCGACCGTCGCCACCAGACCCGCCGTCGCGACAACGAGGACGACCACGACCCCGCCCGGGGTGACCGGCTCGACCGCCGTCCCGCCCGCCCCGGCGATGAGCGCCGGGACAGACCACGGGAACCACGCACCCCAGCCGAGCACCGTGAGGATCTGCGAGACGACGATCATCGCGACCGTGAATGCCAGCGGCGCGATGTAGCCGCGCCCCACCCCGGCGAAGAACGCCGCGCCGGTCTGGAGCGCGATCGTCAGCACGGCGGCGAGCGCGATGGCCGCCACGGTGGCGCCGGCGTCGGACTGGGACCAGCCAGGCAGACCGATGAGCGCCCCGATCGTGAGCCCGAAGACGAGCACCCACGCCGAGATCGCGAGGCCCCAGATCGCGACGACGCACGCCTTGGCGACGACGATCGTCCGCCGCGGCGTCGGATTGGCGAGCAGACCCCGAACCGTGCGGTCGGCGAACTCGCGCCCGAAGACCCACGCGGTGAGGAAGGCGAACAGGATCGCCCCGCCGATGGCGACTGCCTGTCCGAGCATGCTCAGGAACGTCGGCCAGTCGGCCGTGCCGGCGGTGAGCTGCGCCTTGGCACCGAGCAGCCCGAGCGACCGGGCCCGCTCGGGATCCTTGAGGATGATCATGAACAGGCCCATCACCAGCGGAGCGATCGAGAAGCCGATCGCCACGCCCCACGGCACCCGTGAATGGCGAGCCTTGAGCATCTCGGTGCCAACGGCTGCGCTGAGCCGGCTCACGACGGCTGCTCGGGTCGTGCGCCCGTGAGGCGCATGAAGTGGTCCTCGAGCGACTCGCGCGCGACCGCCAGCCGGGTCGGCGGCGCCCCGGCCGCGACCAGCAGGACCGCGACCTCATCGGGCGCGTCCAGCGCTCGCGGCTCGCGCAGCTCGAGGACGTCCGGCCGGCTCCGGGCGGGCGAGAGGCCGGCGGACCGGAGCGCTGCCTCGGCGCGATCGAGATCGCGTCGCCTCGACCTCGAGTCGCCGGTCGCGATGGCGTCCGAGCGCCTCGCGGTCCAGCTCCTCCACCAGGCGCCCCTCGATGCACGATCCCGATCCGTGTGGCCAGCCGATCGACCTCGCCGAGGATGTGGCTCGACATGAACACGGTGACGCCGTGCTCGGTGGCGAGTCGATCGGATCAGCTCGCGGATCTCGATGACGCCTGCCGGGTCGAGGCCGTTCGCCGGCTCGTCGAGCACGAGCAGCTCGGGTGCGGGGAGCAGAGCCCTGGCGAGAGCAAGGCGCTGGAGGTTGCCGAGCGACAGGGTGCCGGCCCGCTGATCCGCGTATGTCTCGAGAGACAGCCGCTCGATGACCGCATCCACGGCGCCACGGTCGGTCATTCCCGCCAGCCGGCGCGCGATGTCGAGGTTGTCGCGGACGCTGAGTTCCGGATAGGCGGTCGCGCTCTCCACCAGATGGCCGACCCGTCGCCAGAGGCTCGTCGCCCCGGAAGTGACCCGTTGGCCGAAGAGTTCCGCGTGGCCGGCCGTCGGCCGGATCATGCCGAGCAGCATCCGGATCGTGGTCGACTTGCCGGCGCCGTTGAGGCCGAGGAAGGCGTAGATCTCGCCTCGGGCGACGCGCAGGTTGATCCCGTCGACGGCGAGGGCGCCGCCCTCGGTACTGCTTGGTCAGGCTGGTCGTCTCGACCGCAAGATCGGTCATCCTCCGGCCTCGCCGCGATAGCCGAGCCCACCGAGGACGAACGCGTTCAGTTCGTCGATCGCCGCCGGAAGGTCGTCGGGGCCGGGAACCACGTCATGGAGCGACCCGAAGCAGGCCATCACCCACGTGCCGGCGCGCTCGGGATCCTGTTGCCTGAAGAGTCCGCGCTCGATGCCGGACGCGATGATCGCCGCAACGACGGGGGCAAGCCGGCTCAGTGCCCGCTCGCCGATGCGGTCATGAAGGACGCGGTTCTCCGGGCGGTGGACCACCTCGACGAGGTCACGTTCATACGGCTCGCCGCCGACCTGGCGGACACTCGCGCCGAAGGCGAGGAGGCGTTCCACCGGCGAGCGGTCGGCGTCGGCCGCGATCGCCTGGATGCGGTCGGCAACGGTCTCGACCATCCACTCCGCGACCGCATTGATCGCGTCGTCCTTGGTGGCGAAGTACAGGTAGAACGTGCCCTTTGCCACCCCCGCCGCGCGAACGATGTCATCGACAGACGTCGACGCGATCCCCTTCTCAGAGAAGACGTGGACCGCTGCTTCCAGCAACTCGCGGCGACGCACGTCGCGCGTGCGCCTGCGAGCGGTTCGATGCCCCTGAGCGATCACAGAGATCGGTCTCACCCACGAACATGACTGACGGTCAGTCAGTATGCTCGTCGGCGTGACCCGATGCAACGACCAAGTCGACGCCGCCATCGCGGTTCATCCTCCCGGCCATGCGTGTCGCACATCGACCGACCCGGACTGGATTCAGGCTGCCCGGACATCCCGCCGGTTGAAGCCCACCACCGCCAGCCCCACCAGGACGAACACAGGTGCGATCAGAGCCAGGTACCGCCAGGGCTCCGCTGCGTTCACCAGTGGGTCGCCGCCGAGAGCCCATTTCCAGGGCGAGAGGCCGCTCAAGGGCTTGAGGGCATCGCTCAACGGGAACAGCGCGGCGATGAGGTAGCCGCCGACAGCCGCTGCAACCCCGATCGCAAGCACGAGGGAAGGCCGCGGCAGCCACCCGGCGACGGCGAGCGCAAGGGCGCCGAACAGGAGCGCGAGCAACCCGCAAAGGAGAACCGTCGAGACGATCCGCGTCGCGTCGATCTGCAGCCCGACCACGGCGTCACTGAGGAGCTGGACGAGCAGGACCGAGAACGTCAGGATCGCGAGCCATACGATCATCGCCATCGTTCTGCCGCTGAACACGGACCGGCGCGTCACCGGCTGGCTGAGGTACGTCTCCATCCGCCCCGCGTCCTCTTCCGCGGCGGTGCAGCCACTCGCGGCGGCGACGGCCGCGATGGCCAGCAGGAGCGGCACGATGAACTCATACAGGTTTCCGCGGAGGAAGCCGGCGGGTGTTCCGAACCCAGCCAGTCCGAAGGCGTCGATGACGCCCGCCGGCAGCTGGTCGATCGCTTCGCTGATGCCCGAGGATCCCCGGAATGCCGGCCAGAACGCGACGGTCACCGCGACAAGAGACCCGAGCCCGATCCCCCAGCCCAGGAGGGACCGCCGCATCTGACGGAGGGGGCCCAGCACGAGTTCGACGTAGGCCCCGTTCACGATCGCTCTCCATAGAGATCAAGGAACGCGTCCTCGAGGTTCGGTTCCTCCATGACGAGGCTGGCGATGGAATGCCGGGCGAGGACCGCAAGGACTGGATCGACCGGTCCCGAGAGGGTCGCCGCCAGTCGCCTGCCTTCGACGACCGGGTCTGCGAGGCCAGGGGTCGCGCGAATCTCCGAGGGATCGATGTCGTCCGCAAACCAGACCTCGATCCGCTGACGCGCCCGACCTCGCAGCTCGTCGACGGTGCCCTGGATCACGATGCGCCCAGCTCGGAGTACCGCGACGCGATCGGCCGCCCGCTGGACCTCGCTCAGGACGTGCGACGAGAGGAAGACCGTGGAGCCGGCATCGCGCGCCTCGCGGACCATCGCCAGGAACTCGTGCTGCATCAGCGGATCGAGGCCACTCGTCGGCTCATCGAGGATCAACAGGTCCGGTCTCGGCGCGAAGGCGAGGAGCAGAGCGACTTTCCGTCGGTTGCCCGACGAGAGGTCACGCGTCGGCCGATCGAGGTCGATCTGCAGGCGCCCGGCGATCGAGTCCACCGATGCCTCATCCAGTCCACCTCGGAGCCGGCCGATCGACGCCACGAGCTGGCGCGTGGTCATCCGCTCGGGCAGTCGAAGCTCACCCGGGACGTAGCCGATGCGGCCTCGAACCTCGACTCCGTCACGACGCGGCTGCTGTCCGAGTACCTCGACGACTCCGCTCGTCGGCCGGATCAGGTCGAGCAGGCATCGGATGGTGGTGCTCTTGCCGGCCCCATTGGGCCCGACAAAGCCGAAGACCTCACCCGGCCGAACGTCGAGGTCGATGCCACGCACGGCCTCGATCGAGCCGAAGTGCTTGACGAGGCCCGTGACGCGGATCGCGGCGACGGACTCCTGGGAAGTCGGGATCGTCGGTGCCAGTCCGGCCACCGCTCCGTTGCTCATTCCGGTTCGGCGACCCAGGCGATCGCCGCGTCCCGCTCGGCGAGTCCGAACCGCTTGAACTTGCCAGGCACCATCCATCCGAATGCCGTCGCGAGATGGGAGACCCACCCGAGGTCACTGATGACGGCCGTCCGCTTCCATGCTCCACCATGGGCAACGAGGTCGGCGTCCTCCTTCATCGCGCCCGGTGAATAGCCAGTGAAGCGATCACCGAGGACGAGGAGGAGACGCACGCCTCCGCCAGATGCGCCCCGCGCCAGGGCCGGCATGAGGACATCTTCATAGTCCGCGGCCTCGATCTTGCCCACGGCTTCGAATCCGATGACTCCGTCGGGGAGGTCCTTGATGGGTTCGAACAACGGTTCGCTCCTTCCTGTGTTGCAGCGACATGGGCATCCCACGCCGCTACGTGCGGGCGACTCGAGCAGCACGCCCCTTGCGTGCCGTGTGCGGGATCTGGAGAGCAGCCACGAGAGTCGCGGTCAATCCCGCGACGTCGAGGTCGGGCTTCACCAACCGATGCAGCAGGACACCGTCGAGGGCCGCGGTGATGACGACGGCCGCTCCTTCGGGATCTAGGCCTCCCGCCTGCCGGACGCGGCCCGCGAGGGCTGCGCGGAACACGTCGTATGCCTGCGCGAGGACCGCTCGCATCTGGGGGTCCCGTCCGCCCTCGAGCAAGACCTCGTAGAGCAATGCGAAACGATCCGATTCCGTATCGATCCGAGCCACCGAGTCGACACACGCGGCGATGGCGTCGGGCAGTGGAACGTCGGCGAGAAGCGCACCCATCGGCCCCTCGATCTCCTCGGCCATGGCTTTGAGCGCCGCTTCGTGCCGCAGCGCATCCATCGAGCCGAAGTGGTAGTGGACGAGGGCGGGATTGACGCCCGCCAGGGCGGCGACCTGTCGCGTCGTTATCGCACTCCAACCGTTCCGTGCGATCGCTGTCGCCGTCGCAGCCAGAAGTGCGTCGCGGGTCCGTCGGGAAGATCCTCCGCCGACTTGATCCGGCTCACTGCCGGAACGGACCGGTTGGGCAATTGCCTTGGGCATTTGCCCAGTCTACGAGACAACGTCGTCGGGTCGCAAGGAGAGGGGCTGCGGTTGCGGTCACGCGGTCACACGGGGCGCTGCCAGAAGGACTCGGACGCCTGATTGCTCCCGCTCGGGGTGTCACAACACCGCGTAGAGCCGCCACTCACCTGGGACGCCCTTGAGGCTGTGTTCACCGCGATCCTCGAAGGCGATGCCCGACCCGGCGACGAGGTCCTTCACGACGCTCGAGACGAGAACCTCTCCCGGCCCTGCCAGTGCGGCGACTCGGGCGCCGATGTGGACGGCGATCCCGCCGATCGTCGATCCGATCCGTTCGACCTCGCCGGTGTGAAGGCCGACGCGTACTCGAAGGTCGAGCGGCGACACGGCCGCATGGATCGCCTTGGCGCACTGGATGGCACGACCCGGACCATCGAAGCTGGCCAGGAAGCCGTCACCGGCCGTGTCGACCTCGACGGCACGATGCCTGGCGAGTTCGCGCCGCACTGCCGCGTGGTGGCGGGACAGAAGGTCTGACCAGAGCCGGTCGCCGAGCGCCGCTGCCCGTTCCGTGGAGCCGACGATGTCGCTGAACAGGACCGTCGCGAGCATGCGGTCCGGTTCGATGAGCGGGCGCTCGCCGGTCACGAACTCCTCGATCTCGGCGAGGATGTCGTCACCGTTGACCCACGGCAGGTGGTCCGCCCCGGGCAGCTCAACGTACCGCGCGCCAGGGACATGGGCGGCCATGTAGCGGCCCTGCTCGACGTGGACCCCGCGATCGTCGGTCCGGTGGATGACGAGCGTCGGGACGGCGATCGTGGACAGGATCGCCCGCGTGTCGGTCTCGAAAGAGGCGCGCCGGTGCGCCTTGATCGTCCGGGGGTTGCCCGACTGGAGCTGGAGCCGTCCCCACCAGGCGGTCGCCGCCGCATCGCCGGCCAGGCTGGGTGCGAGGGTCGCGAGGCTCCGACCCTCGCCCCAGTGCGACCAATCCGCCATCGCGGCCTCGAACTCGGCGGTGGTGCCGTCGCCCCACTGCCAGTCGCCCTCGTTCCGCTCGGCCGTCTCCGGGCCAACGAGTACCAATGACCGCGTCCGGTCGGGGTGCGACGCGGCGAACAGGGTGGCCATCAGGGCGCCTTCGCTCGCGCCCATCACGACCGCCCACTCAGCCCCGGCGGCGTCGAGGACGGCACGGACGTCGTCCATGCGCTCCTCCATGGACCCCCCGGTCTCGACCCGCTCGGAGAGCCCCATCCCCCGCTTGTCGAACAGGATCGAGTCGAGAGAAGGTCGCCAGGCGATCGCAGAACGCCCGGTAGCGCTCGTCTTCGAGGAGGACGGCGAGGTTCGTCATCGCTCCCTGAACGAAGACCAGGTCGACCGGGCCGTCGCCCAAGGTCGTGTACGCGAGGTCGATGTCGCCATTAGAAGCGAACCGGATCCGCGGTTCCATGTTGCGAGCGTGGACCCTCCGCCAGTCGACGGTCAATCGGCCTAGGACGACCCGCCCAAGGGTGGTCGGGCGGGTCGTCGGTGCTAAGGGGCTGGGCGATCGACGCGGCGCAAGCCGGTGGAACGCACGTCAGGCGTTCAGTCAACGACCATCCCGAACGGAGCCGCGCCGCCCGGGATCGAGAACGGTGAGCCGTTGAGTTCCGTGAGCGACGTCCCATTGACCGCGAACGCGCTGACCTTCGCGGCGCCAGCGTCGACGACGTACAGGTAGCCGCCGTCAGGCGAGACCTGGGCATCGAACGGCCGCAGGCCGGCTGGGCTCGAGAAGGCGGTCGAGCCGGCAAGCGTCAGCGTGCCGTCCGCCGCCACCGCGTAGCGCGAGATGGAGGGGACCGCCGTGTTGACGGCGAAGAGGGCATGCCCATCGGGGCTCATCGCGACCCAACAGGGTGCCGTTTGGTTGTCCGCGAACGGGGAGCCGGAGATCGCGCTCAGCGAGCCGTCGGCTGCCACGTCGTACACCGAGACCGACCCGGCGTTCGCGCCGTCATGCGCGTTGGAGACGAAGAGCTGATTCCCGATGGGTCGGCGAGAACGTGCTGCCGAACGGTCCGATGCGCTGCGCGGCGAACGGCGACCACGGTGCTGGCGTGAGCCGGCCATCGCTCCCGATGCTGAACCCGTCGAGGAACGAAGGCCCGGCGTTCGGGCCGACCCGGGTACCGACCAGCCGGCGGCCATCCGGGCTGATCAGGACATGACCGGGCAGCGCGTTGTCCGGCAGGTCGAATGTCGATCCGCTGATGTGGCTGAGGTGTCCCGCCGGCGTTGAGGCGGAACCCGGTGTAGTTGCTGCCACCGGCGCCGCCATTCGCCACGTACACGAGGCTGCCGTGCACGGCGATGCTCACCGGGCTAGTGCCGTGCGATCCGACGACGTCGGCGACTTGGAGTCCGCCGTTGGGCTTGATCCGCAGGACGGAGACCTGGTTCGATGCTGGGTCGGTGGCAAGCAGGTAGCGACCGTCGGTGCTCCGCTGAAGTCCGCCGGCGGAGCCGTACGGGGCGCCAGTTCCCGCGCCGCCGGCGGCGAACGGAGAGCCGGCGATCGGGGTCAGCGAGCCGTCGGCGTGGCGGTCGAACGCGGCGATCGTGTTCTGGCCGGTGCTGTTGTTGTTGACGTAGACGTGGCCGATGGTCGGTGAGCCGGCGGCCGCTGCTGTGCCGACCGACAGCGTCGTGGCGATCGCGGCGATCGCCCCCGCCAGACCGATGAGGCGCCTTCCTCGATGCATCCGTGGTCCTCCATTGCAGATCGGCCGACGTTCGTCCGCCACTTGGGAGGAAGGTGCTGCTCTTCGGTGACACCGGGATGACCGATCGATGAAGGTTGTGTGACGTTGGGGACGATGCGCCGGGCTCAGGCAACCCGTTGATCGATCGCTCACTCGAGGGCGTTCGGCGTGCATTGACAATCGTGTTCGTCCACGGTTTGCTGCGCGGGGCCGGCGGCCGGAGACAGGACCTCAAGGCGCCCATCGGTCAAGATCCGACAGCCTGGGGAGGCACGATGACCGAGCGGTTCGTCACCCGTGGGTTCGTCGGTCGACGCGGCGCCCACGGCGCAGGACCGACCGACGTCGCATCACGTATCCCCCCTGGTCAGTACCTGACAACGGACTTCCCCGTTCTATCGGCCGGTCCGACGCCTCGCACGCCGTTGGACCGTTGGTCGTTCTCCATCGATGGCCTCGTTCGCGAGCCGGTCCACTGGACCTGGGAATCGTTCCGCGCGCTCCCGAGCCGTGAGTGGACGGTCGACATCAGTTGCGTGACGAAGTGGACCAAGCTCGACATGCGCTGGCGCGGCGCCAGCGTCGATACCCTGTTCGAGCACGTCGACCTCGATCCCAGCGCCGCCTTCGCGATCGCCTGGTCGGATGGCGGGTACACGACGAACCTGCCACTTGAGGACATCGTCAACGGTCAGGCGTTCCTTGCCTTCGAGTACGACGGCAGTCCGCTTTCGCCTGAGCATGGCGGACCGGTTCGACTCGTCGTGCCGGGAAGGTACTTCTGGAAGAGCGCGAAGTGGGTGCGCGGCCTCCGCCTCCGATCGAACGACGAGCCCGGATTCTGGGAGTCGCTCGGGTACCACGATCGTGGCGACCAGTGGCTTGAAGAGCGCTACAGCGGCGACTAGGAACACTGACCGATGGCCGGCCCCATCTCCTGGCAACTCGCGACGGTGACCGCTGATCCGCGACGAGACGCCCTCGGTCCGCTCGTTCTCGCTCCGCGTGCCCTCCTGGAGCGGACATCGTCCAGGCCAGCACGTGGACCTGCGGCTGACCGCCGAGGACGGCTATAGCGTCGAGCGGAGCTACTCGATCGCGTCGGAGCCGGAGCTTGCCGAGGAGGTCGAGATCACGGTCGAGCGCATCGACGATGGCGAGGTCTCGCCCTTTCTCCATGACGTCGTCGTCGTCGGCGACCGGATGGAGGTTGCGCGGCCCGATCGGCGGCTACTTCGTCTGGGAGGCAGCTCTGGGCGGGCCGCTGCTGTCTGGTCGCCGGCGGGTCGGGTGTCGTGCCGCTGATGGCGATGCTGCGTCATCGGTCACGGGCCGCATCGCGGGTCCCGACACGCCTGCTATTCAGTTCGCGTCACCTCGAGGAGATCATCTATCGCGAGGAACTCGACCACCTGGCGTCGAACGCGCGACGGGCTCGAGGTCTTCCACACGCTGACGCGGTCCCAGCCACCGGGCTGGTCGGGCTTCGTCCGGCGCATCGACGAGCGCATGCTCGCGGAGGTGCTCGAGCCACTGGGCGTCTCCACACGCGCTTACCTGTGCGGACCGACATCGCTCGTCGAGACTGCGGCGGATGCGCTCGTTCGCCTTGGCCTGCCGCCCGATCGTGTCCGGACCGAACGCTTCGGCCCCAGCGGCACGTAGCCGAAGGAGGACCAGCCGATGACCGACGATCGCAGGCGACGACGATGTCCTCGACGGGAACGCCTCGGCCGGGCAGCTCAGCGACCGCGTTCGGCGCGGACATGACGGTCGTCCCCGGGAAGTGCGCGCATTGCGGTGCGGTGCACGTGATCGCCGAGCTGCGAGCCTACGTGCGGGCCCCCGGGACGGTGCTGCGGTGCCCGGTCTGCGACGGGATCATCCTCCGCATCGTCGAGACCGACGAGGCGATCTACGTCGATGCGCGAGGCGCGGCATACCTGCGCTTCGACCGCCGGTGAGTCGCCGCTGCCAGTCGGCCATCCATGGGCGACCATGTATGGAGCGGGATCCGCAAGCAGGGCGGTCGCCCGGGACGGACGGGGGTGACCACGACCCTCACGGGCTCCCTCGACACTGATCTGGTCTGACGGTATTGACATTGGGCCGACTCCAAGGTCTAGGGTTCGCGCCATGGCAGCGACACCCGAGACCGGCTTCCTGGTCCTCGCCGATCTGACCGGCTATACCGCGTACCTCTCCGGGAGCGAGATCGAACACGCGCCGGCCATCGCTGGCGACCTGCTGGAGACCATCGTCGGCCGGCTGGAACCGCCGTTCCGACTGGCCAAGTTCGAGGGTGACGCGGCGTTCCTGTTCGTCGAGGACGGGCGCGCCGACGGGTCCCTCCTGCTCGACGCGATCGAAGCTTCCTACCTCGCCTTCCGGCGCCGGCTGCGCAGCATCGATCAGGCGACGACCTGTGACTGCAACTCGTGCCGGCTGGCGCCGCGGCTCGACCTCAAGGTGTTCGTGCACCATGGGGCGTTCGTCTGGAGTCGCATCGCCGGGCGCGACGAGCTGGCGGGTTCCGATGTCATCGTCGCGCATCGACTGCTGAAGGGCGCAGGCGCCGCCGAGGCCCGAGCCAACGGCTTCGCGCTGTTCACCGCCGCCGCCGTCGACGCTCTTGGTCTCGACGCCGATGCCCTGCAGCTCCGAGCCGGCTCGGAGGAGATCGAGCATCTCGGCCGGGTCGACACATTCACGATGGACCTCGAGGCCCGCTGGCAGGACGAGAGCACCGATGCGCCGGCTCGACATCGCCGACACCGATCTCGCCTTCGACATCGAGGCGACCCTCGCCGCCGACCCTCCGTGATCTGGGCGCATCTGACGTCGCCCGCCCTCCGAACGCGTTGGGAGGGACCGATCACCATCGCGGAGACGTCCGCCGGCGGGCGCCGGGGCGTCGGAACCACGGCCCAGTGCGTGACCGGCCGACTGGCGACGCTCGAGGAGATCGTCGACTGGCAGCCCTACGACCGCGTCGCCTGGCGGCTGGCCGTCCCGGGAGTAGGCCCAGTCGCGGCCACCGCGGATCTCGATCCCACCGAGGACGGGACCCGTCTCCGACTTCGCTGGGCCTACGAGGGCGGATCGCCCGCGGACGCTGACGCGGTCCAGCGGATGCGGGGGGAGAAGGAGGCCGCGTTCGGGCGACTTGCAACGGTCATCTCCAGCGCGCTGCCGGTCATCGAGCAGAGGGAGGTCGGAGCTGATTCCGTTCCGTAGCGAGCAGACGATCGAGCGATCGGCAAGGAGTCTGGGTGTATGCCGCCGACATCGTCCGACATCCGATTGGATGACCGTCATCGACGCCCGGATCGTCCAGGGTCGGTCGACCCAGGTCGGCGCCCGAGCGCATGAGGACGTCAAGGTCGGGCGACGACGACAGACCGTCGAGTTCGAGGTCGCCGAGGCGGAGCCCGGACGTCGGCTCGCCTATCGTGTCTTCTCGGGCCCGATGCGCGGCGATGTGGCGATGGACCTCGAGGCCATCGGCCCGGAGAGCACGAAGGTGGTCTGGGCAGGATCCCTGGGCCTGACCGGGCTCATGCGGCTCGTCGAGCCGCTGTTCGCGGGCGAGATCCGGGCGGGCGAGGCCGCCGAGCTGGTCCGCCTCAAGGAGGGGCTCGAAGCACGGCCACCCGATGGCCCGTCGGCAGGCCACCCTGCTTGACATCCGAACCACTCCAAGGTTTGCTCCCCGCATGAGGATCGGGGAGCTTGCGGAAGCCGTTGGCGTCTCGACGGACACGGTGCGGTTCTACGAGCGCTCGGGGTGGCTTCCCCGAGCCAGTCGGCGAGACAACGCGTACCGCGACTACGGGCCTGCCGATGTCGAGCACCTGCGCCTGATCATCGACCTTCGCCGCCTCGATCTCCCCCTGGAAGACGCAGCACGGATCGCCGGTTGGTGCCACTCCGGGCACTGCGGAGACTCGGCAGCCGAGCTGCCCGCATGATCGCGGGCCGGCGGGCCGAGATCGCCGACCGGATCGCCGGGCTCGAGGCGCTGGACGCTCGACTTGCGGGTTTGCTCGCGCACCTGGAGCGCCCACGCCGATCCCTTGCGGTCCTCGATGGCCCTTGCTGCGAGACTGCCGGCGCGGTCCTCGATGCCGCCGAGGCCGGGTGCCCATGCTGTGCATCGGAGCGGGTCGTGCCCGACCGGCTGCCGACGACCCGCACCGTCAGTCGCGGCCGATCCCGCTGATGACGAGCTCGGGCCCGACCGCCGTCGCTACCTCGTCACGGGCTCGAGCAGCTCTCGATCCTGCGAGCCGGGTGCGACCGGTTCGGGCGGCTCGTCGGCGGCGAGCTGCGACCGGCGGGCCATCTCCTCGACGAGCAGATCGTGGAGCGCCGCCTGGCCCCGCGCGACGGCGTCGGCGATGAAGTCGCGGACCGGCGCCATCGCCTCGCGCTCGCGCCGGCTCTTGCCCCAGCTGAAGAGCAGGCGGACCCGGGTGCCGTCGGGCACGTCCTCGTACGTGTAGCTCGTCATGACCTTGAAGCCGTTCGGCAGGGTCGTGCGCAGGGTCAGGTAGTCGGTCGGCCGCCAGTCGAGGATCTCCTCGATCAGGACCTCGGACCCGTGCATGCAGTGGTTGGTCGTCCCGACGCCGCGTCGCGGCGCGGTCGGCAGCTCGTTCACCCCGGTGACCCCGGCCTGCCAGCGAGGGCGGATCGCCGGGTCGGTCATGAACGTCCACACGACGTCCCGTGGAGCCGGCTGGACGCTGTCGAACACGTAGCCTGCCTCGCGCTCGGACACGACGAGCCGGCTGCGCTCGAGCTCCGCGGTCCACGCCGCCGTGAGGTCGTGGACCCAGGCCGTCACCTCGCCCAGGTCGTCGTACGCATCGCGGTACTCGGTCATCCCGAGCGCCACCGGGTCGGCCGCCATGGCGGCGATGGTCGCTTCGCTGAACAGCGCGTAGGCCACGATCCCGAGCCGGTCCACGACGTGGTTCTTGAGGAAGCGGTGAGCGACGATGACGTCGGATCCCACCAGCTCCTCGCGGCCCGCGATCCGGTGGCGGATGACCGAGCCGTGATGGACGACGACCTTGAGGTCCAGCCGCGGCATGAGCAGGCAGGCGTCGCATTCGCAGGCGGTCGCCTGGGCGATGTCGCGCAGCCGCCGCCGGAACGCGAAGTACACGCGCTCGACGGTATCGAGCAGCTGCGACCCGTCGAGGCGCTCGGCGATCACGTAGGCGAAGGCCGCGTCGCCTTCGAGCTTGGCCAGCCGGAAGGTCGGCTTCAACGCCCCGACGACGATCGTCATGAGGTCGGCCAGGATGTCCTGGGCGTGATCGAGCTCGGTGCCGGCCAGATAGCTCGTGTAGCCGGAGATGTCGGCGATCAGCAGGCACGCCGGTTCCTGGCGCGAGAGCATGCACTCCTCCAACGTGAAGCGAGGCAATGATGCCGTGTCGGCCGTTGCCGTGTCCCGGTGGCCGGCTCGCGACCCGCCTCGCGAACCCGGCTCGACCGCGCCTGCGACCGCACGCCGAGGGTATGCTGACCGCTGACGAAGGCCTGTGCGGCGAGACGCCGCTGTGTTGGAGCGATGACGGTGGCACGGAAGCACGACAAGAAGACGCCGAAGGCCGAGGGGCGCCAGGACGCCGTTGACGCCGGGGCTTCGACCTCGTCAGCCGCGTCGTCGACGCCGATGACGCGCAAGGAGTACGAGCGCGAGATGCGTCGCCTCCACGGTGAGCTCGTGGCGATGCAGGAGTGGGTCAAGGCGACCGGAGCCAGGATCTGCATCGTCTTCGAGGGCAGGGATACCGCGGGCAAGGGCGGCACCATCAAGCGGATCACGGAGCGCGTCAGCCCTCGTGTCTTCAAGGTCGTGGCGCTGTCGGCGCCGACCGAGCGCGAGAAGTCGCAGATGTACATCCAGCGCTACCTGTCCCATTTCCCGGCGGCTGGTGAGGTCGTGATCTTCGACCGAAGCTGGTACAACCGGGCGGGTGTCGAGCGCGTCATGGGCTTCTGCACGCCCGCGCAGACGGATCGGTTCCTCGAGCAGGTGCCGGCCGTCGAACAGGCGATGGTCGACTCCGGCATGATCCTGCTCAAGTACTGGCTGGAGGTCAGCCCCGAGGAGCAGACCCGCCGCCTGGAGGGGCGCATCCACGATCCGCGCAAGATCTGGAAGCTGACCGACATGGATCTGAAGTCGTACGGCCGCTGGGACGACTATTCGCGCGCCCGGGATGCCATGTTCGCGGCGACGGACACCGCCTGGGCACCGTGGTACCTCGCCCGGACGGACGACAAGCAGCGGGGACGGCTCAACATCATCAGTCATCTCCTGAGCCAGGTTCCCTACGACCCGCTCGAGCTTCGGGAGGTCGCGCTGCCGAAGCGCTCCGGGGCCGGCCGGTACGATGGGCCGGACCTGGCGTTGCGGTTCATCCCGACGCCGTTCTAGCGGCGACGACGTCCCCTCAGCGAGCCGCCGGGACGGGTCCGCCCCAACGCGATGTCCCAGCCGCGCCACAATTGACGGCCGCGGATCGGGTTCGCGGCTGGGATCGCCGAGGAGAGATAGATGCGTCGTTTCATCGTCGAGGTCGTGATCGACGCGATCCTGCTCGGGATCATCATCCTGTTCCTCAGCCTCATCGAGGTCGCCCAGCCGTTCCCGTTCGGACCGGACTCCCGGCCGGTCGTCGAGCTCCAGGGCGTCGGGGTCATCGGCTTCCTGTCGTGGGCCGCGATCCTCGTGCTGGTCAATCGCTTCGCCCGTCCGGTCCTGGTCGCGCTGACCGGGCGTCTGCTGTACTCGACGCTCGGGGTGTTCGTGGTCGTCATCAATGCGATCGCGCTGTGGCTGACCTCGGTCATCGCCCCGATCAGGATCGCGACGCTCGCCTCACCGGTCCTGCTCTGGATCCTCGTCGCGGCCGCGTTGTATACGCTCCTGTCGACGCTGTCCTACACGGTCCTGGGTCTCAATCGCCCGGACCTGGAGGCCGACCGAACGCGCGGGATCTGGGGCTTCCTCGAGCGACTCCCGACGCCCCGACGTAACGCGATCATCGAGAACCTGCGGCTCGAGCAGGTCTACGGCGCGATCTACACGACCAGCCTCGACATCGCCCTCGCCGGCACGCCGATCGGCAGCATCCGGCGCTGGTTCGCCCGGATCGTCCTCGGCGAGCGGCAGGTCATCGACGACCCGACCGGTCCGGCGCGGATCCGGATGATGCTCCAGCAGCTGGGCCCGACCTACATCAAGATCGGCCAGATGGCGGCCAGCCGGAGCGACGTCCTGTCGCCCGAATGGATCACCGAGCTGTCCAAGCTGCAGAGCGACGCCGCGCCGTTCGCGTATGACGACGTCGTCGTCATCGTCCGGAAGGAGCTCGGCTCGACGCCCGAGGAGCTGTACGCCACCTTCGACCCGATCCCGTTCGCCGCGGCCTCGACGGCACAGGTCCACCAGGCAACGCTCCACGACGGGACGCTCGTCGCGGTCAAGGTTCAGCGGCCCCGGATCCAGGCCAAGACGCAGGCCGACCTCGGCGTCATGGCAGAGCTGGCATCGACCGCCGAGCGCCGGCTGGCGATCGCGCGCAAGGTCGGGCTGCGTGGCATCGTCGACGAGTTCGCCAAAGGGGTCCTCAAGGAGCTCGACTACCGGAACGAGGCCTATCACGCTCGCCGCCTCGCGGACGGGATGACCCGCTTCCCCGAGATCCACATCCCGACCGTCTACGACGACCTGTCCGGCCAGCGCGTCATCACCATGGAGTTCGTCAACGGGATCAAGATCTCGAGGGCAGACGAGCTGCGCGAGGCCGGCTTCGATACAGGGGAGCTCGGGACCATCTTCATCCGCGCGATCATCAAGCAGGTGCTCGTCGACGGCTTCTTCCACGGCGACCCGCACCCGGGCAACATCCTGGCCGACCCGACGTCCAAGCAGATCATCTTCCTCGACCTCGGCCTCGTCGGGCAGCTCAACGCCCAGCAGCGAGTCGACCTCCTCGGGCTCATCTATTCGATCAAGGCGGTCGACATCCAGGGCATCGGCGACGGCCTCATGGCGCTCGGCACGCCGATGCGGTCGTTCGACGAGCCGGGGTTCCGCGACGACATCGATCGGCTGGCCCGCCAGTACCTGATCTACGGCAAGGCGTCGTCGCTCGGCGACGCCCTGAGCGCCTTTCTCGGCGCCGTCTTCAACAACGGGCTCCGCCTCGATAGCGAGCTGACGCTGGCGATGAAGGCGGTGATCCAGGCGGAGGAGACCGCGCGCGCCCTGTCCTTCGACATCGATCTCGGCGAGGCCGCGGTGAGCGAGGCACGCGCCGCGCTGCTCGAGCAATTCACGCCGGACAACATCCAGAAGCAGGTCCAGAGCAGCGTCGTCCGGATCGGCAAGGAGCTCGCCCGGCGGGTGCCATCCCTCGAAGGCGCCACACTCAGCTGGCTCGACCAGTTCAACAAGGGCAAGTTCGTGGTCGAGGTCGACACGAAGGGCCTCGAGCGCTCGATCTCGAGCGTCAGCGACATCGGTCGCCAGGCGACCGTCGGGATCATCGTGGTCGGGCAGCTGATCGGGACCGCGATCGTGATGGCCGTCCTGCTCCAGCCGTCCCTCACCCAGTTCCAGGGGGTCGCCTACGTCGCGATGATCGCCTTCGCGGTCACCCTCATCGTCAGCTTCGTGGTCCTGTTCCGGCTGTTCTTCGCGCCCCGCGAAGACGATCGCTGAGGCGCGGGCGGGAAGGGCGGAACGGAGACGGTGGCCGGGGACGGACCGTATAGTTTGGGCGGACGGGGAGAGTCGCGATGGCTACTGCGACATCGGAATTCTTTGACGGGCTCGCCGGGCGCGACCTTGGACCGGGCTTTGCTCGCACGACCGGCAGCCTGCGGTTCGACCTGACGACGGGCGACACGACCGAGCACTGGCGCGTCGAGCTCCGGCGTGGTGCCGTCGCGATCGCGCGCACCGACGGCCCGGCCGATTGTGTCGTCCGAACCGATGCCAGCGTGTTCGAGGACCTGGCCCTCGGCCGGGCCAACGCCATGGCCGCGTTGCTGCGCGGCCAGCTCCGGGCCGACGGCGACCCGGAGTTCCTGATCCTGTTCCAGCGACTGTTTCCGGCGCCGACCGAGCGGAAGCTGACCGCGTCCGCTCGAACCGTCGGCAAGCGCAGGGGCTGACGATGGCTGCCCCGATGGTGAGGATCCTCGACGGGAATACGTTCGTCGTGTGCGACGAACGCGGTGACGTGGAGGCCTCGCCGACCGAGCCGACGGGACTCTTCTCGTTCGATACGCGGTTCCTGTCGAAGTGGGTGCTGACGATCGATGGGCAGAAGCTGAACTCTCTGTCGACCGATGACCTCCAGTATTTCCAGTCACGGTTCTTCCTGGTGCCCGGGACCGGCACCGTTTACATCGACGCCAAGCTGTCGGTCATCCGCGAACGCTCGGTGGGCGACGGCTTCCACGAGGAGCTGACGGTCCTCAACCACCAGAGCGAGCCGGTCGCGCTCACGGTCCGGATGGATGCGGCCAGCGACTTCGCCGACCTGTTCGAGGTCAAGGACGCGCTCAAGAAGGTCGGCGACTACGCCGCGCGGATCGAGGACGGCCGGCTGCACCTCCGGTACACCCGCGAGACGTTCACGCGTGAGACGGTCATCTCCGCCTCGGCACCGGCCAGCGTCGACGAGGACGGCCTGACGTTCGACGTCCGGATCGAGCCGCACGGCAGCTGGACGACCGATCTCGACGTCGTCACCACACGCGCCGGCGCCGGCGGCACCTACGCGACGCCGAAGTACCAGCGCGGCCGAAAGCAGGCGCGGCCGAACATGGGGTTGGGCCTCGATCGGTGGATCGGGGCCGCGCCGCGCCTGGAATGCGACGTCGGTCCGCTGACCGCCACCTACCAGCGCAGCCTGGTCGACCTGGCGGCCCTCCGGTTCTCGCCGCCTGTGGCCGGCGGCAAGAGCCTGCCGGCCGCCGGCTTGCCGTGGTTCATGACGATGTTCGGTCGCGACAGCATCTTCACCAGCCTCCAGTCGCTGCCGTTCACGCCCGAGCTGGCGGCCGCGACCTGCGCGTGCTCGGCGACTGGCAGGGCAGCCGCCGCGATGACTTCCGCGACGAGGATCCGGGCAGGATCCTGCACGAGATGCGGTACGGCGAGATGGCCGCCTTCGAGGAGCGTCCGCACTCGCCGTACTACGGCTCGGTCGACGCGACCCCGCTGTACGTCGTCCTCCTCGACGAGTACGAACGCTGGACCGGCAACAAGAAGCTGGTCCGCGACCTCGAGTTCGAGGCCCGTGCGGCGCTCAACTGGATCGACCAGTACGCCGACCTCATGGGCAACGGCTACATCTCGTACAAGCGGCGCAACAAGCAGACCGGCATCGAG
>CAVSMY010000013.1:0-163005 GCA_963729175.1 uncultured Chloroflexia bacterium | reverse complement strand
CGCGATCATCGTCGATCCGCGACCGGCCGCGGTCGGTTCGATCGCCGAGGTCCTGGACCGCTATCCGGATCTCGAGTCGCTCATCCCCGCGATGGGCTACGGCGAGACCCAGATCCGCGAGCTTGAGGCCACCCTCCGGGCCGTCGACGCCGACGTGATCCTGTCCGCGACGCCGATCGACCTGACACGGGTCCTCTCGGTGCCGACGCCGATCACCCGGGTGCGGTACGACCTGGCCCAGGTGAGCGGCACGCCGCTCAGCGAGATCATCGACCCGGTCGTCCGGGCAGCCCGGGCGCCGGTCCTGGCGGGGCGGTGATCGAGATGGTCATCGCCGATCACCCTCGGATCGCAGACCCGCCGTTCACGGCACTGGTCCAGCCCCGCCACCTTCTGACGCTCGACGACCTGGGGCCCGACGGGCTGGCAGCCCTGATGGCACTCACCCGCCGCCTGAAGACGGACCCGGCCGCCTTCCGGGGCCGCCTCGCGGGCGGGCGGGTCGGGATGATCTTCGACAAGCCGTCGACCCGGACCCGGGTCAGCTTCGAGTCGGCCGCCTGGATGCTCGGGATGCTTCCGATCGTCCTCCGGCCGGACGAGCTCCAGCTGGGGCGCGGTGAGACGATCGAGGACACGGCTCGAGCGCTGTCCCTGTATCTCGACGCCCTGACCGTCCGGACGTTCGACCAGGCGACCGTCGAGGCGCTCGCCGCCGCGGCGTCGATCCCGGTCGTCAACGCCCTGACCGACCTCCACCATCCCTGCCAGGCGATGGCGGATTTCCTGACGATCGAGGAGGAGTTCGGCAGCCTCGCCGGTGTCACCGTCGCCTTCGTCGGCGATGGCGACAACGTCTGCCACTCCCTCATCGAGGCCGCCGGGCTCGGTGGCTTCGCGCTCCGGATCGCGACGCCGCCCGGGTACGAGCCCGATCCGACGATCGTCGATCGAGCCGAGCGGCGAGCGGTCGCCACCGGCGGCAGTGTGCGCCTGATTCCCGACCCAGCCGAGGCCGTCCACGGTGCCGACGTCGTGTATGCCGACGTCTGGACATCGATGGGTCACGAGTCCGAGGCCGGGACGCGCTCGGCGGTCTTCGCCGGCTTCACCGTCGATCGACGGCTCATGGCCCTCGCCTCGCCGGGTGCGATCTTCCTCCACTGTCTGCCCGCCCACCGCGGCCAGGAGGTGACCGACGAGGTCATCGACGGGCCCGCGTCGCGGGTCTGGCAGCAGGCCGCGAACCGCCTCCACACGGAGACCGCGCTGCTGTACACCGTGCTGACCGGCGATCGCCTGGGCGAGGACCTCCGGTGAGCCGGATCCTCGTCGCGCTCGGGGGTAACGCCCTCATCCGCCGCGGAGAGGAGGGTTCGACGCAGGTCCAGCGTCGGAACCTCCTCGTCGCGGCGCGCTCCCTGGCCGATCTCGAGGCCGCCGGTCACCGGATCGTCCTCACCCATGGCAACGGCCCCCAGGTCGGCTTCCTCGCCATCGAGGCCGATGCCGCCCGCGACGTCGTCCCACCGCCCCCACTCGACGTCCTGGTGGCTGAGTCCCAGGGCCAGATCGGCTATCTCCTCGCCCAGGCGCTGTCCGTCGTCCACGGCGAGGGCAACGAAGCCCATCCGGTCGCCGTGCTCGCGACTCGCACCGTCGTGGACCCGGCCGACCCGGCGTTCGGGCAGCCCTCGAAACCGATCGGCCCGATGTACGACGAGGCCACGGCACACGCGCTCGCGGTGGCCCACGGCTGGTCGATCGCCCAGGACGGCGCCGGCTGGCGTCGCGTGGTCGCCTCGCCGCGACCGATCGGGATCGTCGAGGCGGACGCGGTGCGGACCCTGGTCGATGCCGGTGTCCTCGTCATCGCTTCCGGCGGCGGCGGCATCCCCGTCGGGCACGACGGACACGGAACCCTGGTCGGGATCGAGGCGGTGATCGACAAGGATCGGGCCGCCGTCGTCCTCGCCGAGGTCGTCGACGCGGATGGCCTGCTGCTGCTCACCGACGTCGGGGCGGTCCACCGCGACTGGGGCACCACCGGCGCGACACCCCTCCCCGTGCTTGGGCTTGAGGCGGCCGACATCGGCGTTCGCGACGGGACCTTCGCCCCTGGTTCGATGGGCCCGAAGGTCGAGGCCGCGGCCACGTTCGTCCGCGAGACCGGACGGTGGGCCGCGATCGGCGCCCTCGAAGACGCCCTGGCCATCGTCGAAGGCCGGGCGGGCACCTGGCTCGGCGATCGCTCAGGCGGAGCGACCCGTGTGCCGATGGCCGGTCCGAGAGCCCGCGAGGCCCTCCTCCGCGCCTGAGCCGGGGCCGACTCACCCGTCCGGCGCCGGCCGTGCATCTATCCTTCGACACCGGCCCAAGAGACGCCGGCCGAGGGGAGGTCCGGGTGACGGTCGAGGCGCTCCGACGCGGACGACCCGAGGTCCTCTCCGACCTGCTCGAGGCGTACGGCTCGGAGATCGGCGTGGTCGCCTTCCTCATCCTGCGGGACCGCGCGGCGGCCGAGGACGTCGTGGTCGAAACGTTGCTGACCGCGCTGTCGCACGGCCGTGATCTGCGTGATCCGGATGCGCTGCGCCCGTGGCTCCTGCGGATCGCCGCGAACCATGCCCTGAGCATGAAGCGTCGTGGCGCGCGCGTCGTCCAGCTGACCCTCGTCCCCGAGATCGGCGGCCACGGCGGGCTCGGCGGGGCCTCCGAGCGCGCCGCGGTCCGCGACGCGATCAGGAACCTGCCGCCCCGGATGCGGGCAGCGATCGTCCTCCGGTACTACGCCGACCTGTCGGTCGAGGGCGTCGCCGAGGCCCTCGACGTGAGCCCCAACACGATCAAGTCCCAGCTCAAGACCGCGTTCGATCACCTGCGGACGGCCCTCGCCGACGAGGCGCCGCCCGAGGCGGAGGCCGACCATGCCTGACCGTCCTGACAGCTCGCTCGAGGCGCTCGTCCGGGCCACCCTCCGTGACGAGGCCGCGACGACTCCCATCAGCGTCCCGCTGGCGGCGGTCGAGGCCCGTGTCCGCGCCCGGGCGGGCGAGCGGCGTCGACGCCGGATCCTGACCGGGCTCGGGACGATCGCCGCGGCACTCATCGTCGTCGTGACCGCGAGCCTCGCCCTGCGCGGCGAAGGTCCGTT
The DNA here is from genome assembly GCA_963729175.1 of uncultured Chloroflexia bacterium. Lineage (GTDB taxonomy): Bacteria > Chloroflexota > Limnocylindria > Limnocylindrales > CSP1-4 > CAVSMY01. Next base: position 159,851 of record CAVSMY010000013.1, on the reverse strand, counting down.
CGCTGCCGCTGCGTCTCCGACCCCGACCGCGACCGCTTCGTCGGCGAGCACGGCCCTGCCGTCGATCGAGGCGCCCGCCGGTACGACGATCCTCGACGTCCACGACCTTCCGACCCAGGCGTCAGAGACCGGCCCGATCCCGGTCGGCATGCTCGCGGAGGTGGGCGCCTACACCTTCACGGTCGCTTGTGCCGGCGACGGGCCTCTCTCGTTGACGACGAGCGGCGTCGTCGAACCGCCGCTGGAACCGGTCCCGTGCGATGGGTCGATCGCGACCCGCGATCTGACGGTCATGTCTGGCGAGGGCTTCACGTTGTTCGTGACCCGCGCGCCCGGGACCCGGTGGCACCTGGTCGTGACCGCTGTGACCGCTGAGGCCTCTCCAGTGGTGCGTCCGCATCTGGCGACGTCCGCTGACGGCACGCCGGACGTGCACAAGGCCGTCGTCGTCCGCCAGGTCGGCGGCGACATGGTCGACGTCTTCTCGGTCGACAGGCTCGGGATCGAGCGGACGATCGCATCGATCCCGCGATCCGCGCTCCCGGCAGGCACCGTGGCCTGGGATCAGGCCGACGTCAGCGAGCTCGGCTGGCTCGCCGTCCCGGTGTCGACGGACGCGACCGACGCGGCCAGCGTCATCGCGGTCGTCGACCTGTACGCCCCGACCGCGCCAGCCTGGGTCATCGACGGCGTCAGCGCACTGGACGCCCGGTCCATGGCCTGGAGCCGCGATGGGGTTCTCGCTTACTCGAGCACCGCGGGGCGCCCCGACCTGGCTGGGCGACCAGATCTGGCGTACCCATCGACGCAGACGACGACGAACGGCCCGTTCGCTTCGGACATGACCTTGCCGGCGATGCTGGGGTCTGACCGAGTCGTCTGGACGGCCGATGGGTTCGGGTTGCTGGCACGCAGGACTGACGTCCTTCAACCGGACCTTGGCGCCATCGACCTGCGCGATGGGACCTTCTCGACTCCTGGGCTACCGGTGTATCAGGCGACGGGCAGAGGACGACTCACAAATGGCGACGGGTCGACGCTGAGCTACCTCTGCCCTGCCGCAACGGCCGTGCCGGGCGATGGCTGCTCGGTCATGCGCGGGTCCGGAAGGCTGGTTCCGACGGCCTGGTATCCGACCGCCCTGGACGGCCCGACCCCGCTGGACGCCGCGTTCGACGCCAGCGGGACGGGCATCTGGGTCATCGCGCGACACACCGACGGCAAGGCCTACCTCGTCCATGTCACCAGTCCGGGCCACGTCGCGAACGAGATCGAGCTGGCCATCGCGGGCCGGGATCCGGCCGCTTCACCCGCCCCGGTGATCGAGCAGCCGCGGTTCGCCGGCTTGTCGGCCGACGACGCGATGGTCGCGATCCAGGACGGCGACCGGACGCTCCTCGTCGACACCGAGACGGCGGAGCAGTGGAACCTCGATGGCTCGTTCGCGGGCTGGGAGGCGGGCGGGACGTATCCGAAGGAATGACGGCGCCCTGCGCCCAGGGAGTCGAGTGGCCGGGGTGACCGCCGCGTTTCAGAGTGCGGCGATCACCCCGATGGAGACACGGAACCCGGCCCGCCGCTCGAGCGGCGCGATGACCGTCCCCTGCCCGACCGGCGAGCCGGCCGGGAACCACTTCACCCACTCGTCGATGAAGTCGTCGAACTCGGTCGGCTCCTTGAGGGCCCAGTTCGCCCAGACCACCTTGTCGAGCGAGCTGCCGGCCTCCTCGAGCGTCGCCTTGAGGTTCCGGAGGCACAGGCGGGTCTGATCCCTGATCCCGCCGCTGCTGATCTCGCCGGTGTCAGGGTCGATCGGCCCGATCGAGGAGACATAGACCATCCCGGCGGCCACGACCGCGCGGCCGTGGCCCGTCGGCAGGCGCGAGGCGTCCATCACCTTCGCCTCGCCGATCGTCCACTTCTCCTTCTTGCGCTGCAGCGGCTTGGTCGGGTCCTCCGGCGGGATGCCGAACTCGCCGGGCGGCAGCTCGACCCCGGACTTGCGGAAGACATCCATGAACGTCGGCCGGATACCGGTCGGGACGAGCTGTCCCTGGACCTTGCCGTCGACGATCCCGGTCTGCTTGAAGACGAAGATGTCCTGGGTCAGGATCTCGTCGTCCTCGATGCCGTAGACCTCGGTGATGTTCACGATCTTGCGCGAGCCGTCCTTGAGCCGGGCGGTGTGGACGATCAGGTCGACGGCCGAGGCGATCTGCTCGCGGATGGCCCGCAGCGGCATCTCGTAGCCGGTCATCAGGACCATCGTCTCGAGCCGCCGGAGCATGTCCCTGGGGCTGTTGGCGTGGCCGGTCGAGAGCGACCCATCGTGGCCGGTGGTCATCGCCTGGATCATGTCCAGCGCCTCGCCGGCGCGGCACTCGCCGACGATGATCCGGTCCGGGCGCATGTGCATCGCGTTCCGCAGCAGGTTCCGGATCGTGATCTCGCCCTCGCCCTCGAGGTTCGGCGGGCGCGACTCGAGGGTGATGACGTGCTCCTGGCGGAGCTGGAGCTCGGCGGCGTCCTCGATCGTGACGATCCGGTCGTCGTTGGGGATGAACGACGAGAGGACGTTGAGGGTCGTCGTCTTGCCCGAGCCGGTGCCACCCGAGACGAACAGGTTGAGCCGGGCCTGGATGCAGGCCCACAGGAAGTCGAACATCTCCGGCGACGCCGTCCCGAACCGGACGAGGTCGCGGACGGTGTACGGCGTGGCCGAGAACTTCCGGACGGTGATGACCGGGCCGACCAGGGACAGCGGCGCGATGATCGCGTTGACCCGCGAGCCGTCGGGCAGGCGGGCATCGACGCGCGGGCTGGTCTCGTCGATCCGCCGGCCCATCGGCGTGATGATCCGGTCGATGACCCGCAGGACGTGCTCGTCGTTCAGGAAGTGGCTTTGGACCTTGAGGATCTTGCCGGCCCGCTCGATGTAGATGTCGTCCGGCCCGTTGACCATCACTTCGGTGATGGTGTCGTCCTTCAGGAACGGCTCGATGGGTCCGAACCCGGTCACGTCGTGGACCATCTCCTCGACGAGGTTGAGGCGCTCGTCGCGAGTGACGGCGAAGCCACCCTCCGCGATGACCCGGTCGACGATGACTTCGATCCGTCCCGGGACCTCCGACGGTGGGATGTCGAGCAGCGAATCGAAGGCCACCACGACCTCGATCTGGAGTCGTTCCTGGACCTGACGGAGGAGGTCATCGCGGGCGCTGGAGCGGCCGGGCATGATGACGGGCACCGGCGGCGGCGGCGGCGGAGCGACCGGCTCTGTCGGCGCATGGCCCTTCGCCGCGTCGTTCGCCGCCTGCTGCGCGCGTTCGACACGCTGCATCAACGACATGACCTGTGTCTCCTGTCCGTGTCCGCCGGGGTCGTGTCTGTGGGGTTCCGGTGCGCCCCGGCAGCGTGCGGCGTGATCCGCGACGGTCCGGGGAGGTCGTCGCACCGAGGATACGACCGCGCGCCGTAACGTGGCGTCAGGCGGTCATCCGTTCGGTGCCGGCCCGCACCCTTTCCTCGTCCCCGCGACCCCCCGCGGGCCGTCGTGGGCAGGCAAGGTCGCTTGCTATACTTCGCCCTCCGGCGTGGGGCTATAGCTCAGCTGGGAGAGCGTCTGAATGGCATTCAGAAGGTCAGGGGTTCGAATCCCCTTAGCTCCACCAAACCGCTAGCGCCGACCACCACACGACCCCCTAGCCGGATCGGCGGGGGGTCTTCGACTATCAGGGCCGCGAGCACAGGATCGTGACAGAGACCGCCGACCGACCGACCATCGACCGCTACGACCCGACCGATATCGAGCCGCGCTGGCAGGCCCGCTGGAACGAGCTCGGGCTGCACGACACCGACCTCGAGGACGAGTCGCGGCCGCCGTCCTACATCCTGACGATGTACCCCTACCCGTCCGGCGACCTCCACGTCGGGCACTGGTACATCGTGACCCCGACCGACGCGATCGCGCGGTTCCACCGGATGCACGGCGAGAACGTGTTCTTCCCGATCGGCTTCGACGCGTACGGGCTGCCGGCCGAGAACGCGGCGATCAAGAACAACATCAACCCGCGCGACTGGACGATGCAGAATATCGAGCACGAGCGCCGCCAGTTCCGGTCGATGGGCGCCGTGTTCGACTGGCGCTACGAGATCGTCACCTGCGATCCCGAGTTCTACCGCTGGAACCAGTGGCTGTTCCTGCGCTTCCTCGAGGCCGGCCTGGCCTATCGCCGGATGTCCCCGGTCGACTGGTGTCCGAACGACGGGACCCTGGCCCGGGAGCAGGTCGAAGGCGCCGATCGCCATTGCTGGCGATGCGGCGCGCCGGTCGAGAAGCGGGATCTGGAGCAGTGGTACCTGCGGACGACGAAGTACGCGGACGAGCTGCTCGACTTCAGCGGCATCGACTGGCCGGAGCCGATCCGGCTCCAGCAGACGAACTGGATCGGCCGGAGCGAGGGCGGGGAGATCGTCTTCACGACGGCACCCGACGATCACCAGCCGGGCGGCGACGAGCTGCGGGTGTTCACGACCCGGCCCGACACGCTGTTCGGGGCGACGTTCATGGTCCTCGCACCCGAGCACACGCTCGTCGCCAAGCTGACGGCGCCCGAGCGCCGCGCCGACGTCGAGGCGTATATCGCCCGGGTCCAGGCGGAGACAGAGATCGAGCGCCTGTCGACCGATCGCGAGAAGACCGGGGTCTACCTGGGAGCGGACGCGATCAACCCGGTCAACGACGAGCGCATCCCGATCTGGATCGCCGACTACGTGCTGTCCGGCTACGGGACCGGCGCCATCATGGCCGTGCCCGCCCACGACGAGCGCGACTTCGCATTCGCCCGGCGGTTCGGGCTGCCGATCAGGCGGGTCATCGCCCCGGCCGGTGTCCCCGACGACGCGGACCTCGACGACGCGTACGTCGCCCACACGCCCGACGAACGGCTCGTCAACTCGGGCCGGTTCAGCGGCATGGCCGCGCCCGACGGGATGCGGGCGATCCTCGACTGGCTGGCCGAGGACGGCCGGGCCAGGCCGACCGTCACGTACCGCCTGCGGGACTGGCTGTTCAGCCGGCAGCGCTACTGGGGCACGCCGATCCCGGTCATCTACTGCGAGCGGGACGGGATCGTGCCCGTACCCGACGAGGACCTGCCGGTGCGGTTACCGGACACGGTCGATTACCGTGGCCGGGGCGAGAACCCGCTGAACCACGACGAGGCCTTCCTGCACGTGACGTGCCCGCGCTGCGGGGAGCCCGCCCGGCGCGAGACCGACACGATGGATACGTTCGTGGACTCGTCGTGGTACTGGTTCCGGTACCTGTCGCCGCGCAAGGACGACGCCGCGATCGACCCGGCCCTGGTCGAGAGATGGACGCCGGTCGTCCAGTACACCGGTGGCGCCGAGCACGCGGTCATGCACCTGCTCTACAGCCGGTTCTGGACGAAGGCGATGCGCGACCTCGGCCTCGTCGCCCAGGACGAGCCGTTCAAGCGGCTGTTCAACCAGGGCCAGATCCTGGGCGCGGACGGCGAGCGGATGAGCAAGTCCCGCGGCAACGTCCAGGACCCGGACGACCTCGTCGCCCGGTACGGGGCCGACACGATCCGGCTGTTCCTGATGTTCATGGGACCGTGGGACCAGGGCGGGCCGTGGAGCCCGACGGGCATCGGCGGCGTGCACCGGTTCCTGCGGCGGGTCTGGACGATCGTCCTCGACCCGACCGGCACAGAGCCGTCGGACCCCGAGAGCGGCCATCTGCCCACGGGCCAGGACCGCCCCGCCGCCGAGAAGGCGATCCGGATGGCGACGCATCAGACCCTCCGCGACGTCACCGCCGACTACGAGGGCTACCGGTTCAACACGATGGTCGCGAAGCTCATGGAGCTCTCGAACACGCTGTTCCGGTATCGCGGGACCGAGGTCGCGGGTGGCACGGCCTGGGACGAGGCGGTCCGCATCCTGCTGCTGATGCTCGCGCCCGCGGCGCCGCACGTCGCCGAGGAGCTGTGGAGCCGACGGCTCGCGGGATCCGGCGCGGAGTGGTCGTCGATCCACGTCGCCTCGTGGCCCGAGCTCGACGCCGCCGCGGCGGCGACCGCGACCCGCGAGGTGCCGATCCAGGTGAACGGCAAGCTCCGGGCCCGCATCGTCGTGCCGAGCGCCGCGACACCGGACGAGATCGTCGCGGCCGCGCGGGCCGATGCCCACGTGACCCGCTCGCTCGACGGGCGTGAGCCGGACCGGACGGTCGTCGCCGGCGACGGTCGGCTGGTCAACTTCGTCGTCCGGTAGCGATCGTGGCCCGCGGCGCGGTTCGACCGGCGATCGCCCGGATCGGGCTCCGGGCCGCGGTCGCCGCGCTCGTCACCGCCGTCCCGCTCCTGCTCGCCGGCTGCTCGACGCTCGGACTCGGCGGGCTGACGATCGGGCTCGACAATCAGACCGACCGGACGCTGAACCTGTTCATCAACGACCAGTGGGTCGCGACGTACCCGCCTCGATCCTCTGTCGAAGGCGCCCCGGTCGTGATCCCGGGGCCGCCGTGGCACGTCGAGGCGCGGCTGACGAGCGGGACGGTGCTCGTCGCGACGGACCTCGTGCGCGTCCCGCCCGCCGGTCAGGGTGTCGGCGCGGCGATGACGTATGACTGCGGCCGGGTGATCCTGTGGGGCGGTGATTCGCGACCGCCGGCCCGTCCGCCGGACTTCATCGACTGGGCGCCGCCCTGCGGGGCATGACCGGATCGCCGCGGGGCGCGAGCCGGACGTAGACTCGGGGCTGTGGGCCGTCCCTGCCCGAGCTGCGGCGCCGAGGCCCCGGATGATGCGCGGTTCTGCGCGCAGTGTGGGTCAGCGCTCACCGTGGACTGCCCCCGCTGCGGCGCCACCGTCCCGACCGGGGCGCGCTTCTGCCCGTCCTGCGGGAACACCCTGACCCAGGCGCCGGCGGCCGAAGAGCGGAAGGTCGCGAGCGTCCTGTTCGTCGATCTCGTCGGCTCGACGGCACTCGGCGAGCGGCTCGACCCGGAGCGGACGCGAGCGGTCCTGCAGGCCTACTTCTCGACCGTCGCCTCGGCGGTCGAGGCCTGGGGTGGCGCGGTCGAGAAGTACATCGGCGATGCCGTTGTGGCGGTGTTCGGCGTGCCCCGGACCCGCGAGGACGACGCGATCCGGGCGGTCAGCAGCGCCGCGGAGATCCTCGAGCGCGTCACGGCGCTCGCGGCCGACGTCGCCCGTGATCGCGACATCGAGCTGCTCATCCGGGTCGGCGTCGAGACCGGCGAGGTCATCGCCCCGACGGAGATCCGGGCGGACCGGCCGATGGTCACCGGCGACGCCGTCAACACCGCGGCGAGGCTCCAGGCCGCCGCCGAGCCCGGCTCGGCCATCGTCGGCGAGCGGACGTTCCAGGCGACGCGTGGCGTCTTCCGGTACGACCCGCCGGTCGAGCTCGAGCTGCGCGGCAAGAGCGCCCCGGTGACCGCTCATCGCCTCCGTTCCAGGATCCAGGGCGCGGTCGAGTCCGGGCCGCCACGGAATCTCGAGGCCCGGATCATCGGACGGGAGCGGGAGCTGGCCGTCATCGGCGGGCTCATCGACGAGGCCCTCGAGTCGCGCGCCCCGCGACTGGCCGTCATCTACGGGCCGGCGGGGATCGGCAAGAGCCGCCTCGTGCGCGAGGCGGTGATGCTCGGCCGATCAGAGCGACCCGACCTCGTGACGCTGCGGGGCCGCTGTCCGGCCGTGGGCGATCGGATCACCTATTGGCCGCTCGCGGAGATCGTCCGAGCCGCCTGCGGGATCTCGCTCGACGACGACGGAGCCGACGCCGAGCGACGCCTGCGGGAACGCGTCGCCGATCTGCTCGGGTCGCCGGTCGCCTCCGAGCAGGACATCGAGGAGACGGTCCACGCGCTCGCGCTCACAGCGGGCATCGCGCTGGCATCGAACCCGCTCGAGCGGGCCCGTCCGTTGGCGGCCGCCGTCGAGCTGGCACGGCGCTGGCCGCAGTTCGTCTCGGCGCTCGCCGCCCGTGGCCCCGTGGTCGTCGTGATCGAGGACCTCCACTGGGCCAGCGAGCGGGCCATCGACATCGTCGAGAAGATCCTGGCCCGGTCGAACGGGCCGATCCTGCTCGTCATGACCGCCCGGCCGGAGTTCGCCGAGTCACAGCCGGGCTTCGTCGCCGGCCGCCCCGACGTCGCCACGATCGCCCTGCGGCCGCTCGACCGACGCCAGACCGCCGGCCTCCTCGACGGCCTCCTGCCCGGCCGCCGCCTGACCCCGGAGCTGGAGACCGAGATCGTCTCGACGGCCGAGGGCAACCCCCTGTTCATCGAGGAGATCGTCAGCCGGCTCGTCGAGCAGGGATCGCTCGTCCGTGACGCCGAGGGCTGGCGGATGGCCGGCGACTCGACGACCGTCGCGATCCCCGACTCGATCCAGGCGCTCCTTGCCGCCCGCATCGACGCGCTCCCGGAGACCGAGCGGCGGGTGCTGCGCGAGGCCTCGGTGATCGGCCGGGTCTTCTGGGACGCGCCGCTGGTCGGCGCCGTCGCGCCCGACGCGATCGACGCCCCGCTGACCGAGCTCGAGCGGCGCGGCCTCGTCGCCCTCCGGCCGACGTCGACGCTCTCCGGGCAGACCGAGTACACGTTCAAGCACGCCCTGATCCGCGACGTCGCCTACGGCGGGCTGTCGCTGGCGCGCCGGGCTCGGGCTCATGCCGCCGTCGCGCGCTGGCTCGAGACGGTCAGCCCGGACCGGCCGGACGAGCTCGCGGAGCTGGTCGCCTACCACCTCGAGCAGGCGCTGGGCGAGGGGGCGGACCTCGCCTGGGGACCGGGGTCGGCCGAGCTCGCGGAAGTCCGGCGAGACGCTCGACGGGCTTTCCTCCTCGCCGGCCGGGCGGCACGGAGACGCTACGCGCTGGTGCGGGCGGTCGCCCTCGACGAGCGCGCCGTCGAGTTGGCCGAGACGCCCGAGGAGCGAGCGATCGCGCTCGAGGCCCTCGGCGACGACCACGATGCCGGCTACGACGGCGATCTCGCGGTCGCTCCGTGGAAGGAGGCGCTCGAGATCCGGCGCGTCATGCCGGGCGGGGGACCACACGTGGCTCGGCTCAGCATGAAGATCGCCCACATGGCGGCGATCATGTGGGGCGCCTTCACGACGCCGGTCGACCCGGACGAGATCGACGCGACGGTCGACCTGGGTCTCGCGGCCGACCCCGACCCGGAGGTCCGAGCCTGGCTCCAGATGCTCCGGGCCGCTGCCGGGAACCGCGTCGTCGCGTTCCATCGCCAGGATCGCCTCCCGCCGGAGGTCCGTCGGGCGGCACTCGAGGAGGCTCGCGCCTACGCCGACACGAGCCACGACACCCTGCTCGGGATCGAGCTCCTTCATGTCGCCCGGGCGATCCTCATCCTCGATGGCGACATCGACGGCAGCCTCGCGGCGACCCGTCGCCAGCTCGAGATGTCGGCGATCTGCGACGACCCGCGGGAGCGGCACTTCTCGCTGATCGAGGCCGGGCTGACCCTCTCCTGGGTCGCCGGCGAGGCCCGCGAGATGGTCGAGCCGATGCGGCGGTCGCTCGTGCTGGCCCACGATCTCCGGCCGCACGACGTGAACCACTCGACATGCAGCCTGATGTCCGCCCTCTTCCTGGCCGGCGAGTGGGACGCCGTCCCGCCGGTCATCGACGAGCACATCGCGGCCTTCGAACAGCAGCGCGATACGTCGTGCCCATTCGCGATGGCGGGCTTCCCGCTCGCCGCCACGTTCTTCGCCCATCGCGGCGAGCCCGAACAGGCGAGGCAGGTCGAGGGCACATTCGCGTTGCTGATGCCCGAGAACGAGTGGCCGATCGGGTTGGTCGAGGCCTGTCAGGCGATGGCAGCGCTCGCCCTCGGTGACGCCGCCGCGGCACGGGACGGCGCGCAGGCGGTCATCGACGCCGGCGACCGGAACTTCTCGGAGGAGCCCGCGGTCGAGCTCGCGGTGCTGCTCGATGCGCTCGTCGCACTCGAGGACCGCGACGGGCTCGGTCGGGCCCTGCCGATCGTCCGGGCGCGTCAGCGGTTGCTCGCGATCGCCGAGCCGACGGCCGATCGAGCCGAAGCCTTCCTGCTCGCCGGCGACGGCCGGACCGCCGACGCGGTCGCGCTGCTCGAGCGGGCGATCGGGGCATTCGACCGGCTCGCGCCGTTCGAGGCCGCTCGGACGCGAGAGATGCTTGCCTCGCTGGATGCAGACAGCCGCGCGGAGCTCCTGCAGGCGGCGCTCGCGACCTACGAACGCCTCGGTGCGCGTCCGGCGGTGGATCGCGTCAAGGAAGGGGACGCGGGCGGCGCCCGCTCGTCCCGGTGAGACTGATGGCCGACCGCTGGTACATCGCGGGTTGGGCGGGGCTCGTCGGGTTCCTTGCGCTCGAGGCGTCGGCCCGGCAGCCGGGGGATGCATCCAGCCTCGATGCTTCGGCTGAGGATCGGAGCACGACCCGGACGGTCGCCGCCACGTCTGCCGCGGCCGGGGTCCTCGTCCCGCTTGTCCGCCGGTCCACCGGAGCCACGCTGCCGCGCTCGGCAGCGATCGCCGGGCTGGGCGTGGAGCTTGCCGGGTTGGTCGTCCGCGGCTGGTCGATGCGGACGCTGGGGCGGGCCTACAGCCGGACACTCCGCATCGCTGAGGACCAGCAGGTCATCGATGAGGGCCCGTACCGCCTCGTCCGGCACCCTGGGTATCTCGGCTCGATCGCGATCTGGACGGGCTTCGCGCTGACGTCCCGCCGTGGTCTGGCGGTCGTCGGCGTGGTCACGCTGCTGAGCCGCGCATACCGCCGTCGGATCGAGGCCGAGGAGACACTCCTCGTGTCGAGCCTGCCGGGATACCGGGCCTACATGGAGCAGACATCGCGGATGATCCCCGGGATCTGGTGACAGGATCGGCGCGGACCGATCCGCCTCGTCGCCACCATGGCGACCCGATGCATGTGGAGGCCCTTCGAGTGACTGACATCCGGATCGGCGCGCTCTGCTGGAATCAGTACACGGACTGGCCGGCGCTCCTGGAGGCAGGCGTGCGCGCCGAGCGCCTCGGCTACCACAGCGTCTGGACGTGGGATCACCTGTACCCGATCGTCGGCGACTCGGCGGGGCCGATGTTCGAGGGCTGGCTGACGATCACTGCCTGGGCCGCCCACACCGAGCGGATCAAGGTCGGGCTGATGGTCGGGGCCAACACGTTCCGGAACCCAGCCCTCGTCGCGAAGATGGCGACGACCCTCGACCACATCAGCAATGGCCGGGCGATCCTCGGGATCGGGGCGGCGTGGTTCGAGGAGGAGCACACCGCGTTCGGGCTCGAGTTCGGCTCGGGCTTTCCGGAGCGGCTCCGATGGCTCTCGGAGGCGGTGCCGATCATGCGCGGGATGCTTGACGGAACGGAGCCTTCGGCCAGTGGCCCGCACTACGCGGCGACCGGCGTCCGGAACGTCCCGGCGCCGGTCCAGGACCACCTGCCGATCTGCATCGGCGGGGGCGGCGAGCAGGTCACCCTCAAGCTTGTCGCCCGCTACGCCGACATGAACAACGTCGGCAACGGCATCGACAACGTCCGGCGCAAGGAGCAGATCCTGCTCCAGCACTGCGAGACGGTCGGGCGTGACCCGGCGACGATCGAGCGGACGAGCGGGCTCGGGACGGTGATCATCCGCGACAGTCGGGCAGAGGCAGAGCGGGTCTGGCGCGAGACGTTCGACCACAACGGTCGCGCGGAGGTCTGGACGAACCAGCCGGTCGGGACCCCGGAAGACCTGATCGAGCGCCTGGCACCGTACCTCGAACTCGGCTATCGCCACCTGAACGGTGGCTTCCCGTCGCCGTACGACGAGGAGTCGATGACCCGGCTCATGACCGAGGTGAAGCCGGCGCTCGAGAAGCTCGGCTGACCGATCCCGCTCGGCTGACGGTCAGGCCGGAAGCTGCTCCCAGTCGACCCAGCGGCTGCCATCCCACCATCGATGCCAGATAAGGCCATCTCGGCCGGGGGCGAAGACGTCGAGGCGGTCGGCCGACCACGATGTCGCTGCCGGCTGGCCGGCGAGCTCGCCGCCGAGCGACTCCCACGGGTGCCAGCTGTCACCGTCCCAGTAGCGGTCCCAGAGCTGGCCGTCGTCGAACACGCCGAAGACCTCGAGTTGATCGGGGGCCCATGCGGTCACGGCCGGCGGGTAGGCGACCGTCCCGCCAAGCGGGTCGGGGTCCGACCAGTCGGCGCCGTCCCAGCGCCGATGCCACAAGGCCCGGTCCTCGTCGATCCACACGAGATCGATCCGGTCCGGGCCCCATGAGACGGCGGTCAGGCCGTCGATCGTCCGGGTCTGTGCCATCGCGCCACCTCCACTGGCCGTCAGTCTGACCGACCGGTGGGGCGTGCGCGACACCGATAGCTTCGGTGCCGTCGTCGCCGACTAGGCGCGGTGCTCCTCGAGCACGGTCGCGTCGAGGCTGCGGGCGAGCCCTGCAGCACCGTGGCTCACGGCTGCAGCGAGGCGGGCAGTGGTGCGCCGGATCCGGCCGGGCCCTCGATCCTGCTCCCAGTCGGACCAATATCCGTAACGACCGTGGAGGAGGTCCTCCTCGATGCCGCCCGGGTGGCGGAGGCGCCGCTGGCGCTCCTCACGTGCTCGGTCGTTGCGGGCGAAGTCCAGCGCCTCGTAGGCAAATAGCTGCCACATGATGTCGTCTCCTGTCGGTGGTGAAGATGTCGGATGAAGAAGGAGCGGATCCGTCCGGGTCAGCGACGGTGGTCGTCGCCGATCGGCTCGCGTGAGTCCGTCCCGAACGCCGCCGCGGCCATCGCAAGAGCGACGAAGCCGACCAGGACGATCAGCAACGGCAGGATCTCGAAGAAGATGGTCATCTCTGAACCTAACCTTTCTGCTGCGTCTGACCGGTTACTACGCATACTGTACGGGGTTGCGCGTAACCTGTCAACAGGATTAGAGTGGTTATGTGATGGAGACAGATGTCCATGGTCATCGAGTCGGGCTCGACGACTCTCTTGACTTCATCAACACCCTCGAGCACTCCGCCGATGCAGATGAGGAGAAGCTGCCGAACCTCGAGACCGCCCTCGTATGGCTCGAGGACCGGGCCCTGATCGACGACGAGGACGCCGCCTGCGAACGGCGCCTCGCGGGCGGCCCGGGACGCGGCGGGTCGACCCGACTGGCGACGATCCGGCGGACACGCCAGGCGATGCGCGAGGTCGTCGACGCGATCGTGGCCGGGCGGCCAGCTGACCCGGCTGCGGTCGAGACCTTCAATCGGACGCTCCGGGCCCGCGAAGTCCTGGAGCTGATCCCCTCTTCGGATGGCGTCATGGTCCACGAGCGGGACGGCACCGACCCTGTCGGGGAGGGGCTCGCCCGACTCGCCGAGCCGCTGGCCGAGCTGATCGCGGACGGCGGTGTCGACCGACTGCGGGTCTGCGCCAGCGAGACCTGCCGGTATGTCTTCTACGACGTCTCACGCGGAGGGCGGCGGATCTGGTGCGACATGTCGACCTGCGGCAACCGAGCCAAGGCGCGGCGCCACCGCGAGCGAACCAAGACGACGCCCCACGACGAGATCCACCCGGGCGAGGCCGCGACGCTCTAGGAACGACGGGCGCCGTGTCTTGCATCGCCGACCGTCGGCGTACGATCGGCTGGTGATCGAGCGACGTCGAGGCCCGATCGAGCCTGCTTCGGCGTAGCGAGGATCTGGCGGATGGCACTCCCAGTCACCCGGATCGACCTGCAACGCCTACCGGTGGGCGCCGGGTCCGCGGGAACGTGACCGAGGCGACAAGTACGGCCGATCCGGGCTTCGGTCGTCGCGGGCCGGAGCGTCTTGAGGCGTTCAGCGACGGCGTCTTCGCCATCGCCATCACCCTTCTGGTCCTCGAGATCCGAGTCCCGCCGGCGGAAGACCTCGTCAGCCCGGAGACGCTCATCAACGCCCTTGCGGCGCTTTGGCCGAGCTACCTCGGCTACGTCATCAGCTTCGTCACCATCGGGATCATCTGGGCGAACCACCACAACCTGATCCGCCTCGTGGCCAGCGTCAGCCACGGGCTCATCCTCGCCAACCTGCTGCTCCTTCTGGTGGCCGGTTTCGTGCCGTTCCCGACCGCGCTCCTGGCGGCCACGCTCCCGACCCCGAGCGCCCAGGTCGGCGTCGTCCTGTACGCCGCCACATTCGTCGCGCTGGCGCTCGCCTTCAACGTCCTGTGGTATGTGGTCCGTCGCGCCCCCGGTGTCATGCGCCCGGGCGTCGAGCAGCGCAGGATCGATGCCATCAACCGGAGCTATCGGCTCGGTCCACCGGGCTTTCTCGCCGCGACGATCGTGGCCTTCGTCAGCCCAGCCCTCGGCATGCTCGTCATCATCGCGCTGGTCGGACTGTTCCTCCTCCCGTCTTCATCCGGGGCATGACCGGATCTGGACGCCCCGCCTGAGCGCTGGCAGGCCCAAGGAGCGGGATCGCGCGACGGGCGGAGCCGGGGGGCCGGTCGATCCGCGGTCGGCCTGAGAAGAGGCCCCCCGCCGGAGCGAGGGGCCAAACGACCCTGATCGGATGTCGCCCGCACGCGGGCGATGCGGCGGATCAGGTTCGGATCGCCGCCTCCTTCTGACGTGCATAGACTCGCAGGTCGATCGCATCCAGGATGGCGACGCGGGCGTTGTCGACGGCCCACGTGGCGAAGTCGATGGCGGCGGCGGCATCCTCCTCGGCGACGTCGGCATCGTGATCCGCGACGTTCGCGTCGAACTGGTCGCCGCTGCGGTCGATCGTCCGCTTCGCGTCCGCGATCCTCGCCGCGGCGTCCGCCTTCATCTGGGCGAACTGGGTCTTGGCGTCGTCGCCCGCCTGTGCCGCATCGGCTTTGGCGGCCTTCGCCGCTTTGTCCATCTGGCCCTGGGCCTCGTCGAGTCGTTCCTGGATCTGGTCGTGCGTCTCGGTCGCGGCGGCCTTCGCAGCCGTCCTGGCCTCGGCGACATGGACCTGGAGTTCCTCGAGTTGCTTGTCAAAGTCCATCGGAAGGTCCTTCCACGCGCATGCCTGACCGGCTCGCTCGTCGAGCCGGATCGATGCCATGTCCGATCGCACCACCTCCCCGCTCGTTCGTTACCTTGTCCCCCGTTTCCTGGCGGAAGCGGCCGGCGATGTAGGTCTCCCAGAAGAGCATCTGGTCCATCAAGGCGCCATGTGGGGCGACCGGTCAGCATGGGGGGACGATCATCGTCGTTCGGGGTACGACTTCGATTCCGACCCGGCAACAACCCTCTCAGGATAACCCCGAGCCGGTCGATCATCGAGGCCGCGGTGGACAGGTGAAGACCGAGGCCGGGTGCCCCCAAGCTCTTCTGACACCCGACTCGCCCAAGCATCGAGGATGCACGTGACCACGGCGTTTTCCAGTCGTGAACAGACGTCGACCGTGTTGCGCGGCGTCGGCGATCGCGGGCGAGTCGACTCAGCCGGCGTGTGGCGACGAGCGAAGCCGTTCGAACCCGTCGAGGATGATGTCCAGACCGAAGGCGAACTCGACGTCGTCGTCGCAATAGCCGAGACCGCCGTCGTGGCTGACCGCGAGAGCCAGCTGGTTGATGCCTGGGTATCGATCCGCGGGCGGGACCGGTCCCGGAGCCGGCGCGGGCTTGCCACCGGGCGGCGGTGAGTCGTCGAACAGGTCCTGGGTGAATCCGAACAGTCGGCTGCTCAGGACGTGCAATGCGTGATGGGCCAGTGCGACCGAGAACCCGGCGGCGAGGAGGGTCGATAGGACCGACTCGACGTGGTCGAGGAACGCCGGTCCGCCGACGGCCCGTTCCTCGAGCAGTCGCGGCGCCCATGGGTGGCGGAGCATGACCCGGCGCGCCGCGAGGGCCTGGTCGCGGATCGCCACCTTCCAGTCGTGGTCCGGCGCAGGGCGCTCGATCTCGGCGAGCACGACTTCCACAAGGCCGTCGAGCAGGTCGTCCTTGTCGTGGACGTGGCGATAGAGCGCCATCGCCTCGACACCGAGACGTTGGCCGAGCTTGCGCATGCTCACCGCGCCGATGCCGCCCTCGTCGGCCAGGTCGACCGCGGCCTGGAGGACACGCTCTCGGGTGACCGGAGCTCTGAGCTCGACGCCCTCGCTGATCAGCACGTTGACGAGTTTACGGTGTAGGAGTACGTTTACTGCGTAGTTTACGATGTAAACACCAAGGAGACCGACATGACCGCGGCGTCGAAACCCTCGCCCCAGGTCCCACGGTGGCTCGTCCGATCGATCTGGACCGCCCATCGGACCGCACATCGCGTCACGGGCGGCCGATTCGGCCTTCGGAAACCGACCCCGAGCCGCTGGGGGATGCTCCGGCTCACGACAGTCGGCCGCAGGACCGGCAGGCGGCGAGTCGCGATCCTCGGCTACATCGAAGACGGGTCGAACATCGTCACGCCGGCGATGAACGGCTGGGCCGAACCCGAGCCAGCCTGGTGGCTGAACCTCCAGGCCCATCCCGTCGCGGAGATCGTGATGCCCGATGGCTCGCGACGCGCGGTCCGCGCGCGGGCCGCGACGGGGGACGAGCGGGAGCGGCTATGGCAGGCGCTCATCGCGCTCGGGACCTCGGCCTACTCCGACGCGAACGCCGCCCTTCGATCCCATGAGACCGCGATCGTCGTGCTAGAGCCGGTCTCCGGCTGACGGCCCATGCCGAGCGAGCGATAAGCCGCGGATAAGCGGCCCCCGTTACATTCCGACAGACGTCCCGCCGCGTCGATAGTGCCCCCGACGCGACGGGATGTCCGTCCGTCGGGCGGCTGCGCACCCCGCCGGGGAGTCGCGATGGAACGGACCGGCACGCCCTGGCGCGTCATCGATGACGAGGGCACGCCCGCGGCGTCGGTCGCCGCCGGTCGGTCGGATGCGTCGACCTCGAGCGGCTCGTGGCGGACATGGCCGGTCCTCGGTGGGGTGGCCGCGGCCGTCGGACTGCTCGCGATCGCCGGGGCGATCGTCGTCAGCGGGCCGACCCCGATCGCGTCGATCCAGACGGACCAGGGCCAGGTCGCGTCCGCGAGCGATGCCCCGACCGAAGATCCGGCCGCGGTCGGATCGACGGACCGGATCGTCGTCCATGTCGCCGGCGCGGTCCGACGTCCGGGGCTTGTGACCCTGGCCGCCGGGTCGCGCGTGGCCGACGCGATCGACGCCGCGGGTGGTCTCGGGCCGCGCGTCGACGCCGGCCGACTGGGGACCGCCCTGAACCTCGCCGCGCGGCTGAACGACGGCGACCGGATCGTCATCCCGTCGCGCGACGACCCGTCGACCTCGACCGGCGGCGGCACCGGTGGCGGGAACGCTGGCGGTGGCGACAGCGGCACGGGCTCAGGAGCGACCGGGCCGGTCGACGTGAACCGCGCCACGTCGGCGGAGCTCGAGGCGCTGCCAGGGATCGGGCCGGCGACCGCGACGAAGATCATCGCCGCGCGCGAAGAGCGACCGTTCACGACCGTCGACGAGCTGCTCGAGCGCAAGGTCTTGGGCCAGGCGACGCTGGCCAAGATCCGCGAGCTCATCGTCGTCCGCTGAGCGATGCCTCGGAGCGGCTGGTTCGCGGTCGGGGCGGTCGCCGCGGCGATCTTGGCGCCTCTCGCGACCGTCGGCCCGCTCGGGCTGCTCGTGCTCGGCGCCGCCGCCATGCTGCTCGCGGCGGCCCTCGCCTCGATCGTGCCGGACCACGCCCTCGGGGCGATCCGACGGGCCGGGCTCGGCGCGTCGATCGGTGCTGCGGCCGTGGCCACCCGCCTCGCGATCGGCGGCGTCCTCACCCCTCCCCCGCCGACGCTCCCCGAGGGCGACGGGCCGTGGACGGCGCGCGTTGCGGCGATCGGCGCACCGCGCGACGGCCAGCAGGTCGCGACCGTCCAGCTCGTCGCCGATCCGCGGGTCACGCTCGCCGCCACGATCGCGCGATACCCCGAGGTCCATCCGGGCGAGACGGTCGAGATCGACGGGCGGGTGGAGCCACCGCCCGAGGGCTCGTACGGCGACTGGCTCCGCCGGACCGGTGTCCTTGGGACGGTGACCTCGCGGACCGTCCGGGTCGTCGCGGAGGACATGGGCCCGGGCGGCCGTCTCGCGGCACTCCGGGCGTCCGCCGACCAGGCTCTCCGTCTGGCCCTGCCGGAACCCGGGGCCGGACTCGCCTCCGGGATCCTCATCGGGCTCCGGGAGCGGGTCGATCGGGACCTCGCCGCCGCCTTCACCACCGCGGGCGTCAGTCACGTCGTCGCGATCAGCGGCTGGAACATCGCGATCGTCGGGGCGACGGTCGCCGCGATCCTCCGAGGTCGTCGACGACGGACCCGGGCGGTCGTGACGCTCATGGCGATCGTCGCGTATACGGCCTTCGCCGGGGCATCGGCGTCGGTCGTCCGGGCCGCGGCGATGGCCGGTGTCGCGTTGCTCGCTCGCGAGAGCGGTCGCGCCGGGCGAGCAGCGGGTGCGCTCGGGATCGCCTGCGGTCTCCTGCTGGTGGCTGATCCGGGACTCGTCCGCGATGCCGGGTTCCAGCTCTCAGCGCTCGCGACCGCGGGACTGCTCGTCTGGGCGACCCCGATCCGCTCCACGATGGACGCCTCCCGCCTCGGTCGGCTGCCGGGCTGGGTGCTCGAGGCCCTGGCCCTCTCGACCGCGGCCCAGCTCGCCACCCTGCCGGTCATCCTCGCGACCTTCGGCCGGCTCTCGGTCATCTCGCCGGTCGCGAACCTGCTGGTGGCACCGCTCGTGCCGATCGCGATGGCCACCGGCGCGGTGGCCCTGGTCGGCGGGTCCGTGGCCGTCATCGGCGCACCGGGCATCGTCGCGACGATGGTCGGGATCCCGGCCTGGCTGGCGCTGGGAGCGCTGATCCGGATCGTCCACGCCTCGGCTGCCGCTCCGCTCGCGAGCGTCGACATCGGGCCGCCGTTCGACCTGGTGAGTGGCGCCCTTGCCACCGTCGCCGCGATCGCCGCGCTGCCCGGCGTCCGGGGCCGGATCGCCGCGCTCGTCCGGCGGGAGCGACCTCGGGCTGCGCGAAGCGATCGAGGGTCGGCAGG
Organism: uncultured Chloroflexia bacterium; assembly: GCA_963729175.1. Lineage (GTDB taxonomy): Bacteria > Chloroflexota > Limnocylindria > Limnocylindrales > CSP1-4 > CAVSMY01. Next base: position 140,698 of record CAVSMY010000013.1, on the reverse strand, counting down.
CACGGAGATCGGCCGAGCGCGGCCTGAGCGACCCGTCGCGACCCATGGTCGACGCGTCGAGCGGATCCTGGCGATCGTCCTCGGCGGCGCGGTCGTCGTCGTGGCGGCGGCCGCGATCCACCGTCCGGACGGTCACGTCCGGGTGACCGTCCTCGATGTCGGCCAGGGCGACGCGATCCTTGTCGAAGGCGAGAACGGTGGGCGGCTGCTGGTCGACGGAGGACCCGACCCGGACCGGCTGATCGTCGCCCTCGACGGCGCGGTCCCGCCGTGGGACCGCCGGATCGACGTCCTCGTCCTCAGCCACCCCCACGAGGACCATGTCGCCGGGCTGCCGGCGCTGCTCGAGCGGTACCGGGTCGGTCGGATCGTGGAACCGGGGATGCGTGGCCCGGGGCCCGGGTACCGGGCCTGGACCGACTGGCTGGCAGCCCATCGGATGCACACGGAGCGGCTCGCGACGGGCGACCGGCTGGCGCTCGACGGCATCGCCTTCCGGGTCCTCTGGCCGGACCCCGGACGCGTCCCGCTCGAGCCGCCCGACACCGGGCGGGCGATCAACGACGTGTCGATCGTCCTGGCGGGCAGCGTCGGGACCGGCCGGTTCCTGCTGATGGGCGACGTCGAGGACGATGTCGATCCGATCCTCGTCGCTCGTGGACTCCCGCGGACCGACGTCCTGAAGATCGCCCATCACGGCAGCCGGACGGCCACGACCGATGCCTTCCTCCGGGCTGTCCGTCCGGCGATCGCGATCGCCTCAGCCGGAGCGGGCAACCCGTACGGCCATCCCGCTCCGTCGACGCTTCGTCGGGTCGCGGCGCTCGGGGCGCGCGTCCTCCGGACCGATGAGGACGGCACCGTGACCGCGACGTTCGACGGGCGCGGCTGGTCCGTGTCGGCCGAGCACCCGCGGACGGCGGTCGCTCCGGCGGCGACCCCGACGCTCTCGGTCCTCAGCGCGGCCGCCTTCAGCTGTCGGATCGTCCCGACGATCCCGGGGCGAGCATCGCCGACTGCCGCCGCGACCCCGGCGGCCGTGCCCGCGTCGGCGTCCGGCTACCATCGCCACGATGCCCGCCCCGACCCGAGCCCAGACCAGCTCGATGCTCCGTTCCCTCGACCCGCCGGACTGGCACCTCCGTCATTCGCGGGCGGTGGCAGAGGTCGCTGCCTGGCTCGCCGCGGCGCGCCGCGGCACGCGGGCTCGAGGTCGACCGGGCGGTCGTCGAGGGCGCGGCGCTCCTCCACGACATCGACAAGCTCCTGCCCGCGACGGACCCGTCCGCCCGACTGCCGCACGGTGATGCTGGTGCGGCCTGGCTGGCGAGACAGGGTTGGCCGGAGCTCGCGTCGGCGGTCGCCGGCCACCCGGTCACGGTCCTCGCGGATCCGGTGCGGGGCGAGCGACTCCTCGGTGACGCGAGCCTCGAGACCCGGCTCGTCGCCTACGCCGACAAACGTGCCGGTCAGCGCCGCGAGTCGATGGACGCCCGGTTCGCCTCGTGGGCTCGCCGCTACCCGGTCGGCTGGACGCGGGAGACGGCGCGCGACGCCCGAGCCCGGGCCGACCGGCTCGAGGCGGACGTCTGCAAGCGCCTCGCGATCGCCCCGGCCGACGTCCGCCGCACGCGCTGGACCGACCGCTGGTTCGCGACATCGGCGTGATCGATCGACCCGGGCGCCGTCCTCGGCTTTTTCTGGGGCGACGACGGCTACGGCCTCGAGCAGCGGGCGGTCGCCGCGTCGGGACGGCTCACCGCCCTCGCCGGCATCCCGCCCGAGCGCCACCGGACGACCGGGGCCGAGGCGGACCCGGATCGTTTCGAGGAGTGGCTCGCGACCGCGCCGCTGTTCGGTGGCGGGACGCTCGTCATCGTCACCGAGCCCGCGCCGCTGGTCCGCTCGACGGCCCTCCGAACGGCGTTCACCTCGCTCGTCGGGCGGCTCGCCCCGGGCAACGGCCTGATCCTGCTCGACGCCGTCGATGGCTCGGCCGGCGGTCGCCGACCCGCGGCCCTCGACGCCCTCAAGGCGATCGTCACCGACGCGGGCGGCGAGACGGCGGAGCTTCGTGCCCCGACCGAGGGACGGCTGGCCGCCTGGATCGAGGATCGGGCGAAGGAGCGCGGGATCCGGCTCGAACCCGGTGCGGCGAAGGAGCTGGGGACCCGCGTCGGAGGGTTCGTCCGCGAGGGCGACGTCGATCGTCGTCGGGTCGGCGTCCTCGCCGTGGGAGAGCTCGAGAAGCTCGCGCTGTACCGACCGTCGGCGCCGATCAGCCCCGACGACGTGCGGGCGCTCGTCGCGGAGGCCGTGCCGGCGAGCTCGTGGGCGTTCCTCGATGCGGTCGGGCGGCGCGACATCCCGAAGGCCGCGACGCTCCTGCCCGGACATCATCGACTCGACACCCGAGCCGGTCCTCATCAGCCAGCTCCATCGGCGCCTCCGTGAGCTGATCGAGGTCGCCGACCTGCTGGACGCCGGAGCCAGCCCCGGCGTCACTGGTCCGGACCCTCGGCCTCAAGCCATTCCGGGTCGAAAAGCTCGTCGAGCAGGCACGTCGCTGGACCGTCGCGGAGCTCGTCGCCGCGCTCGAGGGCGTGCTCGGCCTCGACGAGCGGATCAAGGGGCTGACGCCGTCGACGGAGGCGCAGCGGCGCCTGGCCGTGACCGTCTGGCTGGCGGAGTCGGTGGGTCGTCCCGTGGCGGTGCCGGTCGGCTGAGCGGTCGCGGACCGGCGCGGCGCCGGACCAGGTCAGAGGGAGCGGGCCTGCTCCTGGACGACGAGGTCGCTCTCGATCGCGAAGACACACCGCCCGCGACCGAGCTCGAGCAGCTCGATCAGGTCCGGGTCGATGTACAGCTGGCTGCAGGCCTCGCAGAGCCGGCCGGGGATGCCGAAGTGGAGTCGCTCGGTACGGTCAGACATCCGGAAGGTCGTGTCGAAGCGCGACACGATCAATCGGCGAGAGCAGCTGGGACAACGCTCCTGCTGACGCACGACGCTGGTCCGGTGCCTCCGGTCTGCCGCGACGCCACCCTGGCGTTCCTATCGGGAACCCGGATGCTAGGAGTGCGTGAGCATGACCCGGCATGACCCGACGGTACGGGGGACCGTGGTACCCGGGCCGCTGTCGCGAGCCCGCCCACCGGCTATTGGACGCGCAGGACGGTCTTGGCCGCAGCCCAGTGGCGCTCGAGCTGGTAGTAGTCGCGCTCGGGCGGCGTGAAGACGTGGACGATCACCGAGCCGTAGTCGACCAGGATCCAGTGCGACGCGGCGGTTCCCTCGCGGCCCAGCGGTCGCTCTCCGTCCTCCTCGATGCCGTCGATGACCCCGGTCGCGATCGCGTCGAGCTGGCGCTCGGAGCCGCCCGAGGCGATGACGAAGAAGTCGGCCACGGTGGTCAGCTCGCGCAAGTCGAGCAGGGCGATATCGGCGGCCTTCTTGTCCTCGGCGAGCGACACGATCCGGCGGGCGAGCTCGAGCGGGTCGCGCTCGGTCCGGGAGGGTTCGGCGGCGCGTCCGCGACGTTGGGGCAGGCCGTCAGGCCTCGGACTCTCGTCGGAGCGTGGGGCGAGATCGGTCACGAGCGGGCGGGCGATGGGCGGTCGGTCATCTGTAGAGCCCATGGTCGCCGATGTAGGCCCGCACCGCATCCGGCACGCGATACCGGATCGACCGACCGGCGGCGACGGCCGCCCGGAGCTCGCTGGCCGAGAGGCGGAGCCGCGGTCCATCGAGCAGGGTCACCCGGTCGGCGAAGGCCGGGTAGGTCGCCCCGACCCACGCGGCGTCGGCCTCCGCGCCGGCTCCGGGACGCGCGACCGCGGCGATCCGGCAGGCAGCAAGGAGACGCTCGGGCTGGCGCCAGGTCGGCAGACCGGCGAGGGCCTCGGTCGAGAGGATGAACCACAGGTCGGGCGCGCCTCCCGTGGCGCGGACGCCCGCGGCGATCGCCTCGACGGTCTCCGCGGAGTCGCTCGGGCCGTCGTGCTCGAGCTCGATCCGGGAGACCTCGAAGGCCGGGTTGCCGGCGATCGCGAGCTCGACCATCGCCAGCCGGTCCGTCGCGGCGCTGACCCCGCTGCCATCCTTCTGCCACGGCCGGCCGGCGGGCACGAACAGGACGCGCTCGAGCCCGAGGCTCTCGCGCGCCTCCTCGGCGATCGCGAGGTGGGCAAGGTGGATCGGATCGAAGGTCCCGCCGAGGACCCCGATCCGGCCCGCCACGACTGCCACGGGCGGTGTCACCCCGCCGGCCGTCATGCCCGGTCCCACGGCTCGCGATCCCACTCGAGCTCGACGCCGCCGATCCGGACCAAGTCGCCTGCCGCGACGCCGGCGGCGCGGAGCTGCGCGTCCACGCCGAGGCGGGCGAGGTCGCGCTGGAACCGGGCGGCGGATTCCTCGTTCTCGAAGTCGGTCTGGACGGCGATCCGCTCGATCCGCCGGCCCCGCACGCGGAACCCGCCATCGACGTCCCGCGAGACGGTCGCGACGTCGCGCATCGTGTCGATCCGATGGACGACGACGCCGGCCGGCTCGGGCGGCATCCCGAGCTCTTCCGCCGACGGCAGCAGGTCGGCGAGAGCCGCGCGGAGCTCGTCGAGGCCCTGACCGTCCTCTGCCGAGACGCCGACCACGGGCAGATCGTCGCGCGCCCGCGCCGCCCGGAATACCGGCCAGGCATCGGCGGCAGCCGCAAGATCGAGCTTGTTGAACACGACGAGGGTCGGCTTCTCGAGGAGCGCCGGGTCGTGCGCGGCCAGCTCGTCGCGGATCACGCCGAACGACCACTCCGGGTCCCGATCCGCGCCGTCGACGACATGGACGAGGACGCGGGTCCGCTCGACGTGACGAAGGAACGCGTGGCCGAGGCCGGCGCCCTGGCTGGCGCCCTCGATCAGCCCGGGGACGTCGGCGATCGTCGGCCGTCGAGGGTCCCCGTCGCCGAGGTCCATGACCCCGAGGTTCGGCTCGAGCGTCGTGAACGGGTACGGCGCGATCTTCGGGCGGGCCGCCGTCAGGACCGCGAGGAGGGTGCTCTTGCCGGCGTTCGGCAGACCGACCAGGCCGACGTCGGCGATGAGGCGGAGCTCCAGACGGAGCCAGCGCTCCTCCCCGGGCTCGCCCTTCTGGGCGTGCCGCGGGGTCCGATGGGTCGCGGTCGCGAAGTGGACATTGCCGAGGCCACCGCGCCCTGCCCGGGCGACCATCGCCTGCTGACCCGTCGCCAGGAGATCGGCGACGAGCTCGTCGGAGCCGTCATCGAAGACCGCCGTGCCCGGTGGGACCGCGAGCGATCAGGTCCTCGCCGGCCTTGCCATGGCGCTTCGCGCGCTCGCCGCGACCGCCGTGCTCGGCCCGGAAGTGATGGCGGTACTGGAAGTCGCGGAGGGTCGTCAGACCTGGGTCGACGCGGAGGTAGACGCTCCCGCCGCGGCCGCCGTCGCCGCCATCGGGGCCGCCGCGCGGGACATGGGCCTCGCGCCGGAAGGTGGCTGCGCCGGCGCCGCCGTCGCCGGCATGGATCCAGATCTTGACCCGGTCGAGGAACATCGCGTCAGTCCCGGAGGGCCGGCGTCGAGCGGGTGGTCCGTCGCGGCGTCATCGCCGCACGAGGCTACAGGTAGTTGAGCGGATTGACCCGATGCCCGCTGCCCCAGATGCCGCCGATCCAGACCTCGAAGTGGCAGTGCGGGCCGGTCGCCCAGCCGGTCATCCCGATCCGGCCGACCTGCGTGCCACGGGAGATCGACTGGCCCTTGCGGACCGTGATCGCCGACATGTGGTAGTAGGCGGTGTAGATCCCGCCGCCATCGCTGACGTGCACCTGGTAGCCGCCGCCGTTGTTCTTCCAGCCGGCGAAGATGACCGTCCCGCCGGCAGCGGCGACGATCTTCGAGCCGTACGGCGCCGCGATGTCGATCGCCCAGTGGCCGTAGTGGTAGTACTGGCTGATATAGCCGGCCGGCACAGGCCACAGGAACTTGCCGCCGGTGTACCTCGTGGGTCCGTGCGACGAGCCACTCGAGGAGTGGGAGCTGCTCGAACCGGAGCTCGAGCTCGTCGTCGGCTTCGGCGTCGGGGTCGCGATGCCGGCGCCGAGTGCGCCCGGCACGATGAGCGTCTGGCCGATGACGACGGTGTCATCCGGCAGCTCGTTGTAGCTCGCGATCACCTCCGGGTCGGACCCGGACTTGGAGGCGATCGAGGCGAGGGTGTCGCCCGCGGCGACGGTCACGACAAGACCGTTGACCGGCGGGATGACCAGCTTCTGGCCGACCTTCAGGGTGTCCTTCGCGGAAAGGTGGTTGGCCCACCAGATCGTCATCATCGAGACGTCGTAGTGGTTCGCGATGCCGGTCAGCGTGTCGCCGGCCTTGACCCGGTAGGTGACGAGCTTGTCGCGCGCATCGGGGATCGTCGTGTCGACCGCGACGGGCTTGAGAAGCGTGCCGTCGGCGAGGTACGGACCGGTCGGCACCGCGGCGTCCTCACCGAGCTCGGCGGCGAGCGTCGGGGGTTCCGTCGGCTGGGCATCACCCGTACCGGCGGCAGGCCCGTCGACCTGTTCGTCGCCCTCTGCGAGGACCCCGCCACCGACGACCAGGCGGGGCGACTCGTCGCTGGCCTGGAGCGTCGGCGGCGTCCCGACGACCGGGGCGACGCTCAGGACCGAGGCGACGAGGACCAGGCTCGCGACGGCGATCGGGACCGCCCGCTCGCGCGTGCCGAGGCCGCCGAGCAGCGACTCCGCGCGACCGCGGATGCCGTCGTGCGTCGCCGCGGGCAGAGCAAGCCGCGCCCGACGGGTGGCCGCGAGTCGATCGGTCGCGAGCGTGACCCGGTGCGCCGCGTCCGCAGCCGGGCGCGCACCCGCGGACCGATGGGCGTGCGGCTGCGGCGTGGGACGGGGCTCGTCCGCTTCGACCGGGAGGGAGTCGATGCTCCTCCGCGAGAGGAGTCCTTCAAACCCGGATCGTAGGTCACGGGTGAGGACGAGGCTCCGGCGGTGGAGGGCGGTCGCTCGGGGCGACCGGCGTGAGATGTCGGGGCGCAGCCGCGATGCGGCGTCGCGCAGGCCGACGTTGACCTTCAAGACGATACGTTCTCCTGGGGCCGGACGGCGGGCGCAGGGTGTCGGATGGAGCGCGCGCGGGGGATGGGGGCGCGGTCAGGGCCGTCCGGGGTTCGCGGTATAGAGCTGGGGGTCTCGATACTGCGGTTTGGCCCGCTGGGGCGGGCGCATGGTTCCTGGAACCGTAGCAGAGGTCGTTGCGAGTACGCAAACGCCTCGTGAACGAACGGTTTCAGGAACGTTCAGATCGCCGCGCTGGCGAGACTAGGCGTCGAGGCTCTTCGTCAGGCTGGCGAGGAACTGGGCGTTGGTGTCGGTCTTGGAGAGGCGATTGAGGAGCAGCTCGATGCCCTCGTTTGTGCCGACCGCGGAGAGCATCCGGCGCATCGTCCAGACCATCTTCAGCGTCCCCTCCTCGAGGAGCAGCTCCTCGCGTCGGGTACCGGACCGCTGGACGTCGATGGACGGGTAGATCCGCTTCTCGGCCAGCTTGCGGTCCAGGATCAGCTCGCTGTTGCCGGTGCCCTTGAACTCCTCGTAGATGACGTCGTCCATCCGCGACCCGGTGTCGACCAGGCAGGTCGCGATGATCGTCAGCGAGCCGCCCTCCTCGATGTTCCGGGCGGCTCCGAAGAACCGCTTCGGCGGATACAGGGCGATGGGGTCGATGCCGCCCGAGAGTGTCCGGCCCGAGGGCGGCAGCGCGAGGTTGTAGGCGCGGGCGAGCCGGGTCACCGAGTCGAGCAGGATCACGACGTCGCGGCCGCTCTCGACCTGCCGCTTGGCGATCTCGAGGGCCATCTCGGCGACGTGGGTGTGGTTCTCGGTCGGCTCGTCGAAGGTGCTGCTGATGACCTCACCCTTCACGGACCGCCGCATGTCGGTCACTTCCTCGGGTCGCTCGCCGATGAGCGCGACCATGAGGAGGATCTCCGGGTAGTTCGCGGTGATGCCGTTGGCGATGTTCTTCAGGAGCATCGTCTTGCCGGCCTTGGGGGGGCTGACGATGAGCGCGCGCTGACCCTTGCCGATCGGGTTGACGAGGTTGACGAGCCGCTGGGAGAGGTTCTTCGGGTCGCTCTCGAGGTTGATCAGGACATCCGGATGGACCGGTGTCATATCGTTGAAGATCGGCCGGCCGCGGGCCAGCTCGGGGTCGACGCCGTTGACCGAGTCGACCCGGATGAGGCCCCAGTACTTCTCGCCCTCGCGCGGGGCGCGGACCGCGCCCGAGAGTCGGTCGCCGACACGGAGGCCGTAGCGGCGGACCTGGGACGAGCTGACGTAGACGTCGTCGGGGCTCGGCAGCAGGCCGTGGCGGCGGAGGAAGCCGAAGCCTTCGTCGACGATGTCGAGGATGCCGGTGACGTAGGCGAGGCCGGCGCGCTCCGTCTGGCGTTGGAGGATGGCGTCGACGAGGTCGTCCTTGTGGTCGGACGGGGTCGCTTCGAGCTCGAGCTCGCGGCTGACGGCGCGGAGCTCGGTGACGCTCATCGCGCGGAGCTCATCGGCGGCGAGGTCGTTCCGCTCGCGGGCGGCCTCTGCTTCGACGAGCTCGTCGTGATCGGTGACCGGGAGGCGCGACTGCTGGGGTCGGCGGCGTGGACGACGTCGCGAGCGTTGGTCGCGCTGCTGGTCTGGGCCGGGCATGGGGTCGGGACACCTGTGGGTGCGGGGGATGTGGACCGGGGTCCCACTCTTCGGGTCGCGGCACGGGGCGCGGGGTACGCGCGACGTCGGCGCAGGCCGGTGGGGACCGGATAACGATAGGCTCGTCGGGAAGGTCCGTCAAGACACTCGTCCAGGACGTCCGTCACACATCGATCCAGTGGGACGCCGGGAACCTGCGGAGGGCAGATCGTCGAGCGCCTGGTGAGGCACGCCATGGGCTCCGACGCCACCATCGGCGGGCCAGCCTCGCGGGCGCCGGACGCGCCCCGGCGTCATCATGATGGTTGCACGCCAGCCAACCAGCGACCGAGGAGTCCGGACTCGTGACCGCCAGATGGCGCAAGCTCGCATTGGCTGCCGTGGTGTTGCTCGCCGGGTATGCCATCAGCGCGGAGAGGGCCCCGCGGTCCACCGGTCAGGTCGCGACAGTCCAGCCGTCGGTCGTTCCGTCGTTTCCCAGCGCGCCGAACCCGGTCCCGCGCATCGCCATCGCCTACGGCGTCGGCGGGCGCACCGCCGGGTACAACGAGCTGGCGTGGGCGGGCGCGAAACGGGTCGCCGATGCGTTCGATGCCGAGTTGACCGAGGTCCCTGCCGAGCCGGAGGACACCGACGCCGACCGGGAGGACAACCTCACGCGGCTGGCCGAGGCCGGCAATGGCCTGGTCTTCGTCATCGGCTCTGGCTACGCCGGCCCGTTGGCAAAGGTCGCCCCGAAGTACCCGGGCACCTGGTTCGGCATCCTCGACGACGGTTCCGTGAATGCGAAGAACGTGGTCGGCATCCTGTTCAACGAGGAGGACGGCGCCTTCCTCGTCGGCGCCGCCGCCGCGCTCACGTCGACCACGGGCCACGTCGGCTTCGTCGGCGGCGTCCGGGACCTGCTCTCCCAGAAATACGAAGCGGGCTTCGTCGCGGGAGCCCGGGCCGCCGACCCGAGCGTCAAGGTCCAGGTCACCTACCTCTCGCAGCCACCCGACGGCGTCGGTCCCGGCGACCCGGCCAAGGCCAGGAAGGCGGCCCAGCGCATGTACGACGCCGGCGCCGACGTGATCTTCGCGGCAGCGGCCGACTCCGACGACGGGGTGTTCCAGGCTGCCCGCGACCGGGGGCTTTGGGCGATCGGCGTCGACAGCGACCGATATCTGACCGCCGACCCGTCCGTGCGCGACGCGATCCTGACGTCGATGGTCAAGCACGCCGATGCGGCCACCTACACGATCGGGATGGAGGCGACGAACGGCGTCGCCAAGGACGGCAACAATGTGTTCGGCGTCGATCGGGGCGGTGTCGGCTACTCGGTCTCCGGCGGCTTCGTCGACCCGATCAAGGCCCAGCTCGACATCTTCGCCGCCAGGATCGCCGCGGGCGAGATCCGCGTCCCCACCAAGCCGACACAGGGCCCTACGCCGGATCCGTAGCCACGACGATCGACACGGACCGATCTGGAGGACCTCGACGGCTCCGTCGGGTCGCGAGGCTCGGATGGGTGCGGCAGGCCGAAGTACCATCACCACAGCGACCCCGCACGCCGTCTCCTGCCCCAAGCTCGTGTGGCTCCCTTGCGTCCGGGATGGTGCAGCTCGGCCTGTCGGTCCAGACCATCAGCGCGATCAGAGGAGAGGGCATGAGACGGATCTCCGAGTTCGGCACCGCTGTGATCGGGACCGGGTTCATCGGCACGGTCCATGTCGAGCAGCTGCGCCGCATCGGGGTCCAGGTGCGCGGCGTCCTCGGCAGCACGCCGGAACGCGGCGCCGAACGGGCAGCGGACCTCGGCGTCCCGCAGGCGTATCCGTCGCTCGACGCGGTCCTCGGCGACCCCGCGGTCGACGTCGTCCACGTCACGTCGCCGAACCACCTCCATGTCGAGCAGGCCCGCCGGGTCCTCGAGTCAGGTCGTCATGTCGTCTGCGAGAAGCCGCTGGCGATGGACGCGCAGGAATCCGCGGAGCTCGTCGCCCTCGCGGCGCGGAGTGGGCTCGTCAATGCCGTGAACTTCAACATCCGGTTCTACCCGCTGAACCAGCACGCCCGGGAAGTCGTGGCTGACGGGACCCTGGGCCAGGTCCGGTTGGTCACGGGCCACTACTTCCAGGATTGGTTGCTCCACGAGACCGACTGGAACTGGCGGCTCGAGCCCGACAAGGGCGGCGCCCTCCGGGCGGTGGGCGACATCGGGTCGCACTGGCTCGACCTCATGACGTTCATCACCGGCCGACGGATCGAGGCGGTCTTCGCCGATCTCGCGACCTTCATCGACGTCCGGCAACAGCCGACTGGCCCGGTCGAGACGTTCTCCACGGAGCGGAGTACCGACACCGCCGCCCGTCGGATGGCGACCGAGGACGTCGCCTCGATCCTCCTGCGGTTCGAGGCCGGAGCCCGTGGTGCGGTGACCGTCTCGCAGGTCAGCCCGGGCCGGAAGAACTCGCTCGCCTGGGAGATCGACGGCTCGGAAGGCGCGGCCGGGTGGGATTCGGAGGATCCTGACCACCTGTGGCTCGGCCATCGCGATCGGCCGAACGAGATCCTCCTGCGGAACCCAGCGCTCATGGGTCCGGCAGGCCGCGCTGCGGCGGCGCTGCCGGGCGGCCATGTCGAGGGCTTCAACGACGCATTCGCGAGCTTGTTCCGAGCCATCTACCGCGACATCGCCTCGGGCGCACCATCCGAGCGGCCGCCCTATGCCACGTTCGCGGACGGACACGACGAGATGCTCGTCGGCGACGCGATCGCCGAAAGCGCCAAGACCGGTCGCTGGGTGACGGTCGAGCGCTCCGCCGGAGCCACCTCCACTGCCCCACCCGCGCTGCAGTCCGAGTCCGCCCGATGAAGCTCGGCTTCCTGACCGCCCCGTTCCCGGAGACGCCGCTCCTCGAGGTCGCCGATTGGGCGACCGCGAGCGGCTTCGAGGTCCTGGAGATCGCCTGCTGGCCCCGCTCGACCGGAACGACACGGCGCTACGCCGGGACGTCCCACATCGACGTGTCCGACCTGTCGGCCGCCCAGGCGATGGAGATCCGTGGCGCGATCGAGGCCAAGGGCCTGTCGATCTCCGGCCTCGGCTACTACCCCAACCCGCTCCATCCCGACACGGACCATCGGGCATCGGTCATCGGCCACCTCAAGAAGGTGATCGAAGCGGCCGAGAAGATGGACCTGCCGCTCGTGAACACCTTCATGGGCGGCGACGGGGCGAAGAACCAGGACGAGAACTGGGAGGAGGCCCTCCGGGTCTGGCCGGACATCGTCGCCTTCGCCCAGGACCACGGTCGGAGGATCACCCTCGAGAACTGCCCGATGCTCTTCTCCTACGACGAGTGGCCGGGCGGCCACAACATCGCGACGACGCCCCGGATGTGGCGCCGGATCCTCGAGGAGTGGGGCGGCACGATCGGGCTGAACTTCGACCCGTCCCACCTGATCCTCCAGATGATCGACACCCAGCGGTTCCTCAAGGAGTTCGGGCCGCACGTCCTCCACTACCAGGCCAAGGACCTGATGATCGACCGCGACGGTCTCTACGAGCGCGGCATCATGTCGATGGGGATGGGCTGGCAGATCCCCCGGATCCCGGGCCTCGGCGAGGTCGACTGGGGCATCGTCCACGGCGAGCTGTACCGCGCCGGCTATGAGGGCGACTGCATCATCGAGCACGAGGACCGGCGTTTCGAAGGGACCGACGAGAAGATCAAGCAGGGCTTCCTGATCGCCCGGGACGTCCTCCGCCCCGTACTGCCATTGACCCACAGGACGTCCGGGCCGCCCCACCCGGTCGTCACGTTCGCCGCCGAAGGGGCGTCAGTCGGCGAGCCTGGATCGCCGATAGGAGCTTGGTGTCGCGCCCGTCTGGTCGCGGAAGACCCGCGCAAAGTACTTCGGATCGTCGAACCCGACGCGGTCTGCCACGTCTTCGACCGTGAGCTGCTGATCGGCCAGAAGCAGTTTCGCCTTGTCGACGCGGACCATGTTCCTGTAGTGCATCGGCGTGACCTGCATCTTCTTCTTGAACTGGCGGAAGAGGTAGCTCGGAGAGACCGCGACCTGCCGTGCCAGCTCATCGATGCCGAAGTCTCGGGCGAAGTGCTCGTGGATGTAGCCGAGACTGCGCTCGACGAGGGGCATGGCTTCCCGAGGCGGCTCGGCGAAATGCTGGCGGACCTGCAGGAAGATCGTCTTCAGATAGCAGCTGATGAGCTCGCCCGAGTGCGGACGGTTCGCGGTGAACTCCGCGTACACCATCTCGAAGAGGGAGCGTAGGGTGCCCCTGCTCGTCCATGAGCTTGATCGCGTGGCCGAAGGGAGAGGTCGGCCCGATATCCGCCCACAGGCAGATGATCTCCTGGCGGTGGCGCAGGTCCAGGTGCTCGGCATGCTCAAGCCCCGGCGGATAGATCACGACATCGAAGCCGAGGACGTCCACCGACTCCGCTCCGGCATCGATGTTCGCCTTGCCTTCCAGGAAGAAGATCAGCTCGAAGAACGGATGGGAGTGCTTGCTGAAGTTCCAGATGCGACTCGTCTGGTCGAACCGTTCGCAGAACTGCAGGCTGGCATGCTCCACATCGGTCGACGCGAGGTAGCGGCAGACAGCCTCTCGATCCATCGGCTCGGCCACCCTTCGAGTGGGAGTGAGGACGGCCACCCTATCACGCTCCCGCCGTCGACCTTCGGTCCGCGCCCTCCTCACGAGAGCGCGACGCGCTCACCGGTCTCGGCGGCCTTGCGGACGGCGATGGCGATCTGAGCCGCGCGGAGCCCATCGAGTCCGGACACGACCGGCCGGTCTGACTCGCCCGTCACCGCGGCCGCGAACCCGCCCACGCTGATGTCATAGAGGTCGCGCCGGTCGGCCACGGCGATCTCGCGCTCCCCCGCCCCGTCGCGGAGTACGACGCGACCCGAAGGCTCCTGGGTCATGACGGACTCGGCGAAGATGGCCCCATCCGCGCCGATGACCTGGAGGCCGGTCGGCGCATGCTGGACCGTGAAGGCGTCGTGCGTCTGGACGAGCGCTCCGTCGGCGTACCGCATCGTCGCCATCAGGGCGTCCTCGGCCTCGGACTCCCATGGACCCTGGTGCGTCGCGAGCGCCACGACGTCGAGCGGCAGGGCGCCGAGCAACGGGTCGAGGACCGCGGCATCGTGGCAGGTGATGTCGAGCGCGACACCACCGCCGGACGTGCTGTCCAATCGCCAGCCCTTCAGCCGCTCCGGAAGCATGACCGCGTGGAACACCCGGACGGCGAGGATGCGCCCGATGGCTCCGCCGGCCACGAGATCCCGCACGGCGCGATGGGTGCCAGCCCCGGGCAGGTGATGGTTCGTCCCGAGGATCGACGCCGGCGTCCGCGCAGGCCTGGACCATCCTGTGGCCGTCATCGACCGACAGCGCCAGGGGCTTCTCGCACAGGACGTGCTTGCCCGCCGCGGCTGCGAGGAGGGTGTGGTCTCGGTGGGACTCGTTCCGGCTGCTGATGTAGACCGCGTCCACATCGTCGCGGCCGACGAGCTCCTCCACGCTGCCGGCGACGGGGATCTCGTGGCGCTCCGCGAATGTCGTCGTCCACTCCGGTGTCGAACCACCGACCGCCGTCACCCGGTGGCCGAGCCGGCGCATCGCCGGGATCATGCGGGTCGCGGCGATGTCACTGGCGCCGATCAGTCCCCAAGAGATCGCGGGCATCGGAACGTTCTCCCAGCGGTGGGTGGTGATGGGCGCCTCGTCAGGCGACCGGCCGCGACGTCAGGCGACCGGTCGCGACGTCAGACGACCTTGCCCGCGCGCATGATGGCGGCACCCTTCTCGCCGATCATGATCGACGGGGCCTGGGTGTTCCCGGAGATGAGCGTCGGCATGATCGAGGCGTCGATGACCCGGAGGCCACCCATGCCGCGGACACGCAGCTGCGTATCGACGACCGCCATCGGATCGCTGCCCATCTTGCAGGAGCCGACCGGGTGGTAGTCGGTCTTCGACCACTGCTTCATGTACTCGCGGATGCCCTCCGCGGACTTCACGTCCCGACCGGGCATGCGCTCGCGTCGGATCAGTGGCTTGAACGCCGGGGCGTTGAGGATCTCGCGGCCGCGCTCGAACGCCTCCATCGAGATCTTCCAGTCGTACGGGTCCTGGACGAACGCCGGATCGATCGCCGGCTCTGCCAACGGATCGGATGACCGCAAGGTCACCGAGCCGATGCTCCGGGGCCGCAGGTGGCAGGTATTGATCGTGACGCCGTGACCCTTGATCCGGATCCGGCCATGGTCGACCACGTACGCCGGCAGGCAATGGATCTGGATGTCCGGCGAGCGCACCTCGGACGACGAGCGGAGGAAAGCGCCTGCCTCGGCGACGCAGGCCGTCACGGGACCGGTCTTGTAGAGCAGGTACTGGATCCCGTGCCGGACAGCCTTGTCCCAGCGGTCCTCGCCGTTGTAGCTCACGGGAGCTGTTTCGGCGGTCAGGTAGACGTCCATGTGGTCCTGGAAGTTCTTGCCGACCCCCGGAAGGTCGTGGACCACGTCGATCCCGAGCGCGCGGAGCTCGTCGGCGGGCCCGATCCCGGAGAGGAGGAGCAGCCGTGGTGAGTTCACGGCACCGCCCGAGACGACCACCTCCCCGCCGGCCTCGACCCGGGCCACAGCCGGCTTGCCCTTCCTCAGGTAGCGGACGCCGACCGCTCGACCCTGCTCGACCATGCAGCTTGGTGGCGTGCGCATGTGTCTCGATGTGGAGGTTGGGGCGCTTGCGATTGGGACGCAGGAACGCCGTCGCGGCACTCTCCCGACGCACGTTGCGCTGGGTCACGTCGTAGAAGCCGACGCCATCCTGCACGGCGCCGTTGAAGTCGTGGCTGAAGGGGATGCCGACGCTCTGGGCCGCCCGGACGAACCCTTTCGTCAGGGCATTGTGGCCGACCTGCTCCGTGACGTTGAGGGGACCGCCCGAGCCGTGGAACTCGTCGACGAGACGCTCGTTGTTCTCCGACTTCCTGAAGTAGGGCAGGACTCCGTCGTAGCCCCAGCCGTCGTTGCCGAGATCGCACCACGCGTCGTAGTCGAGGCGGTTGCCGCGGATGTAGATCATCGCGTTGATCGACGTGCTGCCGCCGAGCGTGCGACCTTGCGGATAGTGCATCCGGCGATCGTTCAACTCGGGCTGCGGCACGGTCGCGAATCCCCAGTTGACGTCCGGGCTCGTGAGCTTCGTGAAGCCCGCCGGCATATGGATCAGCGGATTCCAGTCCCGTCCACCTGCCTCGAGCAGCAGGACCCGGTTGTCAGGCTCCTCGCTCAGGCGGGCGGCGACGGCGCATCCGGCGGCGCCGGCGCCGACGACGATGTGCGTGTAGCGCTGGCTCATGCGTTTCCTCCGGAACGCTGCGGGGTCTCTGGCATCGATCGGGATCCGTTGCTCGGTCAGCCGAAGTCGGCGTGATCCGCCACCCGGAGTGCCTGGGCGGCGATCGTCAACGCCGGGTTCTGGGCAGCCGAGGAGGGCAGGAATGAGGCATCGACGACGAACAGGTTGCTGACCGCGTGCGTGCGGCACAGGGGATCCAGGACGGAGGTCGCCGGGTCATCGCCGAAGCGCAGCGTCCCGCACTGGTGGGCGGTGGCCTCCTTCGGAAGGCGGCGCGTCTGGATCATCCGGTATCCGGCTTGACGCATGGCCGATCCCATCGCCCGAACGAGACGCCGATGCGCTCCGAGGTTGTTCGCCTCCCACCGCATGACGACCCGCCCCGACGCATCGAGCGAGATGCGGTTGTCCGGATCGGGCAGATCCTCGGTCATGAGGTACCAGTCGACGCTCCGACTGGCGACCTCGGCGAGGACTCGAGACGGCAGATAGGGGACCGCGCCCGCCAGCATGCTGGCCTGCAGCTTGCCGAGCAGCTGCGCGCTGCCGGCTGGATATCGTGACCCGGCATCGCCGAAGTACCAGTCGTTGACCGCGAGGGTCTTCTGGAACACCGTCGGGTTCGCCTTGGGCTTGAGGGCGATCATCGCGGAGTTCACATGCATCATGAATCCGCGCCCGATGAGACCCGAGGCGTTCGCCAGTCCGTTCGGATGCTGGTCGGACGCGGAACGCAGCATCATCGCGGCCGAGTTGATCGCGCTCGTCGCGAGGACGTACGTCTTGGCGACCACCGTCTTGCGCTCGCCGGCGAGATCGATCTCCAGTCCATTGATCCGGCGACCCGTCGGGTCGGTGTCGAGTCTCACAGCGCGGGCGTGGGTGAGGAGCGAGACGTCGGGTGACTCCAGCGCCGGCCGGACGACGCAGGTCTCGGCATCACTCTTGGCAAGCACCTGGCAGGGGAATCCGTCGCAGGTCTTGCACCGGATGCAGGTCCCGTTCTCGCGGAGGTCGATGCCAAGCTGCAGCGGATAGGGCCGCAGACCCTGGTGCTCGAAGCTCTCCGCGATCTCGGCGATGACCGGCTCAT
Organism: uncultured Chloroflexia bacterium; assembly: GCA_963729175.1. Classification (GTDB taxonomy): domain Bacteria; phylum Chloroflexota; class Limnocylindria; order Limnocylindrales; family CSP1-4; genus CAVSMY01. The sequence goes on along the minus strand of CAVSMY010000013.1, from coordinate 123,477 downwards.
GCGGGACCGCAGGGAACGGATACGGGATCGACCTCGGCGGATCGACCGGGTCGGCTCCTGCCGTGCCGTGGACCCGGAACAGTGTCTCGGCCTGGGCGTAGTACGGCTCCAGCTCGTCGTAGGTGATCGGCCAGGCTGGCGACAGGCCGTCCTCCGTCTCGAGGGCGCCGAAGTCTTCCTTGCGGAAACGAGGCAGGGCCGCTCCGTACACCTTGGTATTGCCGCCGACGACGTAGTAGATGGCCGCGCGGAGCTTATTGCCGTGCTCGTCGAGAAGGTGCTCGGTCGTCCGATAGCGCTTTTTGGAGAAGACCGCCTCCGCGCTCCAGTTCTCGGGCTCCCGCGGCAGATATCCGCCGCGTTCGATGATCAGGACCTTGGCGCCCCGGTCTCGCAGGGCGTATGCGAGCGTCCCGCCGCCCATGCCGCTTCCGACGATCGCGATGTCGGCGACGATGGTGGATCCGTCCGTCTGCAAGATCATCGCGGGTCAGCCTTTCAGCGGGCCGCTGGCCGGTCGGCACGGCACGAGAGGCGGAGGCGCCACGGCCGAGCCGGCGGGCCCGTGTCACCCGGACGAGGCGGCCCCGCGACCGGCGGGAGTCCTCGGCACGCGGGTCAACATAGATGCTGTGGACCCGTGCCGCCACCTCTCCTGGTCACCGAAAGGTGGACACGAGTGAACAGACCTCCGTGTCGGCGCGCGGTGACTCAGTGCGTGCCGCGCACCGACCGACTAGACAGCCTCGCGGCGTCGCTTCCGCCCATAGCTGTCGAGCCACAGGATCGTCACGATGATGATGCCCAGCAGTGCCGTGGGCAGATACGAGACAAATGAGTCGATCCGGAGCAGGTTGAACGCATTCGTCAGCAGACCGAGCAGGAGCAGACCGATGGTCGACTTGATCGCTCCGCCGATACCTCCGGCCACGGATGTCCCGCCCACGACGACCGCGCACACGACGTACAGCGCCGTGTTCTCCCCCGAGAGCGCGCTCGCCGAGTTGAGTTGCGACGCCAGCATGACGCCGCCGAGGGCAGCCGTCAGCCCGCAGATGAGATATGTCGCGGCCTTCGTCCGCCGGACGTTGATGCCCGAGTACTTCGCGACCTCGTAATCGCCACCCACGGCGTACACGTTCCGGCCGAACGAGGTGCTCCGCAGGGTCCAGTAGATCACGGCCAGGACGGCGAGCATCACGAAGACCAGGACCGGCACGGGGCCGAGGATCTTGGTGTTCGCGATGAGCTGGAAGTCCGGGAGGGTGCTCGCCACCGAGCGGTCATTCGTCAGCGCCTGCCCAGCGCCCGTCAGGACGATCCCCATGCCGAGCGTGATGATGAACGGTTCCGCACCCTGGTAGACGGAGATGAACGCGTTGATCGCGCCGATCGCGAGCCCGACCAGGAGGGCGACGGCGATGGCGACGGGGATCGGCAGGCCCGCATTCATCAGCAGGATCACGACCACGCCCGAGAACGCCATCACGCCGCCGATCGACAGGTCGACGCCTCGGGCGATCAGGACCACCGTTTCTCCCATGGCCAGGATCAGGAAGATCGACGCCGACTTCAGGAGGTTGACGAAGTTGGCTTCAGAGAAGAAATTCGACCGCGTCTCGGGGAACAAGTTGAACAGCGCCATGGCGAGCACCACGAGGATGATCGCGAGGAACGCCTTCTGGGCGCCCGCGACGTACTTCAGACCGCTGCCGATCCTCACGTTCGTGGTCATTGGTTCACCCGCGCCTGCTTCACGGTATCCAGCCAGATCACCGCGATCAGGATCACGCCCCAGAGCATGAACTGCACGTCCGACGAGGCGCCCAGCAGGTTGAGGCAGTTGTTCAGCAGCACGAGCAGGAAGACCCCGACGACGGTCCACAGGACACTGCCGCGGCCCCCGACCAGCGCCGTGCCACCGATGACGACCGCGAGGATGGCCTGTGTCATGTAGGGCGCTCCCATGTTCGGGTCGGCCAGGGTGACCCGAGACACCAGGACGATCGCCCCGACCGCCGACAGCAGGCCCGAGATGGCGTAGATCATCAAGATCGTCTTGCTGATCGGGACCCCTGCCAGGCGGGCCGCGACCTTGTTGCCCCCGGTGAGCACGACGGCCCGTCCCATGTACGTCAGTCTCTCGATGATGACGAGGACCGCCAGACTCACGAGGAACATGATGACGAGCACGGACAGCGGGCCGATCCCGCCGTTGTTGATCGCCTCGAAGATCGAGATATCTGAATTCGAGTACGTCAGGAACTGCGTGACGCCCTGGGTGTATATCAGAGCCACCGCGCCATACACCAGGCTCATGCCGAAGGTGATGAAGAGCGCCTCCGCCTGCGTCAACGCTCCGCTCGTCAGGATCAACACGCTGTTGAGCAGCCCGCATCCCAGCCCGATCGCGAGGCCGATCAGGATCGCGGGGACCTGTCCGACCGGGTCGACCATCGTGACCGTCACGACGGCCACGAGCGAGATGATCCCTCCGATCGAGAGGTCGATGAACCCAGCCATGATGACGAAGGTCATTCCAAGGGCGGCGAAGATCAGCACCCCGGATGCAAGGACGATGTTGTTGAAATTGCTGACCGTCAGGAACTTGGGCTCGACGACCGACGTGACCAGCACCAAGCCCGCGATCGCCACGTAGATCGGGTTGTCCTTCAGGAAGTTACCGACCGTCTGCGGGATCGACAGACCCTCGAGCCGTCGCGTCGATGCGCTCATGCGAACTCGAAGGCCTTCGCCATGATCTCGTCAGCCGATGCGATGCTCGGGTCGAACTCCCCGTTGATCCGACCCTCGTTGATCGTGTTGACCCGATTGCTCATGTGGAGGACCTCCGGCAGCTCGGATGAGATCAGGATGATCGAGCCGCCGTCCTCGACGATCTTCTTCATCAGCAGGTAGATCTCGTACTTGGCGCCGACGTCGATCCCCTTGGTCGGCTCGTCCAAGATGAGGACCCGGGGATGCATCTCCAGCCACCGGCCCAGGATCGCCTTTTGCTGATTACCGCCGGACAGCGTCCGGATCTTGGTCTTGCCGGACGGCGTCTTGATGTTGAGCGCCTTGATCTCGCGATCGCTGACGGCGCCCTCCTCCCTGCTGTTGATGAAGCCGTACTCGGTCAAGCGAGCCAGGATCGCGAGCGAGATGTTCTGCTCGACTGAAAACGTCAGCAACAGGCCCTGAAGCTTCCGCTCCTCCGGCACCATCGCCAGACCGAGGTTGATGGCGTCGATCGGACTGTTGACCTCGACCGGCTTGCCATCGAGGTAGATGCTCTTCTTCGAGACCTTGTCGGCCCCGAACAGGGCTCGCACGAGTTCGGTGCGCCCGGACCCCACGAGGCCGACCAGTCCGAGGATCTCGCCCTTCCGAAGGGTCAGGTTGATGTCCTTCAGCTTTCGGGTGTTGATGCCCTTGATCTCGAGGATCGTCTCGCCCGCGCAATCCGGCCGGGGCGGGAACTCGTTCTCGATCGTCCGACCGACCATCATCGAGATCAACTCGTTGCGGGAGAACGTGCTCACGGGCCGGGTGTCGATGACTCGACCGTCCCGCATGACGGTCACGACGTCGCAGAAGCCGAAGATCTCGTCGAGCTTGTGCGAGATGTAGATGATCGCGATGCCCTTGCTCTTGAGGTCATGGATGATCGCGACGAGCTTGTCCATCTCGTCGTTGGTCAGGGAGCTGCTCGGCTCGTCCATGATGATGAGCTTCGAGTCGAAGGACAGCGCCTTGGCGATCTCCACCATCTGCTTGTCCGAGACGCTCAGCTCGGACACTTGCTTGTGGGTGTTGACCTTGCAGCCGATGCTGTCGAGCAGGACGCGGGCCTTGGCGTGCACCCCTCGCCTGCCGCCCGACTCGCTGAACCGGCCCAGGAAGACGTTCTCCCCGACCGTCATCGTGTTCACCAGGTTCAGCTCCTGGTAGATGATGGCGAGCCCCATCCGCATCGATTCGAGCGGCGTGGTCTTGTCGATCGACCGCCCTTCGAAGACGACTTCACCGCTGTCCTTCTCGTAGACGCCGGACAGGATCTTCATGAGCGTGGACTTGCCGGCCCCGTTCTCGCCGACGATCCCGTGGACGATGCCGCCGGAGACCTCCAGCGAGACCCGGTCGAGGGCCTTGACACCGGGGAAGGCCTTGCTGACCTCCTTGACACTGAGAAGGGCCTGAGGACTACTCGCCTCGACCATCCTTGTCTCCTCTGACTCTGGCGCCCACTCCGGGAGCCGCCGGAGCGCCCGCGGGGAGTCTAATCGACCGCACGGGCAGTGAATCAAGAGGCCTCGCGCCTGGGGGCCAGGCGCGAGGCCTCGTTCAAGTCAGCGGTCTACCACTCGGGAACGGTGTACTGGCTGATGGTCTCCTTGGTGATGACGTCGAAGGGGATGATGTTCTCCTTGACCGCCGCCGGGTCCTTCTTCAGGAAGAGCATGGACTCTTCCATGACCTTCGAGGTGATCGTCTCGGCGTTCTGGGCGATCGAGATGTAGTTCGGCCAGCTTTCGACCTGCTGGAAGCCGGTCTTGTTGCCGTCGACGCCGATGATCAGGACGTCTTTGGTCCACGGCTGGTTGGCGGCCTTGAGGGCGTTGATGACGCCGGCGGCGCCGTTGTCCCAATGGCAGAAGACGAACTTGATCTTGTCACCGTACTTGGTGATCATGTCTGCCATGATGTCCTGGGCTTGCTTGGCGTCCCAGGCGGTCGGGTTCTGGTAGGCAAGGACCTCGATGTTCTTGCCCTTGATGCCTTCGGTGAAGCCGGTGTGGCGGTTGGTCGCGGCGACATGGCCCGCCTGGCCGCCGACCTCGACGCCGGTGGCGCCGTTCGGGAAATAGGAGACGATCGCTTCCGCGGCGGTCATGCCGCCCTTGACGTCATCCACGCTGACCGAGCACGTCGAGCCATCGAGGGCGTCCTTGGCGGGTGGCACCATGCTCAGGCACACGGGGATGCCCTGAGCCATCGCATCCTTGGACGCGGTCACGTAGCCCGTCTCGTCCTTGGGGTTGATCGCGATGGCGTCGGTGCCCTGCGCGACGGCGTCGTTGATGCACGTGGTCTGCTGCTGGACGTCGTTCTTGTTGTCGCAGACGGCGACCTTCCAGCCGAACTTGTCGGCGTTCTTCTGGTACATCTTCCAGGAGAAGGCCTGGGAGGGGTTGTCGATCTGAGCGATGAACGTCAGGGTGGGCTTCTCGCCGCTGCCCGAGGACGCTCCGGCGGATGCGCCCGCACTGGCACCCGCGGACGCTGCACCGCTCGGGGCCGGGGTCGAGCCGCTGCTACAGGCGCTGACCAGGATCGCGACGACCGACAGGCCGGCGATCGTGAATCTACGTAGATTCATCGAGTTTCGTTCCTCCTCCAGATGCTTGGTGCTTCGCGCGATGACTTCGCGCAGGCACCGAACGAGTTCTCCTGGCTCCCATCTAGCGTCGCATCACACCTCCTGTCGTTCGGGGCGGCGGGAGGTTCGTGCCGATACCGGATCGGCCAGGCGCTGACTCTGGGGCTCGCTCGGGCACTCGACAGGTCAGTCGTGGTGCCGCGGCGGGTCCTCCCCCACACGCTGCTCGACCCGGCCGGGCGGCCGTGACGGGCAGGTGCGACGCGCAGTATAGGGTGCGAACGTCCATCAGGAACCCCCGAAATCCGGCGGCCGGCGCTCGCGAAAGGACGACAGTCCCTCCTGAGCGTCATCGGTGGACGCGGCCAGGCCGCTGCCGAGCGCCTCGAGTGATGCCGACACCCGGGGCCGGGCGCCATCGATCACCTGCTTGGCGACCTGGACGGCGATAGGTGCCTGCGCGGCGATCCGGTCGGCAGCCTGGCGTGTGGCATCGAGCAGCTGAGCGGCCGGGACGACCTCCGACAGGACTCCCCATGACTCGGCCCGACGCGCGTCGACCGGCTGGCCGGTGAGGATCATCTGCTTGGCACGGCTGGGCCCCGCCACCGTGGCGAGGCGCGTGGTCATCCCCCACCCTGGGATCGTCCCGATCCCGACCTCGGGGGCGGCGATCGTCACGCTCTCGGCAGCGATCCGGAGGTCGCATGCCAGCGCGAGCTCGAGCCCGCCTCCGTAGGCGATCCCGTTGAGGGCCGCGATGGTCGGTTGACGAAGGCCCTCGAGCCGGTCGAAGACGCGGTGGCCGAGGCGCACCCAGTGACGCCATGTGTCGATCGGAGCGAGAGCCGAAAAGGCGAGGATGTCGGCACCGGCGCAGAACGCTCGGTCGCCGGAGCCGGTCACCACGACGACCCGGATGGACGGGTCAGCCTCGATCGTGTCGAGGATCGCCTCGAGGGCCTCGAGCATCTCCGGCGTGAGCGCGTTGAGCTTCTCCGGGCGATCGATGGTGATCGTCGCGATGGCTCCCTCGACGCCGTAGGTCAGGCCGGACGCGGCCGGGCCGGTCATGCGCCTCGCCTCGCGAGGTGAAGGCCGAAGGGTTCGGGCCGGAACAGGCGGGCATCCATCTGCTGAAGATCCGGGCTGACGCGCAGATCGAGCGACGTCTGGCCCAGGATGTCGCGGGCGAGCGAGATCCCGGGGGCGATCTCGGTCACCGTGAGGCCGTCGGGCAGAGACCGGATGACGCACCGTTCGGTGACGAACACGACCTCCTGTCCGAGTTCGCGGGCCCGTCGGCCACTGAACGTGACGTGCTGGACCTCGGGCACGAACCGTTGGTGCTTGCCCTCCTCCAGGACCTTGACCTGTCCGTCCTCGATCGCCATCCGAGCGCCCGCGGTGAAGTAGCCGGAGAAGACCAGCCGTTTCGCGCGGGCGGTGATGTCGACGAACCCACCGACCCCGGCCGTCACATGCGGTCGGGCGGCGAGGCGAGAGACGTTCACGTTGCCCGCGGCGTCGACCTCGAGGAACGAGAGCATCGCCCGGTCGAAGCCACCGCCCTGGAGGTACTGGAACTGGTCCGGAGACGGCATGAGGGCCTCCGGGTTCTGTGCGCATCCGAAGGCGAAGCCGAGGAACGGCACGCCGCCGACCGCCCCTTGCTCGATGACCCACGTGACGGCGCCGTCGAGACCCTCCTCGAGGAGGATCCGGGGGACGAGCGCGGAGATCCCGAACCCGAGGTTCACCGCCTCGCCGTCGCGGAGCTCCATGGCTGCCCGACGGGCGATGACCTTCTCAGGGCCCCACTCAGCGAGCTCGAGCGTGGAACTCGGAGCCCGGAAGTGGCCGGCCGCCTCGGGAAGGAGCTGCGTCTGGGTCGTCTGGAGCTGATCGGGAGCGATCACGATCGCGTCGACCAGGATCCCCGGCACGCGGACCGCCTGAGGGGGCAACGTCCGACCCTTGGCGAGGCGTTTGACCTGGGCGATGACGACCCCGCCATTGTTGTGCGCCGCCAGCGCCTGATCCAGCACGCCGAGCGGCGCGCCTTCGTCCTCGCTCGTCAGGTTGCCGTACTCGTCGGCGGTGGTCGCCCGGATGATCGCCACATCGACAGGGATGGACCGCAGGTACAGCCACTCGCGGCCGTCGAACTCGACCACGGCCACGATGTCCTCGGTGGTGCGGGAGTTCATCCGACCGCCATGTCGACGGGGATCCATGAACGTGTCCAGTGCCGACCTCGGTCAGGACACCCGGCTGGCCGACCGCGGCCGCCCGATGGAGCTGGAACAGGATCCCGGACGGGATGTTGTAGGCCTCGATGGCGTTCGACTCGATGGCAGCGACGATCTTCGGAGGCGGGGCTGACGAAGGGCCGCTGGGATACGAGCCGGCGATGATGCGCCGGATCTGGCCCGGTGCCGTCAGGTGGTCGACCCCATCGATGCCATACATGTCCCCGGCCGCGATCGGGTGCAGCAGGGTCAGGTCACCGCCTTCACCACTCGCGGCGTAGCGCTCGCCGAGCGCCCGGAGCACCGCATCGGGGCAGCCGAGGCCGCTCGACGAGCTCACCGAGACGGTCGCACCCTGCGGGATCAGTGCCGCGGCGTCCGCCGCCGAGACCACCGGCACCAGGCGACTCACCGTCGGGTCGCCTCGGGAGGTGGCATCCACCAGCTGGTGCGAGGACCGATGTGCATCTGGACGGACTTGAGCTCGGTGAAGGCGTCGATGCTGAACCGCCCGAATTCGCGCCCGATGCCACTCTCCTTGTAGCCGCCGAATGGCAGCTCCGGGTAGCCGTCGAGGAACGTGTTCACCCAGATCGTCCCGGCCCGGATCTCGCGGCTCATCCCGATCGCCGTGTCCAGGTCGCGCGTCCAGATGCCCGCGGACAGGCCGAACGGCGTGGCGTTGGCGATCCGGACCGCGTCCTCGGGCGTGTCGAAGGTCAGCACCGAGAGGACCGGGCCGAAGATCTCCTCGCGGGCGATGCGCATCGTCGGCTCGACCCGCCCGAACACCGTCGGAGCCATGAACCGTCCCCGCTCGGTCTCGAGGCGTCCACCCCCGAGGAGCAGGTCGGCCCCTTCGGCCCGACCGGAGTCGACGAGCTCGGTGATCTTGGCGAGCTGTTCGTCGGTCGCGATCGCGCCGACCTTCGTCGCAGGATCGAGCGGATCACCGACGGGCACCGTCTTCGCCCGCTCCACGACGCGCGCCACGAAGTCGTCGGCGATCGAGCGCTGGACGAGCAGGCGGCTGCCGCTGTTGCAGCACTCGCCCATGTTGAAGTAGACCCCGAACACGACCGCATCGAGGGCGGCATCGAGGTCGGCGTCGGCGAAGACGAGCTGGGGGTTCTTGCCGCCGAGCTCCAGCTCGACCTTCTTGAGGTTGCCCTTCGAGGCGTCGATCACCCGGCGGCCGACGTCGGTCGATCCGGTGAAGCTGATCATGTCGATGTCGCCGTGGGCAGCGAGCGGGGTGCCGATGACCTGGCCCGAACCGGTCACGACGTTCAGGACGCCGTCCGGCAGTCCGGCCGCTTGAGCCAACTGGGCCAGTCGGACCGTCGTGCCCGGAGTGATCTCGGCCGGCTTCACCACCGCCGTGCAGCCCACCGCAAGCGCGAACGGCAGCTTCTGGCTGACGATCAGCAGCGGGAAGTTCCACGGGGTGATCATCCCGACCACCCCCACCGGCTCGCGCAGGACGATGCCGAACATCGAGCTCCCGAGGGTGTTGTAGGTGTCTCCGTAGGTGTGCCGGCACAGCGTCGCGGCGTACTCCCACAGGTCGGCCGAGGAGATCACCTCGTCGTGTGCCTGCGTGACAGGCTTGCCGCTCTCGAGCGCCTCGATGAGCGCGAGGTCATCGGCCTCGGCGCGGATCGCGTCTGCGACGCGGTTCAGGATCCTGGCGCGCTCGACCCCGGGCATCCTCGCCCAGGGGCCCTCATCGAATGCCCGCCGAGCCGCCCGGACGGCGCCGATCGAGGTCCTCCACCCCGGCCCTCGCGTATCGGCCGACGACGACGTCATGCGCAGGACTGACCCGCTCGAACGTGCGTCCATCTGCGGCATCGACCCAGGAGCCGTCGATGAGATTCTGGTATTCGCGGATGGTGGTCGCGGAAGTCACGATCGAGATTCTCCTTGCCGGCGCGACGGATGCCCCCCGCCTGGCGCGCGTCAGCGACGAGGGTGATCAGGTCGGCGACCGCGGCCGCAAGTGCGGCGAGCGTCGAGATCGAGCCGCGGCGTCGGTGTACGCCTTGGTCACGAACGCCGAGCCGAAACCCAGGCATGTCGCCCCTGCGCCGATCCATTCGTGGATGCTCGACTCAGTCGCCTGGACGCCACCGGTGACGACGAGCTGGGTCTCCGGCAGGGGGCCTCGGATCGCCCTCACGAAGCCGGGGCCCAGGGAGTCACCGGGGAAGATCTTGACGAGCTCGACGCCCCACTCCTCCGCCGCGACGATCTCGGTCGGAGTGGCGCAGCCCGGCAGATACGGGACACGCCTCCGATTGCAGAGGCGCGCGACGTCGGCCGAGAAGCTCGGCCCGACGATGAAGCGAGCGCCTGCCGCGATGAACCGATCGGCGCTCTCCGCGTCGCGGATCGACCCTGCGCCAAGGATGGCCTCCGGGTCATGGCGCGCCGCATCGTCGCAGAGTCGCGAGAACGCGGTCCAGGCTTCCCGTCCCCGGTCGGTGAATTCGATGACCCGGACCCCGCCTTCGCGAAGCGCAGCGGTGATGCGTCGGGCTCGCTCCTGATCGGGTGAGTAGAACAACGGCAGGATGCCCGCATCCACCGCAGCTGACAGCGTCTCGAGACGCCGCGAGAGGATCATCGCTCCACCCGACCGGAACCTGCGCCACCCACGAGTGCTTCGACCTCCGCCACCGACACGCGGTTCACGTCGCCGCGGATCGAATGCTTCAGGCACGACGCCGCAACGGCGAACTCGAGGCATGCGTCCGGCGACCGACCACCGAGGAGCCCGAAGATCAGGCCTGCGGCGAACGCGTCACCGGCCCCGACGCGATCGACGATCGGGCTGATCCGATACGCCCGTGAGACGTGGAATCCCTCGGCCGACCAGAGGACGCCGGACCAGTCGTTCGCCGACGCCGAGATGGACGCACGCTGGGTGAATGCGATCGTCCTGAGTCGCGGGAATCGCTCGGCCAACTGCGACGCGACGGCGGCATAGCCCGCGCTCTCGAGTGTGCCGTCCGAAACCGAGCTGCCCGACGCGGCGATGCCGAAGACCCGATCGGCATCTTCCTCGTTGCCGATGAGGACGTCCGCTTCAGCGACGATGCCGTCCATCACCTCGCCCGGCGCCGCGCCCCAGCGCCACAGCTTCGCGCGGTAGTTGAGATCGACCGAGACGGTCAGGCCGAACGCGCGCGCGGCGCGGACAGCTGCGAGCGTGGCATCGGCTGCGGGAGCGGATACCGCCGGGGTGATGCCCGTGGTGTGGAACCACGTCGCGCCGTCGAGCAGCGAGGGCCAGTCGTACGCATCGGCACCGGCGTGAGCGAAACAGGAGTCTGCTCGATCGTAGACCACCCGACTGGCGCGTTGCGAGGCGCCAGGCTCGAGGTAGTAGGCCCCGAGACGACCATCGTCTTCGGAGATACCCGACGTATCGATGCCGAACGATCGCAGGAACCGAAGGGCCCCGCGCCCGAGGTCATCGGCCGACACACGACTGACGAATCGGGTCGGCACGCCGAACCCCGCGAGCGATGCGGCGACGTTCGCCTCGCCACCGCCGAATGTCATGTCGAGGGACCGAGCGTCGGCGAGTCGGACACCGTCGGGCGACGACAGGCGGAGCATGATCTCTCCGAAGGTCGCGACTCGAGCGGCTCCCGGGTCTCTCACATCCCTTTTTCAGTCCTCGTGCTCGCTTGGGTCTCTGCCGGGCGCCCCCCTGGGACGCCCGGCAGGATGGAGGAGAGGAGCGTGTATCCGGACCGGACCTCCGTCGGACCTCGACGGCGGACCAGGTCCGAGGGCGCATGCCGCCGGGTGGTGCCTGCTCCGACGAGCTGGCGACGCACCGCGACCCTCGTCGCGGACGGTACTCGCCGCGTCCGATCCGACAGAACCTATACACGTCGCCAGTAGGTGGACAGAAGTGAAGTCCCCCCTTGGCAGCGCGAGCCGCCCCGTGCAAGTGTTGGCGTCGTGGAGTGAACCCGCTTCGCCGGGTGCGAGTGTCGAGGTCCGGTCGATCCGGCGCACGGGCCATGGCTAGGCCGAAGGGGACCCTGTGATCGTCGACCCGTCCATCACCATCGAGGATCTCCGCGGGCCGCTGGCCACCTTCTGGCCGGTGTCCGGGGCCAAGATCGGGTCACTCTGCGCGGCCTGGGATCCGGCGGCCGGCTCGCCGGTCTTCACCGTCGAAGGCCGCTACGTGACCCAGGGCTGGACGGACTGGACACAGGGCTTCCTCTACGGATGGGCGATCCTCCAATTCGACGCCACGTCTGACCCCGGCTTCCTTGACCTGGGGCGCCGCGGCACGCTCGATCACATGGCGCCGCACGTCTCGCACGTCGGCGTCCACGATCATGGGTTCAACAACGTGAGCACGTACGGGAACCTGCGGCGCCTGATGCTGGAGGGCCGCATCCCGCTGGATCCCTGGCAGCTGGCCTTCTATGAGCTGGCGCTGAAGACGTCGGGCGCAGTGCAGGCCGCCCGCTGGCGGACCACCCACGACGGCACCGGATACATCTACTCCTTCAACGGGCCGCAGTCGCTCTTCGCCGACACGATCAGATCGGTCCGTTCCTTGTTCCTCGCCCACCGACTCGGCCACGTCCTCATGGGAGAGAACGACGAACGGATCTCCCTGCTCGACCGCGGGCTCGAGCATGCGATCACGACCTCGCGGTGGAACATCTACTACGGCGAAGGGCGGGACATCTACGACGAACGCGGACGGGTCGCCCACGAGTCCGTCTTCAATGTGAACGACGGACGATTCCGCACGCCCGCGACACAACAGGGCTACTCGGCGTTCTCGACCTGGACTCGGGGCTTGGCGTGGATCATGGTCGGCTACGCAGAGGCGCTGGAGTTCCTCGAGACGGTGTCCGAGGAGGACGTCTCCAGGTATGGCGGTCACGACCAGCTATCGGCCATCTTCCTGGGCGCTGCACGAGCGACGTGCGACTTCTACATCGCCAACAGCGCCGCGGACGGTGTCCCCTATTGGGATACCGGAGCCCCCGGGCTCGCCGCGATGGACGGCTGGCGAGACCGACCAGGAGACCCGTTCAACCATCACGAGCCCGTCGACAGCTCCGCGGCCGCGATCGGCGCGCAGGGCCTCTTGCGGCTTGGTCGGTACCTGACCGATCGCGGCGATCCGGCCGGCCGTCGATATACGGCGGCAGGCCTGACGATCCTGAGGACGATCCTCGACCATCCCTATCTCTCGAACGATCCAGGCCATCAAGGACTGCTGCTCCATGCGGTCTATCACCGACCGCGAGGCTGGGACCACGCCCCGGAGCCGGACCGCGTGCCTCGTGGAGAGGCCGTCATGTGGGGTGACTACCACCTCGTCGAGGCGGCCCTCGTGGCACAACGGATGCTCGATGGCGATCCGTCCTACACGTTCTATGGGCCCGAGGTCTGAGCCCGTCGCGGCGCCGTCAGGAGGCGGGCGCGGCGACGATCTGGACGCGGTGGAGACCGGTGGCGCCTGACGGGAGCGTGGGCCGCGGGACGTCGTCCTGGATGCCGCCCTGGCCGTCGGTCGCGCGGGCGACGAGTGTGACGCGACCGGCCGGCACCGTGACCGTGGAGCGCCAGCGCCGCCACGTCAGATCGCTCGCCCCGGCGGTCGTCGGCTCGAGCTCGGCATCGGCCCAGGTCGCCCCGTCGTCGATGCTCAGCTCGACCTTGCCGATGCCCCGGTCACCGGCGCTGGCGATGCCGTAGACGGTGAACGGCTGGCCCGCGACGACATCGGCGCCGAGCCGCGGGGCATCGATCCGGCTGTAGGTCCGGACGACCGCCTGCTCGTCCCAGCCGCGCTGCTCCCAGTAGCCCTGCTCATCGTGGTCGGCGAGCTCGATGCCGACGAGGTACTTGGGCTGCTTCATCCCGTACCGGCCGGCGATGAGGACCCGCAGCGGGAAGCCGTGGTCGGTCGGCAACGGCGTCCCGGCCGAGGCCATCTCCGAGACGAGCCAGGTCCGCTCGTCGCGGGCGACATCGATCGGCAGCGACTCCGTGTAGCCGTCGGCCGAGCGCCACAGGACGTACGTCGCGGTCGGCTGGACGCCGACCGCGTCGAGGACGTCCCGCATCCGAACACCGCCCCACCACTGGTTGCTGATGAGCTGGCCGTACGAGACGACCTCGTTGCTGATGCACTGGAGGGTCCGGTAGCCCTCGACCCGCGGCAGCTTCGCGAGATCGGCCAGCGTCCAGGTCAGCGGTGCGGTCACAAGGCCGCTGATCGAGAGCGACCAGCTGGCGACATCGACCGACGTCGGGACGAGATCCTTGCCCACGACGTAGAACCGGTTCAGCGGCGTGACCTGCGGCGTCGGACCCCAGGCGTCGCCTTCGGGGACGGGGCCCGACCCGTACGGCTTGCCGGCGGCGGTCGCGACACGCGAGGCGACGACGGCGCCCGAAGCGACGAGCGACACGCCGCCGAGGACGGCGAGGCCCCGGCCGATGAAGGAGCGACGGTCGAGGTCGCCCGGCGTTGCCGTCGACGCGGCGCCGATGTTCGCCGACCCAGCCGCCGGTGCGATCCCGCGGACGATCCCCACGAGGACGACGCCGTAGGTGAGGGCGGCGAGGAGGATCGGGACCTGGAGAGCGAGCAGATCGCCGGCATATGACGTCCCGAAGAAGCCCTGCCCGAAGATCGGCAGCGCGATGCTCTCGGCTGCGAGGAACGACCAGCCGGTCGCCTCGAGCACCATCCAGAGCCCGGAGCGGCGATCGAGGCCGCCCCAGCGGGCGAGGGCCAGGGCGAGGAGCGCCCCGGCGGCCGGCACGGCGAGCGAGACGCCGACGAACAGCAAGCCCTTCGCGAGCGGCCCGAGCGCCTGGAGGATGGCGTCGAAGATCGGCAGCGGGACGTAGGCGGTGGTGCCGTTGGCGACGAGCTCGAGGAAGCCGTTGGCTCCGTTGGCGACGGTCCCAAGGAGCAGGACGAACAGCGCGACACAGCCGGCAAGGAATCCGGCCCAGCCGGGTCCGATGCGGGCGGCCCAGCCGCGTGCGGGCGCGGACGGGGAGACCGGGCTGAGCGGCGGGGCGGGTTCGAGCGGCGGTGGCGGCGACGTCCACGGCGACAGGATGCGTCGGTTTCGTGACCTGCGCATGACGCGGCACGCGTCCGTGCCGGCGGTCGGTACCATCGCACCCGAATGGACGAACCTCGATGACGAGCCACCTCGGCCTCGACCTTGGCGGCACGAACATCAAGCACGCGCTGCTTCGCCGTGACAGCGACCGATGGACCGTGGTCGATCGAGGCCAACTGGCGACTCGCAGTGTCGATGGTCCGCAGGCTGTCATCGATCGTCTTGTGGCGACTGCTTCCCGCCTTGGCGGGCCCGGCTCGGGCGTCGCCGGCGTCGGGATCGGGATCCCAGGCATCTTCGATCCGACGTCCGGCCGGACGCGTTTCCTCACGAACTTCCCCGGTGATTGGTCGGATCGTGCCGTGGTTGGGCCGATCAGCGCCGTCACCGGGACGCCGACGACGCTGATCAACGACGCGCGCGCGTTCGGACTGGCCGAGTTGCGACTCGGCGCCGGACGCGGGGCGGACACGATGATCGGACTGACGCTCGGGACCGGGATCGGCGGCGTGGTCGTGGTATCCGGGCGGCTCCACGAGGGTCCCCAGGGCAATGCCGGTGAGATCGGCCACCAGACGATCGAACCCGATGGACCGCTTTGCCAGTGCGGCAATCGAGGCTGTCTCGAGGCATTCGCACGGGCTGATCGGATCGCTGCCGCGTGCGGGACCGACACCGCCGAGTCGGCGATCCGAGCCGCACAGGCCGGCGACGCCCAAGCCCTCGCCGGGATCCGGCGCATCGGCGGGTATCTGGGGATCGGCATCGCGAATGTCGTCACGGTGCTGTCTCCCGATCGCATCGTCATCGGCGGCGGCATCGCTGCGGCGGGCGACCTCCTTCTCGCACCGATCCAAGAGGAGCTTCGTCGGCGCGTCCGATATACCCGGCTCGACGGCGTGACACTCGCGATCGCCGAACTGGGGACATGGGCGGGCGCGATCGGAGCGGCACTGAGGAGCGCCGAGGCGACGGGATCGGAGGTCCATCCCGAGCCGTGGACGAGCCCTGCGGCGTGACCGACGTCCTGGGCCGCCTCGTCCTCGCCGACCGCGTCGTCGGCGGCCGACTCCGGATCGAGGACGGGACGATCGTGGCCGTCGATCTCGACGACGGCGTGACGGGTCCGTTCCTGGCGCCCGGGTTCGCAGACCTCCACGTCCATGGCTTCGGGGGCGGCGACGCGATGGGGTCGGTGGACGACCTCGATCGGATGGCTCGGTCACTCCTGCGGAGGGGCGTCACGTCGTTCCTGCCGACCGCCGTGACGGCCGACATCCATGCCCTCGCCGGGTTCGCCGACCGCGTCCGGCGCTGGATCCCCGGTGCGCCCCCCGACGGAGCGACGCCCCTCGGCTTCGGCCTCGAGGGTCCGTTCCTCTCTCCTGCCCGCTGTGGCGTCCATGACCCGCGCTGGCTCCGGGTCCCGGATGAGACGTCCGCCGCCGATCTCGACCCGCTGCTCCCGGACCTGCGACTCATCACGATCGCGCCTGAGCTGCCCGGCGCACTCCGGCTCATCGAGTGGCTGAGCGTCGCCGGTATCGTCGTCTCGCTCGGCCACTCGGCCGCCACCCTCGAGGAGGCCCGCGCCGGCTATGCCGCTGGCGGCCGCTCGACGACCCATCTGTTCAACGCGATGAGTGGCGTCCATCATCGCGAGCCCGGGCTCGCCGTCGCCGCCCTGACCGACGACGCCGTCGCGGTCGAGCTCATCGCCGACGGCCACCACGTCGACCGCGCTGTGTGGCCGATCATCACCCGGACGAAGCCGCGAGACCGGCTGGTCCTCGTCAGTGACGCGATCCCCGACGCCGGCACGGATGCGACGCAGGGCACGCTCGGCGGACGACGGGTCGAGATCCGCGATGGTCGGGCGATCCTTGCGGGGACCGAGACGATCGCCGGCTCGGTCATCGCCCTCGACGATGCCGTTCGGAACCTCGTCGCGACGGGCGTCCCACTGGCGGACGCCGTGGCCGCGGCGAGCACGAACCCGCTGACCCTCCTCGGGATCGCGGACCGTGGCCGGATCGCCCCGGGTCAGATCGCCGATCTCGTCGAGCTCGACGACGGCTTCCGTGTCCGCCGTGTCATGCGGTCGGGCCGCTGGATCGATGCCGCCGTGCGCACCGTGAGGGTCTACTGCGCCGTCCAGCCCCCGTCGATCGTCAGGACCGAGCCGGTGACCATCCCGGCGTGCTCGGAGGCGAGATACAGGACCGCGGCGCCGATCTCGTCCAGGCGCCCCACCCGGCCGACCGGGATCCGATCGAGGACGCCCGCGAGGAAGACCGGGTCGTCGAGCCGCTCGGCCGTGCCCGGCGTGTAGACCCAGGTCGGGGCGAGGGCGTTGACCGTGATGCCATGCGGCGCCCACTCGAGTGCGAGGACCTTGGTCAGGCCGATCACCGCGGCCTTCGAGGCCGAATACGCCGCGTGCCGTCGGATCCCGACGAGCCCCGCCTGCGACGCCATGTTCACGATCCGGCCGTAGCCTGCCGGGATCATCCGGCGGGCGACCGACTGGCAGGTGAAGAACAGCCCCCGGACGTTGACCGCGAACAGGTCGTCCCACTCCTCCTCGGTCGCGTCGATCGCGTCGTGGTTCGTCCCGAGACCGGCGTCGTTCACCAGGACGTCGATCCGGCCGAGACGCTCCGCCACCCCGGCCACGGCGCGCTCGATCTCCGCCCGGTCGCGCAGGTCGACGACGACCGGGATCGCCTCGCCGCCCTCGGCCCGGATCAACATCAGCGTCTCTTCGAGGCTCGCCTCGTCCCGGGCGGCGGCGGCCACGCGGGCGCCTGCCGCCGCGAGCTGGATCGCGAGCGAGCGCCCGATCCCACGGCTCGCGCCGGTCACGAGGGCGACGCGGCCATCGAGGCGGAGATCGGGGACGGTCGTCATGGCGTCGGCCGCCGGTCCGACGCGGACGGGCTGAGCGAGCTCAGTCGCCGGTCTTCGCGGCGAGCGCCTGGCGGGCCGTCTCCCAGTCCTTCCGGAACTGGACGATGCCCGAGTCGGTGAGCGGGTGATGGACCATCTGCCGGAGGACCTTGATCGGCAGCGTCGCGACGTGGGCACCAGCGAGCGCGGCCTGGGTCACGTGCAGCGGGTGGCGGATCGAGGCGGCCAGGACCTCGGTGTCCAGCTCGTGGATCGCGACGATCTCCGACAGCTCGCGGACGCACGTCATGCCGTCCTCATTGATGTCGTCGAGCCGGCCGACGAACGGCGAGAGCAGGCTCGCACCCGCCTTCGCGGCGAGCAGCCCCTGGTTGGCGCTGAAGATCAGCGTGCAGTTCGTCTTGATGCCCTCCGCCTTGAGCCGGGAGATCGCCTCGAGGCCGGTCTCGCTCATCGGCACCTTCACGACGATGTTCGGGGCGAGCTTGGCGAAGTGGCGGCCCTCGGTGAGCATCCCGTCGATGTCCTCGGCCACGACCTCGGCGCTCACCGGACCCGGGGTGAGGCGGCAGATCTCCTGGAGGATCGAGTCGTACGAGGAGCCGCCGACCTTGGCATAGAGGGTCGGGTTCGTCGTCACGCCATCGATGACGCCCCAGCTGACGGCGGTCCGGATCTCGTCGATGTCGGCGGTATCGAGGAAGAGCTTCATCGGGCACGCTCCTGGCGGCGTCGGGGTGGGGCCGGGCGGTCGATTCTACGCGTCCGGCCCGGTGGCCAGGCCATTGTCAGAAGCGGTCGGCGATGCCTCGTACGAGGGTGGAGATCGGATCGATCGCGATCGCCGCGATGACCGCGAGTCCCCCGGTCGCGAGATAGCCGCGGAGCCGCTCGTCGGGTCGCAGGAGGAGGAACGGCAGGGCCGCGCCGATGACGACCTCGGCCGCGAGGAGGAGGGCGCCCGGATCATGGACGAGCTCATCGGGATGGGCCCAGCGCCCCGCGCCGAACACGAGGCCCTCGGCGATGAGGCCCGCCGCCAGCGGCGCGACGGCGAACGCCCGCGGCCAGCCCTCGGCGTGGCGCCACGTCGCGCCGCACAGGCCCATGAGCGGCCCGGCGACGACCGCGACGACGCCCCAGACGATCGCGGCGTGGCCGGCACCGATCGACCCGGATGCCCTCACCGAGGGCGGCCAGCAGGCCGTAGTAGACGACGACCGCCGCCACGAGGGCGATCCCGCCGCGAAGCGCCCCCGTCGGAACGGTCCGGGCGACCGCGCCGAGGGCGAAGGCGACCGCGAGCCACGCCCCGATCGTGTTCGCCGGGAGGAGCAGGCCCCAGGGATAGCCGATCTGGTCGGACAGCCAGGCGGCGCCGCCGAGCACCGCGCCGGCGAGGACCGCCGAGCCGACCCCGATCGTGACCCGGGCCGGCAGGGCGGGCGCGGCTGCCGGCTCCGCCCCCGCCATCGTCGTCGTCAGGCAGGCAGGCCCGGACTCGGCTCGATCCGGACGATCGGCTCCTCCGCGACCTCCTGGCTCCGGACGATCGACGGGCGCGCGGCATAGACGGGCTCACGGCCATCGCGCAGCGCGATCGCGGCGGTGACGAAGCCGTCGAACAGGGGATGCGGGCGCTCAGGTCGACTCTTGAACTCGGGGTGGAACTGGCTCGCGACGAACCATGGATGGTCGCGCAGCTCGACGATCTCGACGAGGCGTCCGTCGGGCGACTGGCCGGCGAGGACCATCCCGGCCGCCTCGAGCGCCTGGCGGTAGCGGTTGTTCACCTCGAAGCGGTGGCGATGGCGCTCGTAGATGACCTCCTGGCCATAGACCGCCGCGGACTTCGAGCCGGGTGACAGCCGGGCCGGGTACAGGCCCAGCCGCATCGTCCCGCCCTTGTCCTCCATGTCGCGCTGGTCGGGCATGAAGTCGATGACCGGGTGCTCGGTGAACATGTCGAACTCGGTCGAGTTCGCATCCTTCGTCTCCAGGACCTCGCGGGCGAACTCGATCACCGCGCACTGGAGCCCGAGGCACAGGCCGAGGTACGGGATCCGGTGATCGCGGGCGAAGTGGGCCGCCAGGACCTTGCCCTCGATGCCGCGGTGGCCAAAGCCACCCGGGACGAGGATCCCGGCCGCGCCTTCGAGGCGCTCGTGGAGGTTCGCCTTGGTGAGGGCCTCCGAGTCGACCCACCGGACGCGGGCGTCGACGCCATGGGCCCACGCCGCGTGCTTGAGCGCCTCGGTGACGGACAGGTACGCGTCGGGCAGCTCGATGTATTTGCCGACCAGGGCGATCTCCAGCTCCGGCTTGGGCGCCTTGATCCGCTCGACGAGGGCCCGCCAGCCAGCGAGCTCGGGCTCGGCCTCCGGGTCGCCGAGCCCGAGCTCCCGCACGACGAGTCGACCGAGGCCAGCCTCCTCGAAGAGGAGCGGCACTTCATAGATCGTGTCTGCCGTCTCGGCCGGGATCGACTGCCTCCGTCGCGACGTCGCAGAACAGGGCGATCTTCTCGCGGATCTCGTCGCTGACCGGGTGATCGGAGCGCAGGACGATGACATCGGGCTGGATGCCGATGCCGCGGAGCTCCTTGACCGAGTGCTGGGTCGGCTTGGTCTTCAGCTCGCCGGTCGCGGCAAGCTCCGGCAGAAGCGTCACATGGAGATACAGGACGTTGGCCCGACCGACGTCCTTGCGCATCTGGCGGAGCGCCTCGAGGAACGGCAGGCTCTCGATGTCGCCGACGGTCCCGCCGACCTCGACGATCACGACATCGGGATCGCCGTCGCGGGCGACGCGACCGATCCGTTCCTTGATCTCGTTGGTGATGTGGGGGATGACCTGGACGGTCCCGCCGAGGTAGTCGCCGCGGCGTTCCTTGGCGATGACGGCCTGATAGATCCGGCCCGTCGTGACGTTCGAGAGCTGGGTCAGGTTCTCGTCGATGAACCGCTCGTAGTGGCCCAGATCAAGGTCCGTCTCGGCGCCGTCATCGGTGACGAAGACCTCGCCGTGCTGGTACGGACTCATCGTCCCCGGGTCGACGTTGATGTACGGATCGAGCTTGAGGATGCTGACTCGAAGCCCGCGGGCCTTGAGCAGTCGGCCGACGCTGGCGGCGGTGATGCCTTTGCCGAGTGAGGAGGTCACGCCTCCGGTCACAAAGACATACTTCGCCATGGGTGCTGGTCCTCCGGGGTTTTTCCGATGCTACCGGAAGAGCCATCTGGCGTCGAATCCTTGTACTCGTCCAGTCCCTCCGTCATACCTCGCGCACGACACGGCCGGGCTCTTGCACCAGGTGCAAAGTGGGCGCTGCGCGTTGCACGAGGTGCATGGAACCGACCTATCCGCGGCCGATCGCACGCGGGCGTTGTACCTCGTGCAAGCTCACGACGCGATCGTTCGGATCCTTGCACCGAGCGCAAGATGACCGCCCGATCAGGGCGTGAGACTCGCCAGTCCGCGCAGTTCCGTGCACCTGATGCAACAGCCGCGCCCGGAGTCGACCCTCCACGCCCGGACGACGGACTCAGCCCGAGGGCGGGTCCCAGCGGCCCTCGCCCCAGACCTCGGGGCCGCAGATGAACGGTCGGTCCGCCGGGGCCGACAGGCTCGTGGGGTCCACCCGCCACGCATCGACGGTCGCCGCGAGCCAGGCGTCGATCTCCGAGAACTCCGTCCAGCGCCGGAACGGCCAGCCGTTCGCGAGGCAGATCGGCACGAGCGAGCCCTTGGCGAAGACGATGTCGGCGTACGCGGCGGCATAGCGGTCGCTCTCGCCATCGCCGATGAAGACCACGGTCCGCCCCGCCGCCTGATGGGCGAGCACCCGGGCGCGCTTGCAGGTCCCGCAGACGAAGCAGTGCGGATGACCGTTCGGAAAGGCGATCGAAGCCCGACCGGCACTGAACGTCGTCTCGGCCGTCACGACCGGCAGGTCGCCGAGCCCGAGCGTTTCGAGAGCCGGTCGGATGAAGAAGCCGAAGCCGTCCGAGACGACCTCGACCGGCACGTCCGCGGCCCGCGCCCGGGCGACGAACATGGCGAACCCCGGGTCATGCGGCTGCGCTGCGGCCAGGGCCGACAGCTCGGCCTCCGGCGCGGTGATGAGCCCGACCTCCCACTCCATCAATCGCCGCGACCCGATCAGTCCGGCGTCGTACGCGGCCGCCTCGGCCTCCCAGTCCGCGTCGACGAACTCGGCCATGACCGTGTCGGAGACGTCGGTCAGGGCGATCGTCCCGTCGTAATCGACGAGGATCGCGAGTGGCGGGCCATCCCCGGGTGGCGGGACGTCGACGCTCACGGGCCGGTCGGGCTGCCCGGACCGGTCGGGCCGGTCGGGACCGCCCGCCGGCGCGGGATCGAAGGGGTCGGCCGACCCCGGGTCACCAACACACCGGCGACGATGACGAATCCCCCGAGGATCTGGGCGATCGTGATCGGCTCGTGCAGGACCACCGCGGCCAGGGCGACCGTGATCGCCGGGATGAGGAACTGGAAGGCCGTCACCCGGGTCGGCCCGAGCAGCCGGACCGCCCGGAACACGACGACATTCGAGATCCCGGCAGCCAGGACACCGGCGTACACGATCGCGCCAGCGGCGCCCAGGATCGCCGGCCCCGGATCGACCATCCCGGTCAGCTGGACCAGGCCGAGCGGGACGAGGAACAGGGCGCCGAACGTCACCGCCCAGGCGGTCGTCCGCAGCGCCGACAGGCGGATCAGGAACCGGGCCCCGAAGGCCGTGTAGACCGACCAGCAGGCGGCCGCAAGGAGGGTCATCACGTCGCCGACGAGCGAACCCGTGAGGTCGAACCCGGCCCCACCGCCGACGACGATCGCGACCCCGACGAAGGCGATGAGACCGCCGACGAGCTTGGCCGGCGTGAGCGTGTCGGTCCCGATGGCCGCCGCGACGAGTCCGGTGATGACCGGCGTCGTGGCGATGAGGAGCGCCGAGTCGCCGGCCGAGACATGCTGGAGCGCGGTCGTCCAGAGGATCTGGTAGACCCCGTAGCCGAGGATCCCGAGGATCGGCCAGCCGGATCGCATCCGGGCGCGCCAGCCGGACCGAGCCTTCGCGCCACCGGAGCAGGCCGAGCAGCACGAGCGAGGCCAGGACGTACCGGAGGGCGGAGAAGACCGCCGGTGGGAGCTCGCCCAGGGCGAGCTTCACGACGACGAAGTTGCCGCCCCAGATGACGACGACGCCGAGGACGCTGAGCTCGGCGCAGCTGGCGCGGCACGCCGAGCGGCCGATGCTCCGCTGCGCCGGACACGGAAGAGCCCGCCGGTGACCCGGCGGGCTCCGCGATGGCTCGGCTTCGAGCCGGATCGCTCAGACGGTCTCCTGCTCGAGCTCAAGGGCCTCCTCGTCGGCCTCTTCGGTGAGCTTCAGCCAGACGAACAGTCCGGCGAGCACGATGAGGGGCACGATGACGAGGGCCGCCAACAGGATCCCGAGCGCGAGGGCTGCGGTCTTGACGATCTTCATGGGTCCGACCTCCTAGGTCTGTGGTGGCGGGCCTCCGCTCCGAGGCTCCGCCTGTGGGCTCAGCCGGCCGGCGCCTTCGCGCTGCCGGGTGCGGGATCGGGCTGGCGGAGCGTCGGCCCTGACGAGACGAGCTGCGTCACGTCCTCGGCGGTGAACTCCACCAGCTCGTGGTGCTTGCCTTGCTGACCGGCGATCAGGATCCGGAGCACGAATGCGCCGCCCTGCTCGAAGAAGAAGATGTCGTGGGGCTTCTGCTCGTCGAGGTAGCGCCCGACGACCCGGAACGCCAGCTCGTAGCGGCCGGTGGTGCCGGACGGATCCGCCGGTCCAGGCCGGCCGCGACGTGCGACCGCTTCCTCCATGAACCTGGCGATGTCGTCGTCGAGGAAGGTCAGCGTCTCCTTGCTCTCGGTCCCCATCGACTCGGACCAGGCGCTCGTGCCTCCGCCGGACTTCACGAGACCCTGGACGATGAAGCCATCGGGCGCCTCAAGAACGAGGACGTCGCGCATCCCGCGCTGGTCGAGGAACGCGCCGATCGACCGGAGGACCTCTTCGAAGTCCTGCCGGGGGCTTCCCTCGTAGATGCGCATCGGCTCCCTCCGCTCCGGTCGCGGGACGGTCAGGACCCGGTCGTCTGGTCGAGCAGTCCCCGGTCCTTGGCGCGGCGCTCGCTCCGACGGAACGCGAGCACCGAGGTCAGTGTACAGACGGCTCCGGTGACCAACAAGGCGCCGACGATGACCACAGGCACCGGTTCCATCGTCCCGGTGACGGAGAGCCACACCGATCCCTGACCGCCGATCGAGGAGAGACTCCCCGGAAAGAGCGCCTGGCGGGTGCCTTCGATCCACCAGGCCATCGGCAGCAGCAGTCCCACGACCTGACCGTACGGCGGCAGGACGCTGAGCGGGAAGACCGCGCCGGACACGAGGAACAGCGCCCCGGCGACGGCCTCCGGGTACTGCCAGGCCTCCTGGCGAGTCTGCATGACGACCGCGCCGAGGAGCAGCCCGAGGGCGGTCACGGCGACAAGGCCGCCGATCGTGACGACGACGAGCAGCGGCCAGTCGACCGTGAACGGGTCGAACGGGACACCGAGGACGACGACGCCGACGGCGAGGGTGATCAGCGCGCCGGTCGCGCCGGTCGCCGCCCGGGCGACCGACCGACCCGTCATCGAGAGCAGGAAGTCGGACGGGCTGACATAGATGTACTTGATCATCCGATATCGCTCGCGATCCTCGAGGATCGACCAGGCGAGCCCGGCGATGCCGACCAGGACGATCGCCCACAGGGCGCTCCCGACGACGACGAAGCCGCGGTACTCGCGGCTGCTCGCGCCACCGATCACCTCGAGCATGACGACGAGGATCAGGGCCGCGCTGACGGGTTTCGCGACCGAGTAGATGAAGAACAGCAGGGGGTCGGTCCAGTTCGCCTCCATCGCCCAGCCGAGCCGGACCGAGGTCACGAAAGTCCGCCAGGTCTGGTCCCGCCCGGTCCCCTCGGCCCGACGCGGGTCGAAGCCCTGGCGGCCGTCGATGACTGCCGAGCCGAAGCCCGCCGGGACGCCGCCCTGCGCGCCGCTGGTCGGCGCCTCGGCGGTCATCGCCAGCGCACCGTCAGCCGGCCCTCGATGCGGGCCCGCTGCTCGAGCACTCGAAGGGTGATCCGCGCGGCGAGGGTGAAGCCGACGGTCATCGCGACGAGGATCAGGGCCTCGACCTCGGCGGGCAGGAGCTGGACGTCGGACCCCGCGAAGGCGAGCTGGCGGGTCGCGTCGAGACCGACCGCCAGCGGGATCGTCGCGACCGCGAGCGCCCCGACGAACCCGAGCTTCGCGACCGGGAAGTTCAAGCCCGAGACGAAGTAGACCGGCTCGACCATCAGCTGGGTCGTGTGCCAGGCCTCCCGGCCCCACATGAGGAACAGGCTCGCCAGGATCATCCCGAGGGCGTACAGGGCGGACAGTGTCAGGGCGAAGACGACCAGCAGCAGGAGCCACTGCTCGACCTGGAACTGGACGTGAAAGACGACCGTCGCGACGACGAGGACGGCCGCGGCCCGGGTACTGCTCATGACCAGCCCGCCCAGGGCCATCCCGAGCAGGACGCTCATCACGTCCATCGGGGCGGCGAAGTACAGCTCGAGGTTGCCCTGGTCCTTCTCCCAGTACAGCTGGGCCGCCATCATCCAGACCACGTTGAGCCAGAACGCCGTCATCGCCCCGCCGAGGACGACGAAGCCGATGTACTCCGGCGGCGCCTGGAGGGCGCGATAGACGAACACGAACGCCGACGTCGTGAGGAACGGCAGGAGGATCTCGAAGAACAGCCACGACCGCTCGCGGAAGAGGCCGCTCACGCGCGGGTACGCGCGCCCGCGCACTGCCCGCAGGTCGGTCATGAAGATCCGCCGTCGCGACCAGTCGGCCGCCTCCTGTGGGCTCGCCGACGGGCGGCCGATGAAGGGGCTGCGGGGTCGGGTGGGGACGGTGCCGGCGCTCACGTCAGGACCTCTTCGGGGTCGGGCTCGCCGACCTCGTGCTCCTCGTCCGCCGGCTCATCCGGCCTCCGGCCGCGGCCGTTGCCATCGCTCTCGTCATCGGCGAAGCCGCGCCCGACCAGCTCGACGAAGACGTCCTCGAGCGACGGCTCGGACTTCGCCAGGGCGACGATGTGCGAGCCCAGCGGGTCGAGCGCCCCGACGACGCCGCCGAGCGCGGCGTCATCCTCGAGAACGAGGTTCAGGGCGACGGTCTGACGAGGATCCGCCCCGGCGCCGCCCTCGGACACCGCCGGCACGGCGCTGACGACGCCCGGCAGTCGGGCGAGCGCGGCCGGGCCGCCGTCGAGCCGATCGAGCTCGAGCCGGAAGATCGACTCGCGCTGGACCATCCGCTTGAGCTCCGCGGGGCTGCCGATCGCGAGGATCCGGCCGTGGTCGACGATGGCGATGCGCTCGCATAGCTCGTCGGCCTCGGCCATGTAGTGGGTCGTGAGGAGGATCGTCCGGCCCGGGACGGCGGCCCGCCACGAGACGACGAGCTCCCGCACCGTCCGGGCCGCCGCGACGTCGAGTCCCAGGGTCGGCTCGTCGAGGAACAGGATCCAGGGGTCGTTGAGGAGTCCCCGGGCGAAGTTCATCTTCTGGCGCTGGCCGGTCGAGAGCGAGTTCACCCGCTGGAGCCGCTGCTCGGTCAGCCCGACCGCCTCGATCAGCTCGTCGACCCGCATCCAGCCGTCCGCCGAGGGCAGCCCGTAGAACTGGCTGAACATCCAGAGCTGCTCGCGGACGGTCAGGATCCCGTAGCCCGACTGCTCCCCGCCGGCGACCATGTTCATGATCCGCCGGATGCGCTTCGTGTCCCCGCTCACTTCGAAGCCGAAGACCTTGGCGGTCCCGCTCGACGGTGCCAGGAGCGTCGTGAGGATCTTGATGAGGGTCGTCTTGCCGGCCCCGTTCGGCCCGAGGAGGCCGAAGAACTCGCCGGCGGCCACGTCGAGATCGACGCCGTCGAGGGCGACGACGTCGTTCGGCTTCGACTTGTAGACGCGGCGGATGGCGCGCGCCTCGATGGCCGGGACGGACAGGGCGGACGACACGCGGACCTCGGGGCGAGAGGTGGGACGGACCGGGGATGATACCCCACGGTGCCGGTCGATGGAAGATGGTTATCTCACACGGGAGTGATGCCGGTCGAACTCAGAGCTGCTCGCCGCCGCCCCCGACATGGAACAGATCGGCCGCCATCGCGGCGAAGACGAGCTCGACGCCGAGGACCAGGACGGCCCCCGCGAGCAGGAGCTTCGCGACCGCCCGCTGGCCGTCCGTGGTGGCCGTCTGGAGCAGGATCAGCCCGATCGCCGCGATGCCGACGGGAGCGATGAGCTCGATCGTCCCGAACATCGTCCCGTCCCTCTGCCTTAGCGGCCCGCCGCGAGCGCGACGGCGAGCTCCGCCCCGACCCGGGCATCTTCGACGATGAGCGCGACGTTCGCCCGCACCGAGGCACCCGCCGTGAGCTCGGCGATCCGGCCGAGCAGCCATGGCGTCACGGCAGGCCCCTCGACCCCCGCCGCCTCCGCTTCGGCGCTCGCCTGGGCGACGGCCTGGCGGGCCAGATCGGCCGGCAGCGCGTCCGCCTCCGGCACCGGCGTGCAGAACAGGATCCCGCTCCCGAGACCCAGGCCGAAGTGCGCCCGCGCGACGTCGGCCGCGGCACCGACATCGGCGACGCTCGTCGGCGAGCGGACGCCGCTCCCGCGGCTCGTGAACCCCGGCAACTCGTC
Organism: uncultured Chloroflexia bacterium; assembly: GCA_963729175.1. Classification (GTDB taxonomy): domain Bacteria; phylum Chloroflexota; class Limnocylindria; order Limnocylindrales; family CSP1-4; genus CAVSMY01. Next base: position 95,989 of record CAVSMY010000013.1, on the reverse strand, counting down.
CTGGCCGATCGTCACCAGCGGCACCCCGAGGGTCTCGAGGAGCTCCAGCGTCCGCGGCACGTCCAGGATCGACTTGGGCCCGGCGCAGACGACCGCGACCGGCGTCCGGCTGAGCTCCACGAGGTCGGTCGAGATATCGAGGCTTGCCGGCCCGTCGATGGCGCCCCGATGGACGCCGCCGATCCCGCCGGTCGCGAAGACGCGGATGCCCGCAGCGTCGGCGGCGAGCATCGTGGCCGAGACGGTCGTGGCCGCCCATCCGCCGGCCGCCAGGGAGAACCCGAAGGACGGCCGCGATGTCTTGCGGACCGTCCCCGCGGGCGCGCGGGCGAGGGCCACGATGTCGTCCTCGGTCAGCCCGACGAGGATCCGGCCGTCGTGGATCGCGACCGTCGCGGGGACGGCGCCGGCGGCCCGGATGGCCGTCTCGGCGGCCAGGGCGACATCGAGGTTGTGGGGCGCCGGGAGGCCGTGGCTGATCAGCGTCGATTCGAGGGCGACGACGGGCCTGCCGTGCTCCAGGGCATCGGCCACGTCGGGTCGGATCGCCAAGGCGTCGCGTCGCATCCGCGCAGCGTAGCCGGCGATGGGACGCTAGGCTCGGCCGAGCATGGCAGCGCCCACCGCCTCGCACGAACGCGGCCGCCCCGCGCCCGCGCCCCGACCCTACACCCCCAATTCCGTCCGCCGCCAGATCGTGCTCGAGGAGCACGATGTCAGCCCCGACGGGACGTGGGCGGTCGTCGTCCGGCGGCGCGTCGTCGGGGATGCCTACGAGTCGCATCTGTGGTTGGTGCCCCTCACGGGCCGCGGCCGGACGCGCCGGCTGACCGACGGACCGGTGCGCGACTCGCGACCCCGGATCCGCCCGGACGGCCGGGCGATCGCGTTCCGGCGCCTCCGTCGAGGGGCGGCCGAGCACGCCCGCGACCACGTCCGCCGGCTGATGCTCCTGGCGCTCGACCGGCAGCTCCGGCCCACCCGTGAGCCGCGCCCCCTCACCGACGCGAGGACCTGGGTCAGTGAGGCGGAGTGGGCGCCAGACGGCCGTCGGATCGCCTTCACCGCCGAGGCCGGACCGCCCCGCTTCATCGTCGGCCCGGGCGGCTCCGTCCCGGATGCGCGGTCCACGAGCGCACCGCTGGCGCGGCGGATCCGCCGGATCGACTGGCGCTATGACGAGGAGGGTCACCTCGACCGCTGGGAGCACCTGTTCCTGCTCGATCGACTTGGCGCGCGACCGCGCCGGGTGACCGAGGGCGACTGGGGCGTCTCGAGCATCGCCTGGGCGCCCGACGGCGAGCGGATCGCCTTCACCGCGGACCGCCAGCCCGAGCCGGACCTCCGGCCGCGGACCTCGATCTGGACCGTGCCGACGATGCCTCCGACCCATCGCGGCGCCACGCCCAGGGCCGACACCGACCCGGTCGAGCCGACCGAGATCCTCGCCCTCGGGGGCCACGTCGGCCACGCCGCCTGGTCGCCCGACGGGCGATGGCTGGCGGCAGTCGGGGTGGTCGACGCAGACGCCCTCGACGACGTGGCGCCCGAGCTCGTCGTGGTCCCGGCCGACGGCAGCGGCGGCCTGCGACGACTTGCACCGGACCTGGATCGGCCACCGGGCACGTGGCACGACACCGATCTGAACGGCTGGATGAACTCGGGTCAGGTGACGCCCGCGTGGGCCCCGGATGGCCGGTCGCTCGTCGTGCTGATCAGCGACCGCGGCCGGACGACGCCGTGGCGGTTCCCGATGGATCCCGTGACCGGGGATGCCGCCGGGCCGCCGACCCGCCTCATCGAGGACGCCACGGCGGACGCCGCCGGATGGTCGGTCCGCGTCGCCGGGGAGGGAAGTGTCACGGCGCTGGCGGTGGTGCCCGGCCAGGCCCAGGAGCTCCACGCGGTCGTACGCGGGCGCGGATCGCGGCCTGGCGGTCTGCGTCGGCGGACGACGATCGGCTCGGCCTGGCAGCGCGGGCACGTCGTGCCGGACCTCCTTCGGCTCGAGGCGCCGAGCGACGGCGGGGCGATCGAGACCTGGGTCGCCTCACCGCCCGGCGCGGGTCGGGCCGCCCTTCCGACGATCGTCGACGTGCATGGCGGCCCGCTGGGTGCCTGGTCGCCGGCCGTGTCGCTCGAGGTCCTGATCCTCGTCTCCGCCGGCTATCGTGTCGTCCTTCCGAACATCCACGGGTCGGCGACCTACGGCCGCGCCTGGATCCGGCCGCAGCTGGGCGACTGGGGCGGCGTCGATGCCGCCGACGTCCACCGCGCCACGGATCACGTGGTCGAAGCCGGGCTCGCCGACCCTGAGCGGCTCGGTGTCCTCGGGCTGTCGTATGGCGGCTTCATGGTCAACTGGCTCGTCGGGACGACGGATCGATTCCGGGCCGCCGTCTCCGAGAACGGCGTGGCGAACCAGATCAACGCCTGGGCGAACAGTGATACCGGCCCGGAGTATTGCCGCACGTCGCTGCTCGGCGACCCGTTCACGCCCGAGGGGATCGAGAAGCTCTGGCGCCAGTCGCCACTCCGGCACGTCACGTCGATCCGGACGCCACTCCTGATGCTCCAGGCGGAGGCCGATCAGCGCTGCCCGGCCGCGGACAACGAGCAGCTGTTCATCGCGCTCCGACTGCTGGGGCGGGAGGTCGAGTACGTCCTCTATTCCGACGAGTCTCACGTCTACGCGACGACGGGTCGACCGGACCGCCGGGTCGACCGGATGAGCAGGATGCTCGACTGGTTCGACGGGCACCTGAAGGGCTGATCGGGGCCCGTGCGGGCGGCGCATCGTGCGACGGGGCGGCCGCGGCGGGAGGCGTGGCGGGCATCTCACCTCCGACTCGCGCCTTCACTGGCCGCGTGAACGCGCCATGTTCATTCGTGGGCCAAGGCCGAGACTCCGCACGGTCTGAGCTCGACCGTGACCACCTCATGTGCAGACCCGCTGGTCCGAGCCGTCATCGAGCCGCGTTGTCGCGCCCGATGCACATCCGCGTTCACCCACCGGCGGAAGCCTCGCCGCTGCCGATCCCTGGCCCGTCGGCGGGTCGTTCTGAGCGCCCGAAGCACATATGGTGAGCACGGCGAAGGTCAAGCCGGTGCCGCCACGGCCGGCAGCGCCGACGTCAGCCGAGCGGGATCTCCGGCCGCTCAGTCGCGAGCTGGCGTGCGGCGGTGCGGTGACCGGCGAGCACTGCTCGGTGGAGCGCGGACGGTGGGATCCGACCGGCGCGTCGAGCGGTGAGCCAGGCGACGAGGAAGCCGGCATCGAACGCGTCGCCGGCGCCGGTCGTGTCGGCCGCGGCGATCGCCGTCGTCGCGACTTCCTGCGGCGGCAGCCCGCGCTCGAGCACGGTCGCACCGGATGAGCCACGCTTGATCACCGCGAGCGGGGCGTACTCGAGCAGGCGTTCGATCGCGTAGCGGCCGAGCAGCGCCTCGGTCTCGGCGGCCGTCGCGAACAGGATGTCCGCTCGGACCGACCGGATCAGCTCGGCGGCCGCCCGCCGGCCGCGCGCGAGCAGCGGCCCGATCGAGGCGAGGTCGACCGACACGATCGCGCCTTCGGACCGACCCAGCTCGATCGCCGCGCGACCGGCCGCCCCGAGCGGGTCACCGAGCAGCGAGTACGCCGGCAGATGGACCGCGTCCGCGCGGCGGAACCAGGACGCCCGGAGATCTTCGACGTGGAGCAGGTCGGCGGCGCCCCGGTCGGCGACGAACGATCGCTCGCCACCCGGTGCGACGAGGACCCCGATCCGGCCGGTCGGCCGGCCCGCGGCGCGGATGACCCGCGCCCGGACACCGTCCTTCTCGATCTCCTCGACGAGCGCCCGCCCCACCGGGTCGCGTCCGACCGCGCAGACGAGCGAGGTCCGCGCCCCGAGCCGCGCGAGCCAGCGGGCCGTCGTCGCCGCCGAGCCGCCCTGTCGCAGGGCGACGCGCCCGGGCACATCGGTGCCGCCGACCAGGGCACGCTCGGGGACGAGCGCGACATCGAGGACGAGGTCCCCGACGACGACGACGCGCACGGGCGAGCCGCCGGCGCCCGAGCGGGGGATCCGACGACCCGGTCGGTGGGGCCGGACGCGAGGCAGGGTCGGCATCCGATCGAGGATACCGCCGTGGCAGGCGGCGCCGACGGTGCCGACCGGGCCCGGCGACGTCGACGCATCAGCCCGACGCCGGCCGACGCCGAGCCGACTCCGGGCCGACGGCGCCGCCGGGTCCGGTGGAGGTACGATGCTGGCCCATCCCGGACCCTGCCACCGGAGATCCCGTCGCATGACAGTCGTCGCCGACCCCACCGAGACCGCTCGGCTCGAGCGGCTCTGCATCGACACGATCCGGACACTCGCGATCGATGGGGTCCAGAAGGCGAACTCCGGCCACCCCGGGGCGCCGATGGGGATGGCCCCGATGGCCTATGTGCTGTGGACGCGCTACCTGCGCCACAGCCCGACCCGGCCCGACTGGCCCGATCGCGACCGGTTCGTGCTGTCGGCCGGACACGCGTCGATGCTCCTCTACTCGCTGCTCCACCTGACCGGCTACGACGTCGGCCTCGAGGACCTCGAGTCGTTCCGGCAGTGGGGCTCGATCACGCCCGGCCACCCCGAGCACGGCCTGACGCCCGGCGTCGAGGCCACGACCGGGCCGCTCGGCCAGGGCTTCGCGAACGCCGTCGGGATGGCGATCGCGGAGTGCCGCCTGGCGGACGAGCTGAACCGCCCCGATCACGCGATCGTCGACCACCGGACGTTCGTCATCTGCTCCGATGGCGACCTCCAGGAAGGGGTCGCATCCGAGGCGGCCTCGCTGGCCGGACACCTGCGGCTCGGCCGGCTCATCGCCCTCTACGACGACAACCACGTCCAGCTCGACGGGCCGACGACGATGTCGTTCACCGAGGATGTGACGGCTCGCTTCGACGCCTACGGCTGGCAGACCCAGCGCGTCGCCGACGGGAACGACACGGCAGCGATCGCCGCCGCCATCGACGCGGCCCTCGCGGATGACCGCCCGAGCCTGATCGCTGTCCGGACCCACATCGGCTACGGCAGCCCGAACAAGCAGGACACCCACCTGGCCCACGGCTCGCCGCTCGGCCCCGACGAAGTCCGGCTGACGAAGGAGGCCTACGGCTGGGACCCCGACGCCTCGTTCGTCGAGCCGCCCGATGCCATCGAGGTCTTCCGGGGGGCGATACCGGCCGGCGAGGCCTGGGTCGCCGAGTGGGAGGCCCGGTTCGAGCGCTACGCCGCCGCCCACCCCGACGCCGCCGCCGAGTTCCGGCGCCGCCTCGCCGGGGAGCTGCCGGCCCGCTGGCAGGACGCCCTGCCGACCTACGCCACCGGCGACGAGGTCGCGACCCGGAGCGCCAGCCAGCAGACGCTCAACGCCCTGGCGGCGGTCGTGCCCGAGCTGTTCGGCGGATCGGCCGACCTCTCGGAGTCGAACCTGACCGACATCAAGGGCTCCGACGACTTCGAGCCCGGCGATCCCGGCCGGAACCTCCGGTTCGGCGTCCGGGAGCACGCGATGGGCGCGATCGCGAACGGCATCGCCTATCACGGCGGGTTCATCCCGTACGTCGCCACGTTCCTGACGTTCAGCGACTACATGCGCGGCGCCGTCCGGTTGTCGGCCCTCTCGAGCCTCCACGTGATCGACGTCTGGACCCATGACTCGGTCGGCCTCGGCGAGGACGGTCCGACCCACCAGCCGGTCGAGCACTACGCCGCCCTGCGGGCGATCCCGAACCTCTGGTTCGTCCGGCCCGGAGACGCGAACGAAGCTGCCGCGGCATGGGCGATCGCCATCGAGCGACGTGACGGGCCGGTCGGGATGGCGTTCACCCGACAGAAGCTCCCGACCCTGCCGGGGACCGTCGAGAAGGCCCGCGACGGTCTGACCCACGGTGGCTACGTCCTCCGGGCGGGCTCGTCCGAGGCGGCCGGCCACGACCCCGAGGTCATCCTCATCGCCACGGGCTCGGAGCTCCAGCTCGCCTGGAACGCCGCCGAGGCGCTCGAGGCCGACGGCATCTCGAGCCGCGTCGTGTCGCTGCCCTGCTGGGAGCTCTTCGCCGACCAGGACGATGCCTATCGTGCATCGGTGCTCCCGCCGTCTGTCACGAAGCGAGTGACGATCGAGGTCGGCGTCACGCTCGGCTGGGACCGCTGGGCCGGCGACGACGGGGCGATCATCGGGCTCGATCGGTTCGGGGCGTCCGCCCCCGCCGGCACGATCTTCCATGAGCTCGGCTTCACGGTCGATCGGGTCGTCGATGTCGCCCGGCGCGTCGTCCGTGATGGGCTCCATGGTCGGATCCCCGTCCTCGTCCCGGGGCTCGTCGGATCGGGCGGATCGCACCACCCGAGCCTTCCCCGAGGCGCCGCAGGGGTCGACCGGACGCCATCGACCGATCCTGGCCACAGCTGAGGACCGCATGAGCAGTCGACAGACGATCTCGATCCCGGGCAGCGACGACCGGGCCGGCTATGACGACGCCCTCCGCCGCGCTGCCGCGGAGCGTTGGGCCGGCCGACTGCTCGAGCGGGATGCGAGCCTCTGGACGACCGACGACGCGGTCGCCGAGACGATCGGCGACCGGCTCGGCTGGCTCGACGCGCCGACCCACTTCGGGGTCCAGATCCCGGCCCTCGAGGCGTTCGGGGAGTCGGTCCGGGACGCCGGGTTCACGACCGCGATCGTCGCGGGGATGGGCGGCAGCAGCCTCGCTCCGGAGGTCCTGGCACGGGTCTTCGGGGTGATCGAGGACTGGCTCGAGGTCCGCGTCCTCGATTCGACCGACCCGGCGGCCATCGCCGCGATCGTCGACGACGTCGACCCGCTCGAGGCCCTCTTCATCGTCGCCACGAAATCCGGGACGACGACGGAGCCGCTGGCCTTCGAGGCCGACGCCTGGCACCGCATCGAACAGTCCCTCCACGCTCGCGGTGAGCGGTTCCGCTCGCCCGGCGAGTTCGTCGTCGCGATCACCGACCCGGGCAAGCCGCTCGACGAGATCCCCCACCACGCCGACATGCGGGTCCGGTTCCTCAACCCGCCCGACATCGGCGGTCGTTACGCGGCCCTGACGAACGTCGGGCTTGTCCCCGCCTCGCTGCTCGGGATCGACCTCGACCCGTTCCTCGAATCGGCCCAGGCGATGCTCGGCTCTGTCGCCGAGACGGACCTGACCCGGAACCCCGCGGTCTCGCTCGGGATCGCGATCGGGGCGCTCGCGGCCGGCGGCCGCGACAAGCTGACCTTCGTCGCCGATCCGGACATCGCCGCGTTCGGCGCCTGGACCGAGCAGCTCATTGCCGAGAGCACCGGCAAGCACGGCCTCGGGATCCTGCCGGTCGACGGCGAGGCCCTCGGGACCCTGGCCGTCTACGGTTCCGACCGGGTCTTCGTCCGGCTGATGCTCGATGGCGCCCTCGGCCCGGTCGCGACCGATGGCGTCGCCGCGGACGACCGCCTGGCCGAGCTCGAGGCGGCCGGCCACCCGGTGATCCGCCTCGGCATCGAGGATCCGATCGACCTCGGCGGGGAGTTCGTCCGCTGGGAGGTCGCCACGGCCATCGCGGGCGCGGTCCTTGGGATCGACCCGTTCGACCAGCCCGACGTCGAGAGCGCCAAGGAGCAGACCCGCCGGTTGCTCGATCGACGCGACCACCACGACGGTGACCCGGTCGCCTCGGTCGGGACGGCCGATCCGGCGGCGCTCGAGGACGCCCTGGCCGGGCATCTCGGCCGGGTCGCCGCGGACGGCTATCTCGCGATCCAGGCATTCATCGCACCGAGCGCCGAGCGGGACGCGTCGATCGGGCGGACCCGGACCGCGCTCCGCGACGCGACCCATCGCCCGACGACCGCCGGCTATGGACCCCGCTTCCTCCACTCGACCGGCCAGCTCCACAAGGGCGGCCGACCGAACGGCTGGTTCCTCCAGCTGACGTCCGATCACCCGCAAGATCGGGACATCCCCGGCTGGCCGTACACCTTCGGTGACCTGATCGACGCCCAGGCCGCCGGCGACCGGCGTGTCCTCCACGACCGCGGTCGGCCGGTCCTCCGCGTCGATCTCGGAGCGGACCCGGATGCCGGGCTTCAGGCCCTCGAGCGCGCCGTCGCGGCCGCGCTCGCGAGGTCGGTCCCGGCCTGACGGCCGACGACGACAGGCGGTCGATGCGGATGGCGACGACGAGCCCCCCGAGCTCCAAGCCGGCGAAACCGGAAGAGCCGCGCACGATGCGTGACGTCCGACTCGCCCGCGGAGCGAAGAAACGATCGTCCAGCCGAGCGCTCGCGAACCCGCTGCGCGAGGGACTCCGACTCGAGCGCGTCCCCGACCCGAGCGTCGTCGTCCTGTTCGGTGCCACCGGCGACCTGGCCCACCGGAAGGTCCTGCCGGCCCTGCTCCAGCTGTGGCGGACCCACCTCCTGCCGCACGAGTTCATGGTCGTGGCCATGGGTCGTCGGCCATTCGACGACGCGACGTTCCGGGACGAGATCCGGGCATCGCTGAAGAAGTTCTCGCGGGTCATGCCGGAGCCGGCGATCGTCGATGAGTTCCTCGAGCGGATCGTCTACCACCAGGGCGACCTGACGGACGACGACACGTACGACCGGCTCGTCACCCGCCTCGACGACATCGACCGCGAGTACGACACGATCGGCAACCGGCTGTTCTACCTGGCGACGCAACCCACGGCGTTCGCCCCGATCGTCGCCGAGCTCGGCCGGGTCGGACTGGATCACGAGGTCCACGGCGCCGGCTGGCGCAGAGTCGTCATCGAGAAGCCGTTCGGCCGCGACTACGACTCGGCGCGCCGCCTGAACCGCGAGGTCGGCAAGGTCTTCCGAGAGTCGCAGATCTACCGGATCGACCACTACCTCGGCAAGGAGACCGTCCGGAACCTCCTCGTCTTCCGCTTCGGGAACGGGATCTTCGAGCCGATCTGGAACCGACGCTACGTCGACAACGTGCAGATCACGGTCGCCGAGTCGATCGGCGTCGAGACGCGTGGCGAGTTCTACGAGGAGACCGGGGCATCCCGCGACTTCCTCCAGAACCACCTGATGCAACTGCTCGCCCTCGTCGCGATGGAGCCCCCAACGGCCTTCGACGCCGACGCGTTGCGCGACGAGAAGCTCAAGGTCATCCGGGCGATCACGCCGCTCGGGCCGAGCGAGGTCGCCCGGGACGTCGTCCGCGGTCAGTACGGCCCCGGCTGGGTCAGCGCCCAGCCGGTCATCGGCTATCGCGAGGAGGCCGACGTCGACCCAGAGTCCGAGACCGAGACGTTCGTCGCAGCGCGGCTCACGATCGACGACTGGCGCTGGTCGGGGGTGCCGTTCTACCTTCGGACGGGCAAGCGGCTGCCGAAGCGCTCGAGCGAGATCGCGATCCAGTTCCGACCGGTCCCCCACCGCCTGTTCAAGGACAGCTCGACCGACCCCGATCCGAACCTGCTGGCCCTCCGGATCCAGCCCGACGAGGGCATCATGCTGCGGTTCGGCGCGAAGGTCCCGGGGCTCGGCCTGGACGTCCGGACCGTGAACATGGACTTCACCTACGGCTCGTCGTTCAACGTCGACTCGCCCGATGCCTACGAGACCCTGATCCTCGACGCCCTCCTCGGCGACGCCTCGCTGTTCACCCGGGCGGACGAGGTCGAGGCGGCCTGGGCGATCGTCAGCCCGATCATCGACGCCTGGCTCGATCAGCCGTCGCCGGCCTTCCCGAACTACGACGCCGGGACGTGGGGGCCCGAATCCGCCGACGCCCTGCTCGCGCGCGACGGCCGCGAGTGGCGGCGGATCTGAGGCCGGGCCGATGACGCTGGCGCAGGGTCCGACGATCAACCTCGACCCGGCCCGGCCCGGCGAGCCCACGCTTCGCTGGTCGAGCCGGGCCAAGTCGATCGACGAGATCGAGCGCGAGCTGGCGCGGATCTGGTCGATCCCCGACCTGACGATCGTCGGCGGCGAGGCACAGCGTCGGATCGCCGCGCGCTCGAGCGTGATGAACCTTGTCGTCGTCGCCCGCCGGCCCGAGCTCGGCGAGCGAGCCGGCGCGGAGATCGCCGCGCTCACGGGTCGGCATCCGTCGCGGACCCTGGTCGTCGCGCCGATGGACCCCGATGGCCCGTCCTGGATCGATGCCCGCGTCCAGGCCTACTGCATGCTCCCAAAGGGCGACGCTCCGGAGACGTGCGCCGAGTCGATCTTCCTCGTCGCTGGCGGGGAGTCCGGGCGCCATCTCTCGGCCTGCATCGCACCGCTGCTGATCCACGATCTGCCGGTCATGGTCTGGTGGCTCGGGGAGCCGCCACTCGGGACGCGCCAGGCTGATGATGTCCTGGCACTCACCGACCGACTCGTGGTCGACGGCTCGACCTGGTCGGGCGACGGCCTGGCCCGCCTCGAGCAGCTGGCGGAGATCACGTCCCGGCCCCACTGCCCGGACATCTTCGACTTCGCCCTGGTCCGGCAGGCTCGCTGGCGGGAGGCCATCGCCTCGGCGTTCGATCGCGAGATGTTCACGCCGTACCTCAAGGGCATCCGACGGATCGCCGTGACGTACGCCAGCACGAGCTCGACCCTGGCGGGCACGACCAACGTCGTGAAGCCCGTCTATCACGTCGCCTGGCTGATGTCGCGGCTCGGCCTGCAGCTCGTCCACCCGCTCCACGAGCTGGTCGGTGCACGGCGATCCCAAGTCGGCCGCCGTGCGCAAGGCCGCGCCGAAGGCGAGCGCCGCGCCGTCGAAGCGCGGTCGCGGCGCCCTGCTGCGTGGCCCAGCCGGCGAGGTCCACGTCGTCGTCCGGCCGATCGAGTCACCGGTGAAGGCCGGCACGACCCTGCGCGTCGAGCTGCTCGCCGAGCGGCGCGGGTCAGAGCTGCGGGTCGACGTCACGGCCGAGGCGGACATCGTCCGGGTGCGCGCCTGGGAGGACGGGATCGAGGTCCTCGACCGGCCCTTCCGGGCGCCCCGCCTGACCGATGTCGACCTCCTGACCGAGGCGATGGAGGCGGCCCGCGACGACCCGGTGACGCGGGCCGCGATCCGCGCAGCGGGCGTCCTGATCGGACGCGAGTGACGGAGTCGTCGGCGAGGCCCGACGTCTCGATCCGACGCGCGACCGCGGGGGACGCCGAGGCGATCGCCGATACCTACCTCGACTCGTTCCGGGCCACCTACGCATTCCCGCTCGTCCATACCGACGCGGAGGTCCGGGCCTGGATCCGCGAGGTCGTCGTCGCGACGGAGGAGACGTGGGTCGCCGTCGACGGATCCGGCCGGATCGTGGGGTTCATGGCCCTGACCGACGACCAGCTCGACCAGCTCTATCTCGCACCCGGCTCGACCGGCCGCGGGATCGGCGGTCGGCTCCTGTCGCTGGCGATGGAGCGTCGCCCCGCCGGGTTCGAGCTGTACACGTTCCAGGAGAACGGCCGAGCCCGCCGGTTCTACGAGCGTCACGGGCTGGTCGTCGTCGATCGCGACGCCGGCGACCGCAACGAGGAGGGCCGACCCGACGTCCGCTACGCCTGGCGACCGGAGGACCGTGGCATCGCGTCGTCGGGCCTCGCGACGTCCGCCGACGGGACCTGGATCGGCTGGTTCCGGGAGGAGCCACTCGGCGGGGATCGGCCGACCGGGGGCGCGGACGCCGCGAGGCCGGAGCCCGTGAGGCCAGCCGCGATCCTCGTCCACGGCGCCTCGGCTGACCACACCACGTGGCGGACGTTCGGGCCGATGCTCGCCGCGAGCCGGCCGGTCGTGTCGATCGACCGGCGTGGTCGAGGGGCGTCCGGCGACACCGAGCCGTACGCCATCGAGCGCGAGGCCGAGGACATCGTCGCGCTGGCGCGGCATCTCGTCGCGCGGACCGGGGGGCCGGTCGACGTCATCGGGCACTCGTTCGGGGGGCGCTGCGCGCTCGGCGCCGCGCTGATCGGCCCGGACACGATCCGGCGGGTCGTCGCGTACGAGGGCGCCGTCGCACCGCGGGTCGGCGCGAACGAGCTGGAGCGCCTCGCGGCGCTCCGCGATGCGGGACGCGACGAGGAGCTGCTCATCGTCTTCCTGCGTGACACCGTCGAGATGACGCCCGCGGAGCTCGGGCGCTACCAGGCCGCCCCGGTCTGGCCGGTCCGGGTCGCCGCCGCTCCGACGATCGTCCGGGAGGTCGCGGCGGGTGACGCGGAACGGGGAGCCTGGGCCGGCTTCACCGGCGTCCGCCAGCCGGTCCTGCAGATCCTCGGGTCGGACAGCCCGGCGTACTTCCGCGAGGGCGCCGAGGCGCTCGACCAGGCCCTGGCGGACGGCCGGATCGGGGTCGTGGAGGGCGCTCGCCACGCTGCCCACCACACCCATCCGGCGGCATTCCTCGAGCTCGTCCGCTCGTTCCTCGACGCCTCCTGAGGATTACACTGCGCGCTCGACCGCCGGACCACCGGGAACGGTCGTGATCGTGGGAGGCGCGAACGTGGACCTGACCTGGCTCGGCTGGCTGGTGATCGGACTCATCGCCGGTCTGCTCTCGGGCTACATCGTCGGTGGACGGAATGCGCGGGGCATCCTGCCCAGCCTCATCGTCGGGATCATCGGCGGCTTCCTCGGCGGCTGGTTCGCCAGCCTCGTCGGTGTGACCGGGATCTCGGGCTTCTTCGTCTCGGCCGTGCTCGCCACGGCCGGCGCGCTCCTCATCCGGTACGTCCTCAAGGCCTTCCAGTTCGGCGACTGACGGCCCGGCGGCAGCCCGTCGGACATCTCGCCTGGACTCCTCGACGACCGCCAGCGGCGCCCACCCCGGCGGTCGTCGTCGTGTCGCGGACGGTCTGATCGGCGGTCTGACGGTACACTCGGGCTCGTGCTCGACATGGGGATCGTCGGCTGGATCGTGGTCGGCTTCGTGGCCGGCGCGCTGTCCGGCATGGCGGTCGGGGACCGCACCGCTCGTGGCTGCCTCCCGAACATCCTCGTCGGCATCGTCGGTGGCGTGATCGGCGGCTGGCTCGCCCAGACGCTGGGCTTCGGACCGACGAACGGGTTCATCGCCGCGGTCGTCGTGGCGTTCGTCGGAGCGGCGTTGTTCCGGCTGGTCTTGCGGGCGATCGAGGGCAGGTGATGGCACAGAGAGGGACACGCGCAGCCACGACGAAGCGGGCCGCGACCAAGACCGCCGCGACCAAGACCGCCGCGACGGCGAGACGCCGGCCGCGACCAAGACCGCCGCGACCAAGACCGCCGCGACGGCAGAGACGCCGGCCGCGGCAGACACGCCGGCTGCGGAGCGGCCCTATTCGCCGGGCCTCGAAGGCATCGTCGCGGCCGAGACCGCCCTCGGATACGTCGACGGCGCTGCGGGACGACTGCTCTACCGGGGCTACCGGATCGGCGACCTCGTCGAGCACGGGACGTATCCGGCCGTCGCGATGCTTCTCTGGACCGGCGAGTGGGATCCGGGATCGAGTTCTCCAATGCGCCCGATCCCGCCGGCCGTCCTCACCAGCCTGAGGGCCCTGCCGAACTCGGCGAAGCCGATGGACGCCCTTCGGACCGCGGTCTCCGTCTGGGGCGCCGACGCAGCAGCTCGACTACCCGCCGACGCCCGAGCAGGCGCTGGCGCTCACCCGCTTCGCGCCGTGTGCACTCGCCGCCTTCGCCCGGCTGCGCCGCGGTCTCGAGCCGATCGACCCGGACCCCGAGCTCGAGACGGCGGCCGGGTTCCTCTACCAGCTGAGCGGTGACTTCCCGGATCTGGCGACGGCGCGCGCCCTCGACGCATACTTCATCGTCGGTGCCGAGCACGGCCTGAATGCCTCGACGTTCACCGCACGGGTCGTCGACCTCGACCCGGTCCGACCTGGCGTCCGCCGTGACCGGGGCGATCGGGACGATGAAGGGGCCGCTCCATGGCGGCGCGCCCTCAGAGGTCGTCGAGCAGATCCACAAGGTCGGCTCACCCGAGCACGCCGAGGAGTGGATCCGAGGAGCGCTCGACCGCAAGGAGCGGCTGATGGGCTTCGGGCATCGGGTCTATCGGGCCTACGACCCGCGAGCGAGGGCGCTGCGCAAGGTCGTCGAGGAGCTGCCCTCGCGGCCCGACTGGCTGGACCTGGCGATCAAGGTCGAGGATGTCGCCCTGCGGGTCCTCGCCGAGAAGTACCCGGACCGACCGCTCAAGACGAACGTCGAGTTCTACGCCGCGGCCGTCCTCCAGGGCGTCGGCCTGTCCCCGGACCTGTTCCCGGCGACCTTCGCGTTGGCCCGCCATGCCGGCTGGACCGCCCATGCGATCGAGCAGGCCGCCGACAACCGACTCATCCGGCCCGACGCGCGCTACATCGGTCCCCCGGAGCGCGATCTGCCGAGCTGATCCCGCCGCTCCGCAACGGGGCGCACGGATCGGTGCGGCCCCGACGTGTCACTTCGTTGCGCCGAGTGCAAGAACGCCGTGCGGCGTTGCATGTGATGCACGTAACGGACGCTATCGCGCCTCGTCGAGCTGGGACCTTGCATCCGACGCAAGATCACGGCCAGATGGTCGGATCGTTGCAAGCGATGCACGAAACGCGACCGATCCGAGCGGATCAACGAGTCCGACCGTCTGTTCCGTGCACGGGATGCAACACGCATGCCCCCACCGGCCGTGGCCGGCGCGCCGGACCCGCCAGGCACCGACCTACAGCCAGCCCTGGCGGCGGAACCACAGGATCAGGCCACCGAAGACGACCACCATGAGCGCGATGATCAGCCAGAACTCGATGATCGTCTCGTCGCCCGGCAGGTCGGTGTTCATCCCGAAGATCGACGCGACGAGGGTCAGCGGCAGGAACGCCACGCTGAACGCGGTCAGGACCCGGAGGGTGTCGTTGAGGCGGTGGCTGATGGCCGACTCGTTCGACGACTCGAGGCCTTCGATGACCTCCTTGTAGTTCTCGAGGATGTCCCAGATCCGCTCGGCGGCATCGCTGATGTCGTCGAAGTAGATGTCCAGGTCCTCGGCCAGATAGCGCTGCTTCGTCCTCTCGAGGTCCCTCAGGACGGCGCGCATCGGCCGGACGATCCTGCCGGAAGTTGATGATCTCCTGCTTCGCGTTGCTGATGTCGCGGACGACGTCGGGGGCGTCCTGCTCGAAGATGTCGTCCTCGATCCGGTCGAGCTTCAGACCGATCTTGCGGAGCATCGGGAACGATGCGTCGACGCAGGTGTCGACCAGCTTGTAGAGCAGGTAGCCCGAGCCCTTCGAGAAGACCGACTCGCGGACCTCCTCCTTCTCGGAGTAGCGCTCGAACAGGACGTCGAGCGGCGGGATCGGCTCGTTCGGCAGGGTCAGGACGTAATCAGGCCCGACGAACAGGTCCAGCTCGGCGCTGGTCAGCCGACCGGTCGCCTTCTCGAAGACCGGGAACTGCAGGACGATGAACAGGTAGTCGTCGTACTGGTCGAGCTTCGGTCGCTGGTTCCGGGAGTAGACATCCTCGAAGTCGAGGGGGTGGAACCCGTAGTGCTCCTCGAGCCAGTCGCGATCAGCGAGCCGCGGCCTCGTGATGTTGATCCAGCGCAGGCCCGAGGCCTCGATGATCTCCGGCTCGGATGGCTCGTTCGCGAGCAGCACGCCGCCCGGCCCACCATCGGAGGCGGTCCGGCGCAGCCGCGGGAGCGGGCGAGGGAGGTTCGGCATCGTTCGGGTTCGGCGGTCGTGACATGGCGTCCTGCGCATCGTACCCGCCGCCGGTGGGCCGCGGACCGCATCGGGCCGATCGGGTGCTTGACGCTCCCGTACGGACGGGCCTAGGCTTCCCGGCGGTCCTCCGCCGACGACGCTCGCGGCCCGGCGCCCGACCGTTCCTGATCCGCACGTCGGAAGGTCATGTCCACCTCAAGTCCACGTCCCATCGCCGGCCCTGCCGGCAGACGACCGGATGATCCCGACGCCGCACTCGTCGAGGGCGCTGACGAGCTGACGCGCCTGACGAGGACGGCCGGTGTCGCCCGGCCCACGAGGTCCTCGTCATGTCGAATGCCGCGACCGATCAGCTCCTGCTCGAGATCCAGGAACTCATCCGCGAACGCGAGGAGGAAGGCGTCCGCGGGCTCGCCGACCGGGTCGGCCCGTCCGAGTGGGCCGACCTCGTCCCGCGCCTCGATCCCCACGAGGTCACGACCCTCATCCGCTGGCTTCCCGACGAGGAGCTGCCGGAGCTGCTCGAGGAGCTCGAGCCGGCGCAGGCCGCCCAGATCCTCCGGACCCTCTCGATCCCCGAGGCAGCCGACGTCCTGGCCGAGATGGACCCGGACGACGCGGCCGACGTGGTCGAGGAGCTGTCGGACCCGGACGCGGATCGGATCCTGATCCGGATGCGGCCCGAGGACGCGGCCGAGATCCGGGAGCTCGCCGCGTACCCGCCGGATTCCGCCGGCGGGATCATGACGCCGGCGTTCGTCGCGGTCGCGAGCGGGACGACCGCGGCCGATGCGATCGCCGCGATCCGACGCCTCGTCGACGACGCCGAGACCGTCAACTACGTCTACGTCATCGACGCGGAGCGGCGCCTCCAGGGGGTCCTGTCGCTGTACCGGCTGCTGCTGAGCGCATCGGACACGCCGGTCGCGGAGCTCGTCGCGCCGTCCACCGTCCGTGTTCGGGCCGACGCCGACCAGGAGACCGCGGCCCGCCTCCTCACCGACCGCAACCTCCTCGCGATCCCCGTCGTCGATGCCGATGACCGGCTCCTCGGGATCATCACCGACGACGATGTCGCCGAGGTCCTGGAAGCCGAGGCGACCGAGGATATCGAGCGCCTGGGCGGGTCCGAGCCGCTCAATGTCCCGTACCGCCTCTCGAGCGTCCCGTTGCTGTTCCGCAAGCGGGTCGGTTGGCTGCTGCTCCTGTTCGTCGCCGAGGCGTACACCGGCACGGTCCTGCGGAACTTCGAGAACGAGCTGTCCGCGGCCATCGCCCTGAGCTTCTTCATCCCCCTCCTGATCGGGACCGGCGGGAACATCGGCAGCCAGACGGTGACGCTGATCGTCCGGGCGATGGCCCTGGGCGAGGTGACGATCAAGGACATCGGCTGGATCGCCTGGAAGGAGATGCGGGTCGGCCTGTCGCTCGGGCTGGTCATGGCCGTCGTCGCCTTCGGTCGGGCCCAGCTGCTCGGCGTCGGGTACGACGTCGGCGCCGTGGTGTCGCTGACGATCCTCGCGATCTGCTTCTGGTCGGCGACCGTCGCGGCGCTGCTGCCGCTCGCGCTCCGCCAGCTGAAGATCGACCCGGCGGTCGTGTCGGCGCCGCTCATCACGACCCTCGTCGACGGCACCGGCCTGATCATCTACTTCGAGATCGCCCGCTACATGCTCCACCTGTAGCCGGCCGGTGAGTGACCTGGCTACACGATCGGGCCGGTCTCCGGCTCGGTCGTGGCAGCGGGCGCAGGTGCCGGCGTCCGGCGACGGGCCGCGACGGACATCGTGCCGGCCGCACCGCCGAGGATCAGGGCGCCGAGCAGGTATGGCCCGGCCAGGCCGACCGTCGATGCGACGACCGCTCCGAGGGCCGGTCCGATGATCCCGGCGGCATAGAGCGGCAGATACACGAGGTTCAGCGTCGCCGAGCGGCGCTCGGGCGGGACCTCGGTCGCGAGCAGGGCGAAGACCATCGGCCCGACGATGCCGTTGAATGCCAGGAACGACAGGGTCGCCAGGGCCAGCAACCCGATGGTCGGCGCGAACGGCGCGACGGCGAGCGAGATCGCTCCGCCGCTCAGTCCGAGCAGGAGGATCCGGCGGAACCCGACCCGGTCGCCCAGGACGCCACCGACCGGCGACGCCAGCGCGCCGGCAAGGGCCGCGACGCCGGCGACGAACCCGACCGCGCTCGCCAGACCGGCTCCCGACGGCACCAGGCCCTCGACAAGGAGCGGTGTGTAGGGCCGGCTCATCTGGTTCGCGAGGAAGGCGACGAAGTAGATCGCGAAGATCCGCCGGACCGCGGGGTCGGAGATGACGTGCCGGACCGCGCCGAAGGCGAGGGTCACGGCACGCGCCCTCACGGGACGACCGCCGGGCGGACCTCGTGCGTGGTCGCGACGGCCACGGCGGTCAGGACCGACAGGATCGCCGAGACGAGGAAGACCGCCGAGAGCGGCAGCCCGACCACGTCGACGAGGAGACCGCCGACGATCGGGCCAAGGGCGAAGCCGATCGGTGTGCTGGCGCCGAACAGGCCGATCGTCGTGCCGACGATCCGAGCCGGGACGACGTCGCGGATCGCGGCGAGCATGACGCCGGTGTTGCCGAGCTGGAAGCCGACCAGGAGCAGCGACAGCGCGAGCTGCCACGGCTCGATGTGACAGCGCGACCGCGACGAACACCCCGGCCTCGACGAGCGCGCTCCGGATGATCACCGCCTTGCGGCTGTACTTGTCGGCCCAGACGCCCCACAGCGGGACGAGCGGCGCCCCGACGACGAAGATCAGGGCGCTGAAGATCCCGACGAACGCGATCCGCTCATCGTGGGGCACGCCCATCTGCGTCAGGTACTGCGGCAGGAAGGCGAAGATCTGGCTCATCCCGAAGCCTTCGATCAGGGACACGAACCAGAAGACGGCGAGGATCCGTCGCCAGTCCGGACGGCCGAGGATGGGGTCGCGGTCGTCGGGCGTCGCTTCCGGGGTCACGATCGAGCAGCCTAGGTCATCACGCCGTCATGCGCGCGTGACGCGGATGCGATCCTCGCGCGTGCATCCGTCACGGGGATATCCTAGTATCGACTAGGACATTCGCGACCGGAGGTGCAGCAGATGGGCAGGCTGATCGAGCGGATGCTCGCCGCCCAGGCCGGTTGGGCCCGGCCGTTCGGGGACTTCAACCACCGCTGGCTGTCGGCCCTGTTCCGGCCGATCCGGCCGCTCAAGGACCTGCTTAGCGGGACGTGGCTGGGTCATCCCCTGCATGCCGCCACCACCGACGTCCCGGTCGGCGCGCTGATCGTGTCGCTCGTGCTCGACGTCCTGGGACAGCCGACGGCGGCCCAAGCCGCGCTCATCATCGCGATCCTGTTCATGGCCCTGGCGGCCCTCTCAGGCTTGTCCGACTACACCGACACCGATGGCACCGCCCGCGAGCGGGCGACCGTCCACGCCACGGTCATGGTCCTGACCCTGCTCGTCCTGATCGTGTCGGCGATCCTGCGGGCGACCGGCACGCCGACCGGGCCGCTGCCGATCGGGCTGTCGGTCATCGGGCTGCTCGGCCTCACGCTCGGGGCGTTCATCGGCGGCGACGTCGTCTACGTCTTCGGCAACATGGTCAGCCGCCACGCCTTCCGCGGCAGCGGCACCAAGTGGCTGCCGCTCGAGCTCCCGTCCGACCTCGGTGGCGAGGTCCCCGAGGGGACCCTCGTCAAGGCGAAGCTCGGCATCAACACGCTCGTCCTGGTCCGCCAGGGCGATGCGATCCTCGCCCTGCATGACCAGTGCGCCCACGCGGGCGGCCCGCTGTCGGGCGGGACGATCGTCGGTGACGCCGTCGAGTGCCCGTGGCACGGCTCACGGTTCCGCCTCGCCGACGGGCGGCTCCGACGCGGCCCGGCGCTGTACGACCAGCCGGCCTACGAGGTCCGTCGGACCGACGCCGGATCGTGGGAGGCGCGGCGAGCCTCGACGTAGGTCCGGCATCATCGGCGCGATGGCGGACATGACGATCGAGATCCCCGACCCGGCGCTCGTCCTGCTCGTCGGACCGGCGGGCGCCGGCAAGACGACGTTCGCTCGTCGCCACTTCGCGCCGGACGAGATCGTCGGCTCGGACGAACTCCGTGCCGCGATCGCCGGCGACCCACGCGATCAGACCCGCAACCGGGCCGTGTTCGGCGCGCTCCATCGGGCCACCGAGCGGCGGCTGCAGGCCGGCCTGCTGGTCGTCGTCGACGCGACGAACACGACCGCGGCGGCGCGGCGTCCGCTGCTGGCGATCGCCAGGCGGACCGGCGTCGGCGTCGTGGCGATCGTCCTCGACGTGACGCTCGAGGAGGCGCGGGCGCGGAACGCCGGGCGCGAGCGGGTCGTCGACCCGGCCGTGATCGAGCGGCATCACGTCCGCCTCATGCGGCTGCTCGAGGGCCACGAGCTCGAGCGGGAGGGCTGCGCCGCGGTCCACATCCTCCGGACCGGTCCGGGCGACGTCATCCGGGTCGTCCGGCAGGCGGCGACCACCCGCCTCGGGGCTCGGGCCGAGCAGGCGCCGGGCTAGCAGCCCCAGCCGCGGGTCGGCTGATCGCGCACGTTCGCGGCGACCCGATCGGACTCGACGAACACGACGAGCTCCGATGCCATCCCGTACGCGACGCCCGACACGTGGCCGTCGGGGGGAGGCTCGCACCAGCACTCGGAGAAACCGAACGCGGCGCCACCGGCGGCCGCCCCGCCTGGCTTGGGCGTCACCTCCGCCGGGGAGTCCTCGCCGACCGACGCGGACGCAGCCGGCGTGGCCGATCCCGACGGCGCCAGCGCCGGCGTGTCGAGCGGCACGGGCCCGTTGGGGAAGGCGCCGGCCCCACCGCTGATGCCGTACGAGTACCGCCACGTCACCTTCAGGCCGTGGCCGACCGCTAGGTCCCCGACCGCGCGCGGCGTCAGCGTCGTGACCGGCACGCCCGCCATCGGCTCGCCGGGTGCCAGCGGGTCGCCATCGCGGACGGTCGCCCCGGGCTGCGGCCCGACCTGGCAGCCGAGGGCGCCGACGTCCGTCGCCGCGGCCGGACCGTCCGGCGCGTAGCGACCGACACAGCCCGACGCGGCCGTGACGGTCAGCACCAGGATCGCGAGGAGACCGGCGATCCTCACGCCGGCCGCCGGCGCTCGACGAGGATGACGCTGCCGCCGAGCAGGATGATCGTCAGGCCGGTCAGCAGCGCCGCCTCGCGCCAGGCGATGAAGGCGAGCTTCTCTCCCGGGATCCCGGTCACCTCCTGGGGAGCTCCGGCATCGCCCTTCACCGGGGCGCCGACCGAGTCGCCCGTCTGGACAAAGAACTGGTCCTCCCGCGGCGTGAACGTCCCGGCCGCCGGCCAGCCCTCGTACTGGAGGCTCCCGACGACGTTCCACAAGAGGATGACACCGACACCGGCGACGAGGAGCGCTGGCAGGGTCCGCCCGAGGGCCAGACCGGCCGCGACAGCGATCGCGAACGCCGCGAGCCCGCGGAAGACGACGATCGGACCTCGAAGGCCGTAGTCGACGAGGGTCGCGGTCGACATGTCGTACTGCGGCGGACGGACCGCGGCGAGCATGTCCGCGGCGATCGCCGACGGGATGAGGACGGCCGCGAAGCCGAGCCCCAGGATCGCGATCCGGATCGCCAGCCAGCGTCGGCGCGACGGCCCCAGCGACCAGGCGATCGTCGCCGTCCGGGTCTCGATCTCCGAGGCGACCAGCGGCGCTCCCAGGAGGATGCCGCCGAGGAGGGGCAGGACCGCCATCGCCGCCATGACCCTGCCGGCCAGCTCCTCGTTCTGGCGGAGATACTCCTCGGTCCCGACGCACTCCGGCGGGATCGGATCGAGGAAGCGGTCCTCGATGCAGTGGGCCGGCGTCGAGTGACCGGACAGGGCGGACCAGGCGACGACACCGGCCGCGGCGAGCCCGAGCGCCGCGATCGCGACCGCGATGACGACCCAGCGATGCTGCCGGACGAGCAATCGGACCGTCGTCATCAGACCGGCCTCCGCCGGTCGACGATGAGCGCCGACCCGACGAGCATGGCGGCGGCGCCGACGACGAGACCAGCCGTCTCGAGCAGCCGCCACTCCGGGGCACGCCGATCGGGGACGCCCATCTGGACGGGTGTCAGGTGGTCCTCGAGCCAAGGATAGGGATCCTCCGTGCCGGGCGGGACCACGGCCACGGCATCGTCATACGAGACGATCCGCCCGTCGTCCAGCAGCCATCGCTGGTCGAGGCGCACCCCCTCGAAACCCACGCCGGACGTGCCCGGAAGGCCGCTGATGACCTCCAGGTGGTTCTCGAGCCACGCGCTCTGGGCCCACATCGAGATCGCCACGAGCGCAGCCATCGCCACGAGCCCCACGATGAACGCCGGGAGCGCTCTGCCGAGCACGACACCGGCCAGCACGCCGATGCCGAAGCCGGCGAGCACCCGACCGAGGAGCGGCATCCCGACCGCCTCACCCATCCGGAAGGCGTCGCTCCCGTACACGCCCTCGTGGGTCATCTGGACGATCCAGGCCGCGGCCCCGACCGCCGCGCCCGCGAGGAGCGCCAGCCCGAGGATCGGCGACATGCGGCGGGCGAACCACCTGCGTCGGGACGGGCTCATCGACCAGGCGGTGGTCGCTGTCCCGGCCTCCAGCTCGCGCCCGACCACCGGTACCCCCAGGACCAGTCCGCCGAAGAACGAGAAGACGATCGAGACGACCAGCACCTTCGAGAGGACGACGTTGTCGACGTCGTCGAACGCGGCCATGGCCTCGACGCAGGCATCGGTCGGTGTCGATCCGTCGGCGCTACCGCGCATGACCGCAGCGCAATCCGCCGGGACAGCGCGCGAGGCGGCCTCCCACAGCCCGAAGACCGTCCACGCTGCGATGACGCCGACGACGACCGCCGACCGCGACGGCCTCGAACCGCTGGATCCGGATGGCGAGTCGAACGGAGGTCATCGGCTCGCCGCCGAGTCCAGAGATCGCCGACGACGGCCTGCCGGCGGCGAGGTAGCCGATGACGACCTCCTCGAGCGTCGCCTCCGAGGCCGGCGCCTCGCATGACGGCCTGCCTCGAGCCCGCCACCGCCCCCAGGCGCAACGGGCTCGAGGCGGACGAGATGGCGGGGACGACCGTCCTCGCCCGGAAAGACCGAGATGGACCGGCACCCGCGGGCACGTCGCCATCGGCGGGCGATCCGATGCTCGGCCGCGCGCGCCGCGATCGGTCTGGTCGAGGCGCACCCGGCCCCGCACCGAGGACGATGAGCCGGTCGCACGCCTGCTCGACGTCGGTGACGATGTGGGACGACAGGAGCGCCGTCGCGCCGCTGCGCCCGGACCGCGTCGACCAGGACCGCGAGGAACTCGCGCCGGGCGAGCGGGTCGAGGCTCGCGAGCGGCTCGTCGAGCAGCAGGACGGGTGGCCCGGGTGCCGAGCGCGAGCGCCAGCCCGACCTGGGCCTGCTGGCCGCCGGACAGCTCGCCCGCGCGGGCGCGGAGCGGGATGTCGAGGATCTCGAGCCGCGTGGTGGCGGACGCCCGATCGAAGCCGCGGCGGAGCGTCCCGCCGAGAGCGAGATGGTCGTCGACGGTCAGATCGCGGTACAGCGACGCGGCCTGGGGCACGTAGCCCAGTCGCGAGACGGCGGCCACCCGATGCCGCCACGGGTCGATGCCCTGGACCGCGACGCGGCCGGCCGTCGGTCGCTCGAAGCCGATCCAGGCCTTGATGAGCGTCGACTTCCCGGCACCGTTCGGGCCGACGAGCGCCGTGATCGAGCCTGCCGGGATCGCCAGGTCGACGTCGCGGAGGGCCTCGATCCGGCGATAACGCTTCGAGACACCGGTCGCGGTCAGCGCGGGACCTCAGGCTCGGGCCGGCGACGTGCTCATGGCTCGGCAGTCTCGCGGCCTGCCGACCGCGCCGGCAGCCGCGCCTGCCCGGACCGCCGTTCCGGGTTCCTCCCGACACCTAGCCGCGCGAGCCTCTGCTACCGTCCGGTCCATGTCGGCGATCCGCCAGCTGCTCGAGCGCGCCGCCAGCGAACCGTTCGACGCCGCCCCGCGCGACGCGTTCGCCGCTGCTCGCTGGCGATCGCCGCGATCGTCGTCGGCTCGTTCGCCTTCGCCTACGGCGAGGCCGGCTCCGGGATCACGCATCAGCCGAGACGACCAGGGCCGACCGATCATCGCCGACCTCGCCCCGTGGAGCCCGGCCCACGAGATGGGCATCCGGGAGGGGATGGTCATCGTCTCCGTCAACGACGAGATGACCGTCGCGTTGCCCGGCCAGCCGGATCCCGTCGCGGCACCGCCGCCGGGGCCGGCCGCCGGGATCTTCCGTCTCTCGGCGATGCCGGCCAACGACCTGGAGGCGTACCTCGGCGACAAGTACCGACCCGTTGACCACGTTCGACTACTGGAGTGCGGACTGGCAGCTCGACGAGTCCGGGCTGGGCGTCCTCGTCGGGCTGGCGCATCCTCCTCGATCGGTGGCTGGTGGCTCCGGTCCGGTCGCGGCGGTGACGCCATCGCCGCGCTCGCCATGCCCACCGTCGTCGCGACCTCGGCGCCACTCATCATCGCCCCGGCGTATCCTGACGACGTCAGCGGCGGGCTATGTCGCCGTCGGGCTGCTCGTGCCGCTCGCGATGCTGTCGCTCGCCGACGCCCTGAGCGGCTCGATCGCGCGATCCGCGGCGTCGCCGCGTCGCGCGGCTGGTCGCCTTCGGTGCAGCCGTCTATGCGGTCGCGACCGGTCTCGGGCGTCCTGTCGCCGGGGTCGGGTGGACTCCGATGTCCTGGATCTTCCTGCTCGCCACCGGCGCGATCGCACCTCATGCCCGGGGCCGTCGCCTCAGCGCCGGCGTTCAGCGGTCGCCTCGCCAGCGGTGGCTCGGTCTCCGGCGGCGTCGTCGAGTCGATCGAGGACCTCGGCGATCGGCGCGACA
This sequence comes from uncultured Chloroflexia bacterium, assembly GCA_963729175.1. Lineage (GTDB taxonomy): Bacteria > Chloroflexota > Limnocylindria > Limnocylindrales > CSP1-4 > CAVSMY01. The sequence continues at coordinate 71,276 of CAVSMY010000013.1, read as the reverse complement.
CCGCTCGTGTCGGTCTTCACCCTGCTGTTCATGCCGGGGTCGGCGCTGCCCGTCCTGCTGTGGATCGCGACGCTGCTCATCGCCCAGCGGTTCACGGTCCGGCCGCTGGTCCGCCTGGCGACCCGGGCGACCCTCCAGCGCGACCTCGTCGTCGCCGCCACCGAGGCCGAGCGGTCCCGCATCGCCGACAGACCTCCACGACGTCGCGCTCCAGGACCTGACGCTCCTCGTCCGCCAGCTCGACGCGAAGGGCGATGCCGATTCTGCCGAGGCGGCCCGACGGGTCGTCGAGCAGCTCCGGACGATCACCGGCGAGCTGCGGCTGCCCGATCCTTGACGACCTGGGTGTCGGACCGGCCCTCGAGTGGCTGGTCGAGCCGGATGGAGCGTCTGGCCGGCGGGGAGGTCCGCCTCGAGCGCGACGACGGTACGCGATTGCCCGCGGACGTCGAGCTGGCGTTCTTCCGGGTCGCCCAGGAAGCCCTGGCGAACGCGGTGAAGCACGGTCGTCCGCCGATCGTCGTCCGCTATCGGGTCAGCCCGACTGGGGCCACCCTCACCATCGATGATGCGGGGCCCGGGATCGTCCCGGGCGCGGCGGAGGCGGCTCCGGCTGCCGGACACTTCGGCCTCCTCGGGATGCAGCAGCGAGCGGAGCAGATCGGGGCCCTCCTCGACATCCGTCGCTGGCCGAGCGGCGGGACGCACGTCGCCCTCGAGTGGCGCTCGCGGTGACGGCCGAGCCGGCGACGACACTGATCCGGATCGCCGTCGTCGACGATCACCCGGTCGTCCGCGACGGGACCGCCGCCCTGCTCGAGCAGGAGCCGGACCTCGCCGTCGTCGGATCGGCCAGCTCGCTCGAGGAGGCGGCGCCGCTTCCTCGATGCCACCGCGGTCGATGTCGTGCTGCTCGACATCCGCCTCGGGTCCGACGAGCGGCTTCAGCGCTCCTGCGACGACCGCGCCGTCGGCGCGCCCGGCGCCCGGCCATCGTCGTCGTGACCGCCTACGACTACCCGCAGTACGTCGACGCGGCGCTCCAGCTCGGCGCCGCCGGGCTGGTCCTCAAGACGGCGCCGATCGGCGAGCTCGTCGACGCCATCCGGCGCGCCGCGGCGGGTGGGCTGGCGTTCTCCGCGGCGACCGACCGGTGCGGTCGTCCGGCTGACCGCCCGCGAGCTCGACGTGGTCCGGCTCGTCGTCGACGGGCGGTCGAACGACGAGATCGCCGCGGGCCTCGGGATCGGGACGAAGACGGTCGAGACGCACCTCGGCCGGATCTTCGAACGCCTCGGGGTCGCGTCCCGGACGGAGCTCGCGACCCGAGCCGTCCGCGAGGGCTGGCTCGAGGTCCCGCCGTTCGGCTGACTGCCGCCGGCGTTCTCCGGCTGCGGCGATCAGCCGGATGCGATGAGCGCGACCGCGACGGCCGCCGTCGCGATCCCGATCGCGTGGTAGGCGGTCACCTTCTCGCGCAGGATCGCGATCGCGAGGATGACCGTCACGATCGGATAGAGCGATGACAGGACCGCGGCGACCGCGAGCGCGCCGGCCTGGGCCGCGAGGATGAAGAACGCATTGCCGCCCATGTCGAAGACCCCGACGAGGGCCGCCTGCCCGATCGATCGGCGGCTCCATCCGCCACGGACGCCGGCTCACCAGGACGACGATCCGCGACGAGCGGCAGCGCGGTAAGCCGCAGGACCGTGAGCGGCCAGAACACCGAGCCGTCCGGCAGCAGGGCGATGAGCAGGTTGAACGATCCCGATCCCCGTCCCGCGACGAGAGCGAGCTCGATGCCGGACCGTCCGCCGCCCTCACCCGGGACGCGCGAGACGAGCGACGACGGCGACGAGACCGAGCAGCAGCCCGAACCCGACCGGCGTCGTCGGCAGTCCCTCCATGGCGATCCCGACGACGACCGGCACCCCAGCGCTCAGGACGCCGGTCACCGGCGCGACGACGCCCATCCGGCCGACCGCGAGACCGCTGATACAGGCGCCAGGATGCCGGTCACCCCTCCGACGCCCGCGGCCATCGCGATGACCAGTGACGACGCCGCTGGCGTGGCTTCGCGCGGTCGCGAGCGCCAGACCCGGCGGCCAGGAACGACCCGACGAGCTCGACGACCAGGACGACGCCGAGCACCGGCGCCCGCTTGGAGGTGATGCCCCCGCCGAAGTCGCCGCAGCCCCACGAAGGCCGCGGACAGCAGCCCGAGGACGACCGTCGCGACTTCGGGCGCGAGGGTCGGCAGGATCAGGCGGCCTCACCGGCCGCGGCGCTCCGGAGCCATCGGCGTCGCGGTGCTTCGCGCGTCGACCATCGTCGGGCCGGGCAGCTCGACGACGAGATCGGCCGAGCCGTCGTACCGATCCGAGGTCGTCAGGTAGATGACCTGGAAGTCGGAGGAGATCGCTCGAGCACCTCGATGGCCCGGTTCGCGCGGGCGTCGTCGAGGGTGACGAACGGATCGTCGAACAGGAGCGGCGGTCGCCGATCGCCGGTCACGAGCCGGACGAGCCCGATGCGGGCGGCGATGTACGTCAGGTCGAGGGTGCCCTGCGAGAGCTGGGTCGCCGGCACCCAGTCGCCACGCTCGGGGGCGAAGACGCGATATCGAGGAGTCGTGTCGTCCACCCGGACCCGCCGATAGCGGCCGTCGGTGATGCGGTCCATGTCACCGACCATCCGCTTCTCGAGATAGCGGGTCGCCTTGCGCATCGTCGCCTGCTCGGCGCTGCTCGATGCCGCGCAGGGTCGTCTCGTAGATCCGCGCGCGGCGCTGGAGCGCCGCCAGCTGCTCGCGCCAGCCGGCGAGCTGCTCGGCGAGCGCGGCGATCTGCTCGGCGTCGACGGTGTTCGCCTCGACCCGCGCCCGGGCGTTCGCCTCGTCGTCCCGCGACCGCTCGAGCGCGACCTCCTGGTCCCTGACCTCGACCTCCAGCCGCTCGCGGGCCCGTGGCTCGCGGGCGATCGGACCGAGCTGCTCGAGGGCGTGGCCCTTCTGCTCGATCTCGAGGGCCGCCGCGTCGCGGAGTCCCGGCAGCGTCTCGACCGGCTCCTTGCCGACGAGACCCTTCGAGCTGCGCCGCGAGCTGGTCGATCCGCCGGACGTGCTCCTCCTCGCGGGCCAGCAGGTCCTCGACCTCCGAGAGCTCGGTCGCGCCGAGCTGCCCGAGCTGCTGCTCCGACGAGAGCTCGGCGGCCTTGAGCTCGGCCTCCATCTCCGACCGGCCGCGGAGCCGTCGGTCGATCTCGACATCGCGCATCTCCTGGGACATGCCGGTCCTGGCGTCGCAGCCAGTAGCCGACCGATCGCCAGGATCAGCCCGAGGCCCGCCACGGCGAGCCCGAGGTAGATCGGCAGATCGCCGATGTCGAGGATCTCCAGGGCCTTCGAGGCGGCCCCGAGGACCGCGACGATGATGCCGACGACGACGAGGATCACCGCCACCCGCGACAGAGGCCGCCAGGTCGGCGCCGGGGCGACTTCGAACGACACCTCGACCTCGCCGGAGAGCGCGGCGCGCAGCTCCCGGATCCGGCGCGTCGAGGCCGCGCAGGCGTTCGACGCCCGAGCCGCAGGACGGGCAGCGGGACGGTCGAGGGGTGGCTGCCCCTGGAGCCCGGCGAGCTCCTCCGAGACGGCCACGGCCTGGCGGTAGCGCTCGTACCGCTCCTGAGCCGCGGATCGTTCGGCCGTGAGCCGCTCGGCCTGACGGGCCTTCTCGAGCATCGATCGCCGCTCCGCCAGCGACGTTTCGATCTCCGCTCGCCGCTCCCGAGCGCCGGACAGCGTGTCGCGGTCCCGCTCGAGCTGGCTGATCGGCGACCTCGCCCGCCTCGACGGTCTGGCTCGCGCTCGCGACGGCATCCTCGGCGATCTTCAAGCGGCCAGGGTTCTTCTCACCGCGGGTGTCGAGGGCCCGGACCGCCCCGTCGAGCTGCTTCTTCGCCCGCGACGTCCCGCGGTCGCCGCCGCTGATCGACGCCTGGAGGCGGTCGCGGAGGTTCGCCTCGTCGCGGTCCAGATCGACGACCTCGTGATGTCGGACCGACGCGGTCGAGCGGAAGAACGCCTCGGTCGGGATGCCGGTGAGCTCGGCCAGGGCCTGGTCGGCGAGCGTCGGGTCGGTGATGACCGTCCCGTCGAGCTCGAGACGAACGGTCCCCTTGGAGCCACGGAACGCCTTCTCGAGCGTCCCCTGGCGGACGCCTTCGAGGTCCTCGTCGGTGAATTCGACCCGGATGACCGGGCGATCGTCGGGACCGGCGTCCCACGGCCGGAGGGCATCGAGGTCGGCGCTCGAGCTCGTGACCTTGCGCGTCAGGGCCAGCTCGATCGCCCGCTGGATCGACGTCTTGCCGGCCTCGTTGGGGCCGCGGACGACGGTCAGCCCCGGCGCGAGGTCGAGCTCCAGGTCGCGGTAGCGTCGGAAGTCGGTCAGGCCGAGCCGGGTGATCCTCACAGGGTGACCTCGTGGCCACCGAGCAGCAGCCGTCCGATCCGGAGGACGTCCCGCAGCTCGGCCGCCTCATCGCCCCGATCGGCTGCCTCGAGCTCGGCGATCTGGCCCTCGAAATCCCGGATGAAGGCGCCTGCGACCGTGTCCGGCGGCGGCAGCATGCCCTCGGTCAGCGGCGGCACCGAGCGATCTCGGACCCGGACCCGGAAGAACTGATCGCGGACCGCGGCCTCGACCTCGTCGGTCGAGATGTCGAGGTCGTCGGGCCGGATGCCCGTCAGTCGAGCATCGAGGATGAGGTCCGGGTCGCCGAGCGCCCCGAGCCGCTCCACGACTGCCGGCTGCGAGCCCATCGCCCCGACATCGAGCTCGACCCGATCGAAGCGGGTCTTGCCCACGCGGCGCTCCTCGATCTCGATCGTCGGGGCGTCGTCGACCATCTCGAGGGTGACGAGCAGGACGGCGCCGGCCCGATCCTGGTCGACCGCCACCGGCTCCGGGGCGCCGCTGTAGGCGTACGTCGTCGAGCCGGCGGTCCCGCGCTGGGTGGAGTGCCAGTGCCCGAGGGCGAGGTAATGGAGGCCGGACGCCGAGATCTCGTCGGTCGTGATGAGGACCTCGTCGTGCTCGACCTTGCCGGGGATCGCGATGGCCCCGTGGACGATCCCGATCCGCCAGGTCGCCCGTGCGTCGGCGGTCGCGCCGAAGTCGTGGAGCGGGCTCCGCGGCGCCCGCTTCGTCGAGAAGACGCGGCCGTAGACGACCGCGTCGAGGGCCGGGAGGTGGACGTCGGAGACCTCGGGGGTGAGGAGCGTGACCCAGTCGTCTGCGGCCGTCGAGCCGGCCATCGCCGGCAGGTCGTAGGCCCGATAGATGGACGAGCGGTCGTAGACGTCGTGGGTCCCCGGGATCAGGACCGTCCGGATCTTCGCCTCGACGAGCCGATGGAGCTCGGCGGCCACGCGCTCCACCGAGCGTCGCGGCTGGACGTTGCTGTCGAAGAGGTCGCCGGCCACGACCACGAGGTCGACCTTCTCCGCGATCGCGAGGTCGATCGTCGCCCGGAAGGCGTCGAAGCTGCGCTCCCGGAGCGCGATCGCCCGGTCACCCAGGTCGGTGTGCCTGGCCCCGAGGTGGACGTCGGCGGTATGGAGGAGTCGCAACACGCTCGAACGTGGACCTCCCGAGGATCGTCGGGCGCTCGCCCGGTGTCCTCTTCGTCGCGAGCGCGCGAGGCGCCGGCAGAGTCACCGAGATCGTGCCGGATTGTGACAGACGCGGGTCATCGGTCGCCAGCCCGGCGCGTCATCGGTCCTTGGTCCGCCGCGCATCGGTCCTTGGCCCGCCGCGTCACCGGTCGCCGGACGGCAGAGTCATGAGTGGCCTGCCCGCCGCGTCGTCGGGCCGTTCGACGAGGGAGCTTGTCGAGCAGCGATGGAGGCCGTTTCGACGCTCCGATGGCCCGCCGGACCCCTTTCTGGAACGGTGCTATCCTCCCGCGAGCCATTACACCCGGTGCACCCTCGCTCGGGATCACAACGGTACCCGGACGTGCGGCGCCGGCCTCCTGCCTCCGACCGATCGCACGCCTGATACCGACCCGACGCGGACCACCGGCGCCACCCGAATCGCGCCCTGGAGGCCGCTCCGTGACCTACGTTGACCGAACCCTTGTCTGTGTCGACTGCGCCGTCGAGTTCATCCATTCGGCCGCCGACCAGGAGTTCTACGTCCAGAAGGGGTTCTCCTCAGACCCCAAGCGCTGCGCCAGCTGCCGCGCCAGCCGGCGCGCCGCTCGCGATACCGGCTATGACGCTCGTGAGTACGGCGGGCCGCGCGGCTACGAGCGCGGCGACGACCGTCCTTCCCGGGAGTTCTTCGCCGCCGTCTGCACCCGCTGCGGCAACCAGGCCCAAGTGCCGTTCAAGCCGCGGATGGACAAGCCGGTCTACTGCTCGGACTGCTTCCGGGAGATCCGGCCCGACTGACCTCTGGTCCGCACCACCCCACCGACGCCCCGGGTGACCGCCCGGGGCGTCTTCGCGTCCACGAGGCGGGTCGTGATCGCCTCATGTTCACTTCTGGCACTTCCCATGGCTCAAGGGCTCACCGGGCGGCGCTCGCCGAGGCCGCCTTGTCCGGATAGCAAGACCGGCCGACTCGACGTCTCCCGGAGGAGGCGCCGACCCGGCCGGCCTTTTCGTCACGAGCCGACCCGGTGCCGGCCGACTCGACTCGCTACCGACTGATACGGCTCGTCGGCGAGGAAGGTTCGACCGCCGCACGGATCGACCACGCAGAGGGGCTCGCCACCGCACGGAAGTTGCGCCCTGAGAAAGCTCGAGACCCCGCCGTGTCGGGCGGGGTCCGGAGCGGAGGAGTGGAGCGGGCCGGCGATCCGACCCGAGGAGTGGGAGCACGGTCGAGTCTCGCGGCCGACCGTTACGGGCCGATGACCCGGATGTCAACGATCGATGAACGGGCGCCTGCCTACGCGCGTCGGCTGCACGCGCGACTGCTGCACGGGGCGTCTGGTGGACGCGCGTCCGCTGCGCGGGCGTCCGATGCGCGGGCGTCCGATGCGCGGGCGTCCGATGCACGGGCGTCCGCTGAACCGGTGAACGCGCGTCTGCCGAACGGGATCAGGGCCGGAAGATGTCGCCATCTCGAAGCCGCTCCCGGCGCCGACCCCGCCAGACGGTCACCCGGGCCGGTCCGTGGACCTGCCAGCTACCGTCCCGCCCGATGAGCGCAGTGTCCTCGTCGATCCCGAGGACGATGGTGCCGTTCGGCGCCTGGAGCGCCATCAGCGCCGAGAACGGCTCCGGGATCCGGTTGTAATGCGGGAGCACAGCGACGCCGGGCGCCACCCGGAGCGCCTCGTCCCAGTGCATCGGGAACGGCATCCGGCGCCGGAAGCGGGCCTGGTGCTCGCCCATGACCATCGCTCCGGCCGAGCAGCCCGCCAGGACGGCCCCGCGGGCATGCGCGGCCCGTGCGGCGCGCCAGACCGCCGACCCGGCGAGGGAACGCAGGAGGTGGTCAGGCTTGCCACCGGACAGGTAGATCACGTCGGCCTCGCCGACGGCCTGGGCGAACGCCGGGTCGTCGGCGTCGACCGCGTCGCGGACGAGGACCGCCTCGGTCTCGGCCCCGAGCTCCCGGAAATGCGCCTCGCCCATCGCCGCCCAGCGTCGGAACGTGTCCTCGCCGTCGGGGTAGGACGCGGTCGGCAGGATCGCCACCCTGGGGCGTGGCGTCCCGACCGCGTCGAGCAGATATCGATCGACGTCGGCCATGACCGGCAGGAACTCACCGGCCCCGACCAGGGCCACGGGTCCGGGCATCAGGGCGGTGAGTCTAGCGCCGGCTGTGCGACACTGCCGCGACGGGCCGATGGCCTCGCGATGGGCGGGCGCAGCCCGTCCATGGAGGGACTGCGTGGAGGTCCGGCGAGGCTGGGTCCTGCTCGCCGCGGTGCTCGGCTCGGCCGTCGTATTCCTCGACGGCACGATCGTCAACGTCGCTCTCGAGACGATCGGCAACGAGCTCCCATCGAGCGTCGTCGGACGCCTCGAGGGCCTGACCTACGTCACCTCCGGCTACCTCGCGGTCCTCGCCGCGCTGCTGATCCTGGCCGGCGCGATGGGCGACACCTACGGTCGGCGCCGGATCTTCGGCATCGGGCTCACCGGGTTCGGGATCACCTCGGTCGCCTGCGGTCTGGCGCCGACCCTCGAGCTGCTCGTCCTGGCCCGACTCCTCCAGGGCGCGACCGGTGCGCTGCTGGTCCCGGGTGCGATCGCGATCATCACCGCGAGCTTCGACGGCGAGGCGCGCGGCCGGGCCTTCGGCACGTGGGCCGCCGCGACCTCGGCGGTCACGATCTTCGGACCGCTCGTCGGCGGGTTCCTCGTCCAGTCGGTCACCTGGCGGGCGGCGTTCCTCATCAACGTGCCCCTGGTCCTGCTGGGGCTGTATGCGCTCCGTCACGTCCCGGAGTCGAAGGATGACCGCGCCGGCGGGCACCTCGACTGGCTCGGCGCTGCGGTCATCGGCATCGCCGTCGGCGGGCTGTCGGTCGGCGCGACCCGGGGCCAGCAGGCCCACTGGCAGGATCCGGTCGCCTGGGCGGCCCTGATCATCGGGACGATCGCCCTGGTGGCGTTCCCGTTCCTCATGCTCCGGCGGCCCCATCCACTCGTGCCGCTGGCGCTGTTCAAGGCCCGCACGTTCTCGACGATCAACCTCAGCACGTTCGTCATCTACGGCGCGCTGTACATGACCTTCACCTTCCAGGCGCTCTTCCTCCAGGGCACGCTCGGCTATACACCGCTCGCCGCCGGGCTCGCCGGGCTGCCATCGGGGCTCCTCCTCGTGTTCGTCTCGCGCGCGTCGGGCCGCTATGCCGCGCGGATCGGGGCTCGGCCGTTCCTCGTCATCGGGCCGCTGCTGATGGCCGGCGGCCTGTGCTGGCTCGCCCGGATCCCGGCTGACAGCCAGCCCTGGCTGGCGACACCGAACGACCCGGCCTCGCTCATCCCGCCGGCCAGCTACTTCACCGACTGGCTGCCGGCCGTGCTCGTCTTCGGGCTCGGCCTGTCGCTGCTCGTCGCGCCGCTCACGACGGCCCTGATGAGCTCGGTCCCCACCCGCAACGCTGGGATCGCATCGGCGATCAACAACGCGGTCAGCCGGGTCGGCGCCCCGCTCGCCGGGGCGGTCCTGTTCATCGTCGTCAGCGCGTCGTTCTATCCGACCCTCGCGTCACTCGTCCCGGGGCTCGACGTCCAGGATCCCGCCGTCCAGGAAGCCATCCAGCCGCTCGCGCCGCCCGGGCCGCACGTCCCTCCGAACGTCGCCGAGGCCGCGAGGGAGGCATCGACACGCTCGTTCCACCTGGCGATGCTCGTCTCCGCCGGGCTGCTCCTCACCGGGTCGCTCGTCAACGGCGTGGGGTTGTCCCAGCGTCGTCTCGGTCGCGCTCAGGTCGGCGCCGTCGGCTCCCGTCGCCGCCGTCGCCGCGCCGGCCGATCCGCACGAGCCGCCTGCCTCCCTCGGATGAGCCGGACCGACGACCGAGCCGCCACGGCCGACGATCCGTCGACGGGCGCCGGGCCGCGCGAGTGGGACGCCGCGACGTACGACCGGATCAGCGACGACCTGACGGCGATGGGCGGCACGGTCGTCGAGCGGCTGCCGCTCCGCGGCGATGAGACGGTCCTGGACGCCGGATGCGGCTCCGGCCGGGTGACCGAGCTGCTGGCCGAGCGTTTGCCCGAGGGCCACGTCATCGCCCTCGACGGCTCGGCCGCGATGATCACCCAGGCGGAGGCGCGGCTGGCCCGGTTCGGCGGTCGGGTCACCTACCTCGTCGCCGACCTGGCGGCGCCCCTACCGGTCGAGCGGCCGGTCGACGCGGTCCTCTCGACCGCGACCTTCCATTGGATCCTCGACCACGATGCCCTGTTCACGAACCTCGCCGCGGTGCTGCGGCCAGGCGGTCGGCTGGCGGCCCAGTGCGGCGGCGCCGGCAACATCGCCTCGGTGATCGCCGTCCTCGCGACGGTCGGGGATGGCTGGACCGGGCCGACCCACTTCGCGACCGAGGGCCAGACCGCGGCACGGCTGGCCGTCCGCGGCTTCTCGGACATCTCCTGCTGGCTCGCCCCCGAGCCGGTCACCCTCGACTCGGACGAGGCCTTCGTGACGTACCTGCGGACGATCGTGCTGGGTGCCCACATCGCCCGCCTCCCCGAGGCTGACCGCGATCCGTTCGTCCGGGCCGTGGCCGCCCGGCTGCCGTCGCGGACCCTCGACTACGTCCGGCTGAACATCGACGCCGTCCGCGCCTGAGCGAGGGTCAGCGCACCCGGAACGACTCCCCGTGGCCCGGGATGACGATGTCGGCGGCGGCCAGGACCCGTGCCCGGCCCCGCTCGAGGGCCTCCTGGTCGGACGCGAACGGGTCGATCTCGGGCGTCCGGTCGCTGTGCCACCACAGGTGGGTCATCGCGTAGACCGCGTCGTCGGCCTCGACGATGAGCGACGCGTCCTCCTCGGTGTGACCCGGGGTGAGCCACAGCTGGGCACGAGGCGAGAGGTGGTAGCCGTCACCGTCCATGTCGAGCCACTGGTCGCCGATGTAGCGGGCCCAGAAGTCGACGACCTCGGCGTTCGGGAAGAGCGCGACGTTGATCGTGTGATCGGGGTGGTGGTGCGACAGGAACACGTGGGTCACCGCCTCGGGACGGATCTCCAGGGCCTCCAGCGGATCGAGGATGAGCGAGCGCCGGGCGACCATCCCGGGGTCGACGACGATGATCGCGTCGCCATCCTCGACCAGGACGACGCTCGAGGCGGTCCGCTCACCGGTGTAGCCGGCGTGGAGCAGGTTGACGGTCGTCATCGGGCCTCCTGTCTCGGGCACGGCGTGGGCGGGCTGGTGCGCCCTGCGAGGCTACGGCACCCTGCCCGCCCGCGCGTGGCATCCTCGCGCTGGGTGCCTGGATCGCTCGGGTGCCACCCTGGACCGAACCCCACGACGACGCCCGGAGTCCGCCCATTGACCCCCGACGCCCGCTTCGACCCACGCCTCGACCAGCCCGCCGACCTCGTCCTGACGGGCGGACCGGTCGTGACGATGGACAGCGCTCGGCGGACGAGCGAGGCCTGCGCCGTCCGCGACGGGCGGATCGTCGCGGTCGGGCTGGCTCGGGACATCGCGCCGCTCGTCGGGCCACGGACCCGGAGGATCGACCTGGCCGGGCGGATGGCGCTGCCCGGCTTCGGCGACGCTCACGTCCACCCGACCCACGGCGGGCTGTACCGGATCCGGTGCGGCCTCCACGACGTCACGGGCGGCGCGACCGCCGTCGTCGAGGCGATCCGCGCCTACGCGGAGTCGCATCCCGACCTGCCCTGGATCCAGGGCGGCGGCTGGTATATGTCGGACTACCCGAACGGGACCCCGGCGAAGGAGCTGCTCGACGCGATCGTGCCGGACCGGCCGGTCGTGCTCTCGAACCGCGATGGCCACGGCGTCTGGGTGAACTCGCGTGCCCTGGCCCTGGCCGGGATCGGCCGCGACACGCCGGACCCGGCCGACGGCAGGATCGAGCGGACGGCCGACGGCGAGCCGCAGGGCACCCTCCACGAAGGCGCCGCCGAGCTGGTCGAGCGGATCGCTCCCCCCAGGACGCCGGAGGAGCTCGTCGCGCGCGCTGCTCGAGGCGCAGACCTACCTCCACGCCTTCGGGATCACGAACTGGCAGGACGCCTGGATCGAGGATCTCGACGACCACGCCTACCGGACCGTGGTCGAGCGTGGCCGGTTGACCGCGCGGGTCGTCGGCGCCCTGTGGTGGGATCGATCACGCGGTCTCGAGCAGATCGACGAACTCGTCGAGCGACGGGCTCGGGGGTCGGTCGGTCGGTATGCGACGACGAGCGTGAAGCTCATGCTCGACGGCGTCATCGAGAATTTCACGGCCGCCCTCACCGAGCCGTACCTCGACGCCGACGGCCGTCCGACGTCGAATGCGGGCCTCGACTTCGTCGATCGCGATGTCCTGCTGGATGCGGTCCCACGGCTCGACGCCCTGGGCTTCCAGCCGCACTTCCATGCCCTCGGCGATCGGGCCGTCCGGCACGCCCTCGATTCGGTCGAGGCCGCCCGCCGGGCGAACGGCTGGTCGGACACGCGGCCGCACGCGGCCCACATCCAGGTCGTCCATCCCGACGACATCCCGCGCTTCCGGCAGGTCGGGATGGTCGCCAACGCTCAACCACTGTGGGCGACCCACGAGCCCCAGATGGACGAGCTGACGATCCCGTTCCTCGGCGACAAGCTGTCGGCCCGGCAGTATCCGTTCGCCTCGCTCCGACGTGCCGGGGCGATGCTCGCGATGGGCTCCGATTGGAGCGTCTCGAGCCCCGATGTCCTCGCCGAGGTCGAGCTCGCGGTGACCCGGACGATGCCCGCCTGGCACCACGAGGTGTCACCCCGCTACCACGAGCTCGGACCGCTCCTGCCGTCGGAACGCCTGGCCGTCCAGGACGCGCTGGAGGCCTTCACGATCGGGACCGCCTACGTGAACCACCTCGACGATGTGGCCGGCTCGATCGAGGTCGGCAAGCTGGCCGACCTCGTCGTCGTCGACCGCGACCTGTTCTCGATCGACCCCGGGACGATCGGCCAGGCGCACGTGCTCGGGACGTTCATCGAGGGCGTCGCGGTGCACGAGGATCCATCGCTCGGCGGCTGACGACGGGCGGTCCGTCGCCTGTCGGCTACGACCCTTGACGTAGCCGCAGCCGGGTCCATCGTCGGTGTCGCGGCACCGGGGCGAAGAGCAGGATGTCCTCAGCGGAACCGCCCCGATGAACGGGACGGGACGCAGGAAGGAGGTCCAGCGACCGATGTTCCCGTACACGAAGATCCACGCGGATGTCCACGCCCAGGAGCTCCGCGAGTACGCAGACCAGCAGCGTCTCGCTCGGATCGCTCGCAGCTCGACGGTTCGACCGAACCGCCTCGCCCGTGCGCTGTCGGCCATGAAGGTGGCCGTCACCACGCCGGTCGAGGAGCCGAGCCTCGACTTCCTGCCCCGCCTGCGCGACTACCCGACCCGCGGCTGATCCTCCCCAGCCGCTCGGCACTCCCTCCCTCCCCGCGGCCCACGAGACCGGCGATCCACTCGGATCGCCGGTCTCGTCCTTTGCTCGGGCGATCGATCGGCGCGCCGATGTCCTAGGAGTCCGGGGCGTCGATGTCCCGGAACGTCACACCGTCCGGGTCGAGGGCGCGCCACGCCGCCTCGGGCAGCTCGACGACGCGGAGTCGGGCGAGCATCCCGCGGAGGCTGTGGTCGTCCGAGGCGAGCGCCGCCACTGTCGCGGGTGCCGCGACCTCGGCGCGGATCGCCGACGGCAACGGGCGGGCGGCGCCGGCCACGACCGGCAGACACGCATCCGCTCCGGACGTGGCGAGTCGCTCGAGCAGCGCCCGGAGGACCGCAGGCGCGAGCGATGGCATGTCGCCGGCGACGACGACGACCCGGCCCCTCCGGATCTCGCGGAGCGCCGATCCGAGTCCGACGAGCGGGCCGCCGAGCGGCCGGTCGTCGTGGACCCGGACGAGCGAGACGCCGTGCGGCACCGCGATCGTCCGGTCGTCCCCGCTGGCGAGGGCGACGATGACCGTCGAGGCGACCCCGCCGACACCCGCGACCGCCAGATCGAGCAGCCGTCGGCCGCCGATCCGCGTCGCCAGCTTGTCGGAGCCGTAGCGGTGGGACGCTCCGCCAGCCAGCACGACGCCGGTCACCAGGTCCTCGGGGGCGTCGGTGACAGGTGCACCGGGCAGGGCCGCGGAGCGCGGGTCGGCCGGCGTGGTCACGGGGATCCGATCGTCGCAGCCCGGGGCCCCGGAACATGGCCATCCGGCGTCCGGCGAAGGACGCCGCGGGCGTCGAGGTCTTCGAGGATCGCCATCACGTACTTGCGGGACGTCCCGGTGGCATCGCGGAACGCGGCCGGCGTGAGCGGACGTTCCGCGGCCATCGCGAGGGCCCGCTGCCCGAGGGCGCGGTAGGTCGTCGCGGCATACGCGAGGTCGGGTGCGAGCCGGATGATCCGACCCGAGCGCTCCAACGCGCGGACGCCCTCGGGCGGGCAGGCGCTCGATCGGACCGCATCGGGGAAGGCCGGCGGCGCGGGGACCTCGAGCGCGGCGACGAGTCGATCCATCGCCGTCGCGAGCGCCGGCGGGACGGCCTCCAGACGCCGCGGATCCCGGACCCGGTCGCCGTCGCGTGCCAGTCTGCCCGCGGCCACCAGCCCCTCGATCAGCGCGGTCGCCGCAGCGTTCGACTCGGGCGGCGCTGCGGTGACCCGTCGGCGGAGGTCGAGGGCGATAGCGGTCCGCAACGCGCCCGTCGGGACCCCCGCGGAGTCCGGGTCGGCCGCGTGATGGGCGTCGACCGTGGCGAGCGTGGCCGCGGCCAGACCATCGAGCACATCGCGGGCCAGCACGAGCGACCCGACGCTCGGGGCGCCGGGGTCACCCGACCGGCCGGCCATCGCGGTCCAGCGGTCGAGCGACACCGCACCGTGGAGGTCGAGCAGGGCGTGCGGGAGGCCGCCCGTCGGCTCCGCCTGGGCGACCGCCGCCAGGCGCTCGGTGGTCTCGCGCCGACGCGACGGACCCACCGGCGGTCGCGGATCGAGCACCCGGCCACCCGCGATGACGAGCCCGGAGGCCGGCTCCCGAAGGACGAACCGATCGCCGCTCGCGGCGGCGACGGCCCGGGCCAGGCGGACCCGGACCACCGCTTCGCCCCATGGGAACGGCTCCGCGCCAGGGCCGCCCCGATCGATCGACGCGTCGACCTGCTCGGTCCCGAGGTGCAGACGCACCGCGAGGCCGGCCGGTGGCCAGCGCCGCTCTCGCTGCCGGCGCGTCCGCCCGACCAGGTCCGCCGGCCGTCGGAGCGCGGCGAGCAGCCGATCCGTGGCCAGGACGGCCGGGTCGGTCGTGAGCACCATCCCCCGGTGGAGGGCATCGGCGGCGACCCCGGCGAGGTTCAGCGCGGTCCGGCCGCCGGTCGCGCGCTCGACCTTGGTCCCGTGGACCTGGATCTCCCGGATCCGCGCCTCCGACCCGTCCGGGGCGATCCTGACGGTCATCCCGGTCTCGAGCGGCGCTCCGCGGAGGGAGCCCGTCACGACCGTGCCGCGGCCCTTCGCCCCGAAGACGCGATCGATCGCGAGCCGCGACCCGGACGCGGCGGACGCGGCGGACCCGGCGGACCCGGCGGCCGACGGCGATGCCTCGACGACGCTGTCCCGCAGTCGGACCAGCGCCGCGCGGGCGTCGTCCAGGCCCTCGCCGGTCTCCGACGAGACGAGGAGGACCGGAGCGCCGGCGAGGGTCGTCCGTTCGAGCAGCGCCCGCACCTCCTCGATCAGCGCCGCGCGGCGCGGATCCGCCAGAGGGATCAGGTCGGCCTTCGTGATCACCGCCACGCCGCGCGCGATCCCCAGGGCGTCGAGCAGCTCCAGGTGCTCGAGCGTCTGCGCCCGAGGGCCGTCATCGGCGGCCACGACGAGCAGCGCCGCATCGATCTCACCGGCCCCGACGAGCATGTTGCCGACGAGTCGGTCGTGGCCCGGCACGTCGACGAAGTCGAGCGACGTGCCATCGGCGAGATCGAGATGGGCGTAGCCGACATCGATCGTCATGCCGCGTCGCTGCTCCTCGGGAAGGCGGTCGGCGTCGATCCCCGTCAGGGCCCGCAGGAGCGTCGTCTTGCCGTGGTCGATGTGGCCGGCCGTGCCGACGACGACCGTCATCCGGGCGCGGCCGTTTCGGAGCCCATCACCTGCCGCACCGCCGCCGCCAGGATCGGATCCTCCGACGGGTCGACGGTCCGCAGATCAAGGACCACCCGGGCGGCGTCGATCCGGGCGACGATCGGTGGCCTGCCGGCGCGGAGCCGCCCGAGCAGCCGATCGGCCGAGCGAGCCCGGAGCGCGATGCCGGCCGAGGGGAGCGTCTCTCCGGGGAGTGCGCCACCCCCGACGGTCGACGCGAGATCGACCGCCTCGGCCAGGTCGCCGAGCTCCGCCGCGAGCACCGTGGCGCGTCCGCGGAGCACCTCCGCCGGCATCGAGATCGCCCGCCACACCGGGACGGTGCGGGTCGCGACGCCGGCGCGATACAACGCCAGCGTCGCGGCGACGCCGGCGAGGGTCGTCTTGTCGGGCCGCATCGCCCGGGCCATCGGGTCGCGCCGGATCCGGGCGATCGAGGTCGGCCCGGCCGACGAGGAGCCCGGCCTGGGGGCCACCGACGAGCTTGTCGCCGCTGAAGGACACGACATCGGCCCCGGCCGCCAGCCGTTCGGACGGCATCGGCTCGTGGACGAGGCCGAACGTCGCGGTGTCGAGGAGCGCGCCCGACCCGAGGTCGTCGATGACGATCGCGTCGTGGGCATGGGCGAGGTCGGCGAGCGCGCGCGGATCGGGCGCCTCGACGAAGCCGGACTGGACGAAGTTCGAGGGGTGGACCCGCAGGACCGCGGCGGCCCGTCCGGCGGCGAGCGGCTCCTCGAAGTCGGCGGTCCGCGTCCGGTTCGTCGTGCCGACCTCGATGAGCCGCGCTCCCGCGCGGCGGATGATCTCGGGGATCCGGACGCCGCCGCCGATCTCGACGAGCTCACCCCGCGCGACGACGATCCCGCGCCGACCGACGAGCCCGACCGCCAGCGCGAGCGCCGCGGCGTTGTTGTTCGTCACGAGCGCATCCTCGGCGCCGGTCAGAGCGATCAGATGCTCCTCGGCCTCGCGGTAGCGGCTGCCTCGGCGTCCCGTGGCCGGATCGAGCTCGAGGAAGACGGCTCCCGCCGCGGCGTCCCGGGCCGCGTCGATCGCCGCGCTCGGCCAGGCTGCCCGGCCGAGATTCGTGTGGACGATGACGCCGGTCGCGTTGATGACCCGGGTCGGTCCGGCGCCCGCTTCGAGGGCCCGGACCCGCGCCACCACCATGTCGGCCAGCGCATCGGCGCCTGTCGGTGCTCCGTGACCGGCATCTGCTCCGATCCGGTCGCGCTCCGCCGCGACGACCTCTCGCGCGATCGTGGTCAGGGCGGCTGGGTCATGCCCCTCGAGCCGCGGCCGGGCAGACGCGAGCACATGCTCGACGCTCGGCGGACGAGGTGACGGAGGCTGCGACACGGGCTCCTCGACGGTCTGGCGGGAGCGCATGGGAGTCGAACCCACCACGCCGCGCCGAGCGCCGCGTCACCGGTTTTGAAGACCGGGGCCGGCACCGGCCGACACGCACTCCCCTCCGGGCGATGGTAGCCGGAGGTAGGAGGGGGATGTAGGCGAGGGTCCGCTGGTCAGCGGACCTTGCGTCGGGATCGGCGGACCGACGGCGGCGCCGAGACTTCCTCCCGAGGAGGTCCGGTGTTCAGCGACCCCGGATGCGGTCGAGGAAGCTGCGGCGACCGAGCTCCTTACGACGCTTCGCGTCGGCCTCGATCTTGCGCGCCTCGCGAGTGTGCTCCCGAGCCATCTGCTGGCCGAGCTCGATCGTCACGAGGTTGTGGCCCTCGGTGTCGTCCTCGGGCTCGGGCGTCGCGCCCGTGGCGTCGTCGGGGACCGACGGGTCGCGCTCGGACTCGGTCATGGCTCGTTCTCCTGTGGCGACCGCCGACAGGCGGCTCGCTCGTCCACTGTACCGCCGCGTCCGGGCGGTCGGACGTCGGCGGCGTGGCCGCGAGGGTGTCGCCGGGGCGACACCGGGACGTCCCGACCGCCGGGCCCCGACGACCTGCCGAGCAGGCCGAGCCTATCATCGGGCCATGGCCACGCTCGACCTGACCGCCTCGACCCCCATCCGGCTCACCGACCTGACCGACTGTGGCGGCTGCGCCGCGAAGCTCGGAGCCGACCTGCTCGCCGACGCGCTCGCCGGGCTCGGGGCGGGCGACGCTCCACCGGAGCTCATCGCCGGTCTCGAGCCCCCGGACGATGCGGCCGCGTATGTCGTCGCCCCGGACCTCGCGATCCTCGGGACGGTCGACTTCTTTCCGCCGCTCGTCGACGATCCGGCGACGTTCGGCGCGATCGCCGCGACGAATGCCGTCTCCGACGTCTTCGCGATGGGCGGCCGGGTGCTGTTCGCGCTCTCGGTCGCGGCATTCCCGGAAGGCTTTCCGTCCGACGCCCTGCGGGCCGTCCTGGACGGCGCGGCCGAGGTCGTCCGAACCGCCGGCGGGATGCTCGCCGGGGGGCACACGATCCGCGACCCGGAGCCGAAGTACGGGCTGGCGGTCATCGGGGCGGCTCATCCCGACCGGCTCCTCCGCAAGGGTGGGGCCAGGCCGGGCGACGCGCTCGTCCTGACCAAGGCGCTCGGGACCGGGATCCTCGTCTCGGGCCGACGCCAGGGGCGGACGTCGGACTCCTGGCTCGATGGCGCGATCGCCTCGATGCGGACGCTGAACCGGGCCGCCTCCGAGGTCCTCGTCCGGCATGGCGTCCGGGGCGCCACGGATGTCACGGGCTTCGGTCTGCTCGGCCACGGCGGGGAGATGGCCCGGGCGTCCCGGACGCGGCTCGTGTTCGAGGCGTCGGCGCTGCCGGCCTTGCCGGGTGCGCTCGACGTCGCCGCGATGGGCGTCGAGACCGGTGGCGCGGGCCACAACCGTCGGTCGGTCGCGTCGATCGTGTCGGTCGGGCCGTCGGTCGAAGCGGCCCGGGAGGCCCTCGCCTACGACCCCCAGACGTCAGGGGGCCTGCTGGCGGCGGTCCCGCCGGCCATCCTCGACGCGGTCCTCGACGACCTCCGCTCGAACGGCGTCAGCCCGACGGTCATCGGCCGGGTCGAGGAAGCCGACGAGGCGACGATCGCCCTCGTCTGAGCCGCGTCGGGTCGGCGTCTGAGGCGACTCAGACGGCTCAGGCGGCCGCGATCGGGGGCGGGACGAGCGGCAGCGTGACGGTGACGCGGGCCCCCGTCGGGGCGAGGTTCTCGGCGACGGCGTCGCCGCCATGCGCTCGCGCCAGCGCCCGGACGATCGACAGGCCGAGCCCCGACCCCTCCCCGGTCCGCGCCGGATCGGCCCGGTAGAACCGGTCGAAGACGCGATCGAGGCTGCCGGGAGGGAAGCCCGGGCCGTCATCGCTCACCCGGAACGCGAGCGCCGGACGACCGTCCGGCTCGGTCCTTGGCTGGGCGTCGACGATGACATGGCCGCCGGACGACAGGGCCGAGAGAGCGTTCTCGACGAGGTTCGCGAGGATCCGCTCGACCGCCGCGCGGTCCGCGACGAGGCTCGCGCCGCCGCCACCGATCGGCATCGACGGCGTCGGACCGGCTGTCAAGGTCACGCCGGCTGACCCGGCCCGCGAGGCGAACCGCTCGACCGTCGTCGTGACCAGCACGGTCGGATCGAGCGGCTCCGGCCGGAGGTCCGGCTCAGCGGGCCCAGGCCGGACGGTCGCGTCGAGGCCATCGACGATCGTCTCGATCCGGCCGGCCTCCTCTGCGATCGCGTGGGCGGCCCGGATCGAGGCGTCGCCGGTCGCCGTCCCGTCCTCGATCGCGGCAGCGAACCCGGCGATCACCGTGACCGGCGTCCGAAGGTCGTGGCGGATGTTCGCGACGAGCTCCGCCTCGGCCCGCCGGGCCGCGCCCAGCTCCGAGGCCATCGCGTTGAACCGGCCGGTGAGCCGCCTGATCTCGATCGGCCCTTCCTCGGGCAGCGGCGGAGCACCCTGGAGCGGCAGGTCCGCGGTCGCCGCCTCGAGACGCCCGAGCGGCCGGGTGATCGAGCGCGACAGGAGCCACGCGATCGGCGTCCCGACGAGGAGCAGGATCAGGACGACGAACGGCAGGACACGGGTCAGATCCCGGAGCGCATCGGCGCCCGACCGGTCCTCGGTCGTCGAGGACGATCGCGGTCGGCGAGCCGCCGGCCCCGGCCGCCCGGACGACCGTCGCGGCATACAGCTGGTCGCGGCCGTCCGGCCCGGCGATCGAACCGCCGGACGACTGGCCGGGCAGGGCACCCGCCGGGATCGCGATCGTGCTGACGTCGAGCGGCGCGCCGTCGATCGGGATCGACCGGCCCGCGGGCCCGCGGATGTAGACGTCGATCGTCTCGTCGAGCTGGCTCCGCGCATCGGATAGCGCCTGGCGAAGCTCGTCGACGCCGCCGGTCAGCCGGACCCGTGCGGCGAGCGGCTCGGCGATGTCGGCGAGGGACGAACGGGTCGCCTCGCGATGCATCTCCCGGAGGGTGACGAACAGCCCGGCGCCGACCGCCAGGACCGCGACGATCCCGACCGCGGCGAAGGCGAGGCCGATCCGGACCGCCAGGCGTCGAGGCATCTCAGGCGTCCGAGGTCGCGGACCCGGCATCGTCCGGCCGAGGTCCTTCGACGAGGCGATAGCCGACCCCACGGACGGACTCGATGACCGGCCCGGCCGACCCGAGCTTCTTGCGCAGCTCGCTCACATGGACGTCCACCGTCCGCGTCTCGCCCGGGAAGTCGGTCCCCCAGACATCCTCGAGGAGGGTCTCGCGATCGAGGACGACACCAGGGTCGCGGGCCAGGGCGAGAAGCAGGTCGAACTCGCGCGCGCGGAGCTCGACCGCCTCGCCTGCCAGCTCCACGGACCGGCGGCGCGGGTCGATCCGGAGCGTCCCGACCTCGACCGGTCGGCCGAACGACGTCGTGCCGTCGGAGCGTCGGAGGATCGCCTTGATCCGCGCGACGAGCGCCCGCGGGTTGAACGGCTTCGTCACATAGTCGTCGGCGCCGAGCTCGAGGCCGACGATCGCGTCGACATCGTCGGTCCGTGCCGTGAGCATCAGGATCGGCGTGTCGGCCTCGCGCCGGATGGCCCGACAGACCTCGAAGCCGTCGGCCCCGGGAAGCATGACGTCGAGGACGACGAAGTCGGGCCGGCGGCGTCGATGGATCTCGATCGCCGTCGGCCCGTCGCCCGCGGTGAGGACCTCGAAGCCGGCCTGCTCGAGGTACAGGCGGAGCAGCTCCACGATGTTCGGCGCGTCGTCGACGACGAGGATCGTCTTCATCCGCGCCTGAGTCTAGGCGGCGCGGAGGTCGGCGAGGACCGCGCGGGCGGAGGCGACGGCCGCTCGGAGGTCGTGCGCCGCGTCGGCGATGTCGGATCGGGCGCCCCGGAGCGCGGCCTTTCCCGTCCCGGCGTTCCAGGATGCCGGTGTCACCGCGAGGACGGCCGCCGCGGTCCCGTCGAGGGCCTTCGAGGCATCGGCCACGTGGCCGGTCATCGCCGACAGGTCGGACTGTGCAGCGCTGACGTCCTTGCCTGCCGCCTTGGCGGTGTCGATCGCCGTCTGAAGCCGGGTCGTGGCCGGGCCGAAGGCGGTCACCGCGGCGTCGCCGGCATCGGCGGCGACCACGAGCCAGACCTGCCGGGCGACGACGAGGTAGACGCGGAAGTCGGTCGCGATCCGGCCAAGATCGTCCCGGAGCGAAGCAGCCGTCGTATCTCCGTCGATCTCGGCCCGGAGGCGCTTCAACCCGCTGCTCGTCGACGAGATCGTCGCGGCGAGCGTGTCGTGGTGAGCGTCGGTCAGGCGTCGGGCCCCGTCGATCGCCGTGGTCAGGCGTCCAAGGGTCACGAGCCGGCGGTCGATCTCGCAGTCACCGACCTTCTTCCAGGTCGCGATGGAGGGGCCGGTCCGGACGGCGACCCAGGCGTCGGCGCACATCCCGAGCGTGCCGGCCTCGCCGACGCCGGCGAGGACCGTGGTCGGGACCGGCGCCGTGACGGCGGCGACAGGTGCGGCGATCGCCGCGACGATCGAGCCGGCGGCGAGCGTCGAGGCGAGGCCGATCCGGACGGACGCAGGCAGGCCGTGAGGGATCCGGAGTCGCCGGTGGGATCCGGGATGGCTGTGCAGGTTCACTTCGTGCTCCCTTCATCGGCCGGTGCGGCCGCATCGGCCTTGAGGTCGGCCGAGATGTCGTCGAGCAGGTGCTCGATCGAGGTGAGGTCCGGGCTCGGTGCCACCGACGGCGTGGGCGCGATCGACGGCGAGCCCGTGGGCAGCGGCACCGCCGGTGGCGACGCATCCGGCGCCCCCGATGGCGATGCGATCGGAGATGCGACCGGAGATGGCGAGGCCACCGGATCCGCTGAGGCCGGCGCCGCCGGGCTCGGGGTCGGGACCGCTCCCGCCGCACCCTCGGCGCCACTCGGGTGGAGGCGACCCACACCGCACGCGGCGACGGCGAGCGCGATCGCGGCGACCGTGACCACCCGGGCGAGGGTCCGTGAGATGTCCATGGCTGCAGGCTCGGTGTGAGCGAGGGCACCTCGCCACCGTCGATGCCACGCGATCCGTAAGGGGACGGTAAGGCGACCCGCGCGGACCCCACCACTCCGACCAGGTCGAGCGGTGGGGATCTCCAGGTCATGCCGGCGTCAGGCCGCAGGCACTCCGACGGCAGCCGGCTCCGGTGGTCGGAGGTCCAGCCCGAGGAGGGCCTCGATCGTCGTCGCGGTCGCGAGCACCGCTCCGTCGGCGCCCGGCAGCGCCTGGATCTGGAGGCCGATCGGCAGCCCCTCGTCCCCCAGACCGATCGGCAGCGAGAGCGCCGGGAAGCCGCACAGGTTGGCGTCGTACAGCAGCGGCGCCCAGTCCATCCACAGCGGGCTGACGGGCTGGCCGCCGATCGCGAGCGGATGGGTCGTGCCGTGCGGGAACGCCTCGCAGCCAAGGGTCGGCGTGAGGAGCACGTCGGCGCCGGTCCGGGCGTACATCGCGGCGTAGGCCGCGCGGATCGTCGTCCGCTCCGCCTGGGCCGCGGCGTAGGCCTCGTCGGTCACACGCCCGCCGAACTCGAGGAAGTGGGCGGCCCGCTCCGTCAGGAGCGCTCGCTGGTGCTGATACGCGTCCGCCTCCGCCCAGCGCGCCTCGCGGGCCGCGATCGCCGCCCAGGTCCGGATCGACGACGGCAGTCCCGGGGCATCGTGGAGCACCGTGACGCCTGCCGCTTCCAGCCGGTCGATCACGGCCCGGAATGCGAGACGGACGTCGTCGTCGAGGGCGGCGTACCCGAGGTCCTCGGAAGCGACGACACGCAGGTCTCCGAGAAGCGGCGCCGGATGGTCGAGCCCGACCACGTCGATCGAGTGGCTGTCGCGGGCATCGGCCCCGGCGATCGCTTCGAGCAGGAGCCGGGCATCCGCGACCGAGCGCGCCAGCGGTCCGAGGGCGACGAGCGTCTTCCAGGCCTCGGCCGAGGGCTCCCGCGGGACCGCTCCGAAGGTCGGCTTGAACCCGACGATCCCACAGAACGCCGCCGGGATCCGGATCGATCCGCCACCGTCGCCCCCGAGCGAGAGCGGACCGATCCCCGCCGCGACGGCCGCGCCCGCCCCGCCCGACGAGCCGCCCGGGACACGGTCGAGCGACCAGGGGTTCGAGGTCCGGCCGTGGACGGGCGACTCGGTGATGCCCGAGTACAGGAACTCGGGGACGGCGGTCTTCGCGAAGATCACCGCGCCGGCGGCCTCGAGGCGTTCGAGCGCGACGGCCGTCCGGTCAGGGACGAAGCCCTGCATCGTCAGTGAGCCGTGGGCGGATTCGACTCCGGCCAGCCACTGCGAGTCCTTCACGCTGACCGGCAGGCCCTCGAGGGGTCGGCCTGCGCCGCCCGCGAGGCGTCGGTCGGAATCGGCGGCCGCGGCGCGGGCACGCCCATCGAGGCGGTGACTGAACGGGTTGATCGCGGCGCCGATCCGGTCCGCGCGGGCGAGGACGGACTCGAGGACCTCGGTCGCCGTGAGCTCCCGCCGCCGGAGGAGGGCGAGCAGGTCGACGGCCGCGAGCTGCCATGGCTCCATGCGCCCGCGAGTGTAGCGGCCGGGACAGCGTGAAGCCGCGGCCCCATCGGGGACCGCGGCGTCCGGTCTGTCGAGGACTCAGCGGCTCGGTCGGCGGAAGCGCTCGAAGATGCCGCGCTTCTCCTGGACCGTCGGCCGGCTGTCGCGGGCGACGTGCTGAGCCTGGCGGCGCCGCTCGCCGATCGGATCCCAACCCAGCTGCAGGGTCATCGTGTTGTGACCCTCGGTGTCCTGCTCGTCGGTGGTGACGTCGCGGGTCTCGGTCTCGGTATCCATGCCCGCACCGTACCGCGCGACCTCGCGGGATGACAGCGGCCACGTGGCACGCGACACGTCCGATGGCCGACACGTCCGACGACGCCTCCGATCCGCTTCGGGCGGCCGCTCCGGGGTCGCGCCACCGGGGCTACACTCGCCGGCGTGACCCACCGGGGGTCACCCGGCGCAGTGACGCGCCGCAGCAGGACGGGACATGGGCAAGGCGTACGCCCGACTCACCCAGCCCCTCGTCCGCGACGGGGACCGCCATACCGGCGTCCTCCGACCGGCGAGCTGGGACGAGGCCCTTGGCCGGGCCGCCGACGGCTTCCGAGCCGCCGTCGACCACCACGGACCGACGACGTTCGGGCTCTTCAGCTGCTCGAAGACGACGAACGAGCTGAACTTCATCAGTCAGAAGTTCGCCCGGGTCGTGATCGGCAGCAACAACATCGACAGCTGCAACCGCACCTGACACGCCCCATCCGTCGCCGGTCTGGCGACCGTGTTCGGGGCTGGCGGCGGGACCAGCTCATATCGTGAGGTCGAAGAGACCGACCTCGTCATCCTGTGGGGCAGCAACGCACGCGAGACGCACCCCATCTTCTTCCACCATGTCCTCCGGGCGGTGGATCGGGGCGCTCGGCTCTATGCGGTCGACCCCCGCCGGACCACGAGCGCCGAGTGGGCCGACGGCTGGCTCGGGCTCGATGTCGGCTCCGACATCGCCCTCGCCAACGCGATCGGCCGCGAGATCATCGCCGCCGGCCTGACCCATGAAGCGTTCATCCGCAACGCCACCAGCGACTTCGAGGCCTATCGGGCCCATGTCGACTCCTACACCCTCGAGTACGCCGAGCGCGAGACCGGCGTCCCGGCCGCCGCGATCCGCGAGCTCGCCCACGCCTATGCGACGGCGCCTCGGGCGATCCTCTGCTGGACGCTCGGGATCACCGAGCACCACAACGCGGTCGACAATGTCGTCGCCCTGATCAACCTGTCGCTGCTGACCGGCCACGTCGGCCGCTACGGCAGTGGCCTGAACCCGCTGCGCGGCCAGAACAACGTCCAGGGCGGTGGCGACATGGGCGCCCTGCCCGACCGGCTGCCCGGGTTCCAGCACCTGGAGAACGACCCGCTGCGGGCCAAGTTCGACGCCGAGTGGGGCGTCACGGTCCCGCCGACCCGGGGCTGGCATCTGTCCGGGATGTTCGACGCGATGGAGCGGGGCGAGCTGACCGCGACCTACGTCATCGGCGAGAACCCGATGCAGTCCGAGGCCGACCAGCACCGGACCCGGCGCCTCCTCGAGGGCCTGGAGTGTCTCGTGGTCCAGGACATGTTCCTGACGAAGACCGCCGAGATCGCCGACGTCGTCTTCCCGTCGGCGGCCGGCTGGGCCGAGACCGACGGCACGGTGACGAACTCCGAGCGCCGTGTCCAGCGTGTCCGCAAGGCGGTCGACCCGCCAGGCGAGGCCCACGACGACCTGGCGATCGTGTTCGACCTGGCCCGCCGGATGGGCCACGACTGGGGCGAGCCCGATGCCGAGACGGTCTGGAACGAGGTCCGCCGGCTGTCGCCGATGCACGCCGGGATGAGCTATCGGCGGCTCGACGAGCTCGGCGGGATCCAGTGGCCGTGCTACGACGAGGATCATCCCGGCGAGCTGTTCCTCCACTCGCGCCTCTGGGCCGAGCCGGTCGTCGGGCCGCGGGCGCCGTTCAGCATCGTCCACCACGATCCACCGGTCGACAGACTCGACGACGAGTTCCCGATCCGGCTGACGACCGGTCGACGACTCGACTCCTACAACACCGGCGTCCAGACCGCCGGCTACCGCTCACCGCTGCGGCGCGGCGAATCGCTCGATATCAGCCCGGAGGACGCCGAGGAGCTCGGCCTCATCGAGGGCGAGGTCGTCGGTGCGGTCTCGCGTCGCGGCCGGGTCGAGGTGCCCATCCGGGTCGACCCGTCGCTCCGGCCAGGGCTGACGTTCATGACGCTCCACTTCCAGGACGACGTCGCGACGAACCTGCTGACGATCGACGCCACGGACCCACGGTCCGGGACGGCCGAGTTCAAGGCCACCGCGATCCGCATCGAGAAGCTCGCGGGCGTGCCATAGTCTGCTGAGGGGGGGGTGCCGGTGACGCGTGAGCGATGGACATCTCCCACTATCTTGGCCGCGCTGACTGGCTGATCGGGGCCGTCGCCTTCGTCCTGATCGGGCTGCTCGGCCTTGGCATCCTGCGGGTCCTCGAGGTCCTGCTCGCCGAACTGGGCAAGATGATCCACGGGTTCAACAGCTCGGTCGCGGACGCGCTCCTCGGGCTGCGCGAGATCCCCGAGGAGCCGTGGGCGTGCTCGGTCTGCGGATCGGTGAACGTCGCGACCACGGATGTCTGCTACCACGCCTGCGGGAGCCGGGCCGACGTCTCGACCGAAGCCGCGCTTCCGGCGCGGGCGGTCATCGACAGGCTCGACCGGTCGACGCGGCCGAGCGTGCTCCAGGCCGGCCGGATCGACGTCAGACGCACCGTGATCCCGATCGTCGTCCGGGGAGACGACGATGGCTCGACGGAGTGGCCGATCGACCTGACGGGATCCGGGTCCGTGGCCACCGCGGCAGGGACTTCCGAGGCGGAACCGGGACCGGCGCTGGCGCCGACCGACCCCGGCTGACGCGCGGCTC
The DNA here is from genome assembly GCA_963729175.1 of uncultured Chloroflexia bacterium. Lineage (GTDB taxonomy): Bacteria > Chloroflexota > Limnocylindria > Limnocylindrales > CSP1-4 > CAVSMY01. Next base: position 44,434 of record CAVSMY010000013.1, on the reverse strand, counting down.
GTCCGCGGCGCGCCGCGTCGGAGCGCCTGGCGGGACGACCAGAGGCGGGGGCCTACACTCCGACCGTGGACGCCAGCATCCTCGACCTGTTCAGGATCGGGATCGGGCCCTCCAGCTCGCACACGGTCGGGCCGATGCGCGCCGCGCGCGCGTTCGCCGAGCGCCTGGACGACGAGGGTCTCCTCGACCGGACCGCCCGCGTCGGCGTCGATCTGTACGGCTCCCTGGCGCTCACCGGTCGCGGCCACGGGACCGATCGTGCGGTCCTTCTGGGGCTGGCCGGTGAGAGGCCGGAGGACGTCGATCCTGACGCGATCGACGGCCTGATCGAGGCGATCCGGACGGGCGGGCGGATCAGGCTCCTGGGCCGCCAGGAGATCCAGTTCCACGAGCCTGGCGACCTCCGATTCGAGGGCACGACCTGGCTCGAGGGACATCCGAATGCGCTCCGACTGACGGCCGTGGACGTGACCGGCGATGAGCTCGCGGCAGGGACGTACCTCTCCGTGGGCGGCGGCGTCGTGCTCGACCAGGACGGGCGACGGGTCGACGCAGCGGCCGAGCTGTCCGGCGAGCAGCCACCGATCCCATACCCGTTCGCGAACGCAGAGGAGCTCCTCGCCATCGGCCGCGAGCACGGCCTCCGGATCCCCGAGATCATCCTCGCCAACGAGCAGCGCCGCGAGACCGGGGTGCTCGCCGGGATCGACCGGATCTGGGAGGTCATGAGCGCCTGCATCGAGCGTGGCCTGCGGACCCCCGGCACGCTGCCCGGCGGGCTCAACGTCCCGCGGCGGGCACCGGGCCTGCTCCACGCTCTCGACACCGACGACACCCCGGATGACGACCCGCTCGAAGTCCTCGAGCGGGTGAACGTCTACGCGATGGCGGTGAACGAGGAGAACGCGGCCGGCGGTCGCGTCGTCACGGCGCCGACGAACGGCGGGTCGGGGCTCGTCCCGGCGGTCGCCCGGTACTACGAGCGACACGTCTCGCGGAGCACCCCGGACGGTCTGCACGAGTTTTTCCTTGCGGCCGGTGCGATCGGGCTGCTGTTCCGTCAGAACGCCTCGATCTCCGGCGCCGAGGTCGGCTGCCAGGGCGAGGTCGGGGTGGCCGCATCGATGGCCGCCGGCGGACTGGCCGCTGCCCTCGGGGGGACGAATGAGCAGATCGAGAACGCCGCCGAGATCGCGATGGAGCACCACCTCGGGATGACATGCGACCCGATCGGCGGGCTCGTCCAGATCCCGTGCATCGAGCGGAACGCCGTCGGCGCCGTCAAGGCGATCAACGCCTCGCAGCTCGCGCTGCGCGGCGATGGCTCCCACAAGGTCAGCCTCGACCAGGTCATCAAGACGATGTTCGACACCGGCCGGGACATGCAGAGCCGCTACAAGGAGACGGCCGAAGGCGGTCTCGCGGTCAACGTCCCCGACTGCTAGGCCGTCGCCGTGGGCCCGGCGGGGACGTGCTGCCCGGCGACGCAACCAGGAGTCCGGCGCCGCGCGCAGCCTCGATCAACCGCTTGTCGTACGTGACGAGGGCGTCGAGATCGCGACCGAGCTCGCGCGCGCAGGCGACATGGATCGCGTCCAGCGTTCGAAGTCCTGACGGTCGTACCCGCGCGGCATCATCGGCGACGGATGCGTCGAGATCGATCGATCTCGAAGGAGCCGATGACCAGCGCCACGGTCATCGGATCGACCTCCCACTGGCGGGCTGCGGCGCGCCGCAACTCGATGACGCCGACGATGCTTGTCGCTCGAGCCATCCGCGTGGCGAGGTACTCGCTGAGCGCCGAAGACTCCGCCTCCTCCGACACGAGCTTGACCAAGGCGCTCGCGTCGAGATAGGTGACCGGACTCATCGGTCATCCTCATCGCGCATCTCCCGCAGTACATCCGAGAGCGATCGCCCTCGGAGCTTCACGGGAGGAGGCAGGTCCTCCCATCGCACCGTCGCGGGGCTGATCCGACCCTCCGCCTTCATCCGCTCATACGGCGACCGCGACTCCGAACGGAGCGGTTCGAGCCGGGCGACGGGACGCCCATGGTCGGTGACCTCGAGGGACTCGCCTGCCTCGACGCGACGGAGATACACCGACAGGTTCTGTCTCAGCTCGCGGACGCCGACGCGGTCCGGGCGAGCACCGATCTCGCTCATGTAGCACATGGTAGCACAACGGCCTTTTGGGCCGAGCGCGCGACCGCTACCACGGCCGAGCGGTCAGCGGCACTACACTCGGCGGCGATGGACCTCCACGTCATCGGGCCGCTCGCGTCACCAGCCGAGCGCTCCGCCGTCGATGCCGTCCTCGGGCCGCAGACGAGCGGCTGGCACGGGACCGGGCGTCACGCACGGACCGAAGGGCATGCCTCCGGGGGCGGACACGCGGCCCGGTCGCAGCGGGACCTGCTCCTGCCGGCCCTTCATGCCCTCCAGTCACGGGTCGGATGGATCGAGCCAGCCGGGCCTGAACTACGTCTGCCGGCGTCTATCCGTGCCGCCCGCTGAGGCGTACGGGGTCGCGACGTTCTACGCCCTGTTCTCGACGACGCCGCAGCCACCGGTCGTGGCCCATGTCTGTGACGACCTGGCATGCCGGATCGCGGGCGCCGAAGGGATCTGCGACGACCTCGCGCGGACGCTCGGCCCTGCCGGGACGCCGACGCGCGAAGGCGGGGCGACATGGCATCGGAGCCCCTGCCTGGGGCTGTGCGAGCGCGCGCCCGCGGCGATGCTGACGATCGCCGGCGAGACGCCGCGGGTCGCCGCTGCTGCACCGGTCGACGCGGTCGGGATCGTCGCCCGGCTCGATGACGCGGCCCGCGAGCCGGCGACCACGACCGACCTCGGCGCACTCGCCGCCTCGATCCCCCAGGCCGGGCGAGCCGAGCTCCGCCTCCTCGATCGGATCGGCCGGATCGGCCCGCTCGACCTCGGCGGGTACCGCGCGAGCGGCGGGTACGCCGGGCTGATCCGCTCGGTCGAGCTCGGACCCGAGGCGACCCGAGCGGAGGTCAGCGAGGCCCGCCTCGTCGGTCGTGGCGGTGCGGCATTCCCGACCGGCCGGAAATGGGACGCCGTCGCGGGTCAGCCGGGCGACCACTTCCTGGTCTGCAACGCCGACGAGTCGGAGCCCGGGACATTCAAGGACCGGCTCGTCATGGAGGGTGATCCGTTCGCGGTCATCGAGGGGATGACGATCGCGGCACTCGCGACCGGCTGCGGCCGAGGCTACCTGTACATCCGCGGCGAGTACCCCGAGGCCGAGGCGGCGATGCGCGCGGCGATCGACACCGCCCGTGACGCCGGCCTCCTCGGGGGCGACATCCTCGGATCGGGGGCCGGGTTCGACATCGAGGTCCGACGCGGCGCCGGCGCCTACATCTGCGGCGAGGAGACGGCCCTGTTCGAGTCGCTCGAGGGCAAACGTGGCGAGCCGCGCAACAAGCCGCCGTTCCCGGTGACCCATGGGCTGTTCGGTCGCCCGACGGTCGTGAACAACGTCGAGACGCTCATCAACGTCCCGCTGATCCTCCGAGAGGGCGGCGCGGCCTACGCGGCCATCGGCACCGAGGGCTCGACCGGCCCGAAGCTGTTCTGCGTCTCCGGCCACATCCGCCGACCCGGCGTCTACGAGGTCCCGTTCGGGGCGACCCTCCGCCAGCTCCTCGCGCTCGCGGGGGACGTGCCCGGCGGTCGCGCGATCCAGACGGTCCTGCTTGGCGGTGCCGCCGGCGTCTTCGTCGGGCCCGATGAGCTCGACATGCCGCTGACGTTCGAGGGCACCCGCGCCGGCGGCGCGACGCTCGGCTCGGGGGTCGTGCTCGTCTTCGACGAGACCGTCGATCTGGTCGACATCGCTCGGCGGATCGCCCGGTTCTTCCGCGATGAGTCCTGCGGACAATGCGTCCCCTGCCGGGTCGGGACGGTCCGCCAGGAAGAGCTCCTGGCCCGCCTGTCGACCGGCCGACCGCTCGGCGACCGGACGACGGAGCTCGCTCTCCTGCGCGACATCGGCCAGGTCATGCGCGACGCCTCGATCTGCGGCCTCGGGCAGACCGCATCCTCCGCGATCGAGTCGGCCCTCAAGCGGGGGTTGCTGCCGGGATGACCGCCGAGCCCATCTGGTTCTTGCCGCCGCCCCGGTCGCCGTCGATCCCGGAGGCCCCTCCGGTCGAGGCGCCGCCGGCCGTCGAGCTGACGATCGACGGTGTCAGCGTCTCGGTCCCCGAGGGCGCGACGATCCTCGACGCCTGCCGGGGCCAGGGCATCGACACGCCGACCCTCTGCTATCTCGAGAACCTCACCCCGGTCAACGTCTGCCGCGTCTGCGTCGTCGAGGTCACCGGCTCGCGGGTCCTCGTGCCGGCGTGCTCGCGCAAGGTCGAGCCGGGCATGGAGGTCCAGACCGACTCGGAACGGGTCCGGACGAGCCGCCGGATGGTCCTCGAGTTCCTCGGCGGATCGGTCGACCTCGCGATCGCCGGGACGCAGCAGCCCGATGGGTCCGCCGCGGCGTATGCCGAGCGCTACGGCGCCGACGCCTCCCGCTACGGGCCGCCCGCGGAGCCGCTCCCCGCGGGCGAGCGGGACAGTCGGGAGCCCGGCCACCACCACGCGCCGTCGGGCGAGGCCGCCGAGCGGGTCGCCCAGCCGGTCAAGGTCGATAACGAGCTGTACGTCCGCGACTACGCCAAGTGCATCCTCTGCTACAAGTGCGTCGAGGCCTGCGGCGACGATGCCCAGCACACCTACGCGATCGCCGTCGCGGGGCGCGGGTTCGACGCCCGGATCTCGACCGAGTGGAACGTGGGGCTGCCCGACTCGGCCTGCGTCTATTGCGGCAATTGCATCGGGGCCTGCCCGACCGGAGCCCTGATGTTCAAGCGCGAGCACGACATGCGGGCCGAGGGATCGTGGGACGAGTCGGCCCAGACGGTCACCGAGACGATCTGCCCGTACTGCGGCGTCGGCTGCCAGCTGTCCCTGCGCACCCAGGACGACCGGATCGTCCGGGTCACCTCGCCGCTCGACCATTCGGTGACGAGCGGCCATCTGTGCGTCAAGGGCCGCTTCGGCTGGGGCTTCATCGAGGGTGGCACGGGCTCCACCCGACCGGACGAGACGCCCGGCTCGATCGGTCTCGGGGCCCGGTCAGCGCTCGAGGTCGAGGCGCTCCACGTGGCTGTACACGTTGAACGACGTGCCGCGCAGGAAGCCGACGATCGTGACACCGAGCCGGTCGGCCGCCTCGACGGCGAGGTCCGACGGGGCGGACACCGCGGCGAGGATCGGCACCCCGGCCGCAGCTGCCTTCTGGACGAGCTCGAAGCTCAGCCGGCCCGACACCAGGACGATCCGCTCGGCCAGCGGCAGGACACCCGCCAGCACCTGGCTCCCGATCAGCTTGTCGAGCGCGTTGTGGCGGCCGACATCCTCGCGCAGCGTCACGAGCTCGCCGCGGGGCGTGAACAGGGCCGCGGCATGAAGGCCGCCGGTCGACTCGAAGACCGTCTGGGCCTCGCGCATCCGGACCGGCAGCGTCACGATGACCGAGGCCGGGACGACGGGCCCGGGGGCGATCGGATCGCATCGGATCGGCGATCTCGTCGATCGACGCCTTGCCGCAGATGCCGCACGACGCGGTGGCGACGAAGTGGCGTTCGGCGACGCGGGACGTGTCGAAGGTCCGTGACAGCCGGACGAGGATCGTGTCGTCGGGCTGGGAGGCGAGCACGGGGTCGCCGCGCTCGAAGCCGGCGATCTCCGAGCCATCGATGAGGCCTTCGGTCCGCAGGAAGCCCGCGGCCAGCTCGGTCTCGAAGCCGGGCGTGCGCATCGTGACCGCGACGGCGGTGTCCTCCTGGCCGGGACCCGCCGCGCGGATCTCGAGCGGCGCCTCTCCGACCAGGCGGTCGTCGCGGGCGATGACCTCGCCATCGCGATAGGTCGTGACCGTGGCTCGGGCGACGTGGCGGCTCGGCGGCAGGTCGGTCGTCATCGGGTCGAGTGTACCGAGCCCGACCGCGAGGTCATCCGCAGGCATCGCGGGCGACACGGGCGGGCGCCTCGAGCCGCGGTCGCGCCTACACTCGGAGCGATGGCCGAGGCGATCCCGATGCTCACGCCGGGGCAGCGCGCCCTCCTCGCCGCCGCGCGGACGGCGACGCTCGCGACACGGCGGCCGGACGGGCGACCGCGCCTCGTCCCGATCTGCTACGTCCTCGCCGAGCGCCCCGACCCGCGCGGCCGGCCGGTCCTCCATACACCCCTCGACGAGAAGCCGAAGCGGGCGGTCGATCCCCACGGGCTCGCGCGCGTCGCGGACCTGCTCGTCCTGCCCGAGGCATCGATGCTCGTCGAGCGCTGGGACGAGGACTGGTCGAAGCTCGCGTGGATCCGGCTCGATGGCCGGGCCACCCTGCTCGAGCCCGAGCCACACGAGCGGGCCGAGCACGAGCAGGCGATCGCCGCACTCCGGGCGAAGTACCCGCAGTACGAGCCCAGGAGCTCGAGGATCGGCCGATCATCCGCGTCGTCGTCGACCGCGTGACGAGCGTGGTCGGCGACCGAGACCTGATGGGCGCGAGCGCTCGAGGATCGGCGGAGGAAGAGCGCCTCCGGCACGGGCCGCATGCAGTGGGTCGACGCCATCGCCTGGTGATAGCCACCGCCGTTGAGGATCGCGACGATGTCGCCCTCGTCGCAGCGACGGCATCGGGTAGGCCTCGGCGAACACGTCGCCGGCCTCGTTGATGTGGCCGGCGACGGTCACGACCTCGGTCCGCGGCGCATCCGGGGCGCGGCAGACGACGACCTCCTGGGCGAACCGGTAGATGAAGTACGCCGTATCGACGTTCCAGCCGATGTCGAGCCCGACGAAGCGCGTCCCGGCGCGATCTTCGACCGTCACGACCTCGGCCGAGCAGGATCGCGGCGTCCTTGGCGATGTAGTCGCCGGGCTCGGACGCGATCGTGACCCCGAGCGGGCCGAGATGGCGAGCCAGGACGGCGGCGTAAGCGTCGACATCGACCGGGACCTCGTCGGCCCGGGCAGGGACTCCGAGCCCGCCGCCGACGTTCACCTCGGCGATCGGGCAGCCGGCGGCGCGAAGCCGCTCTGCGAGCGTCGGCGACGCGGGCGATCGACGCCTCGAACGCGGCGAGACCGTCGCCCAGCCAGCCCGAGCCGGCGTGGACGTGGACGGTGTCGACGGCGAGCCCGTGCCGCGTCGCGACCGCGACCGCCTCGTCGAGCCGGTCCTCGTAGATGCCGAACTTCGTCGCCCGCTCGCCGCTGTACGCCAGGCCCGCGTGATAGCCGGCGCCTGCGCCCGGGTTCACCCGGACCCCGATCGAGCGGCCGGGAGCGCGTCGGCCGACCCGCTCGATCTGGCTCACGGCATCGAGGTTCAGGTGGACGCCGGTCGGCAGGATCACATCGAGGTCGCGCTCGGACAGGTTCGTCGCCGTGACGCTGATCTCGCCGGGCTGCCAGCCGAGGGCCAGGGCGTGAAGGACCTCGCCCGGCGAGCAGGCGTCGATCCCGATCGAACCGGCCGCCCCGGGTGCGCCGAGGACGCGGAGCTCAGCGAGGAAGGCCGGCTCGCGGTTCGCCTTGAGGGCGAACCGGAGGCGCGTCGGGAGCCCGGTCGCAGCGAGGGCCTCCCGGAGTCGGATCGCGTTCTCGGCGATCCGGTCGAGGTCGTAGACGTACAACGGGGTCCCGTGCTCGCGCGCGAGCGACTCGGCGTCGAGCCCGGCGATCGCGAGGCTCCCAGCCTCGATCGTCAGCCCCGGTCGGACCCACCAGGGCGCGGCCGACGGATCGCCGGCCAGCCGATCGTGCCAGGCGGTGGGCGAGGGAGCCTCGGGTCGTCACGCCTGGGCGGCGCGAGCCGGGTTCGGCTGCCAGCGATCAGGTCCGGTCTCGACGTCGACGCCGATCGACTCGAGCAGCCGTCGCGACGCTGCGGCGACGTCGGCGACCGCCTCGTCGAAGGCGGCCTGGTTACGGGCCGATGGCGCACGGTAGCCACTGACCTTGCGGACGAACTGGAGCGCGGCGGCGTCGATCTCGCCGGTCGTCGCGCTCTCCTCGGGACGACGGAGGGTCTTGATGCTTCGGCACATGCCGATACGGTAGGACCGACGGGCACTCCCCGTCTTGCCGCTCCGCGTCAGGCGCCGGTCGGCGTCCCGGAGCGGACCGCCGCGAGCGCTCGGCGCGCCTGGGCGACATGGATCCGATCGTGGCCACCGAGCATCCGGAACGCCAGGTCGTAGCTCTCCTCACCGCGTTCCAGGTGCCGGCCGAAGCGCGCCCGGCCGGCGGCATCGGTGTGCGACCAGAGCGCGATGTTCGCGGTCCGCAGGACGACGAAGACCGCCAGCAGGTCATCCGGGTCGGCCTCGTTGTGGTGGAGGGCCCTGGGCCAGGCGTCCTGGTCGTAGCCGACGAGCGGCGGCTCGTCCTGGGCGAGGACGAACCGATATCGGCCGGCCATCACGATCTCGGCGTCAACGAGGTGGCCGATGCACTCGAGCACGGACCACTCGCCCGGCTCGGGTCGAGCCCGGAGGTCGTTGCCGGCCTCGGCGATCAGGGCCCGGACGATCGCCTCGGTCTGGGCCTGGGCGACCGCGGGGTCATCCGGGCCGAGGGCCTCGAGCAGGAGGGTCTGGTAGGCGTGGGCGACCTCGAGCGCGTCGGGGCTCGGCGGCGGGATGATCATCGGCGACCTCTCTCGGCGGGGCGCGACCACTGTCGGTGGGGGGCGACCACTATCGGCGGGCCGGCGCCCGGATGACCGGCCGAGCCCAGCGTATCCTCGCCGACGATGATGCATCGCCGTTCCCCGTCCGACCCCGACCGTCGGACGAGCGACGCGACCGCAGCGGAGATCGCGGCCGAGCTCGGGATGCAGGACCATCCGGAAGGCGGACGGTACGTCGAGACGTGGCGCGAGCCCACGGGACCCGGAGAGCGTCCAGCGAGCAGTGCGATCCTGTTCCTCCTCGACACCGGCGAGCGGTCGCGCTGGCACCGGGTCGATGCGACCGAGATCTGGCACTGGCACGCGGGTGGGCCGCTCGAGCTCCGCCTGGCACAGCCCGATGGCTCGATCACGGCGATCCGGCTCGGTCCCGATGTCCTCGCCGGTCAGCGCCCGCAGGCGGTCGTGCCGGCAGGGACGTGGCAGGAGGCGACACCGCTCGAGGGCTGGGTCCTTGTCGGCTGCACGGTCGCGCCGGCCTTCTCGTTCGAGGGCTTCGAGCTGGCGCCCGAGGGTCAGGGATCCGGATGACTCCAGCCGGCTCCGGCTCGCAGACGCCCGTCCGCGGCCTCACCGAGCGCGAGCTGACGTGGGCGACGCTCGAGCGGCAGCTGCTCCTCCGCCGGGCGACGCTCACGCCGGCGGCGGCCATCGATCGACTCGTCGGGCTCCAGGCGCAGTACTCGCCGTCGCCCTACATCGCCCTCCGGGCGCGGCTCGACGACTTCCGGGTCGCCGATCTCGAGGCGGCACTCGCGGATCGCTCGGTCGTCCGCGCGACCGTCCATCGCGGGACCCTCCATCTCGTCACCGCGACGGACGTCGGGCTTTTGACCAGAGCGACGAGCGAGGCGCGCCTGGCGAACTGGGCACCGACCGTCCGTCGGGCGGGCATCGACGATGCCGACCTCCATCGCCGGCTGCTCGCGTACGCCGGGACACCCCGGACAGTCCGCGAGCTCGAGGCCCACATCGACGAGGTCGCACCGGATGCCGATCTCGCCCGGCACGCGCCGGGTGGCGTGCGCCACGTCGGCTTCCGGGTGGCGATGGCCCGCGGCTGGCTCGTCACGGTCCCGCCCGCCGGCGGATGGCGAGAGTTCGGGACGGCCCGCTATCTCGACGCCCACGCCTGGATCCCCGGCGCCCTGGCGTCGCTGCCGCCGCCGGCGGAGGCGCGGGCGATCCTGCTGCGGCGCTACCTCGCCGCGTACGGGCCGGCGTCACTGGACGACGCGACGAAGTGGCTCGGCGAGCGGTCGATCGTCCGGATGCGGGCCGCCGAAGCGGCGCTCGGCGAGGCCCTGGTCCGCTACCGCGGGCCCGATGGCCGGACCCTCCTCGATCTCGCGGCGCTGACCCTCCCGACCGGCGACGAGCCGGCACCGCCACGCTTTCTCGCGCGTTGGGACAGCGTCGTGATCGGCTACGACCGCCGGGAGCGGATCCTGCCGTCGGCGATCGAGGCGGCCGTCATCCGCAAGGCGAACGGCGACTTCCTGCCGTCATTCACCGCCGGGGGTCGGGTGGCCGGGACCTGGTCGCTGGTCCGCGAGGACGGCGACCGGGTCGCGATCGTCGAGCTCGTCGCCCTGACGGGGATCGAGCCCGCCGACCGGGCCGCGCTCGAGGAGGAAGGCCGGGATCTCGCCCGGTTCGCGGCGGCCGACGCCGCCGACCACGGCGTCCGGTGGGTCAGCGGCTGACCGAGCCCGCGGTCGGCGACCCGTCAGCCGCGCTTCCAGTACAGCGGACCGGTGTAGCAGTGGTCGAGCGCCGCGACAGAGCCGGCGGTCATGTCCCACTGCCGACCGTCGACGTACGGCCCGCGGTCGATGACCCGGGCGCGTCACGACCCGACCGTTGGCGGGGTTCCGGAACGTGACCTTCGTCCCGCACGGCAACGGTCCGATGGGCGACGCCGATGACGGTCTTCGTCAGCTCGACGCCGCAGGCCGTCCGATGGCCATAGAAACCCGGGCCGTACCACGCGACATTGCCGTCGAGACGCCACGGGTTGAGGGCGATCGAGCCGGCCTTCGCCTCGGGCTGGTCGACCGCCGGGCGCTCAGGGCCTGCGCCGAGCTGCGCTCCTCAAGCGTCGGTTCACGGAGGACGGAGTCCGTCTCCAGGACCGACGCGGAACGCATCGCTGTGTCATTCGTGTATGGCACCGCCCCGACATGGGCAGCATCCAGCATGACCGGCTGGAACCGCTCGGGTTGAGTCAGCCTGGGTCCCGCTGGGGGTTCGGGACCCGGCCGGGCCGGGAACGGCGACCAGGGCGAGCGCGGCGGTGAGCACCACACTCGCGACCAATCGGTCGCGTCGCACGTCAGTCCCGGATGATACACGCGATCTCCTTTCCGACGCCCGTGGCGGAAGGGCGCAGGAAGGTTGCAGCGAGGAGTCGGTGGTGATGTCTGACGGCGTCGATGGCGGTCGAGGCGCCGCTTCCGGCCGGCCCGGCCGCTCGACCTCCGCCGCACGCTCGGGCCGCTCCTGCGGGGTCTCGGCGACCCTGCGATGCGCCTCGATCGCCGTCGCGCCTGGCGCGCGACGCGGACGCCGGAGGGCCCGGCGACGCTCGAGGTGACGCTGTCGCCGGCGGTCGAGGTCCGGCTGCGCGCCTGGGGGCCCGGGGCGGCGTGGGCCCTCGAGACCGGCGCCGGACCTCCTCGGCGAGGAGCGACGACCCGACCGAGCTGCGGACCGACCAGCCCGCTCATCCGCGAGCTGGCCCGACGGCTCCGGGCGGGTCCGGATCGGTCGGACAGCGGCCGTCCTCGAGTCGCTCGTGCCGGCCATCCTCGAGCAGAAGGTGACCGGCGAGGTCGGCGCGGTCGGCCTATCGGGGCCTCGTCGGACGCCATCGGCGAGCGGGCTCCGGGACCGCTCGGGCTGCGTCTGCCGCCCACGCCGGAGGCGCTTGCGCGGCTGCCGTACCACGGCTACCACCCGTTCGGGGTCGAGCGGCGACGGGCCGACTGATCCGACGGGTCAGCCGTGACGCCGGCCGCCTGGAGGCCACCGCTGACGCTGCCGCCGGCGGCGGCCTACGTCCGCCTCCGGGCGATCCCGGGCATCGGGCCGTGGACGGCCGCCGAGGTCGGGCTCCGAGCCTACGGCGATCCCGACGCGGTGAGCGTCGGCGACTTCCACCTGAAGAACCTCGTGGTCTTTGCGTTCACGGGACGCCCGCGCGGCAGCGACGAGGAGATGCTCGAGCTGCTCGAACCGTTCGCCGGCCAGCGCGGCCGGGTCGTTCGGCTCCTCGAGCTGTCCGGGATCGGCCCGCCGGCGTTCGGCCCGCGGCTCTCGCCGCGGCGTCCTTCGAGGCCGACTGAGGGTCAGGCCCAGGCGGGCATCAGCGTCGGCCGCGGGCCGGCGCGCTGGCCGCGGCGAGCGGCCAGCCAGGTCCGGCCGCGCCAGGGCAGGAAGCGGGTCGGGACGATGCGGATCTGACCTGGCTGTATGTCGCGGCGTACTCCTCGGCCGAGAGGCCGATCCGGGCCATCTCGGTGCCGTACTTCGCGACCAGGCCGCCGGGCGGGGCAGGCCGGCCGTGCCGATCGACCAGCTCGGCTCGGGCAGACACGAGCTGGACGTCGAAGTCATCCTCCGGCTCGCCGAGGGCGATCGCGACCCTCGGCTCGGCGGCGATGTGGCGGACCTTCAGGGCGCCGGGCTTGCTGAAGACGACGAACGCCGAGCCGTCCCAGACGAACCACACCGGCACGAGGTGCGGGGCGCCATCCGCGCCGGTCGTGCCGAGCCACAGGACGCGCTCGGTCGGAGTCGCTCCGCGGTCCGCTCGTCCGTCCGCCGGTCCAGAGGGCCATGCCTGCCACCTCGGTCGATCGTCGGTCGCCGGGCTCGTCCCGGCCGTCGAGCGACAGCGTCGCGCGAGGCGTGTCGGCGTCCACCATGGCTGTCGCGGCGGCCGCGCCGTACGACGTCCGTCGCAGCCGCGACGCCGACTCGTCCATCGAGGACGGTCGGTCTCAGGCGGCGCCCGGTAGCGGGCGAGTGCCTGGCCGATCGCCTCGAGGCCCTCGGGCGACTCCGGGTACAGCCACACGATACCTCGTCCCAGCCCGCGTCCCGGAACGCCGCGAGGCCGGCGGCGACCTCGGCCACCGAGCCGGACAGGAGCCGATCGGGCTCCGATGGGTCGGGCAGCGTCTCGAGCAGCCCGGTGAACGCGACCCGCACGCCGACGTCGTCCGGATGAGGCTCGCCGGGTCGCGGCCGATCTGGCGCAGGCCGCCTCGAGGACCGCCCTCGCATCGGCGACCCGCGGCGCCGTCGGTCGGCCGGCCCAGGCGCCGTTCCACGAGTCGGCGAACGCGCGCCGTCAGCGACGAGCATCCGCGGCTTCATCCCGGCGACGAGGATCGGCAGGTCCGGTCGGGCCGGCGGCAGCAGGGCGGCGTCACGGGTCGACGTCCAGCGGCCCTCGAACGTCGAACGGCCCGTCCGGATCAGCGAGCTGATGATCGTCAGGGCCTCCTCGAACCGGCTGACCTTGTGGTCGGTCGGGTAGTCGAAGGCCTCGTATTCCGGGTCGTGCCAGCCCGCGCCGAGGCCGAGGATGAGCCGACCGTCGCTGATGGCGTCGAGCGTCTGGGCCATCTTCGCGAGCAGGCCGGGGTTCCGGAAGCCGGTGCAGACGACGAGGTCCCCGAGGGCCACCCGCTCGGTCGCCTCGGCGACGGCGGCCAGGACCGTCCAGCCCTCGAGCAGCCCCTCCTCGGGCTCGTCGGGGAACCGGAACAGCAGGTGGTCCGACACCCAGACCGAGTCGAAGCCCAGCGCCTCGGCTCGCTTCGCGAAGGTCCGGATCGCCGCGATACGCAGCCGACCGGCTCCGGGCCCCTCCCCCGCGGGCAGGCAGATCCCGACCCTCATCGAGCCGGCGGCGTCATCTCGCGCATCCCCCACGGCGAGCCGTACGCCGTCAGGAGGTCGAGGAACGGCCTGGCCGGGAAGGCCTCCGGCCCGAGCACACCGGCGCCGGACCAGGTGCCGGCCGCGAGCAGCTCGAGCGCGACGATCGGGTTGATGGCGGTCTGCCAGACGACGGCCTGGATGCCGTACTCGGCCATCGACCAGTCGTTGTCGACGACGTGGTAGAGGTAGACCTCCCGCGGCGAGCCGTCCTTGCCGGTGCCGGTGACCCACAGACCGGCGCACGTCTTGCCGTGCATCCGGTCGCCGAGGCTGGCCGGATCGGGCAGACAGGCCGCGACGACGTCCCGCGGCGAGACCTCGACCCCGCCGACGCGGACCTTGTCCGTCCGGTCGAGGCCGACCTGGTGGAGGACCCGCAGGACGTTGATGAACTCGTCGCCGAGGCCGTACTTGAATGTCACCCGCCGAGCCTTGCACCCAGCGCGGGATGAGGAGGACCTCCTCGTGCTCGACGTTCACGCACTCGACCGGGCCGATGCCATCGGGGAACTCGAAGACCTCGGGCTCCGAGAACGGCGGGGTGGTGAACCAGCCGCGGTCCTTCTCCCAGATGACCGGCGGGTTGAGGCACTCCTCGATCGTCGTCCAGATGCTAGAACGACGGCGCGAAGTCGTAGCCGTCGACGACGAGGTTCGCGCCGTCACGGACGCCGGCCTCGTCGATCTCGCTGAACAGCTCGTCGGCGGCGTGGCGGGCGAAGACGTCGGACAGCCCCGGCTCGACGCCGATGCCGACCAGCGCCAGCCGGCCGAGCCGCCTCCCACTCGGTCGCCTTGGCGAACTGGGCGTCGCCGAGCTTCTCGCCGGTCAGGGCATAGGGCTGCTCCGGGTGGCGGCCGCGACAGCGACATCGCCATGTCGAGGTAGTCCGCGCCGGCGACGAACGCGCCGTCGAAGATCGGCATGACGAACCGGGGGTCGACCGCGTTGAGGACGTGGCTGATGCGCTCGGCGCGGCACAGGGCGGCGACAGCGGCCGCGTCCGAGGCGTCGATCCGGGCCGCCGAGAACCGCGGGTCGGCGAGGCCGGCGACGACGCGTTCGGCGCGGGCGAGCATCGTAGTCGGCGACGACGATGTGCTCGAAGAAGTCGCGGCGGGCGGCGATCGGAGCGGCGGCGCTGCCGACGCCACCGGCGCCGATGACGAGGATCCGCATCGGGTCGGGCCTCCGGGCTGGGACGGACGGCGCCATCGTCGCACGCCGGCGCACTGTCGCTCACACGACCCGGGGCAGCTACCGCGGTCGCGATCGCGAGGTCGGTCAGGTGGGACCTGTCCCGCGGCGATGGCGCGGCGATGTCGTAGCATCCGGCGTGGTCAGGACGCGAGAGGCACGCGAGCGATGAGTGGGCACGCTCCATCTACTGGTCGACGGCCCGTTCGCCTAGGTGCGGGCGATGTCGATGCCCGATGCGGCAGGTGACGCCTTCCGACCCCTCGCCCCGGACGCGGACGACGTCGCCGTCACATCGCGCGCGTGGACCCACGACAGGCCGGCGCTTCCGGCGTACCCTCGCGGCCCGTCGCCGCAACGGATGCGGACCGGACGACGGGCCGAACATCGTACCTGGTCCCCACCGCAGAGGGATCGGACATTGGCCGACCGACCGATGCCGAGCTTCGAGAAGCTCGCCGCCGGCGCTCGTCGAGCGCTTCGGCGCGATCCTCGACGGCTTTCCTGAGGCAGAACGCCGGAAGATGTTCGGCTACCCGGCCGCCTTCATCCGCGGCAACCTCGCGACCGGGCTGTTCGCCGATACCTGGATGATCCGGCTGCCGGAGACGGACTCGCCGAGGTCAAGGCGCTCGGCGCGACCGACTTCTCGCCCGATGGCCGGTCGGACGATGCGCGGCTACGCCACCTTGCCCGCCACGGTCGTCGACTGACGACGCCGCGATCGGCGGCTGGGTCCGTCGCGGCGCTCGACCATGCGGCGTCGCTCCCGCCGAAGAAAGGCTCGGCCGGGTCCGAGGCCGATGGCCCTGGCGCCGGGGGACGGCGCGTCGGCGCCCTGGCGCTCGCCGTCGGGGCCGGCGTCGGGCCGACCTCGGCCATCGGTCCGGGCACGGCACCGACCCCGTGTCGATGGGGCGTCCGGATACACCTTCGACCTCTACGCGAAGGGGCGACTTCAGCTGCCAGGCGACAAAGGAGTGGTGCGTCGCCGGCGCGATGCAGACGATGATGAACATCATGTCCGAGGGCGCGGATCCACTCCGCCCGCGACCAGAAGGCCCTCCTCGCGCTCGCGAAGGACCTAGGCGCACAGCGGCGATGCGGACATCGGACCGTACGGCTGGGCGCGGCGCGCTCCATCAGCTCGGCTTCGGGCGCTATGGCGTCAGCGTCTATCCGACCCGCGACGCGGCCCTGCAGGCGCGCCGCCCGAGCCGTCCGACGGACGGGCCGGCCTGCCGGCCTGCTCGTCTGGCGGGGTGCCCACTCGTGGGTCATGAGCGGCTTCCAGGCGACGGCCGATCCGCTGACCCACCCGGACGCCAAGTTCACCGCCTACGCCATCAGCGACCCGTGGTACCCACGTGTCAGCTCGATCTGGGGCGCTGCGCGGCGCCCGGACAGCTCTATGCGCCCGACTACTTCGTCCGCCACTACCTGCAGCTGGGATCGCAACCTGACGTACAGCCGTGGGACGGGCGCTTCCTCGTCGTCGAGCCGCTGCCGCCGCTCAGCACCTGGTGGCGGCTGGTCTGACCCGGCGCCTGACGTTGAAGCGGTCCGTGTGACCGCCTCTCACTGACGGACACGGGTCGCCACGGGACGCTGTCGGGTCGGCGCGCCTGGGTTGGCCGTGTAGTGGGTCGTCGCCACGTTCGAGGCGTAGTAGCCCGAGGAGATCATCCCGAGCAGCGGCCCGGCGAGCGTTCGTCTGCCGCTGGATGCTGACCGTGTACTTGCCGTTCGCCAGGCCCTTGATGCTGTACGTGCCGTCGGCCGCGGTATAGGCGCCGCGATTGATCCCGTGTAGCGAGTCGGAGACCTGGACGCAGCGCGTTCGCCAGCGCATAGCCGCCTGTGCTTCGTGATCCTGCCGCTGATGACGTTGCCGACCGGAAGTCGGATAAGCAGGCCCGACCTGTTCGCCGTCAGCTTGATCGTCGTCTTCGACGTCTCGAACGGCGTGAAGTAGTTCGGGCGCGTGTCGACGTTGTAGTAGCCAGCCAGGAGGTCCGGCCGATCAACGGCGGTGACGACGCCGATCTCGAGGGCTACGTTCGACGGCAGCGGCTTGAGGGTCCAGTTCCCGTTCGCGTCCGGATGGTCGAGTCCGAACCGAGATAGCCCCCTGCCGAGTAGATGTCGCTCACGCCGGCGCCCTGCAGTCGCGCGCCGCCTGTCGTGGTGATCTTGCCGCTGAGGCTGACGCCGTCGGGGGACGGATGGCGCCCGGCAAGGTCACGTTCGCGGACACGGACACATTCGACGTCGACTGGTCTCGAGAACATGCGTGTACCGGTTGGTCGGCGTCGGTCGCGAGATACCAGCCGGCCAGATACATCGAGCCGAACGGCGCGCTCTCGAAGAGCCGGTACGCGCCCGGGTTCAGGCCCTTGAGGACGAACTTGCCCGTCGCATCCGTCTCGGCCGAGCTGCCATCGTCCAGCTCGTCGGGGTCTGCTGACCCGCGCCCACGTACGCCTCCGCGATCGGGACGTTGGAGCGGTTCTTCACGAAGCCCGTGATCATGAACGCGCCGGGCAGGCGGATGTTGATGCCGGTCTTGTCCGGCCCGACCGTGATGCGTCGTCTTGTTCACGCAATTCGACGAGAACTTGTACAGCGGCGCGCCGGTCCAGTAGCAGCCGCCCTGATAGGGCTGCTCCGAGCTCGGCTGGACTTTCAGCGCGTGCGTCCCCGGTGCCAGACCCGAGATCGTGTAGGCCCCTGCGGCATCCGTCACCGTCTCACTGAAGCCGGCGGAGACCGTGACACCGGCGATCGGCGTCGTGCCGTCGATCTCCGTCACAGTGCCCGAGATCTTCTGGGCCCACCGGAGTCGGGTGTTGACGCCCGTCTTGTTCGCCGTCCCGATCGTGACGGCAGATGCCGTCGTCAGGTTGTTGTTGTTCGGACCGGCGCCGTTCCAGTAGCTGGACAGGAGACCAGTGATCGAAGACGGTTGGTAGGAGACCCGGTACTGACCGGAGACGAGACCGTGGATCGTCCAGGTGCCGTTGGTGTCGGTCGTGGCGTAACCGCTCGTGATGGTGCCGACGGGGACGCTGAACGCGGAGGCTGAGACGAAGACGCCGGCGACGTTCGTGAGCGTGCCCTGCCGCTTCACGCTGCCGGACATGCTGAAGGTGGCCTTCGTCGTGGCCGGCAGCGTAACGTTCGCGGTCTTGGTCGCCGCACGTACCGCCGGCGCGCTCGCCAGGACCCAGGCGAAGACCACCGTCATGAGGACGACGATCGCTCGCGGGCGTCGCCCTCGTGTGATCACCTCGACCTCCTTCTGGACGATGAGGAGGTGGTGGTCGGTCGACCGAACGCCGAATCCCCCCAGGATGGCACCGGACTGAAGGGCCCCACCATAGCGCACGCGGCAACGGCTTCCAGGCAACTACAGGCCAAAACGTTGAAGAGGCGGTCCGTGTGGACCGCCTCTTCGCGCGTCTGTCGACTGATCGGCGGGGCGCAGCGGCGCCCCGACTCTCAGGGGAAGGTGATCCCTGTCCCCGTCGTGGCGCTGTAGTGGGTCGTGGCGACGCCGGCGTTGTAGTAGCCGCCGGTGACGATGACGATCGTCGTCGCCGTGTACGTCGGGGTCGGGCTTCCGATCGTCACCTTGTACGTGCCGTTCGGGAGGCCCTGGAGCTTGTACGTCCCATCCGCCGCGGTGGAGGTGTACGACCCGGTCCCGTTGGCCGAGTTGTACGCCTGCACGAAGACGTAGGCGACGGCTGCCCCGCCGGTCTTGGTGATCTTGCCGCTGATCACGTTCCCGACGGGGTCACGGATGAGCAGCCCGGTCCTGTTGGCGGTCAGCTTGAAGTTGGACTTCGAGGCGTTGAACGGGGTGAAGAAGTTCGGCGCGGTGACGTTGTAGTAGCCGTCCATCAGCTCGGGATGGTCATACGGCGGCGACACGCTCAGGTAGATCGCGACGTTGGTCGGCAGGGGCTTGATCGTGAACGCTCCGGTGCTGTCCGTGTATCCGGAGCCGAGGTAGTCGCCCGACACGAGCCCGTAGGCGTAGACGGACGCACCGTTCAACGCCACGTTGCTCGTCGTCGTGACCTTGCCGCTCAGGCTGACGCCGGTCGCGGGTCGGATCGCGCTCGGGAGGGTGACGTTCGCCGAGACGACGACATTCGACGCACTGGTATCGACCATCGTCCAGCGGTTCGTCGCATCGGTCGCGTAGTAGAAGCCGTCGAGGTAGCATCGTGCCGTAGCGCGCTCTCGGCGATCTGGTACTGGCCGGGGTTCAGGCCCTTGAGCACGAACTTGCCGGTCCCATCCGTCTGGGCGGAGCTCGAGTCGTACCACTGGTTCGGCGAGACCTGGTCCGCGGAGATATCCGCGAACGGGATCGCGACATTCGAGCGGTTCTTCAGGAAGCCGGTGATCATGAACGCGCCCGGCAGCCGGATGTTGATGCCGGTCTTGTTGGGCGCGACGGTCAGCGCCGTGTGCGACGCGCAGTTCGACGAGAACTTGTACAGCGGGGCGCCGGTCCAGTAGCAACCGCCCTGATAGGGGTCTTCCTCCTGCGGGTTCACCTGGATCGTGTAGCTCCCGGGCCGCAGACCCTTGATCAGGTAGTTGCCCGATGCGTCGGTCTGGGCCGAACCGCTGCCCGGGCCGTAGGCACTGACGTTCACGTCCGGGATCCCGGTCGTGCCGTCGATCTTCGTGATCTTCCCGGCGATCGTCTGGCCGACCTGGAGTCGCGTGTTGACCCCGGTCTTGTTGGCCGTCCCGATCGTCACGGCAGACGCGGTCGACAGGTTGTTGTAGTTCGGGCCGGTCGCGTTCCAGTAGCTGAACAGCAGGTTCGCGTCAGATGGTGCGCTGTAGTAGACCCGGTACTGCCCCGAGACGAGCTTCGGGATCGTCCAGTTGCCGCTCGCATTCGTCGTCGCATAGCCGGACGTGACTGGACCACCCGGATACGTGAACGCGGAGGCGTAGACGAAGACGCCGGCAACGTTCGCGAGCGTGCCCTGACGCTTCACGTTGCCCGACATGCTGTGGATGGTCTTCGTCGTGACCGGGAGGGTGACGTTCGCCGTCTTCGTCGACGCGAACGCGACCTGAGTGGCGGCGATGGTCCAGGCCGACACGATCGCCAACGCGACCAGCGCCGAGCGATAACGGACACCCTTGAACATCAATGTCCTCCCCGTTCCTCGATGCCTTGAAAGGCGCCAAGACCCCCACGTCGACCGGCTACTGAGGGTGCCGATCCGCCGCATGCCAGGCGTCACTCGGTAGGTGTGCACCTTACGTCATCGGACATGACGAATCACTACTGAACTCGACACGGCCGCGCACGACTCCGGTGTCTGTGCGCACCACGCGGCGAAGCCGGACGATGGATCCATCGTCCGGCTTCTCGGGACCCCTGTGAGGAGATCAGGCGACGGCGACCGGACCGTTCATCGGGTGGATGTTCTGGTTCAGGTGGAACCGGTTCAAGGGATCCCACTTGCGCTTGAGGTACGACAGCCGCGCGTACGTGTCACCCGGATACGCCTCCCGGATCCGGTCCTCGCCCTCGTCCTCGAGGAAGTTCGCGTAGACCCCGATCGAACCGGGTCGGAGGGCCTCGTAGAGGGACCGCGTCCAGGCCGCATGCGGCGCCGGGTCGCCCTCATACGGGTTGATGATCGTCGCCTGGACCGGCGCCTCGCGATGGGCGAACGCCGTCGCGTCGGCCGACACACGCGGCCATCGCCCCGCCGAGCACGCGCAGCTGGACGAGCGCGGCCGGCGAGCTGGCGGTCTCGAAGTGGTCGAGGATCGCGTCGACGTCGGCGTCGGTCAGGGCCGGCAGGAAGACCGACCGGTGCGATGCCGCCGAGCGTGCCTCGGCGGCCCGGGTGAACTCGTAGATCGCCGGGTACGGCATCGGGCCGACCATGTCGGCGATCGGCGTCGCCAGCTGGCGGAACGGCGCGACCGCGGCCTGCCCGGCCTCGAGGTCGCCCGCGTGGACGAGGGTCGCCATCACGACGAGCCGTCCGACGACCTCCGCCGGGATGAACGGCGCCGGCGGCGCCTTCATGACGAACGCGATCAGCGAGAGCTCCCCTGGCGCGGACGCGGCGATCGGCAGCAGGCCGCGCAGCACGTCACGGGTCGCCGGCAGGACGAGGGCCCCGGCGGTCACGACCCCGACCTCGTGGAGGCGGTACTGGAACCGGGTCACGATGCCGAGATTGCCGCCGCCTCCGCGGATGCCCCAGAACAGGTCGGGGTTGTCCGAGGGGCTGGCCGTCACGAGCCGGCCATCGGCCGTGACGAGCTCGGCCGAGACGAGGCTGTCGATGGTGAGCCCGTGCTTGCGGACGAGATAGCCGATCCCGCCGCCGAGCGTCAGCCCGCCGATGCCCACCGAGGCCGTGTCGCCGAACGGCGTCGCGAGGCCGTGGGCTCCCGCCGCGATGGCGTACTCGCCGGCCGTCAGCCCGGGCCTCGCCCAGGCGAGCTTGCGCGCCGGATCGAGATGCAGGCCCTTGAGGGTCGAGAGGTCGACCACGACCGCGCCGTCACCGGTCCCGTGGCCCGCCAGGCTGTGGCCGCCGCTGCGGACGGCGATCGGCAGGTCGGCGTCGTTCGCGAGGTCGACCGCCCGGGCCACGTCGAGGGCGTCCGCCGGCCGGACGATCAGTGCCGGGAGGCGATCGAATGCCGCGTTGTGGACGAGCCGCGCCTCTGCGTAGTCCGGGTCGCTCGAGTCGATCACCCGGCCACGGATCGCATCCGCGAAGTGTCGGTTCGGGCGTCCGAAGGGCTGAGGCTGGCGAACGGCGAACGCGGCCATGTGCGGCTCCTCGCGGTGGGGGTGCGCGGTGGTGGGTGGATCGGATGCCAGCCGCCACAGGGGGCGGCGGCCGGCGTGCTCACACCGTAGGAGTCAGGGCGCCCGGAGTCAGGAGACGGCAGCCGACCTCTGGCTCGGACGTGCGTCGGTGATGCCGTCGCGACGGATGACGTATCGGACACCGGCGGCCGGGCTCGGGGCCCGCCGGTCAGGCCGGCCGGTGTCGGTAGAACGGCGTCGTCTGGGGCGGCAGGGGCGTCGCGCCGATGATGAGGTCGGCGGCCTTCTCGGCGACCATCATCACCGGGGCGTAGATGTTCGCGTTGGTGACGTACGGGAAGACCGAGGCGTCGACGACGCGGAGCCCCTCCAGCCCGTGGACCCGCATCGTGAGGGGGTCGATCACCGCGTCGGACCCGACGCCCATCTTCGCCGTGCACGAGGGATGAAGGGCCGTCTCCGCGTCCCGGGCGACCCAGGCGAGGATCTCCTCGTCGGTCGACACCGACGGGCCCGGTGACGTCTCGCCGCCGTTGTACGGCGCCATCGCGGGCTGGTTCAGGATCGACCGGGCTACCCGGATCGCCTCGACCCACTCGCGCTGGTCCTGCCGGGTCGAGAGGTAGTTGAACCGCAGCGCCGGATGCTGGCGCGGGTCACGGCTCTGCAGGCTGATCGAGCCGCGCGCATCGGAGTACATCGGGCCGATGTGGACCTGATAGCCGTGGCCTCCGGCCGGCGACGTGCCGTCGTACCGGATCGCGAGCGGGAGGAAGTGGAACATCAGGTTCGGGTAGGCCACGTCGTCGTTCGAGCGGGCGAAGCCGCCGCCTTCGAAGTGGTTCGTCGCACCGGGGCCGCGGCGGAAGAACAGCCACTGGAAGCCGATCCACGGCCGGCGCCACTTCTGGGTGGCGGCGGGCTGCATCGAGATCGGCTGAGTGGCGGCGTACTGGACGTAGACCTCCAGATGATCCTGGAGGTTCTGGCCCACGCCCGGCAGATCGGCCACGACCGGGATCCCGAAGCTCGAGAGGTGGTCGGCCGGCCCGACGCCCGAGAGCATCAGGAGCTGCGGCGTGTTGATCGACCCGCCGGCCAGGATCAGCTCACCCGCCAGGATCCGCTCCGGAGACCCGCGCCCACGGCGTCCGCGCGAGACCTCGACCCCGATGGCCCGCCCGCCGTCGAACACGACCCGCTCGACGAACACACCGGTCCGGACCGACAGGTTCGGCCGACCGAGGATCGGATGGAGGTACGCCCGCGCCGCGCTGATCCGGCGACCGCGGCGGATGTTCCGGTCGAACGGCGCGAAGCCCTCCTGGCGGAAGCCGTTCACGTCCGCGGTCCGTTCGTAGCCCGCCTGGACGGCCGATTCGAAGAAGGCCTCGAAGAGTGGGTTCGTCGCCGGGCCGCGCTCCAGCGGCAGAGGCCCGCCGTGGCCGCGCCATGGGTCGTCGGCGGACGCGGCGATGCAGTCCTCCATCCGCTTGAAGTACGGCAGGCAGTGGGCGTAGTCCCAGGTCGCCATCCCCGGATCCGCGGCCCACCGCTCGTAGTCCATCGGGTTGCCGCGCTGGAAGATCATCCCGTTGATCGACGACGAGCCGCCCAGGACCTTGCCCCGGGCGTGGTAGATCCGACGGCCGCCCATGAACGGCTCCGGCTCGGACTCGTACTTCCAGTCATAGAACCGGCTGCCGATCGGGAATGTCAGGGCCGCCGGCATGTGGATGAAGGCGTCGAATTGCCAATCGGGTCGGCCTGCTTCGAGGACCAGGACGCGCGTCGAGCGGTCCGCGGTGAGGCGGTTCGCGAGCGCGCAGCCGGCCGACCCCCCGCCGACGATGACGTAGTCCCACCGGTCCGCCATGGACGGCGATGCTAGCAGCGCCGCCTGCCGCCGATCAGGCGTCGTCCCGAGTGCGGGCCTCGCTGATCTCGAGGAGGTTCCCGTCGGGGTCGCGGAAGAACGCTCGGATCTCCCACTCGGACTCGACCGGCGGCGTGAGGAAGACCGCGCCCCGGGAGCGGAGGGTCGCGTACGCGCCATGGCAGTCGGGGACGCGGATCGTCAGCTCGTGGCTCACCAGGTCGGGGTCGCCCGGCGGCGCGAAGGTGACGGTCGGCTTGTCGGCCGTGGGCCCACCGCCGGTCACGAGCAGAAGCCACGACCCGAGGAACCGCAGCACGACCGACGACCCACCGTACTCGCGGTAGAGCTCGGCGCCGAGGACGTCGCGGTAGAAGGCCCGGGCTCGCTCGATGTCGCTGACCACGAACAGATGGGTCAGCTCCATCTCGGCAGCCGGGAACGCAGCCGTCATCTCCGGGCCGTCGACGTCATCGGCCATGCCTCGCATCGTACGCCCCGATCGCGAGCCGCCTGGCGGCAGGACCGATCGATCATGCGAAGGTCAGGATCGCGCTGAAGGTCGCCGTCGCCTCGGGCGGGCCGTCGATCGACGCACGGCCTGACGCGATCTCCCTCGACACCGAGGTGGCGCCGGTGGCGATCGCCAGGACCGTCTCCGGTGTCGTCGTCAGCCTGGCGGTAGCCACCGTCAGCGCGGCCTCCGAGCCCGGCAGCGGCGTGACATGGATCGTCCCTCGCCGCGCCCGGAGCCGGATCACCTCACCTCCGACCAGCAGGTCGTAGTCCCCCCGGATCTTCTTCGTCGGAGGGCGAAGGAGTGCCGCCAGGGCGAGCGAGACCCAGCTCGGATGGACGACGGTGCCGGCCGGAGCGGCGCCCATCCAGCGAGATCCCCACCGGACGAGCTCGATCAGCGCCGGCTCGAGTGCCCGCCCACTGTCCGTCAGCTCGTAGATCGTCGCGTTGGCGGGCGGCGGCAGCCGCCGACGAGCGACCAGGCCATCGGCCTCGAGGGACCGCATCCGGGCCGACAGGAGGTTCGTCGCGATCCCGGGCAGCGCGGCTCGGAGCTCCGTGTACCGGCGGGGAGCGAAAAGCAGCTCGCGGACGATCAGCATCGTCCAGCGATCGCCGATGTGGTCGAGGGCGATGGCGAGGCAGCAGAACTGGTCGTAGCTGCGCCGGTCCATCGGCCCGAGTGTATCGCGCGACGGTGATTGACTTATCACACTAGTCACTTTACTTTCTATTCCATGGTCGCGATGCCGACGGTGCTTCGGGCACGCGGACCGACCTGGAGGGTGACCGATGACGTGGACGCGGCTGAGCCTGTACTACCTCGCGACGTACCTGCCGATCGCCGGGGTCGCGCTGCTCGTGGCTCCCGGTGCGGCCACGAAGCTGCTCCTGTCGAACGGCACGTATGACGAGGTCTTCACCCGGCTCGCGGGTGCGCTCCTGCTGGCCCTGGCCGCCCTCGTGATCCAGATCGTCCGGCATCGCGTGGAGGTCCTCTACACGACGACACTGTTCGTCCGTCTCGGCCTCCTGGCCGTGATGGTCTACCTGTATGCCACGACGAGCGACCCGTTCTTCGTGGTCCTGTTCGGCATCATCGGCTTCGGCGTCGTCCTCACGACGATCGGCTACGTCCACGACCATCGGCTGGGCGCCGTCCCGGCGACGGACGGCTGATCGATCGGCTCAGACGATCGCCGCGAACAGTCGCCAATCTCCGGGGACGCCACGCAGGGGCTGCGCTCCACGGTCCTCGAACCGGAGCTCCGATCCGGCGACGAGATCCTTGACGGTCGACGACACGAGGACTTCGCCCGGTCCGGCCAGGGCCATGATCCGGGCGGCGATGTGGACGGCGATCCCGCCGATGTCGTCGCCCAGCAGCTCGATCTCGCCGGTGTGGAGTCCGACCCGGACATCGATCCCCAGAAGGTGGATGTCGCGGGCGATCTCGTGCGCGCAGACGACCGCCCGAGCCGGTCCATCGAAGGTCGCGACGAAGCCGTCGCCCTTCGTCTCGATGATCCGACCCCGAGCCCGCTCGACGTGATCGCGGACGACGCCGTGATGGGCGTCGAGGAGGTCGCGCCAGCGACGATCGCCGATCTCGGCGGCGTGTTCGGTCGACGAGACGATATCGGTGAACAGGATGGTCGCAAGCACCCGATCAGTCGCCGGAGCTGGGCGGGCGCCGGTGAGGAATTCCTGGATCTCATCGACGATCCGCTCCTGGTCGCCGGCCCACATGAAGCTGTCGACGCCGGGGATCTCGACATACTTCGCGTCGGGGATGTGCGCCGCCAGATATCGCCCGTTCTCCGGCGGGATCCGCTTGGCGTCCGCCCGATGGACGACGAGCGTCGGGACGCGGATCATCGGCAGGACGTCGCGCAGGTCGATGGCGTAGACCATCCGCATCATCGCCATGACCGCACCGGGGCTGACCGCGGCGCGCTCGTAGCGGGCCCAGACCTCGCGCAGGGCGGGCTGCTCGGCGGCGGTCGGCGCCATCGCGTCGAGGATCGCGCCCTGTCCCCAGCCTCGGAACGCCTCGAGACGACGGTCGATGTCAGCCTGCGAGAAGCCGAACGGGTACGCGTCGTCGACGATCGTCGACGCGAACGAGTCGACGAGGACGAGTCCCCGGACCCGCTCGGGGTAGGTCGCGGCGAACAGCATCGGCATGATCCCTCCGCCATTCCCGCCCACCAGCGCCACGCGGTTCGACCCGACCTCTTCGAGGACCGCCCCGAGGTCGTCCATCCATCGCTCGAGGGAGGGCAGCTCGCTCAGTCGGACCGGGTCCGACAGACCCAAGCCGCGCTTGTCGAAGACGATCACCCGCCCGAACGAGGCGAACCGGCGGAGCAGCCGCGCGAGGGGCGGCACGTCCCACTGAGCGTCGACCTGGTTGAACCACCAGACATCGAGGGCGATGTCGATCGGGCCGTCGCCGAACACCTGGTAGGCGATGGACAGGTCGCCGCTGAGCGCATAGCGCGTCTCCGGGAGCTGCACGAGCGCACTATGCGCTCTGGCGCGGGCTCCGACGCCGCGATCTACGCCGCGGCGGCCTCGGGTGCCTGGCGGTCCACGACGATCGCCAGGTGCTCGGCGCGGCCGGCGATCTCGACCTCACGCGTCGCCAGTGGCGGCTCGAGCCCTGCCCGGTCCCAGGTCGCCCGGCTGATCAGCAGCTCGCCGGGACCGGCGATCCCGCCGAGCCGCGCGGCGATGTTCACGGTGTCGCCGAGGGCGGTGAAGTCGACCTTCTCATCGGCCCCCACGACGCCCACGAAGGCGTCACCGGTATGGATCCCGGCACCGACCCGAAGGCCCTTCCGCGACAGGCCGTCGCGTTCCACGGCGTCGAGGACCGCCCGACCCGCCGAGATCGCCCGAGCGGCGTGGTTCTCGCCGGTGATGACCGGGATGAACAGGGCCATGACGCCATCGCCGAGGAACTTGTCGATGATCCCGCCATTCAGGTCGATCGCCGTTCCGGCCGAGCGGTAGTACGCCTGGATCAGCTTGCGGAACTCGGATGCCGACGTCCGCTCGGCGATCCCGGTCGAGCCCCGGACGTCAGCGAAGAGGACGCTGATCTCGACTTCGGCGCCACCGGGATGGCCCGCGAGCTTGCCGAAGCAGGCCTTGCAGAGCAGCGGGTTGCTCGGGATCGGGCCATGCCACATCAGCCTCGCGAGGAGTCCGCCCGGGCCGGTGAATGGCGACGCACAGACCTTGCAGCGGGGTGCCGCCGGGATATGGCGCCAGCGTCGCCGGATCCAGCGAAGCGTCGGGTCCTCGCCGGTGAGCAAGGCCCGCCAACGGGTCGCATCGGCATCGTCGTCCGGGAGTACCCGAGGCAGGCCGTCGTCGTCAGCCATCGCCCCGGATGGTAGTCCCGCACGGATGACGTCTCGATGTCACGCACCCGGCCCGACCGACTAGCATCGAAGCTCGACCGCCCGCCGGGTCCGCGACACGGACCCGCACCGAGCCCAGGGAGGCCTGACCGTGCGTGCCCTCGTCGTGAACGACGCAGTCCCGGGCCGGATCGGCCTGCAGGACGTCCCGGAGCCGACACCCGGCCCGGGCGAGGTCGTCGTCGAGGTCCGGGCGATCTCGCTCAACCGCGGCGAGCTGCGGGCCCTCGTGACCGCACCCGATGGGCGCCGGCCGGGCTGGGACCTGGCCGGCGTGCTCATCGACGACATCGAGGACGGGCCGCGAGCCGGCGCGCGGGTCGTCGGGATCCGGTCCGGGGGCTCGTGGGCCGAGCGGGTCGCCGTGCCCCGCGACTGGCTCGCCGAGCTGCCGCCGGACGTGCCATTCGCCCAGGCGGCGGCGCTGCCGACCGCCGGGCTGACGGCGCTCCGGACACTCCGGCTCGGTCCGGGACTCCTTGGCCGGCGGGTCCTGATCAGCGGCGCGTCCGGTGGTGTCGGCCGCTTCGGTGTCCAGCTTGCCCATCTGGGCGGTGCCGAGGTGACCGCGCTCGTCGGCGGGCGCTCGGCCCGCGCCGACGGCCTGCCCGGGCTCGGTGCCGATGCGGTCGTCACGGACGTCAGCGACCTCGAGGGCCAATTCGATCTCATCGTCGACTCGGTCGGCGGCCCGACGCTCGGTCGATTGATGACCCTCGTCGAGGCGCACGGGATCCTGGTCATGTACGGCAACAGCTCCGCCGAGCCGACGACCTTCGACGTCCGCGACATCTACAACGACTCCGCGGCACGGTTCCAGGTCTTCGAGCTGTTCCTCAGCGGCGGAGCCTTCGGCCGCGATCTCGGGTCGCTCGCCCGGCTTGTCGCCGGCGGATTGCTCGACCCCCAGGTGGCCGGTGAGCTGCCGTGGGACCGGATGCCGGAGGCGCTGGAGCGGCTGGCTGGCCGTGACGTCCGCGGCAAGCTCGTGCTGTCGGTCGGCGGGTAGGAGCCGACCCCGCGTGCTGATCATCGTCCCGCCATCGGAGTCGAAGCGGCCGGCGCCCGACAGCGGCCCACCCGTCGCGCTCGACCAGCTGTCCTTCCCGTCGCTGGGACCGACGCGGGCCGAGATCCTCGACGCGCTCATCGAGACGAGCGGCCGGCCCGATGCATTCCAGCGTCTGTTCGTCCGGCCGTCGATGGCCGCCCAGGTCGTCCGGAACACCTGGCTGCGCGACGTCCCGACCATGCCTGCGGCCGATGTCTACAGCGGGCCCCTCCACCTTGGCCTCGATCACCGCTCGCTGACGCCGATGGCGGCGGACCGAGCGCGACGCAGCCTGGTCATCACCTCGGCCCTGTGGGGCGCGCTCCGACCCGATGACCGGATCCCGCCGTATCGGCTCGACATCTGCGCGCGGCTCGTCGGCCTGGACCGGCTCGAGCCGACCTGGCGGTCGGTCCTGCCTGACGTCCTGGCCACGGCCGCGGGCGAGGACGGCGTGATCCTCGATCTCCGGTCGGCGAGCTTCCAGGCGGCCGGGATGCCGACCGACCTCGGCCAGCGGACCGTCTCGCTGCGGGTCCGCCAGGCCCGCGGATCCGGACCGCGACTCGGCGACGTCATCGCCAAGCGCGTCCGCGGGCACGTCGTGCGGCACGTCCTGGAGGCGGGCGACCTCCGCGACCCGGAGGAGCTCGCCACCGTGCTGGGCGACCGCTGGCCGGTCCGGGTGGAGCCGTCGACCCGACCCGATCGTCCCTGGACGATGACCCTGCTCGCGGTCGACTGAGGCCGGCTTCGCTGAATACTCAGTCTTGACTTATATAAGTCTTCACTGATAACCTTGGACGATGCACGCGTTCGACGTCCTCGGCGACCCGGTCCGACGCCGGATCCTCGAGCTCCTCGCCGATGGCGAGCTGTCATCGGGCGCGATCGCCGAGGTCGTCCAGGACGAGTTCGGGATCAGCCAGCCGGCCGTCTCACAGCATCTCCGGGTGCTCCGTGACAGCGGCTTCGCGACCGTCCGACCCAGTGGTGCGCGGCGCCTCTACGCCGTCGACGCCGCGCCCTTCCGTGAGGTCGACGCCTGGCTCGACCACTTCCATCGGTTCTGGGAGCAGCGACTCGACTCGCTTGCGACCGAGCTCGCCCGCGGGAAGCGCGAACGACGCCTCCGCGCCACCACCAGCCACAGCCCGAAGGAGACCTCCCGATGATCGACATCGTCCGCGAGATCGAGGCGACCCAGCGCGAGGTCGGCAGCGGCCGCATCGCCGCCGGTGAGGGCCGCAGCGTCCGGCTCCGCCGCACGTATGCCGCGCCGATCGAGGATGTCTGGGATGCCCTGACCGACCCGGAGCGGATCGGACGCTGGTTCCTGCCGATCAGCGGCGACTATCGCCTGGGTGGGCGCTACCAGTTCGAGGGCAATGCCGGAGGCGAGATCGTCGCCTGCGAGCGACCGCACCGGCTCCTGGTCACGTGGGTCTATATGGACACCGGCAGCCCGGCCGACGTCTCCGAGGTCGAGGTCCGGCTGACCGAGGCGGGACAGGATGCGACGACGCTCGAGCTCGAGCACACCGCGGTCGTGCCCGACGAGGCGTGGGCCCAATACGGACCCGGTGCCGTGGGGGTCGGCTGGGACGGCGGGATGCTCGGACTGGCGCTCCATCTCCTTGGCGGATCGGTCGGCGACCCGATCGCCTGGCAGCTGTCGGATGAGGGCCGCGCCTGGTCGGCCGGCTGCAGCGAGAAGTGGGGCGCCGCGAACATCGCCGCGGGGGCGGAACCCGCCGCCGCGGCGCAGGCCGTCGCGAACACCACCGCGTTCTACGCCCCCGGACCGGACGCCACGTCCTGAGCCCCCGGCCGACGGTCGCGCGCGGGCGCGACCGCCGGGCCCCGGTCAGAACGGCGTCGGGATGTGCCTCAGCGGCAGGTCCGGCCGCTCGCCCTCGACGCTGACCTTGCGCTTGGGCAGCGTGATGTCGCGCTGATGTCGAGCGGCCTGTAGGGCACCAGGGTCAGCAGGTGGCTGATGAGGTTCAGCCGGCCCCGCTTCTTGTCGTCGGTGTCGACGACGTACCAGGGCGCCCAGGGCGTGTCGGTCGCCGCGAACATCGCGTCCCGGGCCCGCGAGTAGTCGTCCCAGCGGCTGTACGACTTGAGGTCCATGTCGGTCAGCTTCCAGACCTTGCGCGGGTCGTGGATGCGGCCCTCCAGGCGCCGGGTCTGCTCGTCGGGGCTGACCTCCAGCCAGTACTTGATCAGGATGATCCCGGAGTCGACCATCGCCTTCTCGACGGCCGGGCACCTGCTCCAGGAACCGCTCCGACTGCTCCGGCGTGCAGAAGCCCATCACCCGCTCGACGCCGGCGCGGTTGTACCAGCTGCGGTCGAAGATCACGACCTCGCCGGCGGCCGGGAAGTGGGCCAGGTAGCGCTGGACGTACATCTGCGAGCGCTCGCGCTCGGTCGGCGCGGACAGGGCCACGACCTTGAACACGCGCGGGCTGACCCGCTCGGTGATGCGCTTGATCGTGCCGCCCTTGCCGGCCGTGTCGCGGCCCTCGAACACGATGCAGACCTTGGCGCCGGTCGCCTTCACCCACTCCTGCATCGCCACGAGCTCGCCGTGGAGCCGGCGCATCTCGCGCTCGTACTCCTTCTTCGACAGGCTTCGCGCGCGGCCTCTGTCGCCGTCGGTCGCGGCCGACCTCCGGCGTGTCGCCGTGGCCGCTCTCGGGCGCTTCTTGCCCTTCTTCTTCGCCATCGTCGTCTCCTCCTGTCTGGTCTTGTCGCGGCTCGGGCTCTACGCCGCCGACGGCGGCCGGTGGCTGCGGGCGGCGGCGACCGGCTCGTCGCCGGTCCGGACCTTGAGCAGCTTGCGGACCTCCTCGACCACGATGAGCGACGAGCGACACGACGATGCAGATGGCCCACTGGTCGACCGTCAGGCTCACCGTGCCGAGGAGCCGCTGGAGGAAGCCGAGCTCGGTCGCCAGGATGATCGTCAGCACCGACAGGCCGGTCGCCATGAGGAGCGGGCGGTTGCCGAGGATCGAGCCGCTGAAGAGCGACTCGTCCTCGTCGGCCGTCTCCAGCGAGGAGAACAGGCGGAACAGCGCGAAGGTGGTCACGCCCATCGTGCGTGCGACCACGTCGCCGTAGTTGGCGCTCGCCCCAGGCGAGCACGCCGAGCGTGCCGGCGGCCATCACGAGCCCGCAGAACACCAGCCAGCGTGAACAGCCGGCGGGGCATGATCTGCTGCGACTTGGGTCGCGGCGGGACCTCCATCAGGCCCTCGCGCGGCTTGCCGTAGCCGAGCCCGAGGCCCTGGAACACGTTGACGGTG
Source organism: uncultured Chloroflexia bacterium (assembly GCA_963729175.1). GTDB lineage: Bacteria > Chloroflexota > Limnocylindria > Limnocylindrales > CSP1-4 > CAVSMY01. Next base: position 12,465 of record CAVSMY010000013.1, on the reverse strand, counting down.
AAGTTCAGCCACAGGGTCTGGAGCGGCAGGAACGGGATGCCGCCGACGATGTTGAGGAGGCCGACCCGAGGAACGTGGCGATGTACCCGAACAGGCCCGCCATCTGGAAGCGGATGAACCGCAGCATGTTGTCGTAGACGGCCCGGCCGAGGCCGACCGCCTTGACGATCGTGGCGTAGTTGTCGTCGGTCAGGATCATCACCGCGGCCTGCTTGGAGACCTCCGTCCCGGTGATGCCCATCGCGATGCCGATGTCGGCCTTCTTGAGGGCCGGCGCGTCGTTCACGCCGTCGCCGGTCATGGCCGACGACATGGCCCTTCTTGCGCAGGATGTCCACGAGGTGGACCTTGTCCTCGGGCGACACCCGGGCGATGACGCCGATGCCGTCGATCTGGCGCATCGCCTCGTCGTCGCTCATCGCCCGGAAGTCGGCGCCGGTGATCGCGCGGCCCTCGATGCCCAGCTGGTGGGCGATCGCCTCGGCCGTGACGGCGTGGTCGCCGGTGATCATCCGGACCTGGATGCCGGCCGCATGGGCGGTGGCGATGGCGGCCTTCGCGGCCGGCCGCGGCGGATCGACGATGCCCGACGATCGCGAGGAGCGTCAGCCCGTCGATGCAGCGGCAGCAGGTCGGCGTTCGGGTCGAACGTCGCCGGATCGAAGTCCTTCTGGCCGGTCGCCATGACCCGGAGGCCCTGCTGTGCCGAGGCGCTCGTTCTCCGCGAGGTAGGCGTCGCGCAGCTGGGCGACCGGGACCTCGGTGCCGTCGGGTCCGTGGGCGCTCGTCGCCCGCGCCAGCAGCTGGTCCGGCGCTCCCTTGATGTAGCCGCGGACGACGTCCTTGCCGGCGCGTCCTTCATCGCGTGGAAGGTGGCCATCATCTTGTAGGCGGCGTCGAACGGCAGGGTCGCGACGCGCGGGTACCGCTCGCGGGTGAGCGTCGGGTCCACGCCGCCCTTCGCGGCAAGGACGACCAGCGCGCCCTCGGTCGGGTCGCCGACGAGGCGCGCCGTCGCGGACCTCGGCGTCGGCGCACAGCGCCATCGGCAGCAGGTACTGCTCGAGCGGGACGTCCGGCTGGCCGCCGGTGTGGGCGATCTGCCCGGTCGTGGAGTAGCCGTCCCCGCTGATCGCGTAGCGCCGACCGACGATCGCCATCTGGACCGCCGTCATCTGGTTGAGGGTGAGGGTGCCGGTCTTGTCGGAGTTGAGCGCCGAGGTCGAGCCGAGCGTCTCGACCGAGCGGAGGCGCTTCATGATCGCCCCGGCGTCGGCGAGCTGCTGGGAGCCCTTCGACAGGATGGCCGTCACGACGGCCGGCAGGGCGGTCGGGATGGCCGCCACCGCGAACGCGACCGCGCTGAGGAACAGCTCCTCGAGCTCGACGCCGCGGTACAGGCCGAGACCGATCGAGACCAGCGAGCGCGATGCCGGCGATGATGAGGATCTGGTTCGTGAGCGCGTCGAGCTGCTTGGTCAGCGGCGTCTTCTCGACGCGTCGTGGACTGGAGCATGCCGCTGATGTGGCCGACCTCGGTCGCCATGCCGGTCGTGACGACGAGGATCGTGCCGGCGCCGCGCGTGACCTGGCAGTTCATGAAGGCCATGTCCACGCGGTCGCCGAGGGCGGCGTCCGCGGCGACCGCGTCGACCTGCTTGGGGGTCGGGACGCTCTCGCCGGTGAGCGCGGACTCGTCGATCTCGAGCGTCGCCGCAGACAGGATCCGGGCGTCCGCGGGGACGAGGTCACCGGCCTCGATGTTCACGATGTCGCCGGGGACGAGCTGGTCCATCGGGATCTCGACGAGCTCGCCGTTGCGGCGGACCTTGGCCTTGACGACCATCATGCCCTGGAGCGCGGAGGCGCTCGCCTCGGCCTTGCCCTCCTGGTTCATCGCCATCCAGGCGTTGAACACCGTGAGGAGGATGAGGAAGACGCCGGTGTAGAACTGGCCGGGCAGGAACAGGCAGCCGACGCCCGCGACGAGCAGGACGATCTGCATCGGGTCCGCGTACTGGCGGCTGAAGCGCTGCCACGGCGACGCCTTCTTCGCCTCGCTGAAGGCGTTCGTCCCGTACGTCGCGCGGCGGGCGTCTGCTTCGGCGGTCGTGAGGCCACTGGTCGGATCGACCGTGAGCCGAGCGGCCGCGTCGTCGGGTGAGAGGGCATACCACGCGACGTCGGCCGCGGCCGCGCCGACCCCGGCCGAGCCTCCGGTCTCAGATGTCATGTCTCGTCGTCCTCCTCGGTCGGTCCGCGGGGTCGCGGCGTCGGCCGTCCGGCCGGCGATCCCTCGGATGTCGCGCCTGGTCGCCCGCGATGGAGCGACCTCGCCTCCCATGCGACCTGCACATCTTGCGCGACCGGCGAGATCGACGTGCGGCCGACGTGAGCTGCGTTCGATGGGGTAGCGTCCGAGCCGTGGAGCGTGACGTTCGCCTCGCACGACGTGGACGCGCTCCTGGACCACGGGCGCAGACAGTCGACCGCTCGTATGCGCGGGCCGCCCTTCTTGGGTGACTGTGCGGTCATGGTGAGCGATCGCGATGCTTGGCCGCCTGATCCAGGATCGGTTTGACCTTTGACCGACCCCAGGGTCCAGGGGCGCCGCTCGTGGATCAGGTTCGGCCGAACGCCACCTTGACCTCGGGTCGGTAGAGGTACCACAGCACCGCCGCGGCGATGATGGCCGGGACGAGGGCCGCGACGATCGTCGCGATGATCCAGCTCGTGAGCGAGTCGCCGAGCAGCGACAGCCCTGCGCTGACGATGCCGACGACGACGCAGAGGCTCGCCCAGAGTCGTGCGATCGACCAGGCCCAGCCGCGCTGCAGCCACAGCCCGAGCGCCGTCACGAGCGCAAGGACGCCGACGAGGACGAGGCCCAGGCCGACGATCGTCATGATCCCGTCCAGGGTGGCCCCGAACCCGAGGTCGGTGAGGAAGCCGCCCCCGACGCCGATGTCGCCCAGCCCCGCGAGGATGTCCGCCGCGCCGGCGACAGCGACCACGACCGCCATGACCGACACGCCGGTCGGACGCCTCGCTTCGTCAACCATCCTGGCGGCGCTCCTCTCCGCCAAGAAGGTAGAACACCTGCCCTCGAGTGTCGACGCGTCTGCGCCCGGATCGCCGTGGATCTCCTATGACACGCCGGCAAGGGACCGACGACGGGCGAGGCGGATCGCGTCGTGACCCTGCAAGACTGGACGACTCGTCGGTAGCCGGCGACCGGGGAGGGAGGACTCGGATGGGGCCGTGGCCGTCGAGAGCGACCGCAGAGCCCACCGGCAGGCCGAGAGTGGGTCCTTCCGCTCTAGGAGTCCGGGGTATCCCAACGTCAGCCTTTGTCCATGAGGCAGTGCGGCACCCGCTCGTCGAGCGTGCTGGATCGCGTCACCGCCCTGGTCGCGACGCTGGCGGTCGTCGCTGCCTGCGGCGCCTCAGTGACGCCTGGGTCCTCCACCCCTGAGGGACCCACGAGGTCGGCGGCCCCGCCTGGATCGTCGAGCGCGGGAGCGGCGCCGACCACGGCACTCGCGAGCGCGAAGGAGATCCTCGATGCGGCCCGCACCGCAGACGGGGCGCCAGGGGCGATCGCACTGATCCGGCACGGCCCTGCGCGCAGGTGGGTCGCCTCGGGGACCGCCGACACCGTCGGGACCCCTATCGACGAGTCGACGCGGTTCCGCATCGCGAGCATCACGAAGCCGATCGTCGCCGCCCTCGTGCTCGACGCGGTCGCCCGCGGCGAGGTCGATCTGGACGCGATCGTCGGGGATCTCCTTCCCGGCACCATCCGGTCCGACCCGCGCGTCACGGTCCGCCAGCTGCTCGACCACTCGAGCGGCATCTACGACGAGAGCAACGGGGCCTCGAGCGTGGATCAGGTCCGGACGGACATCACGAAACTGGCCGATCCCGCCCTGCGCGCCGAGGCGAGCTCAGTCCTCGAGAAGGTCTTGGCTGGCCAGCCGGCGATCGCGTCCGACCGGGTCCTCGTCGGGCTCTCGGAGACCCATGACCGCCTCTTCGAGCCGGGGACCGGCTGGGCCTACAGCAACACGAACTACCAGCTCGCCGCGATGGTCCTCCAGCAGGCGACCGGGCGGTCGGTCTCGGATCTGCTGCGGGACCGGATCGTGGGACCGCTCGGGCTGTCTCGGACGACCATCGCGCCGCCCGATACGGCGTCACCCGAGCTGCGTGGCTACGACACCGCCGACGACGGCTCGCTGGTCGACGCGACGGACGATCTCGGCTGGTTCGGCAACGGCGGAAACGGCGGGATCATCTCGACCCCGGATGAGCTGCTCACGACCATCCAGGCGATCGTGGGCGGGAGGCTCCTGCCGGCATCGCTGACGAGCGAGATGCTCCGGACGAACAGCGCCGGGTACGGGCTCGGGATCGGCATCGGGACGTATTCCTGCGGCACGGTCTTCGGCCACCAGGGCGCGGTCAACGGCACGCTGTCCATCGCCGAGGTCTCGCCCGACGGGACCGACGGCGTCGTCGTCGTGCTCGACCATCGGGGTCAGGAGGATCCTGATCTCCCGGCTCTGGCCGATCGGCTGCTCTGCGCGACCCAGTGATCGGAGACGTGACCGGCGGCGAGGAGCCAGGTGATGCCGATCGGCGCCCGGATTCATGACGACCGGCAGATGCCGGCGGAACGGGCAGCATCGATCCTGAGGGTGGATGAATCCCTCGCGTTAGGGTGCTCAGATGTTCCGCCGTCAGCCGGTCGCCGCGCTCCTGACCCTTGTCCTCCTTGCAGCCTGCAGCACGCCGTCCGCCGACCTGAGCCCTGCGGTGTCGGGCACGCCCACGGCCAGCCTCGCATCGCCGACGGCATCGCCTTCCGGGGCGCCGTCCGCGGCGTCGTCCGCGGCCGCTGCATCGCCATCACCGACGCTTGTTCCGGGGACGCCGAGCCCCGCGCCATCGCCCTCGCCATCGCCCTCGCCCTCGCCATCGCCCTCGCCCTCGCCGACGGCGACCACGATGATCGTTCGCGCGTATTTCCTGCTGCGCGATCCGTTCAGCGGCGGCGAAGTCGTCAACGAGCCGACTCTGGTGCCCGTCCTCCGGACGGTGCCCAAGAGCCCGGCGACGGCCACGGCCGCGATGACGGCGCTGCTCGCGGGACCATCGGCCAAGGAGCGAGCGGCGTTCCCGCAGATCGAGACGCTCATCCCGGCGGGCTCAAAGCTCCTCGGCATCGAGATCTCGCGAGGCGTCGCGACGGTCGACCTGTCCGCCGAGTTCGCCGCGCTATCCGCTGACGATACCGGGGGGTTCGAAATCTTCTCGCTCCGCGGACGCCTGGCCCAGGTCGTCTACACGCTGACCCGATCCACGACGGTCGATCGTGTCAACTTCAAGCTCGAGGGCAAGCCGGTCAAGGTCTTCACGTCCGAGGAGATCGTCCTGGACGCGCCCGTCACCCGGGCGACGTACCAAGACCGCTACCTGCCCCTGATCTTCGTGGATCGACCGGCGTGGGGTGCCGCCCTGCTGAGCCCCGGCCGGGTCACCGGGCTCGCCGACGTCTTCGAGGGCCAGTTCCGGATGGCGCTCCTCGATGGCAACGACAAGGTCCTGGTCGATGTCCCGGTGCAGGCGAGCTGCGGCACAGGGTGCTGGGGCACGTTCGACGTGACCGTGTCGTACGAAGTGCCGCGGGCGCAGTGGGGAACGCTGCGCGTCTGGATCATCTCGGAGTTCAGTGGCAGGCCCGCCGCAGTCCGCGAGTATCCGGTCTACCTCCGGCCGGCATCATGAGCCGGCCCGATGCGCCACCCCGGTGGCGCGTGGTTCGAGGACGACGACCGCGGTCTGCCCGGTCCGCAGGGCCGCCCACGCGTCGTAGTCGTCGCTGAACTCACGCCAGCAGGCCCAGAGCCGATCGCGCTCGTCACCTTCGGCGGCGCGACCGCGGACCGCACGAAGACCGTCCTTCAGCTCCACGACCGTCTCCGGCTGCGCCTGGAGGTTCAGCCACCACGCGGGCTCCGCCTCTGCCCAGCCATTCATGGCCAAGGTGACCAGGTTCGGTCCATCCTCGAAGTAGCCCACGATCGCGACCCGCGACTCGCCGGACCTTCGACCGACCGTCCTAAGGCGCAGCATCCCGAACTTGTTGCCAGGCTCGGGCGGTCGGAGGCCGATCCGCCCGCCGCTGAACCGGTAGAGAGCGCGGTGCAAGACCCAGGCGGTTCGGACGACCAGACGTGGAGGCAGTGTCGCCGTCCGCTCCCGCTCGGCGGTCATGCCGCACCTGCGGTCGTCGTCGCGATCGGCGATCGAGGTGACCGCCTCCGACGTACGTCGTTTCGCTCGTGTCGGAGGCGAGCGCGGCAACGGCCGCGGGTCGGAAGCCCTTGAACGTGAGCCACAGGCCGAGTGACAGCTCCCAGAAGAAGATCGGGATGACCGCGATACCGGACGCCACGGACGCCTGCTCGTTCAGGCCGAGGATGGATGCGGCCGCGAGGACCAGGAACAGCGGGGCGCCGATGAGCCCCAGCGCGGGGATCGCACGGGGGACGAGGCGCGACCGATAGAGGACGTAGCCCAGCAGCAGCGCGTTCAGGCCGGGCATGACGCCGGGGCCGACCAGGAAGGTCTGATCGCGGACCGCGACGAGTCCCTGGCCGACGGCGACCAACGCGGACGTGTCGGTCCCTGGGGCTGCGCCTGCTTGCCGCAACGCGACGACCGCCATCAGGCAGACGACGCCGATGACGATGACGGCTCCCTCGAAGATCCGCGTGGCAAGGAAGCCGATCGAGGCGGCTTCGCTCTGGCGCCTGATCACCGGATAGAGCGCGACGGCCGTCCCGATGCAGGCGAGGGCGGTGATCAGGTCGAAGAGCGCGCCCAACAGGACCTGGGAGTCGGCCCCGGCACTGAGGATGTAGTCCGGATCCGTCAGCACGGGGCCGTACAGAAAGACGGCCGGGATCGAGAAGATGAAGGTCATCAGGTACAGCAGGCCAGCCGCGAGCGCAAGCTTCCTCCAGCCCTGCGTGCGGTCGCCTGTCGTTCCACTCATTGCCGTGTCGTTCATGTCGGTCTCCTTGTCGTTGAAGTCAAGGTCGTGGAGGCCGTGAGATGAGGTCGGCCGCCCAGCTCTGCCCCCGCGCTGAGCGGCTCAACCACGTTCTCGTTGACCGAGATCAGCGTCACCCCAAGGTCGCGCAGCTTCTGGAGCAGGCCATAGAGGGCTGCCTGGTCGGCGACCGGTCCGGCGAGGACGGTGGTGCCGTCGCTCGCATGGGTCAGGGACATCACGCCGAGCCGATCGGCCCAGTCGCTGTCGAGGCGGCCCTTCAGGCGGATCTCGAACTGCGTCGCCTCACGGCGATCGTCGGGCGATCCGTTGTGCTCGTCCATCCGGCTCCTTCCGCTGTCCCTGTCTCGGCGATGTCGGCGTGTGCGACGGCCGGGGAGGCCACAGTGGGCGCCAGGGTGGGGACGGCGCCTCCCCATCGGTGGGGAGGGCGATGGGGATCCGTCAGCGGTCGCGGCCTCGCGACAGGAGGCCGAGCTCTTCGCCGCGCCGGACCGCCGCTCGGCGGCTGTTGACGTCGAGCTTGGCGTAGATGCTCTTCGTGTGGGTCCGCACCGTGCTCAGAGCGACGACCAGCTCCTGCGCGATGGCGGGGCCATCGAGGTCGGATGCGAGGAGCCGAAGGACATCGAGCTCCCGCTCGCTGAGGGGCTCCACGAGGCGCTGGCTCGTCGCCGGGCGCTCGCCGATCGCGGACGCATGCAGGAGTCGTCGGACGTATTCCGGCTCGATGCCACGTCTGGACGCGGCCACGAGCAACGCCGCCATGGGGACGCCTTCCAGGATGAACATCCGGACATAGCCTTCCGGCTCGGCCAGACTGAGGGCCCGGGCAAGTGGCTCAAGGGCGATCGAGCCGGGAGCGCGGTCGTGGTGAGCCAGGGCCTGCAGGATCAGGATCTCGACGACGCTCCGCCACCGGCCACCCGTTTCGGCCGCCACACGCAGTCGCTCGAGGAGCCCGACCGCCTGCTGGATCGGGCGCGGATCGTGGGTCCACGCGCCCTGGGCAAGGAGGACTCTGGCGAGGCTGATGTGCTCGTACTCGCCGACGTAGCTCAGGTCGTCATCGACCGACAGGCCTCGCTCGCGGACCCACGCACCCGCCTCGCGCAGTCGGCCGTGTGAAGCGTGGATCCGCGCGACCTGCGCCGGGATGGGTCGGATCACGGGGTAGTACTCGCTGACGAAGACCCGTTCGGCGTCCTGGAGAAGGACAAGGGCGCCGTCGGCATCTCCGACCGTCACCCGCAGCTGGGCCATGGCGACGCGCCATCGATAGGGGTTCTGGGCCAGGCCACCAAGGTCCCCGAGGTCATCGCTCTCTCGAAGATGGTCTGCGGCGGCGTCCAGGTCGGTCCACTCCAGGCAGAGCTCCGACATCCCCACGTGGAGGTCGGCGGCGCCCCGCAGGACGGGCGTCTGACCGTCGGTCGCGAGCCGCAGGCCCCGCTCATACGTCCTCATGGCCTCGGACAGACGGCCCTGCGCGGCACGGATCTCGGCCAGCGGCCGGACGCAACCGATCGCATCGACGGCGTGGCCCGCCCGCTGCAGGCACTCCATGGCCTCCGCCCAGAAGCCGTGAGCCGCCTCGAGCTCGCCGCTGCCCCAGTGCGTCAGAGCGAGGAACCCCGCGGCCGCACCCGCGGCCGAGAGGATCGTCGTCGGCTGCGAGAGCGACGGCTCGCAGAGCGAATGCTTCCGTCCGTTCCCGGTCGCCCTGGATCTGTGCCTGGGCGGCTCGATACAAGGCGATCGCACTGGGCAACCGCCGGAACTCGGCCTGATCCACCACGATCATCGGATCGGACGTGGCTCGGCGATCGTCCGCCCGATCCGAGGCTGGCTCGAGCCATCGCTCGGCGTCGCGGAGACGCGGCTCGACATCGGCGAACTCGCCGTTCGCCATCAGGGCGCCGACGTACCCGACGCTGAGGACCGGACGAACGCCAAGCTGGGCGTCGGGGAGAGATCCGATCCATCGGCCAAGCGTCTTCTCCTGGCGGGTCCGTCGCATCTCGGGGATCGCCAGCTCGATCATGTCCGCGGCTCGGTCGAGATCCTCTCCGGCCAGTGCGTGGTGGATTGCCTCGGAGCGATCACCACGCTGCTCGTACCAGACACTCGCGCGCCGATGGAGGTCGCGGACCAGAGCTGGCTCCTCGCGCTGCAGGCGGGTCCGCAGGACGTCCGCGAACAGAAGGTGGTAGCGGTACCACTCGCGGTGTCCGTCGAGGGGGATCACGAACAGGTTCCGGAGATCGAGGACCTCGAGCATCGCTTGCCCACCATCGAGACCCGTGACCGCATCGCACAGGGTGCCGGTCAACCGATCGAGGATCGAGGTCCGCAGCAGGAACCGACGGACATCCTCAGGTTGTCGCTGCAGCACTTCTTCGGCCAGGTAGTCGACGACGAAGCGATCGTCGCCGGTGAACCCCGCGATGAAGCCGTCGACGTCGTCCCGTCCCTGCATCGAGATGGCGGCCAGCTGGAGCGCGGCGATCCACCCTTCGGTCCGCTCTTCCAGCGCAGCGATCTGGGTCGCGCCCAGATCAACGCCGGCGGTCCGATCCAGGTAGGTCGCGGCCTCGTCAAGCGTGAAGCGCAGCTCCGCGGCTCGCAGCTCGACGAGCTGACCTTGTGCCCGCCAACGGGCCAGGGGCAGCGCCGGATCGGCACGGGTCGTGATCACCACGTGCGCCGACGGCGGCAGGCGGTCCAGCAGGAAGGCCACCTGTTCGTGGATCTCCGGCGCATCGATCACATGGAAGTCGTCGAGCACCAGCACGATGTCGGATCCGATCGAGCCAAGCTCGTTGGCGAGGGTCGTCAGGACCGCCTCGATGGCCGGCGATGCTGACCCCTGCACCATCGAGAGGGCCGAGCCCGCTGCGGGCACCGCCCGGTGGATCGCCGTCGCCACGCCGGACCAGAAGGCGCCCGACTCATCGTCGGTCGGGTCGAGAGACAGCCACGCAAGGGTCAGCTCGTCCGACATGGATGCAGCAAGCCAGTCGGCGACCAATGTGGTCTTGCCGAACCCCGGCGGGGCCGAGATGAGCGTCAGCGTGGCATGCGTCGCCTGATCCAATCGTTCGATCAGCCTCGGTCGGCGGACCAGGGACTCGCGGGGACGCGGGACGTAGAACTTCGTCTCCGGGAGGATGCGGGCCACGCGTCAGGGTATCGCGCACCCGATCGAGTCAGCGTTCCGGTGCGCGCCGGCTCGCGGCGGTTTGTCCGATGCCGCCGTGGCGCGGCCCTGCAGCGTGCTCTAATCCGTTCGATGAAGCTGGTCCGTGTCCTTGACATCGGTGCCGATCCCGCGGACGAACCGGACCTCCGGATCCGAAAGCGGGTGGCCGTCGCAACGGCGCTGGTGTTCATGGGGGTCGCCGTCGTCTTCGGGCTGGTGGACCTGGCAGCGGCGCGACCGGCCCTCGTGGCCCTCGCACTCGTCCAGCTCGGCGCGTTCGGGACGGCCCTGGTGTCCTTTCGCCGAAGCCACCGGCTCACCCCCCTCATCGCGACGATGGCGGTCGTCGGACTGGCTGTCCTGTTCATCAGCCTGATCCCGACCGGAGGACTGACGTGGGGGGCCGCCAACCTCATCTGGATCATCCTCGTGCCGATCGCCGCCGTGCTGTTCCTCGGCGCTCGCGCCGGCCCGACGGCCCTGGCTGGCGTGGTCGTCGTCGTTGCAGCGAGCGTCCTCATCGATCCTCTCGTCCGATCCGCACCGCCGGAGCCATCGCTCGCGAGGCTCCTAGTCATCGCGGTCGACCTCGTCGTACCGGCGGCGGTCGCGCTCGCCCTCGTCGTCTTCATCGATGGCGAACGACTGCGCGCGAAGGCGGAATCGGATGCCCTGCTGCTCAACGTCCTGCCGCGCTCCATCGCCGATCGCCTCAAGAGTGGAGAACGGGTCATCGCGGATCACTACGAGGAGGTGACGATCCTGTTCGCCGATGTCGTCGAGTTCACGCCGTTCGCGGCGCGCGAGACGCCGGCCCACGTCGTGGTGATGTTGAACGAAGTCTTCAGTCGCTTCGACACGCTCGCCGAGCGATACGGCCTCGAGAAGATCAAGACCATCGGCGACGCGTACATGGTGGTCGCGGGCGCACCGGAGCCACGCGCCGACCATGCCTCGGTCATCCTCGACATGGCCATCGCCATGCATCCGGAGGCGGCATCGATCGAACCCGTGCCCGGCCGACCGCTCCGACTCCGGATCGGCGTCGCGACCGGACCCGCCGTCGCCGGCGTCATCGGCCACCGGAAGTTCAGCTACGACCTGTGGGGCGACACCGTGAACGTCGCCAGCAGGATGGAGTCGAGCGGCGTGCCCGGGATGATCCAGGTCGCGGCGTCGACGTGGCAGCTCTGCGCCGGCCGGTATCCGTTCACCGAGCGAGACGTCGAGGTGAAGGGTCTCGGCACCTTGCGGACCTACCTGCTCGATCCGCGATCGGTGCAGGGTGGCCCGGATGCCACGCTGGCGACATCGGCCGATCAGACAGCGAGTCCCACCCGAAGGTAAGAGTCGCAGCTGTTGCCGGTGGGGCGCCACGATTTCGGCGTGCCGCATCGTCGTTCATGCGCTGGCAGGCCGCTCGCGGCGTCCTCGGCTCACCGACCCCGGATCGGCCGGGAAGTCCCTGGTGGCGGGCGATCAACGATCGACTGCTGCACGACGGGTGGCCTTTGACGGTTCGACGTGACTGTTGGGTGTGGTCGGGGCGAGCCGGGCGCATCGGCCCCCCTGACGGTCCCATGCTGTGTTCGTGCGCGACGGACTTCGAGGAGCTCGAGCCCGAGTGCCTCGATGCGGGCGAGCACGCCGTGGAGCGCCGACTGGTCGGGCAGTGCTCCGGTGAGAAGCGTCTCGTGATTTCGCGTCCGGGCCTGCATCTCCGGAAACGCGCTGAGCAACCGGTCGCTCAGCTGACCGCGAACATGGATCTCGAAGGGCGTTGGATTCGTGTGGTCGTCCATGCCGCTGAGCATCGCCTGACCGCGGATGAGGACGCATCCACCGGATCGTGCGACTGATCGACGCCCCGCGAGCGTGGCAGCAACGGGATCCTGCGCCACCGGGGCCGTCGATCGCCTGGCTGCTGGGAAGGAACTGACCTGCCAGAGGGACTTCCAGAATCAGCTTGATGGGCTCGAGCAGCAGGTCGCGACAGTGAGGGCCAGGTGCACGCCGCGGCCGCCGAGACGCGCCAACGACTCCGACAGCGCGTCGACACGACCGACGCGGAGACGGACCCCAGGCTCGACGGGCGCGGCTCGTCGTGGCCGTGGGTACGCCGGGCCGTCTTCCTCGCCCTTCGCGCGCTCTCCGTCACCTGCCCAAGCACCATCCCGGTGGC